>CANPIC010000005.1 GCA_947574055.1 uncultured bacterium
ACTACCGGCTGCCAAACGGTGGAAATTAAATTTGCGAAAAAATCTTGACACTATCCAAAGCCCCTCTGATTTATTAGAATATATCCCGCCAGAAGAAACACAGACCCTGCCATAATATCCCTGCCTGGCAAGCATGTTATTGTCATAAACGCCAAAACCCCATGGAAGCCGCAAACTCCCATGGGGTTAACAATATAATTCTTATTTTTTTATTTCCAAAAACATCCGTTCCTTTTCACATTTACTTATGGTACGGCGCCCGATTGATAATACGATAACCACGATAGATCTGTTCACACAAAATGACCCTCATCAGCTGATGGGGAAATGTCATATCTGAAAAACTGAGTTTTATATCTGCCTTCTCGCTGACCAGGTGGTGAAGCCCCAGGGACCCGCCTATCACAAACTGGATATGACTTTTTCCCTCCGTGCCGATCTTTTGTAACAAATCCGCGAACTGCAGTGAATCCATCTTTTTCCCTGTTATCTCCAGTGTAATGACAAAGGCATCTGGTCTGATTCTGGAGAGGAGCCGCTCTCCTTCTTTTTTTCGCACCAGCTCCTCCTGCGCCGCCCCGGCCCCGTCTCTTGTCATTTCGTCGGCCACTTCGACCACTTCCGTTTTACAGTATCCGGAAAGGCGCTTACTATATTCCTCTACTGCCTGCCGGTAAAAGGATTCTTTTATTTTACCTACACAAAGGATTGTTATTTTCATCTCCTGCCGTCTTACGCCTCAAAAATCTCCGGATAAAATTCATCGATCAGATTATCCAGAAATCCCTCTTCGATATTGATAAAACTGTGTGAAATGCGTTCGCGGATCAGTTCCGTACGCTTAAAGTATTTTTCTTCTTCCGCTGTGTCCGCCAATGACAGCCCGTTATCTATATTTTCTGCCGTCAGGTTTTCCCGGCACCAGTTCATAATCTGCTCTTTGAGACTGTTTTCAGTCAGTGCTTTTTTCTTATAGGCTTTTGCCGACTGCATGGAACGGATCCCTATTACAAGGAAAAGCAGGAACATGGCACCCATAACACCATAACTCAAAAAAGCCGCACTGCCACCCATACGGACAGGGAGCACACCCATAGCTGATAACACCACGGCCAACAGGCCCAGTATCCCTACTCCTGTCAGTGTATAACCGGAATCCTTAAAGTCGGCCGCCTTCTGTGCATTGTCTTTGTAAGCCCCTGGCATTGCCGCCCTTGTCCGTATGATACCATCCGCAGGCGTCTTAGCGTCATCCGCTCCGTCCATCTCGGACACGGACTCCCCCTGCAAGGATTGCGGCTCTGTCTCCTGCGGCCATCTTTCCTCTGTTTCCTGTGGCAGCGTCTCTACCAGTTCACTGCCACAGTCAGCACATACCGTAATCCCTTCCACATACTCATTTCTGCAATTCGGACACCATGCCATGGTTGTTCCTCCTATTCCAGTACCGCATCCAGCCTTCCGCTACCTCTTCCCCGGAATGTTTCACGTCTGCTCTGCAGCCGTTCCTCATTCCATGCAGCGTCCCCGGGATGCTGTTTCCAGTACCGCGTTTGTTTTTATTTCCCGCTCAGGTATTCGTCAATGCCTTTTGCGCCCGCTTTGCCGGCTCCCATCGCCAATATGACGGTGGCAGCACCGGTCACGGCGTCACCGCCGGCATAGACGCCTTCTTTTGTAGTCTTGCCGTGCTCTTCGTCTGCGATGATGCATTTCCATTTATTTACTTCCAGTCCTTCTGTCGTGGAAGAGATCAGTGGATTGGGCGATGTTCCCAGGGACATGATCACCGTGTCTGCATCAATGACAAATTCCGAATCCGGAATCACGACCGGTCTTCTTCTGCCGGAATCATCCGGTTCTCCCAGTTCCATACGGATACACCTGATACCGCTGACCCAGCCATTTTCATCAGCAAGAATCTCCACCGGATTTGTCAGCAGATCAAATATGATCCCCTCTTCTTTGGCATGATGTACTTCTTCCACTCTGGCGGGAAGTTCTTCCTCGCTTCTTCTGTAGACAATATGTACTTCGCTTCCCAGACGCAGTGCTGTCCTGGCCGCGTCCATAGCCACATTGCCTCCGCCCACCACGGCCACCTTCTTGCCATGCATGATAGGTGTCCTTGCCTTTTCGTCAAAGGCCTTCATCAGATTGCTTCTCGTCAGATATTCATTGGCAGAAAATACACCATTGGCCTGTTCTCCCGGAATCCCCATAAACTTGGGAAGACCCGCACCGGAACCGATAAAGACTGCGTCAAATCCTTCCTCTTCCATCAACTCATCAATGGTCGTGGATTTGCCGATCACCACATCCGTTTCGATCTTTACCCCCAGCGCCATTACGTTTTCAATCTCTCTGCGCACCACTTTTTCCTTGGGAAGACGAAATTCCGGAATCCCGTACACCAGTACGCCTCCCGCCTCGTGAAGTGCTTCAAAGATGGTCACGTCATAGCCCATTCTCGCCAGATCACCCGCACAGGTAAGCCCTGCCGGGCCAGAGCCGATCACAGCTACTTTTTTACCCTTCTTTTCCGCCGCCCCGTCCGGCTTTATGCCGTTCTCACCGGCCCAGTCGGCAGCAAAACGTTCCAGTTTACCGATAGAAACGGGATCTCCTTTGATCCCTCTGATACACTTTCCTTCACACTGGCTCTCCTGGGGGCACACCCGGCCACACACTGCCGGAAGTGCGCTGGAATTGCTGATAATCCGGTAAGCCTCTTCCATCTTTCCCTCTTTGATCTGTGCGATAAAACCGGGGATATCAATGGCTACCGGACAGCCTTTGACACACTGGGCATTTTTGCAGTTGATACACCGCGCCGCTTCCTCCATCGCCTCTTCCCGGTTGTACCCCAGGCATACTTCCTCAAAATTGCAGGCACGCACCGCGGGTTCCTGCTCACGTACCGGTACTTTCTTTAACACATCCATTATTTGTCACCTCCGCAGTTTCCGCACCCGCCATGATGGGTGTCACCTTCCTGTTCCCGTAAAAGCGCTCTGCCTTCCGCCGTCTTATAGATCTGCTGACGCTTCATCGCCTGGTCAAAATCCACTTTATGTCCGTCAAATTCCGGCCCGTCCACACAGGCAAACTTCACTTCGCCGCCTACTGTCACTCGGCAGGCTCCGCACATACCTGTCCCGTCCACCATTATGGGATTCAGGCTCACCACTGTGGGAATATGTAACTGCTCTGTCATCTTGCAGACAAATTTCATCATGATCATCGGTCCGATGGCTATGCACACATCATAGATCTTGCCTTCTTTTTCCACCAGATCCTGTATGGTCTGTGTCACCATCCCGCTCCTACCATAAGAACCATCATCTGTCGTAACATACAGATTGCCCGCCACAGCTTTCATTTCCTCTTCCAGTATGAGCAGTTCTTTCGTCTTGGCACCTACAATCACATCTGCCTGCACCCCGTTTTCATGCAGCCATTTCACCTGAGGATATACCGGAGCTGTCCCTACGCCGCCGGCCACAAACAGGATTTTCTTTTGTTGCAGTGCTGCCGGTTCTTCTGAGATCAGTTCAGAGGCACATCCAAGAGGCCCTGCAAAATCGCGGAAACCATCGCCCGCCTGCAGGCCGGCCATCCGTTTTGTCTCGGCTCCCACCCCCTGAAATACAATGGTCACAGTGCCTGCCTGCCTGTCATAGTCACAGATTGTCAGGGGAATCCGCTCCCCCTCCTCATCCATTCGCACGATCACAAACTGCCCTGGCTGGCACGATTTTGCCACCCGGGCCGCCTTAACGACCATCAGATAGATATTTTCCGTCAATTCTCTGGCTTCCAAAATCTGAAACATAATTTTCTCCTTTTTCTTTACAAATATAGTAAATTATCCTGCCGCCAAATGCAACATTCATCTTTTTCCATCAAAAAGAGACAACAGAATAATGCCCGTCATCCGTTGTGGCCGCCGTATAAAGCCCCCCTGTCTCCGCATCCACACAATACATATTTCCTGTCCTTGTGTTTACACCGGTTGGATCTTCATAATATTCCACCACAAGAAAATAATTTCTCTCATTGATCGAAATGGCACTGCTGCACACGTACAGATTCCGTCCGCCCTTTCCCGGTACGGAACAGTCTGTATCCGCAATCACCCCTTTTTCCATCAACCCCACCACAAGCAGATTCATGGCACTTTCCAGATTGAGGACGGATTCAAAGACAAAGGCATAATCCCGTCTGACCACTTCACTGGCTGCCCCATCCTCACTGTAAGAAATAAACCGATAGGAACTGCCGCCTATAGGAAGGGCAATGGGATTGTTATAAGGAATACTGTCTCTGGTCGGCGTACTGCCGTCGACCGTATAATACACCTGCTCTCCCTTGGGAACCGTCACTGAGATCATTTGCGGACTTGTATACTCGCCAGAATCCGGCATGACTTCCGGTTCATGTGCCTTATCCAGATGGATCTGATAAATCTGTACCGCCGTTTCACTCTGTATGCCATAGTCATTGACAAAATACGCTCTTACCGTATAAATTCCGTCTTCCAGAACGATAGAGTTGCGATAAACGGCACTCTTTTCATCCGGCTGACTGCCATCCAACGTATAATACACGGTTCCGGTGGTATTTGTAGTCAGCTTCAGTGACAATATCTCGTCATAAGTACCCTGTTCATGACTGAACTGGGGAGGATTGGCAATATATTTGGTAAAAGTATTGATAATCTTCTCCGAACCACCGGAACGGATCAGTGCATTGATCTTTTCATACTCTCCTTCTTTTTCATAAATAGCAATCAGATTTCGGTAAGCATCCTCATTTTCCCGGTCTGTGTCCAGTACACTCTCAAATGTGGCGATCGCATATTCTGTCTGCCCATCCAGAACATAATACGCCCCCAGCATATTTTTTATATTCAGATCGGTATTGTCCAGCTCAACGGCCCGCAGCATGTATGCAATCGCTTTATCATACTTCTTTTCTTCTGCGTTTTCCTGCGCTTTTGCAAGCTGTTTTTCCAGACTGTTTCTCTGATCCGCCACAAAAAATCCTGCAGCCAACGCTATTATCAGAATCACTGCCGTGACGGCAGAATAAAAACGCAGTTTTCCGTTTTTCTTTTCCTCCCATGCCTGACGCCGCTGTTCTTCTTCCTGCTGTTCACTCTCTATCAGATTGCTGGTAATGCCTTCCAGGACATCACTTACCTTCTCTTCTATCTCCGGCTCAAAATCAGGGACAAGCTGTATCTCATATCCGCAGTGGGAACAGTACAGTTTTCCCTCATCTATCTCATTTCCGCAGTTCAAGCATTTCATTCCTACGTACCCTTTCTGTAGAAGTGGGATAAAGGAAACGCCTTACCTGCCGGCCTCTCTTCCTTTCCCGCACACCGCCAGCATACAGTTTTTCATCAGCATGGCTATTGTCATGGGGCCCACCCCACCGGGAACGGGCGTAATGGCACTGCACCTTTCCTCCACATCCGCAAAATCCACATCACCGCACAGTTTTCCGGCTTCATTTCTGTGAATTCCCACATCGACAACCACCGCACCCTCTTTGATATATTCCCTGTTTATCATTTTCGGTTTGCCAACGGCAACCACCAGGATATCCGCCTGCCTGCACAGCGCTTTCAGATTTTCGGTTTTGGAATGGGCGATGGTCACAGTGGCATTTTCCCGCAGAAGCAGCAATGCCACAGGTTTACCCACGATATTGCTCCGTCCCACTACCACACAATTTCTGCCAGCCAGTTCCACACCGGAGCGCCTGAGCAGTTCCACAATTCCCGCCGGTGTACAGGGCAGAAAGCCCGGACGACCGATACAGAGCGCACCTGTATTGCTCTGATGGAATCCGTCCACATCCTTATCCGGCGAGATAGCATCGATCACTTTGTCCTCATCAATATGCACAGGCAGAGGAAGCTGCACAAGAATACCGTTACATTCCTCCATCCGGTTAAGTTTATCAATCAATGCCAGCAGTTCTTCCTCCGTCGTCTCTTCCGGCAACTCATATGCCAGGGATTTGATCCCTACATAGGCGCAGGCTTTTTTCTTATTATTGACGTAAACACAGGAGGCCGGATCACTGCCAACCTGAACCACTGCCAGAGTGACTTCTTTTCCTTCCCTGCGCAGCGCCTCTATCTTCTCTTTTACCTCATCCCTAATCTGTCCGGAAACCGCCTTTCCGTCTATTATTTTCGCCATATATCTCCTTCTTTCTAAAACAATCCTGTTATCCGTCCTGTCTCATCCACATCAATATCATACGCCGCCGGATGCGCCGGAAGTCCGGGCATGGTCATGACCGTTCCGGTTAGTGCCACAAGAAAACCGGCCCCCGCACAGACATAAACCTCTCTTACGGTAAGCGTAAAGCCCTCCGGCCTGCCAAGCAGAGCCGGATCATCCGACAGCGAATACTGTGTCTTGGCCATGCAGACCGGCAGATTACCATATCCCTGTGCTTCCAGTCTGTCTATCTGTTTTCCTGCATTTCCTGTATAGACTACGGCGCCGGCGCCATAGATTTCCCTGGCAACGGTCCCGATCTTCTCCCTGATGGGCAGATTCTCATCATACAATGGTCTGAAATGGCTCTCTTTTGTCTCCAGCGTGTGAAGGACCTTTTCCGCCAGAGATATGCCGCCTTCCCCGCCTTTTTCCCAGACACGGGCCAGCGCGAACTCACAGCCCCGTGCCTGACAGAACTCTCTTACAAAAGCCACCTCTGCCTCCGTATCCGTAACGAAGGCATTCAGGGCCACTACTACAGGCACACCATATTTATGCAGGTTTTCCATATGCTTTTCCAGATTGGAGATTCCTGCCGCCAGCGCTTTGAGATTTTCGCTTCCAAGCTGCGCTTTGGGCACACCGCCATTATATTTCAGTGCCCGGATGGTCGCCACCAGCACTGCCGCATCCACATCCAGACCGGCCGCACGGCATTTGATATCAAAAAACTTCTCGGCTCCCAAATCTGCCCCGAAGCCGGCTTCCGTTATGATATAATCCGCCATCCCCAGAGCTGCCTTGGTGGCGCGCACGGAATTACATCCATGCGCAATGTTGGCGAAAGGACCACCATGAATTAAGACCGGCGTATGCTCCAGGGTCTGTATCAGATTCGGTTTCATGGCATCCTTCAGCAGCGCCGCCATTGCACCCACCGCCTGCAACTGCCCGGCCGTTACCGCCTGCCCGTCATACGTATATGCCACCACCATCCTCGAAAGACGCTTCTTCAGATCTTTCATATCTTCCGCCAGACAGAGCACCGCCATGATCTCGGAAGCGACCGTGATCACAAAGTGATCTTCCCGCACCACGCCGTCCGCCTTACTGCCCAGACCAATGACAAGATGACGCAACGTGCGGTCATTCATATCCAGGCACCGTTTCCAGACCACACTCCCCGGATCAATCCCCAGACTGTTTCCCTGCTGCATATGATTGTCAAGCAGGGCAGCCAGCAGATTGTTGGCAGATGTAACCGCATGAAAATCACCTGTAAAATGCAGATTCAGATCTTCCATCGGTACCACCTGCGCATAACCGCCCCCGGCTGCACCGCCTTTGATACCAAAGCAGGGACCCAGAGACGGCTCCCGAAGCACCGTCACCGCCCGTTTTCCCAGTCTGCCAAAAGCCTGCCCCAGTCCTACGCTGACCGTCGTCTTGCCTTCCCCTGCCGGCGTGGGATTGATGGCTGTCACCAGTATTAATTTCCCCCGGGGGTGCTGTCCGGCTCTTGCCAGCGCGGCGTCGGAAATCTTGGCTTTATATCTGCCATACAGTTCCAGTTCCTCTTCGGCAAGGGACAGCTTTTTTGCGATCCCGATTATCGGTTCCATTCTGGCTTCCTGCGCGATCTGAATATCAGTCTTCATCCTTTTCTCTCCTTCGGTGACGGGGTTTTCCTTCCTATACACATTCTTCTATAAACTGTTCAAACGCTTCCATACTCATCAGAATCTTCCGGGGTTTCGTCCCTTCTTCTTCCCCTACCACACCGGCCTCGTACAACTGATCCATAATCCTGGCCGCACGGTTAAAGCCGATTTTAAAAGCCCTTTGCAACTGTCCGATCGACGCTTTCTCTTTATCAATGATAAATCTGCCGGCATCCACAAAATATTCATCCCGGCCGGCCGCATTGCCGCCCGCTCCCTGCCCTCCAGATGTGCTTCTCATACTCTGAATCTGCTCCTGCACATCCTCATTATATACATTACCTATGGCCTGGTTTTTCAGAAAATCAACGACATCGCTCACTTCCTTATCAGAAACAAAAGCACCCTGAACACGGACCGGCTTGGGATACCCCTGGGGATAAAACAGCATATCGCCTTTGCCCAACAGCTTTTCCGCACCGTTCATATCCAGAATCGTCCGGGAATCCACACCGCTGGAAACGGCAAAAGCCACACGGCTGGGCATATTGGCCTTAATCAGCCCGGTAATGACATCCACACTGGGCCTCTGTGTGGCAATGATCAGGTGAATACCGGCGGCTCTGGCCAGCTGTGCCAGACGGCAGATCGACTCTTCCACCTCTCCGGGCGCCACCATCATCAGGTCTGCCAACTCATCCACAATGATTACGATCTGCGGCATCTTGGCTGGCGCATCCTCTCCGGTCATAACCTCCACTTTTTTGTTATAGCCCTTCATATCCCGTACATTAAGATCCGCAAACTTCTTATAACGGTCTGTCATTTCCGCCACACCCCAGTGCAGAGCGCCGGCGGCTTTTTTCGGATCGGTAACGACCGGTATCAGCAAATGGGGAATCCCGTTATACACACTCAGTTCCACCACTTTGGGATCTATCATGATCAGCTTCACATCATCCGGTGAGGCCTTGTACAAAATACTCATAATCAATGTATTGATACATACACTCTTGCCGGAGCCGGTGGAGCCGGCAATGAGCATATGCGGCATCTTGGCAATATCCGTCACGACCGTTTTCCCTGCAATATCTTTACCAACCGCAAAGGCAAGATTGGCGGGAAAGGTCTGAAATTCTTTGCTCTCCAGCAAATCCCGCAAAAATACCATCGCGTTTTCCCGGTTTGGCACCTCGATGCCGACCGCCGCTTTGCCCGGAATCGGCGCTTCGATCCGGATGTCCGTTGCCGCCAGGTTCAGTTTGATATCATCAGTGAGACTGACAATCTTACTTACCTTTACCCCCGGCTCCGGCTGTAATTCATAACGGGTCACCGCCGGTCCCTGACTGATATCGGTAACGGTTACTTTTACCCCAAATGTCTGGAGGGTCTGCTGCAAATGAATGGCTGTCTCCCGCAGCTGTGCTTTCGTATCGCCCGAACCTTTGTTATCCCCTTTATTGAGCAGATTAAGCGGCGGAAATGCATATTTTTCCAGCCGCGTCGTATGCTTTTTCTCACCGTTTGCCGCCTGCGGCGCTGCCACCGCTGTCTGCGCGGCGCCGGAACTGTTCCCTGCCTTTTTCTCTCTGCCGCTCTCAAAAGCCTGTGGTCTGCGATCTGCCGACGCCTTCTCTTCTCCGGGCAAAGGCTCCGGCTCAGTGGCCGGAACGTCCGGCTCCCGGAATCCGGATACTGCCTGTCCTTCTTCAAAAACAAAGGAGGTATCCTCCGGTATATGCACGGAGTCCGTCCCTTCCTCCGCCTCCATATAAGACAGATCTTCCGGCAGGGAGACTTCCGTCATATTCCCCGGCTGATATGGCTGGATATGAAGCTGCGGCATGGCAGAGACCGGCTCCGGTCCTCCGGCGGATGCAACCGTCCTGTCTTCTCCGGCCTTTTTTCGCCTCTTTCCCGCCGCACTTTCTTCCTCTGCACCGGCTGTATGGATGCGTATCCGCTCCGTCCCGGCAGTCTCTTCCTCATTTAAGACAATCTCATGAATATCATCCCCATGCGCGGATTCCCGCCCCGGCTTCTCCTTTGCCAGCGCCGTATCCAATATGACGCCACTGACCTTCCGGTCCATGCGCAGTATCTTCTCCTGCTCTTCCTGCTCCCGCTTCAGCCGCATCTCTTCCTGGCGCCGATGCTCCTCTAACCGCCGGCGCTCACTGCGCTCCCGCCTGCGGTTAGAGTCCTCCACGGCACTCTCATATACCTTACGGCTGCCTGCCCGGACCCCTTTTAAAAGAGATTTCTCCGTGATGATTACAATACAGATAATCGCCAGTACAATCAGGACCAGTATCGTTCCTGTCTTATCCAGCAAGTGATTGAGCAGATAGGCAACAGAACCAAACAGGATGCCTCCGCCCCGCCGGTTCTCACTGCTGTGTTCATAAAAAGCCAGAATATCATACTCACGCAGACCTGAGACAATCCCCCCTGTCATATCCAGGATGATACCTGCCAGAAAAACAAGGACTACCCCGGCGGCCAGTTTGATCATGGCCACACTCTCGCCCCTGTTTGCCAGTCTGAATGCCACTGCCAGAAAAATAAGGATCGGCGCCGCATAAGCTGGCATGCCGAAGATACCAAACAGAAAATGGCTCACGGCATCACCCACCGGCCCGATCAGTCCGAAATTGCACAAAAATAAAAGGACAGCCAGCGCCAGCACAACGATCAGCGATATCTCGTCGCGCAGACTGCTCTCAGGCACACTGCTTCGCGCCGCAGAGGTACTCTGCCTGCCCTTTCCCTTACCGTTTCCTGTATTTTGTTTTTTTCTGCTTCCTTTTGCTGCTGCCACACTCTCACCTGCCGCTGATATCACAAAACACCACCGTACAAAGACACTGCCGACGGCTTATATCCAAAATTGCACATTGTTGAGTATAGCACTTTTTTCCTCTGCTTGCAACGAGAAACCTTTCATAAGCAGCGGCTTTTTATTTGCTGTCTGTTTTACCGCTGTTGATATAATTAATCAGCCCCTCCGCCTGGATGATTCTTTGCATAAACTCGGGAAATGCCTGTCCCTGCCAGGATTTTCCACTGGTAACATCCGTTATCAGACCACTGTCAAAGTCGATTTCCACCAGATCTCCCGCTTCGATCTCCCGTGCCGCACCGGGACATTCAATGATGGGGAGGCCGATATTAATGGCGTTGCGATAAAAGATGCGGGCAAAGGTTTCCGCTATCACGCAGCTGACCCCCGCCGCCTTGATGGCTATGGGCGCATGCTCCCGGGAAGAACCACATCCAAAATTTTTATTGGCTACAATCATATCGCCTTCTTTCACCTTTTGGATAAATTCCTGGTCAATATCCTCCATGCAATGAGCCGCCAATTCCTTCGGATCAGAAGAATTGAGATACCTGGCGGGAATGATCACGTCTGTATCCACATTGTCTCCATATTTAAAAACACTGCCTTTTGCTTTCATCTTTCAATGACTCCTTTCTCAAGCTGCTCTGGTCCGGAAATCTTCCCCGTCACTGCGCTGGCTGCCGCCACTGCAGGACTGGCCAGATAAATTTCTGAATCCACATGCCCCATACGTCCCACAAAATTACGATTGGTTGTGGAAACGCACCGCTCACCTGCCGCCAGAATCCCCATATAACCGCCCAGACAGGGGCCGCAGGTGGGCGTACTGACAACACATCCCGCTTCGATCAGACTCTTCAGCAGCCCTTCTTCCATCGCCTGCAGATAAATAGCCTGCGTCGCAGGTAAAATAATGCAACGCATCCCTTTTGCCACATGCCGGCCCTTCAGAATCTGCGCTGCGGTGCGGATATCATCCAGTCTGCCATTGGTACAGGAACCGATCACCACCTGATCAATTTTAATATCTTCTTTGATCTCGTCAATAGTCTTCGTATTTTCGGGAAGATGCGGAAACGCCACCGTAGGACGCAGACTGCTCAGATCAATGGTATATTCCGCCTCGTATACCGCATCTTCATCTGCCTCATAAATGGTGTATGGTTTCTTTGCATGTTCCTTCATATAAGAAATAGCCTTGTCATCCACCGGGAAAATACCGTTTTTGCCGCCTGCCTCGATGGCCATATTGGCAATGGTAAAACGGTCATCCATCGACAGGCTGGCAATACCGTCCCCCGTAAATTCCATGGACTGATACAGCGCACCATCCACACCGATCATACCGATGATATGTAGAATAATATCCTTGCCGCTGACCCATTTGGAAGGTTTTCCCGTCAGACAAAACCGGATCGCTGAAGGCACTTTAAACCAGGCTTTGCCGGTTGCCATGCCCGCCGCCATGTCCGTACTGCCCACCCCTGTGGAAAAAGCGCCCAGCGCGCCATAGGTACAGGTATGGGAATCCGCACCGATAATCACATCCCCTGCCACCGTCAATCCCTTCTCCGGCAGCAGTGCATGCTCAATTCCCATTTCCCCCACTTCAAAATAATTGGTAATCTCATGCTTACAGGCAAATTCACGGACACATTTGCAATGTTCCGCCGATTTGATATCCTTATTGGGTACAAAATGATCAGGCACAAGCGCTATCTTGTCTTTATCAAATACCCCGCTGGTATGCATCTTTTCCATTTCCCGGATGGCCACCGGGCTGGTAATATCATTGCCCAGTACCAGATCCAGATCCGCCTCGATCAGCTGACCGGCCTCTACCTGATCAAGACCGGCGTGGGCGGCGAGAATTTTCTGTGTCATTGTCATTCCCATTTTTTTGCTCTCCTGTTCTTATTTTCGATTCTGTTTTTCAGTTCAGCATCTGCTTTTTTATGGTTATCTTATCATGAATGGAGGATATTGAAAAATACCTGTTGCTTATATTTACTATAACTATTTTTTATGATAAACTCGTTTATTATAACCTGTAACAACTTGCAGGCAGGAGGACGAAAATGGAACACAATCTCAACCTTTATCATATTTTTCACACCGTGGCCAGATGCGGCAATATCTCGGCGGCGGCAAGTCAGCTCTTTATCAGTCAGCCGGCCATCAGCAAATCCATTTCCCGGCTGGAGCAAAATCTGGGAACGGTCCTTTTTATCCGCAGTTCAAGGGGCGTTTCTCTGACGCCGGAAGGAGAACTCCTTTTCCGGCAGGTAGATGCCGCCTTCGCTTCGATTCGGCTGGGGGAAGAACAGCTTCGCAGAGCCGGGGAACTGGGACTGGGACATCTGTCTGTCGGAGTCAGCACTACACTCTGCCGCTATGTACTCCTGCCCTACCTGCGTGCTTTTATCCATGACAATCCCCATATCAGAATCTCCGTTTCCTGCCAGCCCAGCTACCAGACCATCCGCGCCCTCGAAAGCGGTGACATCGACCTTGGCCTGATCGGTGAACCTTCCAAAACGGGCAAACTGCAGTTTTATCCCCTGCGGGAAATCCAGGATATCTTTGTGACTACCAGAACATACCTTGAAAATTTAAAAAAACGCAGTAAAATCGAGCATACCGTCCCGGCTTGCTCCCTTTTTTCCTGGGCGGCGCTCATCCTTTTGGACAAAGATAACCTGACCCGGCAATATGTCAATCAATATCTGCCACGGGATATGATGGAAAATGACCGGTTGATCGAAGTCTCCACTATGGATTTGCTCATAGAGTTTGCAAAAATTGATATGGGAATCGCCTGCGTTATCTCTGATTTTGTCAGAGACGAACTGGAAAACGGAAAACTGATCCGCCTGAAATCTCCCGTTCCAATCCCCAAACGCAAAATCGGATTTGCCTGCAGCAAAGCGGCAGGCGAAAGCCGCTCGGTGAAACGTTTTTTTCAACTGATTGGCCTTGCAACGCATGAATGAATTCAAGGCGGCCCCCGGCACACCCCGGCCATTCCACCCGCAAAGTCAAATTATCACCATAGCAACTTTGAGACATTTTGTCACAAGGGGTGGATGGGCAACAGCAAAAGAATATGCTATCCTTAATTTTTAATATAAGCTGATTATCAGTGATAGAGACGGTGTGGAGGTATCTTATGAATTTACAAATATTTGAAAACTTTAGAAATGAATGCAACCAGAATTTACCAAAGGTTGTTGATGAAATACTAAGTACAGGCAAACATGAAAAGCGTTGTGCGATTGGACTGATTACCACTGATGATTTTTACGGGTTTTATATAACATGGGATTTTGGTAATGATTTGAATACTAGAGAATATTTTGAATGGGCACCTGATGATATTAGCACAGATACAAATTTCCTCTATCAGCCGCTCGCGGACATTATTGATAGTTGCAAAGATATGGATTTTTGTAGCCCATCAAAAGAAAAATGGGACTTTGCTGTGAGTCTGCTTACAGTATTGCAAGAAGTTATCAACCAACTTCCCTATGAAATATTCCAAAAAAACAACTTTAAGAGAGAAGATGTCCTTTTCTTTGCTACAATGGGCGATGGTGATTATATAGATCAAATGCTTGATACTTCTACCAAGATGCTTAATGTCAAAGAAACATTAGAAGCATTTGGAGTTATATAAAACTAAAATTCCAGGTAGACCATATCGAGGTTTACGAAAACGGCATTATCAGCGTTCATGATTTGTATACAATAGTTAAGTTTTAAAACAGACTGTAGGTATCATAACTGTTTCAATTTCTGGCCCTCATACATGCTATGTTCACCACTGATTCACCCATGTGTTTGTCTCACTTTACCTCCACTCTGTCTTGACATTAAGGCAAAAAATTGATAAGATGAATCATTCATTCCTGCAAACATTCACTGAGTACAGGTCTGTAGCAGGATATCTGCCCCAACACATCCAAAACCGCTTGCACCACTGTACATAGAAGCAGGCGTTAAAAAGGAGTTCCTCTATGAACGAACGCATCAAATCCATAGCCAGTGCTGCTACCACACTCTTTTTACAGCAGGGTTACGCCAAAACACAGATCAGTCATATTGCAAAAGCCGTCGGCATTTCTGTCGGCACAATCTACCACGATTTTACCGGCAAAGAAGAAATCATGCATTTCGTACTGAAATGCACCATTGACCCTGATTTTGCGGATCAGGATTTTGAAAGACCCATAACCGACGATCTCTTTATCGGTCTGGAACATGAAATCATCTCTCTGCTGGAAGACAAGCTGGAAGATTTTGCCGGGCATCTGTCAGACCATGCTGCCGCTTACAGTTTTGAATCGCTCATTTCGGATACTTTTGATCTGCTGTCCAGATATGCAGAGGGCTGCCTGTTTATAGAAAAGAACCAGTATGATTTCAGATTTCTGGCCAAGCATTACCGGAAAAGCCGCCGCAGATTCCTTAAAATTATGACAGAATATATTATGGTCTTTATCGAAAACGGCGCTTTACGTCCCCTGGAGCACATTGACTTATCTGCCTCCCTGATCGTACAGCTGTTATCATGGTGGGCTATGGGAATCCGCTACTCTTCCTTTGAGACACAGCATATTCCCCCTGCTCTCGCCAAAAGCATCTGCATGGACAATATCCTGACAGCATACCAGTTGTAAGAGCTGGTCTGGATTCCGGATTCCATTCACATATGATTTCTCCTCCCCGGCACTTTTCCCTGTCTGTTTCAGGAAATAAAACGGGGCAGCTTCTGGCAGATTATCATAATCTGTCAGAAGCTGCCCCGTTGTCTGTTGCATTTTCCACCCGGTAAGAGTTACACCAGTTTATGAAAGATTACACAATTAGGCTTATCCACCGGTATTTCCTTTCCATTCATCACAAGCAGCCCTTTTTCCAGATCCACATTAAAAAATGTCATCGTATTGGATTCATGATTCAGTGATACAATATGGCGCAGATCCGGGAAGAAATTGGCATCCTTCGGATAATCGCCACTGATCGGCAGACAAAACAGCTTTGTCAACTCCCCCGACTCATGATTTACCTGATATACCACCACACTGTTATCTCCGGCATTAGAACTGATCAGATAATTATCGTCCGCCGAGAAATTCAGCGTACAGGCAGCCGAACCGGTTGAATGATAATCATTTAATGTGGAAATGGTCTGTAACTTCTCAAACTCAGGATTTCCCTTAACTACTTTGTAGCTGTATACATCAATAATATTCTTCAGTTCATGTACAATATAAAGGAACTTCCCGTCCTTGGTGAACTTCACCTGGCGGGGCGCAGATTCAATCTCACTGCGGATCACATCAATCTGCTTTATCCTCCCCGTATTTTCCTGAAACTGATAAACATTCACATGATCCATACCCAGATCTGCCGCCAGCACATACTGATTGTCTCTTGTCATCTTCACACAGCTTATATGTGGTCTGAAATTTCGCTCTGCTATGCTGCCAAGCCCTTTATGGAACACCTCATCAGTGATCTCCCCGATGCTGCCGTCTTCCTTCAGCCTCAGCACTGTCAGCTTGCCATCATGATATCCTGCCACAAATAAAAATCTGTCATTATAATCCGTCGACAGATAACACCCTCTCATACCGTTGATAGAACCATGTCCGAGAATCTTCAGTTCTCCGCTGGCAGGATTGATCTCATAGGCCTCCACTCCCGTATCGGTGATCGAATACAGATATTTCAGATTATGAGAGATCGTAACATAAGAAGAATTGCTGATTTTGACCTGATCTTTCTCTATAAATCTGCCGTTTTCCATATCCACATCATAGATCTTAATGCCATGAGCATCTCCCGATGTTGTGTAGGTAGATACATATGCAACATATTTATCATGACTCATTCCCATCTTTATCCTCCATCATACCCGTTATACCAAAGGACTCGCCGAGTGTTGCGCTCCGACTCCTGTCTGTATTATTTTCCCAATATTATAACATGCGCGGGTGCTAATCTCAATAGGGACATCCTCTAAAATTTTCATCCTTTCTTTTTTTACAAAATTCGTTGACAACAGGCAAAAACACGGTATAATAGTTATCGGCGTTTGTTTAGTTTTATTAAACTTTATGTTTATTATTGTTTACCGGGGGGGGATTGATATGAATATTGGAAATAAGATTAAGGCTCTGCGTGTTCAGAAAGGGCTGACCCAGGAGGAACTGGCTGCCCGGTCAGAACTCTCCAAAGGGTTTATCTCTCAGCTGGAACGGGATCTGACCTCACCGTCCATCGCCACTCTTATGGATATTCTGCAGTGTCTTGGCACAGATTTAAAAGATTTTTTCAGCGAAGAGACGGAAGAACAGATTGTATTCCATAAAGACGACTTTTTTGAAAAACTGGAAACTGACCGGAAATATATGACTGAATGGATCATTCCCAATGCACAGAAAAATATCATGGAACCGATCCGACTGACTCTGGAACCGGAAAGTGCCACCTATCCCGACAATCCCCACGAAGGGGAAGAATTTGGCTATGTACTCTCCGGCAGTATTATTCTGCACCTTGGTAAGAAATCTTATCCTGTAAAAAAGGGGGAGACTTTCTATTTCACCCCTAATGCAACCCACTACATTGCATGCGGGAAAAAATCCGGTGCCACTGTCATCTGGGTCAGCAGTCCGCCCAGTTTTTAAGATACAATTATAATTTACGGTAAAAGTCTTGACATCAAATCAGGACTGCGCATTCGCTGCGCTGTCCGTATATGCGGCCTGTTGCATGATGCACGCGCAGGTCAGTCGCCTTATGACTGATGGCAAGTAAGGGAGGGAATGTTTGTGCATAAACTGATTGATCTTCAGCATATCACCAAGGCATTTGATCAGAATATTGTGCTGGATGATATGAGTCTTTACATACGGGAAAATGAATTTCTTACCCTGTTGGGTCCCAGTGGATGTGGTAAGACTACGACACTGCGTATTATCGGTGGTTTTGAAAGTCCTGATACGGGGCAGGTTATCTTTGACGGAACAGATATCACATCCTGGCCGCCTAACAGGCGTCCTCTGAATACCGTGTTCCAGAAATATGCCCTCTTTCCCCACATGGATATCGGGGAAAATATTGCCTTTGGGCTGCGGATCAAGAACAAACCCCAGACATATATCCGGGACAAGATCCGCTATGCTCTCAAACTGGTCAATCTGGAAGGATATGAGAAGCGGATGCCCGATTCTCTCAGCGGCGGTCAGCAGCAGCGAATCGCCATCGCCAGGGCAATCGTCAATGAACCACGGGTGCTTCTGCTGGACGAACCGCTGGGCGCACTGGATCTGAAACTGCGACAGGATATGCAGTATGAACTGATCCGTCTGAAAAATGAACTGGGAATCACTTTTATCTATGTCACTCATGATCAGGAAGAAGCTCTTACCATGTCAGACACCATTGTCGTCATGAATCAGGGCTATATTCAGCAGATCGGTACGCCGGAAATGATTTATAACGAACCCGAAAACGCCTTTGTAGCTGATTTCATCGGTGACAGCAATATCATAGACGGCACGATGATCCGCGATGAACTGGTGGAAATACTGGGTGCCCGCTTTGCCTGTGTGGACAGGGGATTCGGCGAAAACAAGCCGGTGGATGTCGTCATCCGCCCCGAGGATGTGGAGCTGACCCTGCCTGAGAAAGGTATCCTGCAGGGTGTCGTAAGCCATGTGATTTTCAAAGGAGTTCACTATGAGATGGAAGTCATGGCTGCCGGTTTTGAATGGCTGGTGCAGTCCACAAAAATGTTTTCTGTCGGTACACAGGTCGGGTTGTCTGTCGAGCCGTTTAACATTCAGATCATGAATAAGCCAGCGTCCGAGGATGAGGAGGCAATCGGAGTCAATGAATAAAAAAACACTTGCTTTTCCCTATGTATTTTGGGCTGCCGCTTTTATCGTCATCCCGCTGTGTATGGTATTTTACTATGGCATGACAGATAAAACCGGTGCCTTTACGCTGTCCAATATCATAACGATAGCAACCGCAGAACATTCTAAGGCGCTCCTGCTATCCCTTGAATTGTCATTTGTCAGCACTGTCATCTGTTTTATTCTGGCCTATCCTCTTGCCATGATGCTGACAAATATGCATGTGAGCACTCACAGCTTTATCGTGCTGATCTTCATCCTTCCCATGTGGATGAACTTTCTGCTCCGCACGCTTGCCTGGCAGACCTTATTAGAAAAAACAGGTGTTATTAATAATGTTCTGGCATTTTTGCACCTGCCGGCTTTGGATATCATCAATACCCCCGGCGCCATTATCCTCGGTATGGTCTATAACTTCCTGCCATTTATGGTACTGCCCATTTATAACGCCCTCTGCAAGATCGACGGCAATGTAATCAATGCCGCAAGGGATCTGGGGGCAAATGGCATACAGACCTTTTTGCGCATCACGCTTCCGCTGTCGCTGCCGGGTATTATCAGCGGTATTACCATGGTATTTATCCCGGCGCTGACCACCTTTGTCATCAGTACCCTGCTGGGGGGCAGTAAGATCCTGCTGATCGGCAATGTGATCGAACAGGAATTCACACAGACCGGTAACTGGCACCTGGGCAGCGGACTTTCCATCGTTTTGATGATCTTTATTATTGTCAATATGGTCGTGGAAGCCGTATTTGACCGGGAAGGAGAGGGAAACAAGCTATGAAAAAGACACTGCGTAATTTTTATATCGCGCTTATATTTCTGTTTTTATATGCGCCTATTGTGACTTTGATCGTGCTGTCCTTCAACGCCAGCCGCTCCCGGGCAAAATGGGGCGGTTTCACGCTGAAATGGTATCAGTCCATGTTCCGCAACGATGCCATCCTGCAGGCATTGTCCAATACATTGCTGATCGCGTTTCTCTCTGCGCTGGCAGCCACTGTTATCGGAACGGTGGCCTGTCTCTCCATGCAGGCGATGAAACGCAGGCACCGGGCCGTTATTATGGGTATCACCAATATTCCCATGCTCAATGCGGACATTGTCACCGGTATCTCCCTTATGCTTCTGTTCATCACACTGGGGCTGCGGTTTGGATTTATGACCATACTGCTCTCTCACATTACCTTCAATATCCCTTATGTGATCCTGAGCGTCATGCCGCGCATGAGACAGCTCAACCCCAGCCTTTATGAAGCAGCACTTGACCTGGGAGCCTCTCATATGCAGGCATTTTTTAAAGTCGTGTTTCCGGATATCCTGCCCGGCGTTCTCTCCGGCTTCCTGATGGCCTTTACCATGTCTCTGGATGATTTTATTATCACCCACTTTACGAAAGGCCCCGGCGTGGATACCCTGTCCACCAAAATATACACGGAAGTCAAAAAGGGCATCAAGCCGGAAATGTATGCACTGTCTACGCTGATCTTTGTGACAGTACTGATTCTGCTCTTTCTGGTCAACAGACCATCGGCTGTGAAAAAGGAAACACAGACCTCATAGACTTTGACCAATTATGATAAATAACATCTATTATTTCATAATCAACCTATAAAATTTATGATAAGTGAGGTAAAAAACATGAAAAAAAGAATTCTGACTCTGCTCCTGCTTGGCATAAGCATCCTGTCACTCACAGCCTGCGGCAAAAATCAAAGCGGTGAAAACGGAGAAGTCGTTGTCTACAACTGGGGAGAATATATAGATCCCGATGTGATCACCTCTTTTGAAGAGGAAACAGGAATCCGGGTTATCTATGATGAATTTGAGACTAATGAGATTATGTACCCCAAAGTGGAAGCCGGCGCCTCAGCCTATGATGTTGTCTGCCCTTCCGACTATATGATCAAAAAAATGATCGACAATGATCTGCTGGCCAAACTCGACTTTGAGAAAATCCCCAACGCCAAGAAATACATCGGCCAACAGTATTATGACCAGTCCCGCGAATTTGATCCCGGCAATGAATACTCCATCCCCTACTGCTGGGGCACGGTAGGAATCCTTTATAACAAAACAATGGTGACAGAGCCCGTGGATTCATGGGATATTCTCTGGGATGAAACATATGCAGATAACATCCTGATGCAGGATTCCGTCAGAGATGCCTTCATGGTTGCCCTGAAACGTGCCGGCGCTTCCATGAACTCTCTCGATGAGACTCAGCTGCAGGAGGCAAAAGATATGCTGATCGCCCAGAAACCGCTGGTACAGGCTTATGTCATCGACCAGGTCAGAGATAAAATGATTGGTGGTGAGGCCGCTCTGGGTGTGATTTATTCCGGCGAAGCCATCTATACCCAGCGTGAAAATGCAGACCTGGAATATGTGATTCCCAAAGAAGGCACCAATGTCTGGATTGATTCCTGGGTCATCCCCAAAAACGCACCCAACCGGGAAAACGCGGAAAAATTTATTGATTACATGTGCCGCCCGGAAATTGCCCTGCAAAACTTTGAATATATCACCTACTCCACCCCCAACGAGGGCGCCCGGGAACTGATTGAAGATGAGGATATCAAAAATTCCCCCATCGCTTTCCCAGACCTCTCCCAGTACCAGAATCTGGAAACCTTCTCCTACCTGGGCGAAGAAGGCGATGCACTTTACAATGAACTGTGGAAAGAAGTAAAATCAGAATAATGATCCCAAAAACGTGCGCCGCAAGGCGCACTATGAAAAAAACGGCAGGCATGTGCGCTGCCGTTTTTTCGGTTCTGCCGCGACGTATCTCTTTCCAAAGACAATCCGTTTCTTACCGGCCATCGTTTATCTGATCCGTTCCGGAAAGCCGATTTTCTTCTGCACCTTGCGCAGTGTTTTAGTGGCATAATATCCGGCTTTTTCCGCATTGTTTTTAATCACGCTGTCTATATATGCTTTATCTCTGGAAAGTTCCTCAAATCTCTTCTGCAGGGGCTGCAGCACATCTGCCACTGCCTCACCGACAGCCAGCTTAAATTCCCCATATCCCTTTCCTGCAAACTCCTGCACCGTTTCCTCCGGAGTTTTGCCGGTACATGCGCAGTAAATATCAATCAGATTGCGGATCCCCGGCTGCTCTTCCCGATAAGCGACCACCGTTTCCGAATCAGTTACAGCACGCTTGCACTTGCGGATCACCGTGTCTTTGTCATCCGTCAGATAAATACTGGCATTGGGATTCTCATCGGACTTCGACATCTTTTTTGCAGGATTCTGCAGACTCATAATCTTGGCCCCTACCTTGCCGATATATGGCTCCGGAATCGTAAACACATCCCCGTAGATGGCGTTAAAACGCTGTGCAATATCCCTTGTAATCTCCAGATGCTGCAGCTGGTCTTTTCCCACCGGCACCACATCTGCCTGATACAGCAAAATATCCGCCGCCATCAGCACCGGATATGTATACAATCCCGCATTGATATTATCCGCATGCTTTGCCGCCTTATCCTTGAACTGTGTCATCCGGTTCAGCTCACCCATATACGTAAAACAATTCAGTATCCAGGCCAACTCCGCATGACCCGATACATGAGACTGATAATAAATACAGTTTTTCTCCGGGTCCAGCCCCGCCGCAATATATAAAGTCAAAAGACTCCTGGCCCGCTTTCTCAGTTCCGCCGGATCCTGTCTGACTGTAATGGAATGCATGTCCACCACGGAATAAAAACATTCATACTCATCACTCAGAGAAACCCAGTTTTTCAGCGCACCCAGATAGTTTCCCAGTGTCAGAGAACCTGTGGCCTGCATACCACTGAAAAGCACCTTTTTATCACCCAGCATTACGATACCTCCGCTTCTAATTCAGTTTGTTTTTTCTGTTTCTTCTTTTAGTCTTTCGCTGATTCCACTCATTATAACAGCCATAACAGCCGTTATGCAACGCTTCCTTGCGGCCGGCATTGTTTACACCTTCAAAACCCGTCCGCAGAACCAAAAGGTTCTGCGGACCACTGGCAATCGCCAATCCTGTTTTTTCCGGTTTCACAACAGTCAGTCATTGCACCCGCAGGGGGAACAGGGAAATACAGGCGGTCTGGGAGGCATCGGCGGCACCGGATCACACCCGCAGCCACAGTTATTGTCACAATCGCAGCCCGTATGACAGCCGCAGTTATTAGTATTGTCATTGCCGCAGCCACAGCCGATATTGATGCCACAATTATTATTATTATCATTGCCACAATTACAGCCACAGCCGATGTTGATGCCGCAATTATTGTCATTGCCACTGTCACAGCCACAGCCCACATTGGCACCACAATTATTATTGTCATTACACCCGCAGCCAACGTTGATATTGCAGTCCGTATGACAGCCACAGCCATTGTTATTGCCACAGCCACAGCCGATGCTGCATCCCTTACCATGATGACAGCAACAGATTAAAATGAGCCAGCATAAAAAATTCATATTTCTTTTACTCCTTTTTTTATATGAATATTCTATGCTTCTGCCCGGTTTTCGTGACTACCTGGCAATATGATACCCTTTTTTCCTTTGGGCGCGGATATAGGCAAATGTTTTTCTTTCACCCTTTTCGGCCAGCAGCCGCAATAACTTTTCCAGTCTCTTTCTTGTATAGGGATGCAGGAAAGACTCCATTCTGCCCACACCCTTTTCATAATACGTAAGAGGATCCCGGTCCGTATAAGCCCTGCCGTTATAAATCTTGGATGCGGCGATCCTGTCCATAAGCATCTCTATGATATAACGGTCCGGCATGGGAGCAGGCTGCATCCCGTTTTTGCACTGCCGCTCATCCGAACTGTAATCCAGCCAGTATTCATAATGATGTTTATTCCTCCCTTTATGATGAAGCCATGCGGAAGAATAGCCTCTTGCTTCCCGCTCTGCATTGTTGGGACTGCGGTTCCCCTGGAAATATCTGGCGCCCACCCAGAATTCAGAGGGAGAATATTTGGACAGATCATGCAACAGACCCTGTTTATACAGCCCAACGGCAAAGCAGCCCTTCATTACCAGCAGTTTGTGACTGGTAATCGTCTTGAAATGTTTCCATATATGCATTACTTTTCTTCCTTTTTTCTTTTCTTTTCCGCCCGGTACACCCGGACAGAGCGCCCCTCCGCCACTATCACACTGCCGGCCCGGACTTCTTCTTCCTGCACCGCTTCACTGAGCGCTGTATCCAGACAAAGTTGCCACTGCATATCCCGTGAAATTTTGGGCAGCGCAAATTCATGCGGTTCCCAGTGCATATTATAAGCTGTATAAAAAGAAGAATCCTCCCGGCCATCCGGATTTTTTACATATCTTCCACAGTACATAACCCCGGCATAAAAGCTGTCGCTGTCCAGGGAAGGACGCCATGCCTCCCGACCATGCACCGAGATATCGGGACAACCATAACTGAGATAATCCATGCCCTGCAGCGGCTTTTCCTGCCTAAACACCCCATGCGCAAGCCGGAATGCGATCAGATTTCTTGTAAATTCATACATTTTCCGGCCCGAGCGCAGCAGCTTCCAGTCAATCCAGGTAACAGCATTATCCTGACAATATGGATTGTTATTGCCTTCCTGCGTCTGTCCAAATTCATCCCCGCTCTGCAGATAGGGTGTCCCCTGAGAAAGAAACAGCAAAGACAATGCGTTGCGCACCTGCTTTTGCCGGAGCATCTGTACCGTCCGCTTTCTGGAACGGCCTTCCGCGCCGCAGTTCCAGCTGTTATTTTGGTCTGTACCGTCCCGATTGTCCTCTCCGTTATCCTCGTTATGCTTTCTGTCATAAGAGACAAGATCCATCAGGGTAAAACCGTTGTATCCTGCCATACAATTAATGATGCCCACATTTTCCTCATTGTTTCGTAGGCAGTGCAGCATAACTCTCACACATCCGCTGTCCCCTTTCAGCGCCCGCCGCATATCACGGGTAAAGCCCTCCTGCCAGAATCCCAGATTTTTCCCCGAAACCTTGGCGGCTTCCCGGTGGATCTCCTCGCGGGAAAAATACTCAAAGATCAACTTGGTATCCTGCAAAAAAGGGTCCGGAAAAAGCAGGGAAGGCGGCAGCCTCTTTCCAATCAGATGAAACCCATCCACATGATATTCCTCCACCCAGAAATGAAGGATATCCGGTATCTCTCCCACCGGATAATCTTCCGGAAAATAAAGCTGCATCAGCACTTCAATCCCTGCCTTGTGAAGTGCTCTGACCATATCCTTCACTTCAGACGATGCATCTTTCCCATAAGCATATGCACTCTTAGGGGCATAATAATACCCCTGCTTAAATCCCCAGTAATTAATTTTCTCCCTGTCTTCTTTCTGGTACTGCCCCTGTATCCGCTCGAACTCATCAAACTCCCAGGCTGGCATCAGCGCCACCGCCGTAATGCCCAGTTCTTTTAAATAAGGTATTTTTTCCTGAACTCCGGCAAATGTTCCCTTTTTTTTCACGCCGGAAGAAGTGTGCCTGGTAAATCCCCTCACATGGATACCATAAATCACCGACTCACTGTATGGCCGTCTGGGAGCCTTATCCTCTGTCCAGTCATAGACCTTACCCGGCAGCTGATAACGGATTTCTCCTTTTTCACGTCCGTATTCCCGCATGCCGGTCACACCTCTGGCATAAAGATCCGCTACCGCCACACCGTCCACATAATAGCGATAGCTGTCGGCCTCCCGCGGAATATCCTCCACCAACACACTGTACATCCTTCCCTGTCTGTAACTGTCCGGCACCGGGATACTCATAAGTTCTTTTTCTCCGGCATAAACCATGATCCTCACATCGCTGGCCGGACTCTTTATCTGAAATACAAATTGGAACGATTTCCCCGTTGCCGTAACACCTTTTGGATAAAAATTTCCCTTCCTCATTGGCTGCCTTCCTTTTCAAGTAATGAAATCCATAAAATCCATGGTATGTTTACTGGTTTCCTGCTTCTTCGTTCGTGTCTGCCCATGTTAAACATATAATAACAGCATGTCCGCAAACGGACATCTTCACTCGGATAATAGTGTCATCAGCTGCCGGACTGCCGGCATGCTGCTGTGCGCCCAGCCCAAGTAATCGTTCCTATTATAACATATAAAAGGGAGTCGATGCGACGATTTTATTTGATTTTGTACAATAGTTTTTATCACACTTTACATTTCTCTGATCTTTTTGTACAATGAGAGGGAACAATAAACTCTGGGAAAGGAAGGTATATGGTATGGGAAACCGCGGGGAACTGGATGAAGAGATGACAGTGGAACTGGATCTGGAAGACGGTTCAAAAGTGACATGTGCCATTATCACGATTCTGACTCTGCAAAATCAGGATTACATTGCCCTTCTTCCATTGGATGAAAAAGGTGAGAATACGGACGGAGAAGTATGGTTCTATCGTTATCACGAAGACGAGAATGACCCTGATGCGGAGCCGGAACTGACTTACATCGAGGATGAAGCGGAATATGAGATCGTTGCTGATGTTTTTGACGAATATCTGGATCATGAAGAATTTGACGAACTCGTGGAAGAAGAAGATTTTTAACCATCACAGTCAGGAAAGCACTTGCAGGAACCGGGACCTTGTTTCCGGTTCTTCTTTTGTCCCTGTCCGATAATACAGATACAGCTTCTCCCTGGCCCGGGTCATCCCCACATAGAACATCCGCCGCTCCTCTTCCAATTCCTTTTCCGAGACAGCCTTTCTGTGCGGGACACTGCCTTCATTCAGATCCGGCATAATCACACAGGCAAATTCCAGACCTTTGCTGGCATGGTACGTCAGGATACGAACCCCCTTGCCGGCTGCCAGATCCTGCGAAAACATATGCCGGCCATCTCCCTCTGCTCTGATTCTCTGTTCCCAGCTTTCCATCGTTTCCGCCTCCCCCGCCAGCTGTTGCAGTCTTGCGAGAACCTGCATCGCCTCTTCCTGCATGGAGCCCTGGTATGTACGCTGCAGCCAGGCCTCATATCCCATCCCTTTCCGAATATAGGAAAGCGCTGCATACAGTCTCATCCCTTCTGCCCGCCTGCAATCCTTTTCCAGCTTCCTGATCTGACTGATCACATCTGTTTCCAGATGATGGTACTGCAGCAACTCCCGAAACTCCACCCATTCTCTGCCGCACCCTTCCCTACTGATACCTCTTGCAGGCCGATTCATAATCCGGTAGAAATTTTTTCTTGTCCGGTCCCCATATACAAGCCGCAAATAAGCCATCATATCTTCCGTAACGAAATGACCGGCCAGACTTTTCTTCTCATCCGGCTGCCTATAGGGAATCCTCTGCCGCTTCAGGCATCCGGTAAGGGCCAGTGCATCGGCATTTTTCCGGTACAAAACGGCGGCATCAGACAGCTTTCCCGCCTGTTCCAGATCTCTGAGCAGCCTCACAATCTCCCTGTTTTCCGTTTCCCTGTCCGCAAATCCCCGGCAGATCACTTCCTGTTCCCCGGAATCTTCCCGCGCCGCAATCTGCTTTTTGACAAACCGCTGCCGGTTTTGCGCGATTACCATGCCCGCCGCCCGGATAATCTGCGGCCTGCAGCGATAATTCATCTCCAGTGTGATCTGTCTGGTATTCGGATATTTTTGGGGAAAAGAGAGCATACTTTCCGTTCCTGCACCCCGGAATCCGTAAATTGACTGATCGTCATCCCCGACCAAAAACAGATTGTTTTCCGGCTGTGCCAGCAGAAATAACACCTGTTCCTGAACAGGCGACACGTCCTGATATTCATCTGCCAGAATATAGCGACACCTTGCCTGCCACTGCCTTAAAATCTGCGGCCTTTTTTCAAACAACTGCAGACATGCCCAGGCCATATCATCAAAGTCCAGGCGACCACTTTCGGCGCACAGGCGGCGGAAGCTGGCTAATATCTCCCTAATCTGCTCGGTGGAAATGCCTTCTATGGGAGACTTTGGACCCAGCACTTCACCGTTTTTCAGCCTGCCCGTCACTTCCAGAAAGGCAGGGACAAGCTGTATATGGATCTGTCTGTGAAGCAAAATCTGCTGCATCAGCTTCTGTTTTTCTTTTTCTTTCATTACTGTCAGGGGATGGTTGCCGGCGTTTTCCCGCAGAATACGGTAATAGATCGCATGAAAGGTGCCAAACCGGACCGGAAGTTTTGCTCCCATCAGGGAGAGAAATCTTTGCTGCATTTCTGCAGCAGCCGCTTTTGTAAAAGTAACAACCGTTATGTCTTCTGCCGGAATATGCAGGACGCCTGTCATATATTCCAGCCGTTTGGTTATCACGGTAGTCTTGCCACTGCCCGGGCCTGCAAGCACCAACGCAGGCCCGTCGCCGTGACAGATCGCTTCCCGCTGAGAAGCGTTAAAATTACTCATGTTACTTATCAAGCAGTGCAATCCCTCTGCGAATCCTCGCCAGAGATTCCTCTTTCCCGAGTATTTCCATGATCTCCGTAGCGCCCCCGGGAGTCATCTGCTTGCCGGATACGGCTGTCCTGACCGGCCACATCACATAACCGTTTTTACAGCCCTTTTTCTCCACATAGGAGAGTAGCACCTGATACAGCGCATCATTGCTGTAATCCTCCTGTGCTTCCAGGATCGGCAGCAATTCCTGCAGCACTTCCAGCGAAGATTCTTTGGTCGTCTTCATCTTCTTATGACAATACATACCGGGATCATAATCCGGCAGCACCTCAAAGAAGTCCACCATCTCCCGGATATCCGGAAATACTTCGATCCTCGTTTTGACCATGGCTGCTATTTTGCCAAAATCAACATCCCTGGTGATCCCTTCCTTCAAATAAGGCAGCGCCATCTCATAAAAGGCATCAAAGTCCATGGCTTTGATATATTCGCCGTTCATCCATTTCAGCTTGGTATAATCAAAAACAGCCGGTGATTTGGACAGATGATGGTAGTCAAACACTTCCACCAACTCCTGCAGGGAAAATATTTCCCGGTTATCGGAAGGGCTCCAGCCCAGAAGCGCCACAAAATTCACAATCGCTTCCGTCAAAAATCCCTGCTCTGTCAGATCTTCATAAGAGGAATGGCCACAGCGCTTGGACAGTTTATGATGCTCCTCATCCGTGATCAGCGGACAATGCACATAGACAGGCACTTCCCAGCCAAAGGCTTCATAGAGCCTGTTATATTTGGGCGAGGAAGAAAGATACTCATTTCCTCTGACCACATGAGTAATCCCCATCAGATGATCATCCACCACATTGGCAAAATTGTAGGTGGGATAGCCATCTGATTTGATCAGGATCATATCATCGAGTTCCCCGTTATCCACAGTGATCTCACCATAGATCTCATCCTGAAAGGATGTGGTCCCTTCCGTGGGATTGTTCTGCCGGATCACATAAGGTACGCCCGCCGCCAGTTTCTCTTCCACCTCCTCTTTGGAAAGAGACAGGCAATGCTTGTCATAGACATTGATCTCTTTTCCTTCCACGACTCTTGTCAGAGAAGAAAGGCGTTCCTTATCACAAAAGCAATAATAAGCCTCTCCTTTTTCAATCAGCTTCTTTGCATAGGTAAGGTACAACCCCTTTGCCTGCCGCTCACTCTGCACATAAGGCCCCACGCCTTTCTCCTGATCAGGGCCCTCGTCATGTACAAGCCCTGTCTTTTGCAGGGTGCGGTAGATAATATCCACTGCCCCTTCCACATAACGTTCCTGGTCGGTATCTTCAATCCGCAGGATAAAATCGCCGCCTTCGTGTTTGGCAATCAGATAAGCATACAACGCCGTCCGCAGATTTCCCACATGCATACGGCCTGTGGGGCTGGGGGCAAATCTGGTTCTTATTTTTTTCATTCTCTCTCCTTGGTATCTTCGGGCTCCGGCAGCTTCCGCTCTGCTGCCGCCTTAAATTTTCCTACTTCTTTGGATGCCGCCGCCACCGGAATATTCGTACCCGCACCGGCCACACAACCGCCCGGGCAAGCCATGCCTTCGATCAGGCAGCCTTTTTTCTTCCCCACTTTGGCAAGCATCAGCATCTTCTTACATTCCGCCAGACTCTCCGCATGTTCGATATTGACTTCCACCTCAGGATAGTACTCCCGGATACAGTCTTCAATGGCACTGGCCACACCGCCAGCCACACCATAGCCCCTTCCGGCTCCGGTAGCGCCTTTGAGTTCATCCATAGCGGCGATCTCTTCCAGCAAAATGCCCCTGGCTTCAAACATTCCGGTCAGTTCTTCAAATGTGATTACAAAATCCACATCCGAACGTACCGTCCTTCTTGAAGCCTCCAGTTTCTTGGAGGCACAGGGACCGATAAATACCACACTGGCATCGGGATGTTCCTCTTTGATGATCCGCGCAGTGGCTACCATAGGCGTCAGTTCATTGGAAATATTGCTGATGGTTTCCGTGAAAAACTTCTTCGCCAGCATCGACCAGGAAGGGCAGCAGGAAGTCAGCAGGAAAGGCAGATTGCCTGTGGCCACCTCATGCACATAATGCTCCGCTTCCGCCATAGCGCCAAGATCTGCACCGATGGCCGTTTCGTATACATCTGCAAAGCCCAGTTCCTTGAGGGCTGTTTTTAACATATCAGGCGTTACCTTTGGACCGAACTGCCCTGCAAAAGCAGGTGCTACCTGTGCGATGATCTTCCGTCCCGACTGCATGGCACGGATCAGCTGAAAGATCTGCGACTTGTCCGCAATAGCGCCAAACGGACAACTCACCATACACTGCCCACAGGATACGCACAAATCATTATCTATTACCGCTCTGCCCGATTCATCACTCTTTATGGCTCCCACCCCACAGGCACCGGCACAGGGCCTGACCTGATGAGAAATGGCATCGTAGGGACAGACTGCTTTACACTTACCGCAACGGATACATTTGTCCTGATCAATATAAGACTTTCCGTTTACCATCGTAATGGCCCCTTTGGGACAGACTTCATTACAGGGGTGGGCCACACAACCCATACACCGGTTGGTCACTTCATATTCATTGACCGGACAGGCATTGCAGGCAGAAGGAATCACCTGCATCAGCGGCGGTTCATAATACTTCTCCGAAATATTGCTCTCTTCCAGCCCCTGTGTCACATGTACCGGTACATTCTCCGGACGCAGACTCATCCCCATCGCCAGCCGCAGCTGCTCCCGGATAATGGCACGCTCCCGATATACACTCTCCCGGTAGGCAGACTCATTGTAATTCACCATCTTATAGGGAAGCGCCTCCATATCGTCAATCAGGTTTTCCGAATAATACGCAAGAGATGCGATCTCCTTAAATACGCGCCTCCTGATCTTTCTTACCTGTGTCTCTATTCCTCTCATAAACTCCTCCATCCCAAAGTGAAATCACGAATTACACTTACTCACGTCCTATTTTCACATAAACAGGTGTGGAAATCAAGGCTTTCTGTTATTTTTTTATCAAAGTAAATAGAAAAGTAAATACAATGAAATAACTCCCCATTTGCTTTTGTGCTCCTGGAGCATGCAGACGGAAGATGGCCATCACTGCAAAAATATGCGATTTAATTGCGCATCTATCTTTTTCTTCAAAACAACACCCTTCCGATCTGATACACCGCCGTCGCGGCGCACCAGGCCAAAAGCAGCTGGAACACAACCATCTTGCCGGTAAATTTCCAGGAACCGCTCTCTTTTTTTACAGTGGCGATGGTAGCAGCGCAGGGGACATACAACAGGCAGAAAACCATAAGCGCATAGGCATTGAGCGGGCCAAAATCCGGTTTCTGCATATGAATACGATCGACTATCGCCGCCATCCCTGCCGCGGAGTCCGCATTGACCACCCCAAACAGCACCGTAAAGCTGGATACCACCACTTCCTTGGCCGAAATACCGGATATCAGTGCCACGGCGATCTGCCACATATCCAGTCCCGCAGGCGCCAGCAAAGGCATCATACTCCTGCCAATCATCGCACCGAAGCTGTCCGCCGCATCCTCCACCATCCCGTGCATGCCAAAATTCAGGACAAACCAGATGATAATGGAGGCAAGAAAGATGGTCGTCCCCGCTTTTTCCAGGTAATCCTTTAATTTCGTCCACACATAGATGCCGATCGTCCGAATGTTGGGCCGCTTATACTCCGGCAGTTCAATCAGCAGACAGTCCGCACTCTCTTTTCCTTTTTCCCGGCCATGAATCACAAGCGCAGACACGATCGCCACGATCATACCAATGGCATACATGGAAAACGCAGCCAATACTTTGCAATTTGCAAAAAACATATCGGAAAACAGCACATAGATCGGCAGTCTGGCGGAACAGGACATAAACGGCGTGATCAGCATGGTCTTTCTCCGGTCCCGTTCTGTCTCCAGCGCCCGGGTAGCCATAATAGCAGGGACGGTGCAGCCAAAGCCAAGTACCATGGGCAAAAATGCCTTTCCCGACAGCCCCGCACGTCCCATAATATGATCCATGACATAGGCCACTCTGGACATATAACCGCTGTCTTCCAGAATTGCCAGCGCCAAAAACAAAATAACTATATTGGGAATAAATGTAAGGATCCCGCCCACACCAGCCATGATCCCTTCCACGATCAGGGAAATCAGCCAGGGGGCACATCTCACGGAAACAAGCAGCGATGAAACCTGCGCCGACAGAAAACCCAGCGCCATCTCAAACCCGCCCTTCAGAAAATCCCCCACTGTAAAGGTGAGGAAAAAAACAAAACACATAATCAGCAAAAATATGGGCACACCCCAGAACGGATGGGTCAGTGTCCTGTCAATCCGATCTGTGGATGCCGCCTGTTTCTCTTTATGAAACAGCACTTCCCGGATAATATTCTCTATGTAGGCGTATTTTTTCTGAATGATATCTTTCTCATAACTGCGTCCCACGACATTTTCAATCGAAATGGGGTGTTCATTCATCACATCTTCATCGTTTTCCAGCAGCTTAAGCGCGTGCCAGCGGATACTGGAATGTTGCGGATAGTGAGCCTGCATCATTTCTTCCAGCCGCGTGATCTTCTCTTCGATCTCCTTACCATAAGTCAGTACAGGACCGACGGCCCCTTCCTCACAGTGGTGAACCACTGCATGGAGCAAAATCCCCAGCCCCGTCCGCTTTGCGGCAGATACCGGCACCACCGGAATACCGCCCAGTAGTTCCGGCAGTCTGTGCAGATCAATCTCCATCCCTCTCTCACTGACGATATCCATCATATTGAGTGCCAATATTACCGGTTTCCCAAGTTCCAGCAGCTGCAGTGTCAGATACAGGTTCCGTTCAAGCGAGGAGGCATCCACCACATTGACGACGGCATCGATCTCGTCGTCCATCACACACTGTCTTGTCACCTTTTCTTCTATCGTATAGCAGGTCAGAGAATAGATACCCGGTGTATCGACAATGGTCAGACTGCAGTCCTCGTACTGGGCAGACCCTTCTTTCTTTTCCACTGTCACGCCGGGCCAGTTAGCCACCTTCAGACGCGAACCCGTCACCGCATTAAACAGTGTGGTCTTACCGCAGTTTGGGTTGCCTACGAATGCCACCCTGATCTTTTTTTCGGATTCTGTCATATGGCACACTCCTTTTCCCTCAATTCCGTCACTTCGATACAGGACGAGATATGCCTGCCCAGCGCCAGTCTTGTTCCTCTCACCTGTATAATCATGGCACCCTGCCGCTTCCGGTTCAGTATCTTCACACATGTCCCGTCATTGATCCCCAGCGCCTGCAGCCTGCGTGTTACGGCTGCTTCCACAAATACGCTTTTTACCTGATAAGAAGCCCCTGTTGTTCCGTCATACAGCGTCATTTGTCAAATCCCCCTGCCTTTTTATTCTGCCACTACCTGATCCGCCAGACAGATGACAGCTTTTGTGTCTATTATAGCAGGTTTCTCTTCTTTTTGAAACTCCTCTATTTCTTTGCACCGGGCAGACGCAGACGGAACACCCGCCGCATCAGTTCCTTCCCGTGAAAGGGAATCAGTGGATAAATATAACTGGTATTGGCCACAGTTTTGTTACATGCAATACTCAGCAGGCACAGGAGTATGGCGCCGATATAGCCCCACAGTCCAAATAACGCCGTGGCTATCAGATTGATAATCCGCATAAATTTCAGCGCATAGCCCAGTTCATAACTGGACTGGGTATAGTTGGCAATGGCCACAAATGCCATATAGAGCATCACTTCCGAGTTAAACCAGCCACTGTTTACCGAAAACTCTCCCAGTACCAGTGCCGCCATGACACTGAGCGGTGTGCTGAGCATATTAGGGGTATTGACCGCCGCCAGACGCAGGCCGTCGATGGCGAGCTCTAAGATAAGAAACTGCCAGAGCAGCGGCAGATTCATCTCATCTTTGATCCGGATGAAAGCAAAGGCTTGTGGTATCCACTGCGGATTCTGCGTCAGCAGCAAATAGGTAGGCGTCAGAAAATATGTGATAAAGGCAATCAGAAACCTCGAAAACCGCAGATAAGTGCCGGTAATCGGCGGGAAATAATAATCATCCGCTTCATCTATGACATCAAACACGGTCGTCGGCGTAATCATGGCCGAAGGGGAATTGTCCACCAGAATCACAATATTGCCTTCCAGTATATGCGCCGCCGCCGTATCGGGACGTTCTGTAAATTTGAATTTGGGAAACGGATTGTACCAGCTTCGCTTGTACAGACATTCCGCCAGACTTTCCTGATTCATGGTTAATGCGTCCACGCGGATATTGCGAATCCCGTCTTTGATCTTATTTAAAAAAGCCTGATCCACCCGGGAATCCATATAACAAAGTACGATATCGGTCTGCGAACTTTCGCCCGCATTCATCATTTCCATACACAGATCCGTACTTCTGATTCTTCTGCGGATCAAAGCCGTATTAAAGACAACTGTCTCCACAAAGCCGTCTTTGGAGCCCCGCAGCACCTTATCTTTTTCCGGCTCAGACACGCTTCTGGCCGGATAGGTACGGGAGTCGATGAGAATGGCCTTCTCATACCCCTCTATCAGCAGAACCAGAACCCCCGACATAAGATTATGGATGATCTCTTCCCACGTATCATTGACATCCACTTCCACATAGGGCATATGCTTTTTCAGCATTTCATGGACATTCTCTGCCATCTCCTGCGCTGTCAGCTCCATAAAATACTGCAGCAGTTTCTCCATCAGTTCGTCTTTACAAAACCCGTCAATAAAATAAAAACCGGCCTCTTTTCCGCCGATATGAATCACCCGGTATACCATATCGAAATTTTTATCGACGCAGAGCGTCTCCTTCAGATAAGCCATATCATCAGAAAACCTGCCTGTCATCTTTGTCTGTGTCTGACTTTGCATAAAAAACTCCTTTCGGACATGGGGGGAAATCCGTATCATGTACCTGCTGCACATGAATACATTTCCTTATTATGTCTCGAAAGGAGTGTTTTCATACAGTCTGATCAATTTCTCCCGCTCAGTTCGTGCTGCCAAAGCCGCCCGTACGCACGGTCTCTGTCTCATCATCCGTTGTCAGGCCATACTCCAGGAAAATACCCTGTATAAAACCTGCCCCCCGGTCGACCCGCAGTTCCATCCCCACTTTGGAGTCGTTGGTAATCCGGACCATGATATGTCCCTCGTTATCCGCGTAAAAATAATCGCTGTCAATAATCCCCACAGTATTATTCAGCTGGAAACGATATTTGAACCCCAGGCCGCTTCTGGGATACAGCATCAGCACCCAGTCCTCTTCCATCTCCACCCGGATTCCGGTAGGAAGCAAAAGTTCCTTTCCGGGACTGATATTAAAGGTAATCGGGGAATGGAAGTCATAGCCCGCACTTCCTTTGGTAGCTCTGGTGGGGAGTTTCAGCTGTTCATAAATCTCATTGATCTCCGCCTCCGTAAAACCGGGTACAGCCTTATGCAGATCTTCTCCAAACCGTTCTCTACTTACTTTGTAAAATTTTGCAACTCGTTTCATCTTATCCTCCCTTTGTCTTTTGCCTGATCCCTGCAGAACCAGCAAGATGGCGGTTCTCATACCTTCTCTGCCTTTCACTCTGCTGCATAATCGCCGCAGTACAGCACCGGGGACGCTCCCGGGCCCGCCGCCAGACTTTTCCTTACATCAATCACTCTCTGATTCCTGCTGCCTTTCCACATCAGGTTCGGATCGTGTTCCTCTATGTGAAATTCACCATCCACCAGCACATCAATCTGTGCCATCACCGGATCATCGCACACATGTTCCCAGACATCCCCTGTATAGAGCCAGATCGTCTTATCCGGCATCTCTGCTCTGATCTCGCGCACCAGATTTCTCACTTCCGCCCGGTTAGACGGGTGGAGCGGGTCACCGCCGGAAAAAGTAACACCCGATATGTATGGCTTTTCCAGCTGCGCAAACAATTCTGCCCTGGCTGCTTCGTCAAACAGGAGCCCACCGTTTGGGTCCCATGTGACCGGATTGTGACACTCCCGGCAGCAGTGAGAACAGCCTGCCACCCAGAGCACCACCCGCAGCCCGTCCCCGTTGAGCATATCATCTTTTGTTATATTATGATAACGCATCGCTTCTCTCCTGCCTGCATATTCCTACATACTGATCCTGTCTGCAATCTCAGCCATCTTGGCATCATTCAGACGGGTATCCCCATGAATGCGGGAATAAGACAGATAGCCGTTCATCCGGTCAATCTTGGTCAGATTATGACTGCCACATTGGGGACAGACGTCCATCTCCAGTTCCTGATGCCCGCAGTCATCACAGTATGCCAGGGACAGATTGACCCCCTCATACAGTCCCATATCCATGGCCCGGCGGATCAGCGTCCGGATAGCTTCCAGATTATAATCAATGGGATATTTCACATACTGGATTTTGCCGCCGTTTGACATCTCCCAGAAGCGATATTCCTTATCCTGCTTTTCAATGGGGGTGATATCTTCCGTCACATGACAATGGAAACTGTTGCTCACATACTCCCGGTCGGAAACACCCTCCACAATGCCATATTTTTCCCGGAACTGTCTGACCTGCAGACCACAAAGATTCTCTGCCGGCGTACCATAGATCGCATAGAGGTTCTGATCCTGCTCCTTAAATTCATTCACCTTCTGGTTGATATGCTCCAGTACTTCCAGTGCGAAGGCCCCGTCTTCCACCAGTGACTTGCCGTTATAAAGTTCCTGCAGTTCATGCAAAGCCGTGATGCCAAAAGATGCGGTGGCCGATTTCAGAATCGGCTTAATCTTATCGCTCAGCTTCAGATGACCGCCCAGGAAACCGCCCTCACAGTAAGCCAGAGGATTCGTCGAGGCACGCATCTCTCCCAGATAGGCATATGTCCTGATATGAAGCTGCCGGATCAGATTCAGATAATAGTCCAGCACTTCATAAAAATCCCGGCTTTCCTGTCTGGCCTTGGCCAGAATCATGGGCAGATGCAGCGAAACGGCCCCGATGTTAAAGCGGCCCACAAAGACCGGTACATCCTTATCATCCAGGGGATGCATCCCTCCCCTTTCATACCAGGGAGAGAGAAATGCACGACAGCCCATGGGCGAAATGATCTTGCCATACTGTTTATACATACTGGCAATATATCCCCTGCCCGTCAGCGACAGCCAGTCCGGGTACATCGTCCTGGCGGAGCACTTCACGCCCGCCTCAAACACATCTTCCAGTTCCTTTCCCGGTCCGTGCAGATTCTCATCGTACAAAAACACGATTTTCGGAAACAGGACCGGCTTTTTACACGCCGCTTTGCCCTGCCCTTTGCGCCGCACATCCAGCATGGAAATCGTGGCCAGTTTTGCAAAACGGCCCCTGCCGGTCCCTGCGCTCACCGTGATAAAGGGATAATCGCCCCGGCTGCTGGCAACGGTATTAAACTTGTATTCCCAGCCCTGAAACCCCTGTTCAAATTCTCTGACCACATCGGCCCAGGCTTCCTCCTCCGCCCGCTCACGCGCGATGCCCAGACGCATATATTTGTCGATGGCCCGCCGGTAAGATTTTTCCGCATAGGGTTCCAGAATCAGATCCACACTGGGCACAGTGAACCCGCCATACTGCTGGCTGGCGGCGCTGAGGACGATATCACCGATTACATCAAATGCCACATCCAGCGTTTTCGGCTCATTATACCAGATATTTCCCATCTCAAAACCGCCGGATAACACATGTTCCACATCAAAAAGACAGCAGTTCATCGTATCCCTTCTGGCCGACATATCATGGACATAAATATAACCATCCCGGCAGGCCTGGATTTCCTCGGTCGTCATAAAAAATTTCTGGTACAGTTCCTTGTTCAGCTGATTGAAAATCAGACTTCTCTTGGTCGACACCAGCGCGGAGTCCGTGTTAGCATTCTCTTTGTCCCCCACATACATAATGGACTGGCTCTTTTTGTATACATCGTCCAGCATCCGTACAAAGTCCTGCTTGTAATTGCGGTAATCGCGATAACTCTTGGCCACAATCGGTTTGACCTGTTCCAGGGCACTCTCCACGATATTGTGCATCACCGGAATGGGTACTGCATCCTCCCCCATCTCCTCCACTTTTTCTATTACATACTGACAGATATGCTCCTTTTCCTGATCCGTAAACTTCGTCAGGGCGCGGTAAGCCGACTTTCCCACCGCGTCAATCACCTTCTGTACATTGAAGGCCTCCCGGCTTTTGTCCTTTTTGATCACCCATATCTGCCGCATAGGTTTGAACTGCAGACTGTAATCCGTTGTATCTTCCTTTTCCCTTGCTGTCGTACGCATCGGTAATCCTCCCGTGTTTCTGCCGATCTGTTGTGTCCCTGTCCACGGTCAGTTTGCGGTTTCCCCGGCCTCACTGCCAACGGCGGCTGCCGTTTTTTTATCTTTCGCCTTTCTCCACTTCACCCCGGTTATGCAGGCTGTCACTGCCAGCGCCACAAAGACCAGAAACAGTATCAGATATGATACGAAATATCCCAGAAAAGCACTTAAGTTTGCCATATCCTTTCTCCCTTTCCTCTTCACTGTCTATCCCGGCACCTGATACCAAAAGGTATCATTGCCGGACCATACGCATTTATTATATACAATCCGCTCTCAAAAAGCAATCATGCCTGAAAAATATCGTCAAGCAGATGCGTCCCATCCGCCGCCGTGGTCGCCAACAGATCACAGCGTTCATTCTCCGGATGCCCGTTATGTCCCTTCACCCAGGTAAACCGTACCTGATGAGGCCGTCGGGCTGCCAGGAGCCGCTGCCAGAGATCCACATTTTTCACCGGTCCCGCCGAACCCTTCCAGCCCTTTTTCAGCCAGCCGTCAATCCACTTTTTATTAAAGGCATCCGTCACATACTTGGAATCCGAGATCACTTCCACTTCACAAGGCTTAGTCAGCGCTTCCAGGCCGATGATCACCGCCATCAGTTCCATCCTGTTATTCGTCGTCTTTTTATAACCGGCACTGTATTCCCTTGTATGCAATACCCCTGCACGGTCTGTATAGTGCAGGATCGTCCCATACCCGCCCGGGCCGTCCGGATTGCCTCTGGCTGATCCATCCGTATAAATTGTCACTTTCATATCCTGATATCCTCCGCTTGAAATCCCCGTATCTCTTCCGCGCGCCGGAATGCCTCCTCCACAATTTCTTCTCCATACCCTACCGCAGCCAACAGCCGGATCGCATTAGTCGTATCCGCACGCCCGGGCAGCAGTCTGTATGAAAATATCATATCGCCGCCCTTTACTTCTTCTGTAAAATAATAAGTATCATATTCGTTCTCCAACAGCCAGGTCAGCTCCCTGTCATGGGTTGCCGCAAAGCAGATAACCTCCGGCGGCCCAAGATGCCGCAGAATCGAGGCGGCGGCCGCGATCCGTTCCACACTTCCTGTCCCGCGCAGAATCTCATCCACAAAGCAGGCCACCGGCAAAGCTCCCTCCCTTTTGGCATCCAGTATCCGCTTCAGCGAAAGTATTTCTGCCATGTAGCTGCTCTTGCCGCCCTGCAGGTCCCCGCCATCTGCCATGGCAGTAAAAATATGACAAAACGGGGCGCAAAACGCTGCCGCCAGCGCTGTGTGAATGGTCTGGGCCAGCAGCAGATTCACCGCGATGGTTTTTAAAAACGTGGACTTTCCCGAAGCATTGGAGCCGGTCAGCAGGATTCCCTTTGTCTCTGTCACCACAATACTGTTGGCGACAGGTTGCTCCAGCAACGGATGCACACAGTCGCAGACCGTGACTCCCGCGCTGCCACTGCCGCCGCACAGAGTGGGGATACAGTACACATCCAGCGACATGCGATACAGACTGACGCTGATACTGGCATCCACATACCCCACAAAAGCATACCCTGCCCGCAGCTCCTCTTCCAGAGAAAGGATCTTTTCCTGCAGTGCCATGAACTGAACAATATCAGGATGAAGCAGCATACGGATATAATCTCCCAAAAGAGAAAGCGGGCCATTCCCGCTGCGGCACTGCCTGATCCAGAAACTATGACGCTGCAGCCTCTTCAGCTTCCTGATACAGACTGCCATCTCCGAGCAGCGGGAATCCGCTTCTGCCCTGCGGCATATCTCCCGGGGCAGGGCATGGTACAGCTGCTCCAGGCTTCGTATCATAGCAAGCAGCCATGCGATATGCCTCAGAAACGGCAATACCTGGGCCCGCCTGCTAAAATACGTGACCATCTGTATGATCAGGACGAAAAGCAGCAGGCATATCCCCGGCCCGCCTGCCCATATGGCCATCAGACCGGCAAGCAGACACGCCACCCAGCCCCCATATTCCCTGATCGGTTTTTCCGGCGGGCGCGCCTTCATGGCACGCAGACAGTCCGCAAAGGGACTTCCCTTCTCTTTCCCCACAGCTGCCAGAATCTCCTGTATCCGAATCCGCTCCTCCTCATGTGTGGTAAAATAGGCGACAGCATCCTCCCATCTTTGTACCTCCTCTGCCGTTTCCGCCGGCTGATGAAGCGCCCTGTACAAGTATTCCGTCCCCGCCTGGGAAAGGGTATAATCCAGCCTTTTGAACACAGAGTCCATCTCCAGTTCTTCCCAGGTAATGCGGTCGATACAAAATCTGCCGTTCTCTGCCTTCCTTTCGAAAACGGGAACAGATGTTTCTCTCCCGTAAGCCCGCGGCGGTTTTCCGCAGCCCTCACGCAGCCGCGTATGCAATGCCCGCTTTCTTTGCCGCTCCTCCCGTATCCCGCTGACCAGCAAAAAGACAACAGCCGCCACAACAATGAGCGGTATCAGTGCATAACTCATACCACAAACACCTGTCCAGGCGCCGTGATTTCCCTGATCCTGTCCGCATAAAGCTCTCCTGCAGGACTTTTCCGAAACCGGGAAATCACATCATACCGCTCCCACATATGCATGGGAAAGACTACTGACGGATCTGTCTGCTGCAAAAATACCTCCAGCCCCAGTCCGAAACTTTCCCCCAGACGGGGATCCAGCGGCACAAAAGCCACATCAAAATGCCGGCCGGCAATACGGGAAATCTCTTTCTTATAGTCTTTTCCCATCTGCTCATTCCATGCATCGTCTTCCCCTTCCCAGTGCCACCAGTTCAGATCGCCTCCATGATACATGGCTTTTCCCTCCGCACTGACCAGAAATGCCACACCTTCATCTGTGGAACGCAGTGTCTCCACCTCAATCTCCTGCCAACACACCTGCTGATTCTTACCGATACGGGTTATCGCACCGCGCACTGCCGTATCCACACCGTTTCTCTCCAGATATGCATCACTGAGCCTGATATCCGAAGACAGAACATAATGTATATTTTTATATTGACCAAAGAAGTCAAATATTTTCATCCGGAAATGATCCTGATGCTGATGCGAAGCAAAAAACACTATCGTCTTTTCACCATCCCATACCGGAAGCGTTCCCTGATAATAATCAAAGACAAGTACATACTTCTCCAGTTCCACGACAAATCCACTGTGATATAGATACGTAACTTTCATTTTTTCCCTCTATTTCCGTGCATGTTTCAGCACAACCTTCTCCCCGCTTCCTTCCCTGCCCAGGCAACGGTTTCATTATACTAAATCCCTCCCGGCATGTAAATCCCCGGCGCGTTTGTCCCTGTTTTGGCACCTCTTACGCTTTCCCCACAGCAGATCCTGTGATAAAATAAGTCTGTCAGAAGATAACTGTTTTTTATTTGTGAGAAGAAAGGCAACCCCATGAAAAAAGCTGCGAATTCCTGCCGGGAAGGAATCTTTCATCCCCGGTCGGCCCCTGCTCTCTCCATCCCCTATCGCATCCAAAAAAGCAGGCGTAAAACATGGACACTGTCCCTTTGTCCCGAACTGACTCTGACAGTCAAAGTCCCTCTGACAGTCTCTTATGCCGATGCCCTGCAAATCCTGTCCGCAAAGGAAAACTGGATCGTCAAAAAATACAGGGAGTTGGAGCAGGCCGCGCAGAGCATGCCCCGTTCCGAACTGACGCCGACGCAGAGAAAGGCTCTGGAAGAACGTTACCGTCAGGCGGCCCGCGAGTATGTTCCGGCAAGAGTCGCTTATTATCAGGAAATCATCGGCGTTACCTGCGGCAATATCACCATCCGGGATCAGAAAACCCGCTGGGGGAGCTGTTCTGCCAGAGGCAATCTGAACTTTAACTGGCGTCTGATGTTGGCACCGCCCCGGGTACTGGATTATGTCGTCGTTCATGAACTGTGTCATCGCAAAGAGATGAACCATTCCCCCGCCTTCTGGAATCTCGTAGAGGCAGTGCTGCCGGATTATGCGCAGCTGCGAAAATGGCTGAAAGATAACGGCAGGACGCTGATTCTGTAGCTTTGTCCCGCCGTTTCTCCTCTATGACATATATCGTCTGTGATTCTTTCCCATCCTCAATGATTGTCAAGTACAATCTGGCACATCTTCATTGTCACCAAAGCGGCTTCATGGCTCTCGGGTGTAACGCCTGCGCAACAGGAAGCGTCCACGCAGATCCGGATCTCGGGCATGGCGGCTTTAAGAAGCAGGGCATTGCTGACCACACAGATATCAGTACAAAGGCCCACAAGCTCTATTTCCAGCTCTTCCCTGTCATTTTCCTCCTGCAACAGATCTGCCAGGACGATACTCCCGAAAGTCGGCTTATTGACGATCATGGCACTGCCAAGCGCTGCCGCCACCTCCGGGTGAAGTTCCCATCCCGGCGTTCCCTCCACACAATGCACCACCGGCAGATGCCTGCCTTCTGCCGTTTCCAGATAGTTTTCCTGATGGGTATCTCTGGTGGCATATACATGTTCCGCCGGATATTCCCGGATCTTTGATACCACGCGGGAAACGATCGCCTGTGCCTGCTCTGTTCCCAGCGCACCGTCAATAAAATCTTTCTGCATATCTATTACAACCAGTATTTTTCTCATCTGTTCTCTCTGCCTCCTGTCTTTGTCCACGCGTTTTACTGACACGCAAAACCCTTATTCCACAGCCTGTTCCAAGATATAAATATCATACATATCCTGTCTTGTCAATCCGGATAAAATCCGATACACTATACCTATCGCAAAGGAGGGGCTGCTTTATGACACACGAATATCTGATACCGATCCGCATGGTCTATGCATTGTCCCCGCTGATTACTGTCCTCTTTCTCATCCCCTATACGGCTTATCAGCATCACAAGTACAAAAAAATCATTCTGTCCCGCATGGCCATCATGTTTTCTTTCATTTTTTATCTGATCCTGATGTACTTTTATATCATTACCCCGCTGCCGTCTTTCGACTGGGTAGTGGCCAATCCGCTGCCTATGTACATACAACTCAATCCGTTTGCCTTTCTGCAAGATATCAGAGAACAGGTCTACTGGATTCTGTCCGGTACCGGCCACGTCAACATCTCCCATTCCGCCTGGTTTCAGATCGGAGGTAATCTGGGGCTGCTTCTGCCTTTTGGCATCTATCTGCGTGCTTATTTTCACCGCAGTTTCCGACAGACCATCCTGCTCTCTTTCGGTCTTTCCCTCTTTTTTGAACTCACACAGCTCACCGCCCTTTACGGTATTTACCCGGCGCCTTACAGAATCTTTGATATCAACGACCTGATGTTTAATACAATAGGAGGGGCCATCGGTTATCGCATTACCCCCTGCCTGCGACGTCCTTTTCATTTTTTATTATGAATTTCTTTCTTTTCTTTTTAGAATTCTGACACGATTTGGACATATTTTCCACTTATAATAAAGTCATCAAATGGAGTTAGTACTGTTGCACGGCGCGTATGCATGGTATTAGCTTCGACTACCAACAATCTTAATCCATCTGGATTAAGTTCTTCATAAATACTCCCCCTCATAGTATAGTGACGAAAAAGGAAGATGCAGCCATCTTCCTTTTTCATTTCACAAACGTATTTTATCGCTTTCTTTCCCGTCCTTCATAAAAACGGCAAAATCCCTATTTTGCCTCATAACTCTTTGAAAATTCATGCCGCACATCAATATCCGTGAGCACCCCGTTATGACATTGGAAACTTATGGAATACGATCCACTGTCCAGGTTATGAAACTTCCATTCAGACGACTCATCATCGTCCATTTCCAGCTCCGGATATGCTGCCTTCAGTTCCTCCTCTGTCATGCCGATGGGATTCGCTCCATTGAGCGTAATATTCAGATCTGCATTCTCACCGTCCAGTGAAAAGAAGCCCACTTCCTCAATAACACAGGAATACACGTTTTTGCTCTCTTTGCTGTCATTCACCAGTGTAAGACTGCAATAATTCTTTCCGTCTTTCTCCAGAAAAATAGCAGAAGTCCAGGATCTGTCAGGCAATTCCAAGATCATGGCGCCCAGGTCATTGGTCTCAAACCCCTGCTGTGTCAGGTCAACCGGCATACTCTCGCCTACGATCAGACTTGTCCCATCCACCAGCAGCTCCGGCGGTGTCCCTTTCTCCGCGCCGCATCCCGTGCATAAAACCACGAGCAGCATGGTCAAAACGGCTGTCAACTTTTTTATGTAATTCATCTTTTTCTCCATTCTTCCATAATAACTTTCCCGGAAGATCCTTGCAGAATCTTCCGGGAACCATAACCATTCATCATTTATTCATAGTTGACGATCTTACCAAAATCAGCCTTCAGAGAAGCACCGCCTACCAGACCGCCATCAATATCAGGCTGTGCAAACAGTTCTGCCGCATTGCCTGCATTGACAGATCCGCCGTACTGGATGCGTACTGCCTGCGCCGTAGCATCATCATACATCTCAGCGATACAGTCACGTACGCCCTTGCATACTTCCTGTGCCTGCTCTGTGGTAGCTGTCTTGCCTGTACCGATTGCCCAGATCGGCTCATAAGCGATTACCATGGATTTTACCTGATCTGCAGTGATATCTACCAGATCGGATTTGATCTGCAGTCTGATCCAGTCCATAGTCACGCCCATCTCTCTCTGCTCCAGAGTCTCGCCGCAGCAAAGGATCGGTGTCAAACCGGCTTCAAAAGCCTTTTTCACTTTCTTATTCAGCAGGGCGTCATCCTCTTTGAAATAGTCCCTTCTCTCGGAATGACCGATAATGACATATTTCACACCTGCATCTACAAGCATTTCTGCGGAAATCTCACCTGTGTAAGCGCCTTTTTCTTCGAAATACATATTTTCAGCGCCCACTTCCACATTGGTTCCCTTTACCGCTTCCACGACCGGAACGATATCAATGGCCGGTACACAATAAACAACATCCACATCATCTGATTTTACCAGATCTTTTAATTCTCCGCATAATGCAACCGCCTGGCTGGGTGTCATATTCATCTTCCAGTTGCCGGCTACGATCTTTCTTCTCGCCATTGTCCTATTCTCCTTCTTAATCTGTCTCTGTCATCCAAATGTTTATTTATCGTCAGCAGCCATAACGCCGGGCAGTTCTTTGCCTTCCAGGAATTCCAGGGAAGCGCCGCCGCCAGTGGAAATATGGCTCATCTTATCCGCGAAGCCAAGCTGATTTACCGCTGCTGCGGAATCACCGCCGCCGATGATCGTGGTGGCATCTGTCTCAGCCAGAGATTTTGCCACTGCAATCGTACCTGCAGCCAGTGTGGGATTCTCAAATACGCCCATCGGTCCGTTCCATACCACTGTCTTGGCAGATTTTACAGCATCGGCATACAGTTTGGAAGTCTCGGTTCCGATATCAAGACCCTCCATATCTGCAGGAATCGCATCCGCTGCAACTACCTTCACCTCGATCGGTCCGTCGATCGGATCCGGGAAATGAGAAGCGATGGTGGTATCTACAGGAAGCAGCAGCTTCTTGCCCAGTTTCTCAGCCTTTTCCATCATTTCTCTGCAGTAGTCAAGTTTCTCATTGTCAACGAGAGAATTTCCCACTTCCAGCCCTTTGGCTTTCAGGAAAGTAAACGCCATACCGCCGCCGATAATCAGTGTATCACATTTCTCCAGCAGGTTATTGATTACGTTCAGTTTATCAGCCACTTTTGCTCCACCCAGGATGGCAACAAAAGGTCTTACCGGATTCTCAACCGCATTGCCCAGGAAATCGATCTCTTTCTGCATCAGATATCCTACCGCATTCTCTCCGCCCTTCTCGGTGATACATTTTGTCACACCTGCCACGCTGGCATGTGCTCTGTGAGAAGAACCAAAGGCATCACATACATATACATCAGCCAGGTCAGCCAACTCTTTGGAGAAAGCCTCGCCGTTCTTTGTCTCTTCGGCGCCGCGGAAACGTGTATTCTGAAGCAGTACCACATCTCCTTCCTTCATTGCTTCCACTGCCTGAGTTGCAGCTTCGCCGGTTACGCCGTAATCAGATACAAAATTCACCTCTTTGCCCAGTTTCTCGGACAGTCTCTTAGCCACCGGTGCCAGGGATTCTTTTTCATTGGGGCCGTTCTTTACCTTGCCCAGGTGAGAGCAGAGAATCACTTTACCGCCGTCTGCCAGCAGTTTATTGATTGTGGGAAGTGCCGCAACGATACGTGTCTCATCTGTGATCTCGCCATTTTTCAGCGGTACGTTGAAATCACATCTTACCAGGACACGTTTGCCTTTTACATTAATGTCATCTACGGATTTCTTATTCAATCCCATGGTTTTACCCTCCATACTGTATCATAATAGTTATCTCTTCCGGCATGTTCACATGCATCCCGGAAAACAGCCAAAAGGTCCGGTCCATATGGACCGGACCTGAAAGATCAATACTGTATTATCGCCTGACCGTTATTAACCTAACTCAGCGAAGTATTTGATTGTACGAACCATCTGGCTTGTGTAGGAGTTCTCATTGTCATACCAGGAAACAACTTCTACCTGAGTCTTGCCATCCGGAAGCGGGCTTACCATTGTCTGTGTTGCATCGAACAGAGAACCATATCTCATACCGATGATATCGGAAGAAACGATCTCGTCTTCGTTGTAACCGAAGGACTCGTTAGCCTGTGCTTTCATAGCTGCGTTTACTTCTTCTTTTGTCACAGTTTTGTTTACAACTGCGAACAGAAGTGTGGTGGAACCTGTAGGAGTAGGAACACGCTGAGCAGCACCGATCAGTTTACCGTTCAGTTCAGGAATTACAAGGCCGATCGCTTTTGCAGCACCTGTGGAGTTGGGAACGATATTAACAGCGCCTGCGCGGCTTCTTCTCAGATCGCCTTTTCTCTGCGGTCCGTCAAGGATCATCTGATCACCTGTATAAGCATGGATTGTACACATAATACCGGACTCGATGGGAGCCAGATCATTCAGTGCTTTCGCCATAGGAGCCAGGCAGTTTGTGGTGCAGGATGCTGCAGAGATGATGGTATCTTCTTTTGTCAGTGTGTTGTGGTTTACATTGTAAACAACGGTAGGAAGATCGTTTCCTGCAGGAGCAGAGATAACAACTTTCTTAGCACCGGCATTGATATGAGCCTGCGCCTTTGCTTTGGATGTATAGAAACCGGAGCACTCAAGAACAACATCCACACCGATTTCGCCCCAAGGACAGTTATTAGCATCCGGCTCTTTGTAAATTCTGATCGTCTTACCTTTTACAGTGATCGTACCGGCTTCGTCGTCAGCGGTAACCTGATCCTCTTCGCCAACGCCAACATATCTGCCCTGAGAAGAGTCATACTTCAATAAGTGAGCTAACATCTTGGGAGATGTTAAGTCGTTGATTGCTACTACCTCGTATCCTTCTGCGCCAAACATCTGTCTGAATGCAAGACGTCCGATACGGCCAAAACCATTGATCGCTACTTTAACTGCCATTTTTTATTCCTCCTAAATGAATTTTATAAGATTCTGACATCATCTGGAAAATGATTGTCAAAATTTTGTCAGCATGTATATTTTACCTAATTTGTCCAAAAATATCAAGATGTAAAACAAAAAAATTATAGGAGTGCCGTGGGAAAAAACTACTATTTTGCAGGAAGGTTTGTGCATCTTGCACGCTCATGCCCTTAATAGAAAACGAAATTGTGCATTTTTCCCTTCTGTAGTGAAAACATCGCCTGTAAATGGACTAAATTACCATGGAACAGCCGGGAATCTTGTGAAAACCGACAGTTCACATCATCCCGGCGGCATTGGCGGCAATGCCGCAGACCACACCGATCAGATACAGACCCGCCGTAATCCCCAGATTCTCCCTCCAGTTATGGTTGACACGATATAACACCAAAAGACCGATGCCGGACCCTGTCAGCAGGCCACTGAGCATAGCGCCAAAGTCCAGTACTCCTTCCAGATAAAGCTGCGTGACCAGCACTGATGAGGCGCAGTTGGGAAACAATCCGATCAATCCCGACAAAAGCACACCCAGGATACCGTTTTGAGAAAACAGATCCGTAAGAAACGCTTCCCCGATCAGATATACGGCCAGGTTCAGCCCGAATGTAATAAGCAGCACAAAACAGGTAATCTGCAGGGTATGATACAGCGCCGGCCGTACAATCCCCCTGTCATCTGCCCCGCAATGACAATGCTCATGACTACACAACTCACCGATATGGATCTGCTCCTCTGCTTTTCTCTGTCTGCGAAGCAGCAGATCAATCACAAATCCCATCCCCATACCGATCACAATCTTACAGCCAAGAATCCTGATGATCAGCCCGGCCCCGGCCGCCTCGGAAATCAGAACCGGCAACATCTCATCCGAGGTAGAGAGGTAGATGGCAAACAAAGTCCCCAGCGTGATTACCCGGCCCGCATAGAGACTCCCCGCGGCAGCCGAAAAACCGCACTGAGGAAATGCCCCCAGCACAGCCCCGATCAGCGGCCCGAAATGCCCTGCCTTTTCCACAGCCTTTTTAGTCATATCGCCCGTTTTATGCTCCAGCCATTCCATGACCAGATAAGTCAAAAACAAAAACGGTACCATCCGCATCCCATCTGTCACACTGTCCAAAATGATTTCTTTCATTATCATCTCCCGATGTAGCATACAAGTAATCCGAAACAGACTTATCATACAACGAATCAGGAAACGGTGCAACCAGAAAAAGAAAACAGCAATCAGGCGAACAGACAACATCCCTTCGTTGTCACAAAATTACCTTCTTCGGGCATTTCTCTTTGCAGACCCCACAGCCCGTACATTTCTCATAATCTATCCTGGCATGGAAATCCTCGATCACAATGGCATCGCTGGGGCAGTTTTTCTTACAAAGCTGGCAGGCAATGCACCCGGTCTGACAGGCTTTCATTGTCACGGGTCCCTTGTCCCTGGAACTGCAGGCCACCTGATGCTTTGCCTCATAGGGAATCAGTTCGATCAGATGTCTGGGGCAGACAGCCACGCATTTGCCACAGGCTTTGCAGGCTTCCTTATCCACCACCGCCACGCCGTCCACCACATGGATGGCATCAAAAGGGCAGGCAGCCGCACAGCTCCCATATCCCAGACAGCCATAACTGCAGCTTTTAGGCCCACCGGCCGGTACAAAGGAAACCATCCGGCAGTCCTGGCTGCCATGATACTCATAGTTTGTTTGCGCCTTCTCACAAGTACCGATACATTTGACAAAAGCCACTTTCCTGCCGCCGGCCTGTGCTTCCACGCCCATAATCTGTGCAATCCTGGCACCCACACTCTCTCCGCCCACCGGACAGGCGTTGACCGGTGCCTCCCCTTTGGCAATGGCTGCCGCCAGACCGGAACAGCCCGCGTAACCACAGCCGCCGCAGTTATTGCCGGGCAGCGCACCCAGGACGGCTTCTTCTTTTTCATCTACCTTAACTTCGAATTTGATCGCGGCAGCGCCAAGGAACAGACCGATGAACAGGCCAACAAACCCCACCACTGCCGTTGCTGTTATAATTCCTGTCATACTACCTCTACCCCCTTAATAATCCTGCAAAACCGCAGAAAACAATCGCCATCAGTCCTGCCGTTACCAGTACGATAGGCATCCCCTTAAACGACTGAGGCACATCGTTGTATTCAATTTTTTCCCGGATACCGGCAAGAATCACGATTGCCACGGTAAAACCGGCCGCTGTGGCAAAACCGTTTACAATACTCGGCAATATACCATACTGCTTCTGCACATTTTTCAGCGCCACGCCAAGTACCGCGCAGTTGGTCGTAATCAGCGGCAGATACACACCAAGCGCAACATACAGGCCCGGCATAAATTTTTTCAGTACCATTTCCACAAACTGTACCAATGCCGCGATCACCAGGATAAAGACAATGGTCTGCAGATATGTAATATCAAGCGGAACAAGGATATATTGATAAATCAGTCCCGCCACGGCTGATGCCAGTGTGATGACAAAGATAACCGCAGTCCCCATACCGGCGGCCGTCTCCACTTTTTTGGAAACACCCAGGAAGGGGCACAGGCCCAGAAACTGACTAAGCACCACATTGCTTACCAGACTGGAACTGATCAGAATAACCAGTAATTCTTTCCATGTTGATGCCATCCTACTTTACCTCCCCTTGCGTATGTTCTCTGCCGGCGGCCTTTTTGTCAGCGGCTTCCTCTTTGCCGCTCCCGCCGTAAAACCTGCGCCCGCAGCCGCTGTCCGTACAGGACGCACAGTCTGAATGACATCCCGACTGGATTTTGGACATATCCCGGCCCTTCTTCTCTCCCATGATCTTGACCTTGTTCTGTATCGCAGTCAGCACTGCCAGCACAAAAAAGGCTCCCGGAGCCAGCACAAAAATGCTGAAAGGCACATATGACGCCGGCATAAAGTGAAAACCGAATACCTCTCCCGCACCCAGTATCTCCCGCACCGCGCCGATGATGGTCAGTGCCACGGAAAAGCCAAGCCCCATACCGATGCCGTCAAACAAAGAAGGGAGCACCGGATTTTTGGACGCATAGGATTCTGCCCTGCCAAGTATGATACAATTCACAACGATCAGCGGAATATAGATGCCAAGCGCATCATACAAAAAAGGCAGATATGCCTGCAAAACCATCTGCACCACCGTCACAAATGAGGCGATGATCACGATAAAGGCAGGAATCCTCACCTTATCCGGAATGATCCCCCGAAGCAGGGAAATAATGGCATTGCTCAGCGCCAGCACCACCATTGTCGTCAGCCCCATTCCCAGGCCGTTGATCGCAGAAGTGGTAACTGCCAGTGTGGGACACATGCCCAGCATCAGCACCAGCGTGGGATTTTCCTTAATAATCCCGTTGTAAAGACGTTCACCTGCACTGTCATGATTCATTGCTCATCCCTCCTCCCAGTACATTCTGAAAATAACACAGACCTGCATTGACTGCATCCACGACTGCATTGGTCGTAATCGTGGCGCCGCTGATGGCATCAATCTGATCTCCGGATACGGCACCTGTCTTTGTATAGGTAAAGGCAGCCGCCTGCTTCTCCGCAAACTGCGGCTTCAGGACCTCTTCCGCCCGCATCCCCAGGCCCGGTGTCTCGGAAATAGCCAGCAGAGAAATACCGTTGAGTGTTCCGTCTTTGCGGACCCCCATGGAGAAGCGGATGTCCCCGTTATAACCATCATGAGATGTCATGATAATCACATAACCAAGATCATCTCCCGCACTTCCTTTGGCCGCCATCACTTCGTCAATGGACGCTTTGTCATAGCCGTTCTGGGCAAGTACGGCATAGGAGGCGTCCTCACTGCCGGTCAGTGTCTCAAACTCCGCCGCGTCCGCAAATACTTCCTGGCAGGATTCCCGCTTCGCTCTGGCCTCCTGCTCTGCAATGGGCTCCTTTGTCACATCATAGACGAAACCGAGAATGGCACCCGCTATGACAGTAATGGCAAAAAGGATCGCTGCATCTTTTAACATACTTTTCATGCCTTCTCCCCTCCTTTACCAAACGCTTTGGGAAGCGTTACTTTCTCAATCAAAGGCACCAGAAGGTTTCCCAGTATAATGGCATAGGACACGCCCTCTGCCCCCGGTGCAAACAAGCGGAAAATCCCTGTCATAATGCCCAGGAAAATCCCGAATACATACTGTCCTTTTTTCGTAATGGGCCTCGTCACATAATCCGTAGCCATGAAAAAAGCCCCCAGCATTAGGCCGCCGCCCGCAAGCTGCGCAGAAAGATAGGCACTGTCAAAGCCCCTGCCGCCAAATAAAACAAGAAAGATCACAAAACTGACTATGTAGCTGCCCGGTATCCGCAGGTCAATGATATCTAACAGAATCAACAGACAGGCCCCCATCACCAGTGCCACCATGGAGGTCTCCCCGATCGTTCCGCCGGTATGTCCCACTATCATATCCATCACATTGACAGTCTCTCCTGCCTTCAGCGCTGTCAAAGGTGTGGCCCCCGTATAGGCATCGCAGTCAAAATTTGTCATAATGGATGTAAATGAGATCAGCAGAAAACATCTGGCTCCCAGCGCAGGATTCATAAAATTCTGTCCCAGTCCGCCAAACAGCATTTTCACCACCAAAATGGCAAACACACTGCCGACCACGCCGATCCAGAGCGGTGCCCCCGGCGGCAGATTCAGCGCCAGCAAGAGACCGGTGACAGTAGCCGACAGATCATAGACCGTCACCCTTTTTTTCATCAGCAGTTCATAAATATACTCCGTCAATACGGCAGACGCTACCGTCACCAATATGAGGAGCAGTGCATGCAATCCGAAATTATATACGCCAAAAAACGTGGCCGGAAGCAACGACAACACAACTGCGCCCATAATGCTTCCTGTCGTGGCCTTGGAACGAATATGCGGATTGGATGACACTTTCATCAGATCGCTCATTATAGTTCCTCCTAATATAGTTCCGCATCCGCCCTCCCAATGCCCCTTCTCTCGAACGTTTTCTGTCTGCTTCGCAGCCATAAATCGTTCCGGCACTGTACGGGCTTGATGCTGTTTTTATTTCTGTTCCGCATCCGCCCTCCCAATGCCCCTTCTCTCGAACGTTTTCTGTCTGCTTCGCAGCCATAAATCGTTCCGGCACTGTACGGGCTTGATGCTGTTTTTATTTGTAACATGTCAGCTTCTCTGCGCTGTTATATTTATTTTTTCTTTTTAGCAAGCTGCATTTTGCGCATGGATTTTATTTCCTGGGTCAGGGGGCGCTTGGCCGGGCAGATATAGCTGCAGCAGCCACATTCACAGCACTCCATGCCATGATAAGCAAGGAATTTCTCTTCCTCGCCATGCTCCGCAAAATCGGCCAGTTTGCTGGGCAGCACCCGGCCGGGACATACTTCTACGCATCTTCCGCAGTTGATGCAGGGGCCCGGGGTGTATCTGGCCACCTCATCCCTTGTCATACACAGCAAGGCCGATGAAGTCTTGGTTGTAGGCACATCCAGTCCAAACAGGGCAAATCCCATCATCGGACCACCGGATACTATTTTTTCCGGTTCTGTCTTAAAACCACCTGCCTCTTCGATCAGTTCATGATAATTGGTGCCGATCCTGACAATGAAATTACGCGGATCAGCCACCGCATCCCCTGTCACTGTGACAATGCGATGCATAAGTGGCTTATTCTCCCGCACTGCCTGATTGATTGCCACGATCGTATCCACATTATCCACGATACATCCCGCATCCGCCGGAAGCATGCTCGAATTGATCGCCCGCCCTGTAGTCGCATAAATCAGCTGCCGCTCGGCTCCCTGGGGATATTTGGTCTGCAGAGCCTTCACCTGAATATCCGGTTCGTCTTTCACCAGTTTCTTCAGCGCCTCAATGCAGTCCGGCTTGTTATCTTCCACGGCCAGAATCCCTTTCGCACGGTCAAAGAGGCGCAGGATCACCTTCATACCCGCCACGATCTTCTCCGGCTCTTCGAGCATACGGCGATAATCCGATGTCAGATAGGGTTCACATTCCGCACAATTGGCAATGACATATTCTATTTTTTCCGGTTCCTTTGGTGACAGCTTGACATGCGTGGGGAACCCGGCGCCGCCCATTCCCACTATGCCGGCCTCGCGGATCTTTCCCACAATCTCTTCTTTTGTCATTTCTTCCAGCTGCCTGCAGGGACCATAGTCCACCTCTTCATACAGACCATCATTTTCCACAACAATACAGTTCACCATGTCACCTGTCACCACACGCCTGGGTTCGATCACTTTGACCGTCCCCGACACCGTGGCATAAATCGGCGCAGATACAAATCCGCCGGCCTCCGCGATCTTCTGCCCGGTCAGCACACGATCTCCCTTCGCCACAACAGGCACTGCCGGCGCACCGATATGCTGTGACATGGGATATACCAGGTCACCTTTCGGCAATATGGCTTTCATCGGTTTATCCTTGGACAGATCTTTTCCGTCATAGGGATGTATCCCGCCCGTAAATGTCAGTCTCGCCATTTTTTACCCCTCTTTCTTTTTCTTTTGATAAAAAAACTCTTTTTACAATCATACTATTTTTTCTGCCAAAATACCACTATAATTTTCCACGGAACAATGTTATAATAAGGCAGTTAACAACAGTTCAGACAAGCAGTTATCCATTGATCTGATCCACTATTCTCAGGAGGTTACCGTTTGCATGCGAACAATTCGTAGACAACTTGCAGATATCACTCTCACCTATCCGCTGGACAGAGAGGTTCCACTGGAGAGGGCACTTTTCATGGATATCGAAACAACCGGCTTTACCGCCAAAAATTCCGTTCTCTATCTGATTGGCTGCGCCTTTCAGGAAGAGGGACAATGGTATACCATCCAGTGGCTGGCCACTTCCTACGAAGAAGAGGTGGAAGTGATCCGGGCCTTTTTTACTTTTGCCCGTGGCCGCTTTACCCATCTGATCCACTTCAACGGAAACAATTTTGATCTGCCTTTTATTCTGCAAAAATGTGCCCAGCATGAACTGCCCTTTGATTTTTCCGGGTTTTCCGGTATCGATATTTACAAGCGGGTGGCACCTTTCAGGAAATTTTTAAATCTGCCGAACTGTAAACAAAAGACGCTGGAACAGTTTCTTGGCATCCACCGGGAAGATCCCTATGACGGTGGCCAACTGATCAGCATCTTCCATGAATTTGTCAGGCAACAGACCGGCTATGCCTATAACGCCATTCTCAGCCATAATTATGAAGACCTGGCAGGCATGTTTCATATCCTGCCTGTCCTTGCCTATGGTGATATCTTTTCCGAACAGACGAAAGCAAAGAAAGTACAGGCCAACTATTACAAAGACGCGGAAGGCAACAGGCGGCAGGAACTTCTTATAAAACTCAGTTTTCCCGTGCCGCTTCCAAAAGAAATATCCCGTTCTGAAAATGACTGTTATTTTACTGCAAGAGAAGGAAGCGGGACTATACGCGTCCCTCTCTATGAAGAGGAAATGAAATATTTCTATTCCAATTACAAAGACTATTACTATCTTCCTATTGAAGATGTGGCCATTCACAAATCCATTGCCTCATTTGTGGACAAGGAACACCGTGCCCAGGCAAAAGCACATAACTGCTATACAAGAAAGGCTTCTTCTTATCTGCCGCAGTGGGATGTCCTTTTTGAACCTTTTTTCAAACGCGCGTACAACGATTCTGCACTGTTTTTTGAAATCACGGATCCGTTCAAAAAAGACCGCAAAGCCTTCCAGACTTATGCACTTCATATTCTGAAAATGATGCAGTAAAAAAAGGCTGTCACACAATAACCGGTGTGACAACCTTTTTTCTTACCTTACATTTTTTCATAAAAGAAGGAATTCTTTCTTTCCAGTCCGATTTCCTTATAATTCATAATCTGTTCTGTACTACCGATAAAAAGGATGCCTCCCTTGGCAAGGCTCTGCTGAAATTTAACAAATACCGCATCCTTCGCTTCTTCCGTAAAATAGATCAATACATTCCTGCATACGATCATATGATAATTGGTCGGATATGTATCCTTCAGAAGGTTATGTTCCTTAAATTCCACCCTTGATTTAATCTCATCGGATATCTGATAGGAAAGACCTACTTTCGTAAAATACTTCTTTTTCAGATCCGGTGGTACACTGGCTATACTTTTCTCCGAATATAACCCCACCTTCGCTTTGGCAATCACCTGTTTATCCAGATCAGTGGCAAATATCTTGATCTGATTCAAAGGCAGATGCCTGGAAAGTGCCATCACAAGAGAATATGGCTCGTCTCCTGTCGAACAGGCTGCGCTCCATATTTTCAGATTTTTTCCGAACTTGCGAATCAGTTCCGGAATCATCCCCTTATCCATCACATCCCACTGAGAAGGATTCCGGTAAAATTCCGAAACATTAATCGTAAGATAATTGACAAACTCCTCAAACATCGTCTGATCTGTTTTCAGACTCTTCACATAATTATCATATCCCACAATGTGGTGCTTTGAAATCAGCGTATCAATACGCCGCTTCATCTGCTTTTCTTTGTACGCATTCAGATCAATCTTGGTCAGATCAAAAACCGCTTTTTTCAAATATTCATAATCGTATGCCACGGCGCGCTCCTTGAAAACATGATTTTTATACGGATCTGATGCCCCACTGAGGAGCATCCTGCTCCCGCGGCAGCGTACCCATTCCTCCAGCTGCCGCTGCGGGATTCTGACTATTCAGCAGCATCCTCCTGAGCGATCACTGCATCAATATCAACCGAAACAACATCCTCATCTTCTTCTGCCTTCGCTTCCTTCTGCTCCGAAGCCATCAGCGCTTTGATACTCAGGCTGATCTTTCTGCTCTCTTCGTTGAAGTCCACAACCTTGGCTGTAATACTCTGACCGATCTTCAGCACATCAGACGGCTTTTCCACATGCTCTCTGGAAATCTGGGATACATGAAGCAGGGCATCCACACCGGTCTCAAGTTCCACGAAAGCGCCAAAATCAGTCATTCTTGCCACTCTGCCTGTCACAACATTGCCGGCAGCATACTTGGAAGCGGCATCTTTCCACGGATTGGCATCCGCAAACTTCAGGCTGAGGGCAATCTTGGTACCGGAAATCTCCTTGATCAGCGCCTTCACTTCATCGCCCACTTTAAATACTTTTCTGGGATTTTCCACCCGGCCCCAGGACATCTCGGAAATGTGCAGCAGTCCGTCCACACCGCCCAGATCAATAAACACACCAAAATCAGTTACATTCTTTACGGTACCCGTTACCGTATCGCCTTCCTGAATACGGGCAAACAATTCTTTCTGCAGTTCTGCCTTTCTGGCAAGAATCAGCTGCTTGCGATCACCGATATATCTCCTTCTTCTGGGATTGTATTCACTGATCACAAACTCAATATCCTGACCCGCATATTTGGTCAGATCCTTCTCATACGTATCAGATACCAGGCTGGCAGGGATAAAGATTCTGACTTCTTCCACAACCACGCTCAGACCACCGTCCAGTACCTGTGCGACTTTAGCCGTTAATACCTCTTTGTTATTGTATGCTTCTTCAATACGTTTGTTTCCACGATCAGCCGCAAGGCGCTTGTACGTCAGAAGAACCTGTCCTTCACCATCATTTACCTTGAATACCTTAACTTCCATCGTGTCGCCCACATGCAGTACCGTGGTCAAATCAACGTTAGGTTCATTTGTATATTCGTTTCTGGTAAGGATTCCGTCGGATTTATAACCGATATTGAGTATGGCCTCATCCGGCTTCACATCAATGATCGTACCCTCGACTACCTCCCCTGAACGGATTGTTTTAAATGATTCATTTAACATTTGTTCAAAAGTTAAATCTGACATAATTTTGAACCTCCTCAATAATATAATTCGGGGTCGATGCCCCTGCTGTAATACCTACTCGAAAAACAGAATCAGGGAAGTCTAATTGCAAGTCATCCAGTGTCTGTATAAAACAGGTATACTCACATTCCTTCCTGCATATTTCATACAGCTTTCTTGTATTGGAACTGTGAGTTCCGCCTATTACTATCATAGCATCAACTTGAGAAGCAATCAACTTTGCTTCCGCCTGTCTCTCCTCAGTTGCGTTGCAGATGGTATTCGCAACACTAACATTGTAACCTTTTTTTTGAATAATTTCAACTAATTCTTGAAATTTATTGTAGTTAAATGTCGTCTGGGACACAAGGCAGATGTCCCGCCCCTCGGAAACATGCAGATTTTCAGCCTCTTTCGCCGACTCGATCACCACTGCCGGTGTCTCAGACCAGCCCATGATGCCTTCCACTTCGGGATGCCCCGGATTGCCGATGATAACGATCTGCTTTCCTGCCCGGCTTTCTTTTTCCACAATGTTATGGATTCGTTTCACAAAAGGACAGGTGGCGTCCACACATCCGAGGCCTCTCTCTTCAATCCTGCAGCACACCACCTTGGACACACCATGCGAGCGGATGATGACAGTGCCCTCTTGCAGGCTGTCAAGTTCCTCTTCTTCCAGTACCCTGACACCCTTTTTTTCCAGATCTCTGACCACCTCTTCATTGTGGATAATCGGGCCGTACGTAAAAATCTGCCCGCCGCCTGCCACCTGTTCATACACGGTATCCACTGCCCTTTTTACCCCAAAGCAAAAGCCTGCACTCTTTGCCAGTATCACTTCCATGTACACAAACCAATGACCGCATCCACGACATCGTCAATACTCATATTGGAAGAATCAATCAGTACTGCATCCTCTGCCTGGCGCAGTGGTGAAATCTCTCTTGTCATATCCTGGCGATCCCTTTCTTCGATATCCTTCTCTATTTCGGAAAGGTCACATACCTCTCCCCTGGCCAGCAGTTCTTCATACCTTCTGCGCGCCCGTACGCCGACACCGGCCGTCAGGTAAACCTTGACTGCCGCATCCGGCAGGACACAGGTGCCGATATCCCGGCCGTCCATCACCACATCTTCTCTGGCTGCCAGTGCCTGCTGGAGTCTGACCAGTTTCTTACGCACCTGCGGATTGGCAGAACTGCCCGATGCCATATGACTCACCTCTTCGGTGCGGATCAGCCCGTTTACGTTTTCTCCGTTCAGTAACACAACCTGCTCGCCGTTTTCATAACAGATGGTGATATCCGCCTCTTCGCATTTGGCACTGATCTTCTCCGTTTCCTGGGGGCCGATCCCCTGACGCAGCAGAAACAGCGCCATGGCGCGGTACATGGCACCCGTGTCCACATAAATGACTTTCCGTTTTTGCGCTATTTTTTTCGCTATGGTACTTTTTCCCGCTCCCGCAGGGCCGTCTATCGCGATGTTGTGATTCATATTACGCCTCCTGTATCTCTTTTCCTCTGATCCTATTCTCAGCTGCCGGCCAGCACATTCTGCAACTGCCGGCCGGCAGAATCGTTCTCTGCTGTTTATACGCTCCCAAGAGCCGCGTGTTCTCCTGCCAGATACCCCGTAGACCACGCAATCTGCAGGTTAAATCCGCCGGTCAGCGCATCCACATCCAGTACTTCCCCGGCAAAATACAGGCCGGGCATCTTCAAAGATTCCATCGTGGAAGGATTGACCTCCTTTACATGTACACCGCCTCTTGTGATCACTGCCTCTCCATAATCCCCGGTTCCCGAGACATGCATCCGCCAGTTTTTGATCAGAAAGCCAAACTGTCTTCTTTCCTCTTTGGTAATCTCATTGACCGGCTTCCCCGGTTCTATCCCCGACAGACGTATCATCACCGGGATCAGCCTTGCCGGGAACAGGCCGTCCAGCACATTTTTAAACTGTTTGTTCTGGTGTTCGGAAAAATCCCGCAGCAACCGTTTATCAAGCTGCTGGGCCGTCAGTGCCGGCTTCAGATCCAGCTTCAGCACACAATCGTCCGCTTCCATATAGCTGCTGGCACTGAGTATCAGCGGCCCGCTCACCCCGTAATGGGTAAACAACATCTCCCCGAACCCTTTGTACAGCATTTTTTTCTCTCCTGCCGCATATAAAAATGCTTCCACATTTTTCAGGGACAGCCCCTGCAGACCCTGTATCCAGTCTTCCCGGATCGCCAGTGGCACAAGCGACGGTACTGTCTCTATAATCCGGTGCCCAGCTTTTTCCGCCATGGCATATCCGTCCCCGGTGGAACCGGTAGAAGGATAGGAGAGCCCTCCCGTTGCCACGATAACCGCGTCTCCACGAACCCGTTCTCCATTTTTCAGAATAACTCCTGCCACACGGCCATCCCGCTGCCAGATATCCGCCACTTCCGTATGCAGCCGCAGTACAACGCCGTCAGCCCGCATCTGCCGCTCCAATCCCCGGATGATATCTGACGAGTGATCCGATATGGGAAATACCCGGTTCCCCCGCTCGACTTTGAGGGGACAGCCCAGTTTCTCAAAAAAATCCCTTACCATATCATTGGAGAATCCATATATGGCACTGTATAAAAACCTCGGATTGCGCACAATATGATCAAACAAATCCTGCGTATCGCAGGCATTGGTCAGATTACATCGTCCCTTTCCGGTAATAAACAGCTTTTTCCCCGCTTTTTCATTTTTTTCCAGCACAAGCACCTGTGCCCCACACTGCGCCGCCCGACAGGCAGCCATCATACCTGCAGCCCCTGCGCCGATTATAATTACGTTTCCCATCTTCCGTCACTTTCTCATATACAGGCTTTCCCCTGCGGCAAAACTTATATCGGCTCGTCCCCGATAAAATTAATCTCGTCATTCATATTGACCTGATACGTATTCCAGGCATCCTCCAGCAGCAAAAGCCCCTGTTTGACTTCCTCAGGCCGTTTCATACAAAGCGCCACCACCAGCGCATTGATCAGGCTCAGGGGTGCCACCAGGGAATCCACGATGGATACCATATCACTCCTGGCCAGCAGATTGCAGGAAGAATACAGGTTCATGGGCGAATGAATACTGTCTGTCACGGCGATCACCCGCGCATTTCTGTCATTGGCAAATTCCATTGTCTTTAAGGTACGCATGGAATAGCGCGGAAAACTGATCCCGATCAGCGCATCTTTTTCCCCAATCCGGATCATCTGTTCGAATATTTCACTGATACTCGTGGTGCGGATCTGACGCACATTGCCCCGTATCATATGCAGGTAAAAACTCAGAAAATCCGCCAGCGGCTCACTGCTGCGGATACCGACCACATAGACTGTCTCTGCCTCCAGGATGATATCCACCGCCGTTTCAAAAGCCCCCGGGTCCACATGTTCGAGTGTATCCTGTATCTTTTCCATATCGGCTGTAAGGACAGCGCGCAAGATCTCGGACTGCGTGCTTGTGCCATACTTCACATGCATCTTCTGCACTGTGTTGAGCTTGTCCCGCACCCATGCCTCCAGTGCCTTCTGAAATTCCGGATACCCTTCATACCCCAGCCCCGCGGCAAACCGGACGACCGTGGACTCACTGATTCCCAGATGCTCCCCCAGCCGCGCCGCCGTCATAAACACTGCCTGATCATAGTGCTCCCTGATAAAATCCGCAATCTTTTTCCGGTTTTTACTCATGGAAGGATAAGATTCATGGATCCGTGTGATCACATCCGCTTCCCTTTGTCCCATAGTTACATCGCTTTCGTATATGACTGATAAATACTCTGCAGCAGCTCCCTTGTCTGCTCCTGCGTCAGGTCAAAATCGCCTGTCAGCGACATGCAGGCACAACCATGGATAAAAATCCATATTTTCATAAATAGTTCGCCGGGACTGCGCACGCCTGCCGCTTTTGCCCGGGATACCTCTCTGCCTACATTTCCTTTCGTCCCGCTGAGCAGTTCATACATCCCCTTCCCTCCGGGAAAACCGGAGAGGAACAAAAGCCGGAAGACATGCTTTTCTTCCGCCGCGAAATGAATATATGCCATTCCCAGGTCAAGAAAAGGTGTCTCACTCTTCTTCGGACTCCCTTCGCAAAACTCCTCAAAAAACTCTGCCGCTCTCTGATAGACGTCCTCGGTAAGCCGATCCATATTTTCATACAGCCGGAAGATGGGCTGTGTAGAGCAGCCTGTCTTTGCCGCAAGTTTCCTTGCCGTAACCTGTTCAAATCCCTCTTCCCGCAGCAGCGCAAAGGCATTGTCAAGGATCATACTTTTCGTAACACTCGCTTTTCTCGACATTTCCCTCTCCTTCCCCCATCTGTATCTATTTGTGATAACATATGTTATTGTATGTCTTGTTATCCTATTTGTCAAGAACTATCTCCATTTAGCTCACGAAACTCTGATCTCCTGCCCAGGATAAATCCTGTCCGGATTGGCAAGTGAGAGAGATTTTACAAAAGTGCCAAAGCTATGGTAAGGCAGGCATCCCTTTCCGTAGTCAAGATAAATGCTCCACAGGCTCTCTCCCTCCTTCACGATATGAACATAGGGGATCTCATGAAAAGTCAGCCGCATGACATCCAGTGTGTGCAGGCAACGTTCTTTGTCCGCGGCCTCTTTCCGGATACGGGATGCCATATACCAGCCGCCTGCCCCTTCTTCCATCAGCGGGATAGCCAGTGTCAGTTCATAGGTATCCGTCGTCCCTGACCAGACCAGATAATCATACCAAAATCCCTCTTCCCTGTGGCAGGACCAGTCCGTCTCACGATCTGCCCCTGCCGGAAGCAAGAGATCAAAATCCGCACCCTTTTCCTCCACAAAAGCCCGCACCGTCTCCTCTTTGGAAAAATCCATCTCCGGCACCTGGCTGATCCAGACTTTTCCACCATCCGAAACCGGGTCCTCCAAAAGCCGCCAGTACCCACTCTCTGCCGACCAGATCCGGTACTCGGCAGGGCGCCATTCCGGATACCCCTGTGCCTGTATTACCTTCGTGATGTCAAGATGAGCGACCGCTACCGTTTCCCCATTCTCTGCCGTCGTCACCAGCACATAATCCAGTCCCCACCAGCTCGTGTCATCTTCTTCCCGGTCCGTTCTGCCGCCGCCTGTGAGAATGAGCCGATATTTCCGGCTCTCCGGCTCCAGTTCCGGATATCCCAGCAAAAAATCTTCCAGCGGCTTCTGAAAATATCCTTCGCGGATCAGTTTACGCGCCGTATCGATCCCATCATCAAATTCCGGACATTCCTCACCCTCCACATCATGCCATTGCTCTTTCCTCTCCTGCTCGCCTTCCGCATAGTACTCCGTGGAAAAGACAGGCACGCCAAACGCTCTCGTCCCTCCCTTCGGTACAGAAACCACGATATTATTCAGTTCCATTGTGGACACTTCTTCACGCTCCCCACTGCCGTCCGGCTGTCTGAGCGATATGGTTTCCGTACGCGGTGAATCCTTCAAATTGCACTGCACTCCGGTATACACCTGATTGTCGGCCAGTTCTGCTCCATCGTCCACGACCTGAAACGGAGCGAACACCACCCCTTCCTTTCGGGCCGGCGCCTTTGCCTCCACCAGAATATCCAAATACACACTGCGGCTCTGACTGTGCCATTTCACCACAATAGCATCTTCATCCTGCAAAATACCGCTGTTTTTACCCGCAAACCCATATTCTGTGCTCCCTGCCAATACCATCAGCAACAAGCAAGCAATGACTGCCGTCCCCGCCGCCTTTCTCACCCTTTTCTCAGACATCCTTTGTAACTCCCCTCTGCGCGATCTGTAACCATGATAGCATAGTTTCGGCCATATAAAAAGAGCCCGCTAGCGGACTCTTTTTTTCCTCTTATCATCCTCTGGTATTATACGGGATAAGCCCCATTCTTACCATCTGCCTGGGCAGGATCAACTTTTTCCTGCTGTGCCTGACGATATTTAAAGAAGTCGGTGGCAACCTGAGGGAAGAGCGCATAGGACAATACATCTTCATCCTGCTGTTTCCATTCTTTCATCTCAGATTCCAGCTTATCCATCTCGTTCTCAATCAGGTCAGCCGGACGGCATGTAATTCTCTTCTCACCCGGGATAACCTTATCAATCACTTCCTGATTCATCGGTTTTACAGTCTGGCCATATTCACCCCGGAGCACTGCCTTTGTCTCCTTGGTGGCCATCTTGTATCTCTCGCCCATCAATACATTAAAGACTGCCTGTGTACCAACGATCTGGGAAGACGGTGTAACAAGCGGCGGCTCGCCCAGATCCTTACGCACTTCAGGGATCTCACGCAGCACATCGTAATATTTGTCTTCCGCATTCTGCTCTTTGAGCTGGCTCACCATATTGGAAAGCATACCGCCCGGTACCTGATACAGCAGTGTCTTGATATCCACACCCATCACCTTGGGATTGAGAAGGCCACTTGCCAGGCACTCGTCTCTGTAAGGACGGAAATAATCAGCGATTTCAGCCAAAGTATTCTGATCATACCCTGTATCATAGGGAGTTCCCTTAAAGGTCTCAACCATAACTTCTGTTGCCGGCTGGGATGTTCCCAGTGCGAAAGGAGAAATCGCACAGTCGATCACATCCACACCTGCTTCTACTGCTTTCAGATAGGTCATCGAAGCCACACCGGATGTATAGTGGGTATGAAGCTGGATCGGCAGCTTCGTTGCACTCTTCATGGCTGCAATCATCTCGGAAGCCTTATACGGTACGAGCAGACCTGCCATATCCTTGATACAGATGGAATCAGCTCCCATCTCCTCAATTTTCTTCGCCATATCGATCCAGTACTCCATCGTATAGGCATCGCCCAGTGTATAGGAAAGGGCAATCTGCGCATGGCCTCTGCCTTCTCTTGCCTTGATCTTATTAGTCGCATTAACCGCTTCCTGCAGGTTACGCAGATCGTTCAGACAGTCGAAGATACGGATGATATCGATACCATTGGCAATCGACTTTTCCACAAAACTGTCCACCACATCATCCGCATACGGTCTGTATCCCAGAATATTCTGTCCACGGAACAGCATCTGCAGTTTTGTATTCTTGAAACCGTCTCTGATCTTTCTCAGACGTTCCCACGGATCTTCCTTCAGGAAACGCAGGGAAGCGTCAAAAGTAGCACCGCCCCAGCACTCTACCGCATGATAGCCTACTTTATCCATCGTCTCAATGATCGGAAGCATCATATCGGTGGGCATTCTCGTCGCGATCAGCGACTGATGTGCGTCACGCAGAACGGTTTCCATTATTTTAATCGGTTTTTTTTCTTCCATAATATCCATTTTCCTCCTGTCCTTATTTAAAATACTCCGAATACAGCCATAAATGTACCGGCTGCGACTGCAGTACCGATTACGCCGGCCACGTTAGGTCCCATCGCATGCATCAGCAGGAAATTGGTAGGATCTGCTTCCGCACCAACCTTCTGGGATACTCTGGCCGCCATGGGAACAGCGGACACACCTGCGGAACCGATCAGAGGATTTACCTTGCCGCCTGTCATTTTGCACATGATCTTTCCGAACAGTACACCTGCGGCAGTACCAAATGCAAATGCAACCAGTCCCAGGATAACGATAAAAATCGTGTCCCAGTTCAGAAATGCTTCTGCGCTTGTGGTAGCACCTACGGAAGTACCCAGCAGGATAACCACGATGTACATCAGTGCATTGGATGCGGTATCAGTAAGCTGCCTCACCACACCGGACTCTCTGAACAGGTTGCCAAGCATCAGCATACCAACCAGCGGAGCCGTGGTAGGAAGAATCATACATACCACGATGGTAACGATAATGGGAAACAGAATCTTCTCCAGCTTGGATACCGGGCGAAGCTGCCCCATCTTGATCTTTCTTTCTTTTTCCGTCGTCATCAGCTTCATGATCGGAGGCTGAATGATGGGAACCAGCGACATATAAGAATATGCGGCCACGGCTATCGGTCCCAGAAGTGCGGTCTGTCCCAGTTTACCCGCCAGGAAAATGGAGGTAGGGCCGTCAGCGCCGCCGATAATGGAGATCGCTGCTGCGGCCTTGTCATTAAAGCCCAGCGCGATTGCCCCGAAATATGCTGCAAAGATACCAAACTGCGCTGCCGCACCAAGCAGGAAACTCTTGGGGTTGGCAATCAGGGGACCGAAATCGGTCATGGCACCTACGCCCATAAAGATCAGGGACGGCAAAATCGCCCATTCGTCCAGGACATAGAAATAATACAGCAGACCGCCCACACCATTGGCGGAATCTGAAGCATGCATCATAATGTCAGGGTAAATATTAACCAGCAGCATGCCGAATGCTATCGGCGTCAGAAGGAGCGGTTCAAACCCCTTGGCGATAGCGAGATAAAGGAATACACAAGCCACTACAATCATAACGTAGTTTCCAACAGTCAAGTTGAAAAATGCCGTCTGATGTACCAGATTGTCTAATGTTGTTGCGATATAAGACATTTTATCGACCTCCTGTTGTCGTTCTCACTTCGACAGTACTTATTAGTTTAATGTTGCAAGTAAAGCGCCTGCTTCAACCGGGTCGCCCACTGCCACATCAATACTTGCCACCGTACCGTCCTTGGGAGCTACAACAGGGATTTCCATCTTCATGGCTTCCAGAATGACAACGGGATCACCCGCCTTCAGTGCCTGCCCCACACTTGCCTCCAGCTTGAATACTTTTCCTGCCGCACCTGCTTCCACTTTGATGCTGCCTGCTGCGCCTGCCGCCTTGGGTGCCGGAGCGGGTGCTGCTTTCGGAGCCGCCTTGGGTGCTGCTTTGGGAGCTGCTGCAGGTGCACCTGTGGATGCGCCTTCTTCTACTACAACGTCATATACGTTTCCGTTTACGGTTATGGTATAATTTTTCATTTCAATATCCTCCTGTTTATTAAGCTCTCTGCCATTTATTCGTTCCTGCTCTCCGTATGCTTCTCACCACAAGTCCGTCCGTGGAGGAAGCGCCTTCGCTGGCAGCAATGGCCGCCGCGATCACGGCAACAAGTTCCAGATCATCCGTCAGATCTTCTTCCGGTTCTGCAACCGGTGCGGGGGTGCTCACCACCGCTTCTTTCACTGCTTGCTGAGGCTCATTTCCCTTTTTGGAGAAAGATGCCTGAATCTTGGGAATAAATACAAACGCCGAAATGATAAAGCTGATCAGTATCAGTACGACAAATACGGTCCCCATACCGATAGCAGTATTCATCAGGGCTTTTACCATCAGTTCGCCAAAGCTGTATTTTACATTGGTCGTAACGGATGTCAGTGCCAGATCCTGATCAAGCAAAATCTCCACTTCCGCTTCTCTGAGCGTACCGCTGACCGTCACTTTGATCACCGTGGAATCTTCACCGATTTCCGCCACACTGCCGATGATATTCTGGTAAGTGCCCATATCCGTCGCAGCGGATTTCCAGCTGTCAAATGCGGCAGTGATCACGGTATCCCCCGCAAACTGCGCTTCCATCCCGCCCTTTACTATGGCATCGACATCTTTCACCAGCTGCTCACCGTATGCCTCCGCCTCCGCTTCCGAAATCCCGGTAGAATCGTCGGAATTGGAAGTCCCGGCCGTCTCTGAACCACACGCCGTCAGGCAGAGCATACAGGCAATCATACCTAATATCGATACAATTTTTTTCATATTAAGTATCACCCTTTCTTTTAAACTGTTCCATGCTTCTTAGCCGGACGGTCTTCTCTCTTTGTGAACAGCATCTCAAAAGCGCTGATTATGTATTTCCTTGAATCAGCCGCTTCGATGATCTCATCCACATATCCTCTTTTTGCTGCACTTTCCACGCTGGTCTGCAGCTTCGCATATTCCTCGGCACATGCGGAAATGGCGTCTGCTCCCTGTCCCTCACAGAGAATCCCGGCTGCCAGACGCGCGTCCATCATGCCGATCTGCGCATCCGTCCAGGCAAATGTGATGTCTGCGCCAATCGCTTTGGAATTCATAGCAACATAAGCACTGCCATAAGCCTGGCCGATGATAACATTCACTTTGGGAACCGTAGCACCCGCAAACGCCGCTGTCAGTTTGGCAGCCGCTTTTGCCATGCCCTTTTCAGAACCTATGGTAGCCTCATATCCCTTTACATTGGTCAGGGACAGTACCGGTATTTCAAAAGCATCGCAGAAATTAATGAAATCTGCTGCCTTCTCACATCCTTTTTCGGTCAAAACAGCATCAAACTTGTCCGCTGCCTTACCCTCTTCGTCATAAACTTCCGTACGGTTGGCTACGGCGCCCACTGTCATACCGTCAAGCCTGAGAAAACCTGTAACCATTTCTTTGGCATAGTTTCCCTTTACCTCAAAAAATACATGATCATCGGCAATCTCTGACAGCGCGATCGAGGTATCGCCCACACAGTTAGCGAGATCCGCACCGGCCCTGTTCAGGTCGTCTGTGCACTCCTCATAAGCAGAACTGTCCTCGTTATTAGAGGGAAGCAGGGATACCAGTTCACGGATTTTTGAAAGAATACCGGCTTCCTCATCCACGACATCCACAATGCCCGCTTCTTCGCTCTGGAACTGTGCGGAGGCACTGTTGCATTTTTCCGTTGTATTGCCATCAAGAGCATTGGGGGAATTGACAAAGAGTTTTGCGTTTTTCTTTTCCATAAAGGTGAAATCCGTCAGCGTGGGAATCAGAGCAAGACCGCCGCCGCATGTTCCGAAGATTGCCGTGATCTGCGGTATCACACCACTGGCCTCCACCTGTTTTCTGTAAATCTCGCCGAATCCGTTCAGCGCATCCGTTGCTTCCTGCAGCCTGAGCCCTGCAGACTCAATCAGCCCGATAACAGGCGCGCCCGTCTTCAGTGCCAGCTGATACAGCGCGACAATCTTTTTGGCATGCATCTCACCCACGCTGCCGCCGAGCACGGAAGCGTCCTGGCTGTACACATAGACCGGATTGCCGTCAATCACCCCGTAGCCGGTGATCACACCGTCAGAAGGAGTTCCGGTTTGTTTCAGATTGAAATCCGTTGCTCTTGCCGTAACACGCGCACCGATTTCAACGAAACTGTTTTCATCGAGCAAAGCAGCTATTCTTTGACCCGCTTGTGAAGTAGTACTCATTTTTCAGCCCTCCATTTTATATAAATGATAATAAAGATGAATCCCTTAGGCAGGATTCTCCGCCTGCCGCAGACTGTTCCAAATGAAACTGCCCATCTGCCGCAACGCAGTCAAAAGCGTCATGCACGGATCGGCCCCTCACAAAAACCCCGGATACACACCGCACACGATAACTTAAATCCCGTTGAGATTATGGTACATGCTCCGCACATACCGACCGACGCCGCCCGGCGTTCTAATCTCTGTTGAGATTATCACAAGTGCTCCGCACATGCCCTTCCGGCAGATGACCATTTACGCCGGACCGGTATAATCTCTTTCGAGATTATACCATAAAAGAATGTGGATGACTAGTTCAAATAACACGAATTTTACGAAAAACAGTCAAATTGTTACAACATTATGAAACCGGTGAGGATTCCTGATCTGCTATGGTCAGAAACCGTTTTCCTATAAAAGCAAAAATATAACGGAAATCTTTTCTTTTCACATCCTCTCCCGCAGTCAGCACTTCTGTTTCCAGGAGCTGTCTGCTGCCGTCACCGGATATAAGATAATAGGAAATTCGCCCCACTTCCGTCCCCTTTTCCACCGGCGCCTCCAGTGTCTTTTTGAGTTCCACCTCTGCCGTCACCTGCTCCGAAGGCGCAGTCAGCAGCCGGATAGGAAGTGGATTTTCCGCCCGCGCAACGGTGACAGATACAGGTTCGTAAGGATTGCCGCTCCCGGCCGCTCCCTCTGCCACGACAATGGGCGCCGTCTCTACCTTTGGCATAAACTCCCGGTACTCATAGTGTTCCAGCCCATAGGTAAACAAAAGTCTGCTGTCCGACCATTTCCAGGTCTTATGGTTTGGCCAGCCGCAGGCAAGCAAAGCCAGGGCAAACTGTCTGCCGTCCCGTTCCAGAGCTCCCACATAGCAATAGCCGGCCCCGTTGGTAAATCCGGTCTTCCCGGTCAGTGCACCATCCATCATCGTAAGAAAGGCATTATGATTGATGCAGGTATAACGCCTCTTACCATCCCCATCCGCAAAAGAGCGGGAAGGGGTTCTCGTAATCTCCAGAAATGCTTCCTTGGCCGGTGAGAGGGTGGCACAATAACGCATAATCAGAGCCAGATCTTCCGCCGTGGTAGAATGAACGATTTCTTCACCGCCCGGTCCCCGTTCTGCCGCATCCAGTCCATTGGGTGTCAGAAACGTGGTGTGTTCACATCCGATCTCACGGGCTTTTTGTGTCATCCTGTCACAGAAAGCCCGCACAGCCATCTGGCTCTGTTCCCGGCTCCTTTCAGCCGGCTCCGGCAGATCCGTTCCCAGCCCGCCCAGATATTCTGCGATCGCCACTGCGGAATCATTGTGGGATTCCAGCATAAGCGAATACAGCAGATCATCCATCTGATACGTCATTCCCTTCTGCATCCCCAGATGTACTTTCGGCTGTCCTGCAGCATAGGCGGAGGCAGTCACCATGCTGCTGCGATCCCCCTCTTCCAGTGCCAGAATACAGGTCATAATCTTGGTGGTGCTGGCCATCGGCAGCACTTCACTGCCGTTTTTTTCATATAATACCCGGCCACTGTCCATATCCAGCAGGACCGCCGCTTTGGCATACAGTTTCCCCGTCAGTTCAGCAGCCGCACCAGATGCGGTGCCCGCTCCCTCCGTCTGTACGTCCGCGCCGACCGGCAATCCGTCAATCAGCCCTGCCTCCTCCACCGGTAATAGGTCCGCCGCTTTGCCATGATATCTTCCCGCCAGCATCATCAGGGCTGCCAGGATACAGACAAGGACGGCAGCCTCTCTTTTCTTTCTTCTCCCCATTGCATCCGCCCATATACTTCCTTATTTTTATATATATGAAAAAAGCATACCGCTTCATTCCTGTCTGAAACGGTATGCCTGCATTTTCCTGTATTCATTTTGTCCGCATACGACCAAAAACAATACCGGCCCCTATTTCGCCGCCGGATATTCAAAGCAGAGCAGACGATATGGCTCTTCGTCTTCCTCTATCGTGGGGAATCTTCCCATCTCTTCATAAAAACGATTGTCCGCATTGTCATCATTGCACATCGACACCTCACCGATCAGCACATCACCGGTTCCGGGTTTTATATCAAAATCATGATACTGATGCGGCCAGAGCGTGATGCTCTCTCCCGGCGCAAGTTCCACACCGGTCCCCGCAGGTACCTGATAAGAACGTCCGTCCGCATTCACCGTCACATCCCCTTCATCCAGTGTGCCGTCACCTTTATCATTGTATACATGGATGATCAGCGTACCGCCGCCCCGGTTGATGATATCCTCACTCTTATTCCAGTGGAAATGCATGGGAGCATGTTGCCCTTCTTTCAGCATCAGCAGCTTTTCCGCATATACCTTCTTGTACTTGGGATTGTTCTGGTTGCCATTCCTTAATGTGATCAGGGCAAATCCCACTTTTTCCCAGTCCCCCTGTCCGAAATCCGTAATATCCCATCCCAGCATATTGTCCCGGATCTCATCATATTCATGGTCTTTGTCCTGCCATTCCTGCGGCGTCCAGTTGCAAAACGGCGGCAGTGCAAAACCATGCTCCCTGATCAGATTCTCCATATAGCGGATGCAGTTGTTTACCTCAGAACGTTTCATAGCCATACCCTCTTTCTTCTTTTGATAAAATTAAGATTTTCAGATCTCCACCTTCAGCTCTGCCTCTTCCTCTGCCTGATGGCGGAAATCTTCGATCTGGTCCTCATTCAGAGAAGGAAGCTCGTCCAGCGAACGCACCCCGAAACTGCGCAGAAATTCTTCTGTGGTGCCAAAGAGCAGCGGCCTCCCCGGCGCGTCCAGGCGTCCCACTTCCTCCGCCAGGCCAAATTCGACCAGCCTGTTCACGGCATGGTCACTGTTGACTCCCCGTATCCGTTCCACCTCCAGTCTGGTAACAGGCTGCTTATAGGCGATAATGGACAATGTTTCCAGCAAAGCGTCCGTCAGCACATATTTTTTCGGCGTCCGGCCGATCTTGACCAGATATTCGTACATTTCTCCTTTGGTACACATCTGATAGGCATTTTCCAGTTCGATGATGGCAATGCCCCGGTCTTCGGCATCCAGTTTCCTGCGCATCCCGCCTATGATCTCTTCTGTTACCCCGATTTCCTCTCCAATCGCCTCTGCCAGTCTGGAAACTTCCACCGACTCTCCCATGGTAAAGAGAATCGCTTCGATTACAGCTTCCGCCTTTTGTCTCTCCAACCTGTCATCCTCTTCTTTCCGTATCTGTTGCCGGAGCTTATGCCGCCCTGGCGTAAGTAATGATTATCTCATCGAAAATATGTTCCTGCTCGATCTGAATCCGTCCCACCTTCATCAATTCCAGAATCACCAGAAACGCCACAATGATCTCCATACGGCTGCCCTGTTTGCGGAGCAGTTCCCGGAAGGAGATCGTTCCGCGTTCCCGGATACAGGACTCGATATAGGCTGACTGTTCTTCCAGATTGATCTCATCCTTTTCGATTTTGCCGTACCGGCTCCGGATCGGATCAACCCGGTCTTCCTGCTTCTTCACGACCTCTTTAAATACCGCATGCAGCCGGCTGAGTGTCATTCCTTCCAGCAGCCGGGCGCAGTCCACCGGCTCTCTGTACTCCGTGATCTCTTTCGGAAGCGTTGATTTCTTAAACAGATTCCGCTTCGCATCCAGCTGCCTGTCCTTCAGTTCAAAGGACATATATTTATACATCTTATATTCCAGCAGCTTTTCCACCAGTTCCGCCCGCGGATCTTCTTCTTCCCCTTCCTCATTGACTTCCCGCGGAAGAAGCATCTTACATTTGATATCAATCAGTGTGGACGCCATGACAAGAAACTCACTCATAATATCCATGTCTTCGGTTTCCATCTGGCGGATATAATCCAGATACTGTCTGGTGATCTCCACGATGGGAATATCATAGATATCCACTTTATTTTTCTCGATCAAATGCAGGAGAAGATCCAGGGGACCCTCAAATACCTGCAGCTTCACCGTAATCGCCATCGTCTGTCCGGCCTCCTATTTATATGCTTTACAACACCCTGCCGCTTCCTGCGTCTGTCAATCCATATGGATATCTTATGGTGCGCTGCTGTTTGCAGGCAGAAGTGTCACCACCACCAGTTCCCCCGGATTCCACATACGCACCGGAATGGAATGTGTGCCAAGCCCTCTTCCCAGGACCATCGTACTCTCTCCCTGAGAAAACCTGCCGCCGTCATACCGGGGAAACAGCCCTATGGACGGAGACGCCACCCCGCCCAGATATGGCAGTCTGATGATCCCGCCATGCATATGTCCGGAGAGCACCAGATCCGCGCCCCAGTCCGCATATTCCGCAAAATAGACGGGGTTATGGGCCAGCAAAATCTGAAAACTGTCCCTGTCTGCAGGCCCCACAAGGCTTTCCACATAGTCCGCCGGCATTTCTTTTTGCCGGAAATGACGGAAGTAGCTGCGCGCTATCTGCAGACCACATACATTGACATTCACCTGCGGCAGACGCAGACGGCTGTTCACCAGGGTGACGACGCCGTACTCTTCCAGTTTCGCCTTATACCGCTCATACATATGGTGAAACGGCCCGGGATTTTCCGCAGTCTTGTGCTCATGGTTTCCGTTGGCAGCGTAGACAGGAAAACGCTTTGCCAGCGCTTCCATAAGCGCCAGTGCATTGTCAAAGCTGCTCCCCTCTTTTGATGTATACAGATCACCTACCGCCATGACACTGTCCGGATGACAGTCCGCCACTGCCCGGATCAGCTTCTCATTCCGTTTTCCGTATGATTTGTCATGCAGGTCAGACAGCATGACAATCGTATATTTTTTTTTGATCTTTTTCGAACGTATCTCATAAGGGACAATGACAAAACGATTCATATCCCTGGCTATGACAAATATGCCGTAACATATTATGAGCAAAAAGAGTACCAATATATATTTCATGTTCTCCGCATCCATATGGCCGCCCGGGCAGACATTTCCTGCCCGCCGGCCCTAACAAGTGATATCCATTGCCGAATATACAGTATAACATGAAATCCCGATTCTTAAAAGTACTTAAAAGAAAATACGGAACACTTTCTTCACATAATCGCGGTATGTAGCCTTTTCCACATCCTCGTCAAAGAGGATATCCACACTGCCGATTTCTTTTCCATCCAATATATACACTGCCCTCCCGGCAATATCCCCTTTCCTCACCGGAGCTTCCACTTCCACCGGCAGCAAAATCTCTTTTTTGATCTGGCTCACATCATGACCACCGATATCCAGATAGCGGAACGCTTCTCTGTAGATAATGGCAGCCTCGTCTGCCACACCGCCCTTCACTGTCCGGGCTGTCAGCGCGTCTTTATTCTCATCGGTATAAAGACTGCTCACGGCAAACCCGTAATTCAGCAATTTCATAGCATCCTGAAAACGGATCTTATAATCCGGCGCTGCCATCACGACCGCGATCAGATCAATGCCGTCTTTGTTGGCCGTAGCCGACAGACAATATTTCGCCTTGGCAGTGGAACCTGTCTTCAGCCCTGTGGTATACGGATACTGTTTCAGCAGTTTATTGGTACTGGAAAGCGTAAACTGGCTGCTTCCTTTCCTGGTCGTATGGGTGATGTCTTCCATCCAGATCTTGGTATACTGATAGATCTCCGGATATTCGGTAATCAGTGCCCGTGACATCAGCGCCACATCTCTGGCAGTGGTATAATGATTATCCGAATTTGTCAGACCGCAGCAATCCTCAAAATGGGTATCTGACATTCCCAGGCTCTCAGCCCTGCGATTCATCATGGCAACAAACTCTTCCTCCGTTCCCGCTATGTGTTCTGCCATGGCTACCGAAGCATCATTACCGCTTGCCACAGTGATACATTTGATCAGAGTATCTACAGTCTGTACTTCACCTTCCTCCAGAAAAACCTGCGAACCGCCCATCGAGCGCGCATGGGCACTGGTCGTTACCGCATCATCCAATCGGATACTGCCCGCCTTTAAAGAATCAAAGATCAGCAGAAGCGTCATGATCTTTGTGATACTGGCCGGACTTCTGCGTGTCCGGGAGTCCTTTTCAAAGATAACCTGACCGGTGGATGCCTCCATCAAAATGGCATATGGCGCTGCGATCTCCACATTGCCGGCACTCTGCACCGTCCCGTCTTCCTGCCCGTCTCCTGTATTCTCCGCTTGTTCTGTTTCCGGTACACGTTCCGTCCCTTCCTTTTGTTTCCCCTGCCCGCCTTCTCCTTCTGCCCGCACACGTTCCAAAGAAAAAAACAGACTCCCGGCCAGTACAGCCACACACAGCACAATGGCCGCCAGCTTATGTAAAGTTTTTTTCACACATCATCACTCCCGGCTGTGGGTTCTGTCACATATATATGACAGTGCCGTAAAAGATATCACCAAAAAAGGAGTACGCCTTGCCGCCACCTGCAAAAAAAGAGAATCCTGTTATACAGGATTCCCGGTTTCGCTAATTTTGAAATAACTGCATCCGTCCCAGAGGGCTTCCGCTATCTTTTCCAGATTGCCGGCATCTTCCGAAATGCCTTTCATAATCTCCCTCAGTTCCGCCACCGCCGTGGAAGTCTCTTCGGTACTTTCCGCGTTCTTGCGGGCAATGGAAGTCAGATTCTGTGCCGAATCGACCACACTGTTTCTTGTCTTGTCGATCTCTCCCGTACCGTCGGCAATCTCGCCGACCGCATAGACGGAATGGTCGATCCCGGTTTTGAGTTTGCGGAATATGTCGCTCACATCATCCACCCGGCCACTTTGTTCTTCCATGATCTGCCGGACACCGTCCATCGTCTCCACTGCTTTATCGGAATCATGAATCAGAGAAACGATAATCTCTTCGATTTTTCTCGCAGAATCGTTAGACTGTTCTGCCAGCTTCTGAATCTGTCCGGCAACAACGGCAAAGCCCCGCCCCTGTTCGCCGGCCCGTGCCGCCTCAATGGAAGCATTAAGCGAAAGGAGATTGGTCTCTTCTGCAATATCCGTGATCAGGTTGATGGCTTCCCTGATCTTCAATGCGGATTCATTGGTGGTGTTGGTCTGCTTATAAATCACCTCAATAGCCGCTTTTGTCCTGCTGTTGATCTCTTCCAGTTCCTTCAGCGTATTGATCGCGCTTTCTCCCATCCTGGTCATATCCGCCGCATTGACATTCAGGCTGTCTATCTGCTGATTGTTCTTCTCAATCATATTTCCCATCATGACTACACTGTCCGAAGCCGCCTGCGTTTCCTGCGCCTGAGTGGCAGCCCCCTGCGCAATGTCATTAACAGCCGTATCAATCTGTGCAATATGATCCGCCGACTTTTCCGCCTGTCCGTACAGGGAATCCGCCGACCGGTTCACATCCTGACACATGTTATGGATATTCCTGATCACACCGGAAAGATGCTGCTGCAGACTGGCAATGGCACGCACAATATCTCCCACCTCATCATGGGAGCGCAGTTCCCTCTTACCAATGGTCGCACTCAGATTGCCTTCTGCGACCTCGCTCACCACTTCAATGCCCTTTGCCAGCCGTTTGATAATAAAGTGCACTACCAGCCAGCAGATTGCCAGACAGATCACAATCAGTACGATTCCTGTGAGCAGAATAATACCCAGAATGGCAGCAATATCCCCTTCTACTGTCTCCTGTTTCATGCCGGCAAATATCATCCCCACCGGTGTATCCGGATCATTCGTATTGTACAGGGGGACATAATATCCAAAATAAGGTTCTCCCTGCACATCGACGTTTTCTGCAAAATAAGTCTTCTTGCCTTTCAGCACATGATCCGTCACTGCCTGGGAAGCCTTGGTATCCAGTTCCCGTCGTCCGTTTTCATCCAGCACTGTGGTGACTTTTCTTGTATCGCCGTAGAAAATGGTGATATCAATACCAGTATTTTGCCTGATACTGTCAAACCCGTCCATATCCTCTGTCAGGTTGAGTGAACCACTGTTCCAGAGCAAACCGTTTTCATCCACATAATATGTATCTTCATATCCCATCCCCATGCAGATACTCTCCTGCACCGCAAGGGTCATGGCATACAGATCATTGCGAATTACTTCCTTCACAACTGTCGAAATACGGACCGAACACACCAGGTAAATAACTGCACAAAATACAACAACCGGTGCGATTACAAGTAACATGATTTTTCCTTTTAGTCTCATCGCTACTCCCCTCTGTCTTTTGCAGTGAAGACTCTCTGTTACCTTCCGCTCTCTAATACCAGCGCGCGCGGAATAATTCATAAGTATCTTTGATTTTCTGTCTGTATTTCTCTATATTCCAGTGCAGGGCACGGAAAAGATGAAATACAATGTCAAAAGATGCCACCACCATCAGAATCTTGCAGACCAGAATCCCGTTTTCATAAGAATAGCGGTCAATGAAACCAATGATCTTGCGGTTGAGATACATAATAATGATTACAGCGTAAAAACCCCAGGCGATCGTACTCTCCAAACATACGATTCCTTTATAATTAAACGGCTTATCATTATAATCCCACCATATTTCTCCAAACAGTACCAGCATCAGCTTTCCTACCAGAAACTCAAACAAAGTGGCGATCACGGCCCCTGCAATATACAGTTCTATGTATCTGCCTTCCAGCGGATGCAGGATCAAATAACCCAGCACACCGCCAAAACCATAAATCGGACAAAACGGACCTTTTGCGAACCCTCTGTTTGTAAGTTTTCTGTTACAGATTGACATATAGATCGACTCCACCAGCCAGCCAATCATGCTGTAAATCATAAAAGACGCAATAATATGATAAATATCCGTCCCAAACATTTCTTTTGTCCACACAACCCCTCACCCCTCTCATACAGATACAGATTCCAAAAAGTCCCAGGCAGTATCATACCTGAGACTTTTCCGATCCGTTCCGTTCTGTTAATTATATTTGCGTTTTCTCGCCGCTTCCGATTTCTTTTTACGTTTTACGCTCGGTTTCTCGTAATGCTCTCTTTTACGGATTTCCTGCTGGATACCGGCTTTCGCACAACTTCTTTTGAAACGACGTAAAGCGCTGTCCAAAGTCTCGTTTTCTTTTACGATTACGTTCGACATAGTCACACCCAACCTCCCTTCAGTCCCTTCAAATCAACACGACTGACCGGGTAATATTTTATGCATACGTATGCACATATTTTATTATAGCACATTTTATGCAGACGTCAACAGTTTTTTTATAAAATCTGCGCTTCCAGTACCGAAACCACCTCGGCAAGCGCTTTGTCGATTCCTGCCGGATTTTTGCCGCCGGCCTGCGCCATATTCGGCCGGCCGCCGCCGCCGCCGCCCACCAAAGGAGCGATGCCTTTGATCAGGTTGCCGGCATGGGCGCCCTGCTTCTGCGCTGCCTGCGTTGCCATGGCCACAATGTTCACTTTGCCACCGGCCTCGGATATCAGTACAACCACGCCTTCGCCCAGTTTTTCCTTCATCTGGTCGCCCAGCTCCCGCAGCCCGTTCATATCCACATCCTTCACCCGGCCGGCAAAGAGCTTCACGCCCCCGACTTCCGTCACCTGGTCTGATGTATCCCCCAGCGCTTCTTTGGCTGCTTTACTCCTGAAGGTTTCGTTTTCGCTCTGCAGTGTCTTCACTTCTGCCAGCAGATGGCGGATCCGCTCAACCAGACTGCCAGGGGTGGTCCGCAGCAGGGCCGCCGCCTCTTTCATGATTTCTTCCTGTCCGTCATAGTAGCGCTGTAAACCGCTGCCGGTCAGTGCCTCGATTCTTCTCACACCTGCCGCGACACCACTTTCGGAGATGATCTTAAAGGCTGTAATCAGCCCGGTATTGTCCACATGCGTGCCACCGCAAAGTTCCATGGAAAAGTCCCCCATCTTCACGACTCGTACCGTTTCCCCGTACTTTTCTCCAAACAGCGCCATGGCCCCGGTTTTACGTGCTTCTTCGACAGTCATCTCCTCTGTCACCACGGGAAGAGACGCCCTGATCTCTTCATTGACGATGGCTTCCACCTGATCCAGTTCTTCTCTTGTCATGGCCGAGAAATGACTGAAGTCAAACCGCAGCCTTTCCCCGTCCACATAAGAACCGGCCTGTTCCACATGGCTGCCCAGCACCATGCGCAGCGCCTTTTGCAGCAAATGCGTGGCGCTGTGATTTTTACAGGTCTCGCGCCGGTTATCGGCTGCCACCGCAAGCGTCACACGTTCCCCCCGGCGCAGCATACCCCGGCGCATGACACCGATATGGCCCACCTTGTCTCCGCGCAGTTTCACGGTATCTTTTACCTCAAATTCCCCGTTTTCCGAACGGATTACACCCAGATCTGCATTCTGGCCGCCCATCGTCGCATAAAAAGGAGTCTCCTCCACGATGATCGTGGCATTTTGCCCTTCCAGGATGCCGTCAACGATCTCTGTTTCCGTGGTAATCACCGAGATCACGGACTCATGCTCCAGCCTGTCATACCCTACAAACACAGAAGTAATGGAAGGATCAATGGATTCATATACTGTTGCATCGGCTCCCATATAATTGGTCACTTTATGGGCCGCCTGCGCCTGCGCCTTCTGCTGCTCCATGGCAGCAGTAAATCCCTTTTCGTCGATGGTAAATCCTTTTTCTTCCAGGATCTCCTTTGTCAGATCGAAAGGAAAACCATACGTATCATAGAGTTTAAAAGCATCGGCACCGGCCAGTTCTTTCTTCCCGGCCCCTGTCAGAGCCGCTTCCATTTCGGAAAGAATAGAAAGTCCCCTGTCTATGGTTTTATTAAAATTATTCTCTTCCTGTGTCAGTACACTGAAGATAAACTCTCTCTTTTCTTCCAGTTCCGGATAACCATCCCGGCTGCCCTCGATGACTGTCTTACTCAGATCAGCCAGAAAAACGCCTGTAATCCCCAACAGCCTGCCATGGCGCGCCGCACGGCGGATGATCTTGCGCAGCACATATCCCCTTGACTCGTTGGAAGGCATAATGCCGTCGGATATCATAAACGTCGCGGAACGGATATGATCGGTCACGATACGGATAGAAACATCCCAGACATATTCCGTTCCGTATGTCTTGCCTGCCAGCTGGCATACCCGCTCCCGCAGGGCCTGTATCGTATCCACGTCAAAGATGGAATTTACGTCCTGCACCACTGTCGCCAGACGTTCCAGCCCCATGCCGGTGTCGATGTTTTTCTGCACCAGTTCTGTATAGTTGCCTTTTCCGTCGTTCTCAAACTGGGTAAATACATTGTTCCAGATCTCAATATAACGGTCACAGTCACATCCTACGGTACAATCCGGTTTGCCGCAGCCGTATTTCTCTCCCCTGTCATAATATACTTCAGAACAGGGGCCACAGGGACCTGCGCCATGCTCCCAGAAGTTATCTTCCTTGCCGAAACGGAAAATACGCTCCGCTGCTATGCCGATCTCCTGATTCCAGATGGCAAAAGCCTCATCGTCATCCTCATAGATGGACGGATAAAGTCTCTCCGGATCCAGTCCCACCACCTGCGTCAGAAACTCCCAGGTCCAGGCAATGGCCTCATGCTTGAAATAATCCCCGAAAGAGAAATTGCCCAGCATCTCAAAAAAGGTGCCGTGTCTGGCCGTCTTGCCAATATTTTCAATATCTCCGGTACGGATACATTTCTGACAGGTGGTCACTCTCCGTCTGGGCGGGATCTCCTGTCCGGTAAAATAAGGTTTTAAAGGCGCCATGCCGGAATTGATCAGCAGCAGACTTTTATCATTTTGGGGCACCAGGGAAAAGCTCTTCATGGCCAGATGCCCTTTACTCTCAAAAAATTCCAGAAACATGTTACGCAGTTCGTTTACGCCGTATGCTTTCACGTGTTTTTCCTCCTACATGATGTCTGCCAGGGTCAGAATACAAACTTGTCTGCAAAATAAGCGTCCAGTTCCTCAATCTTAACACGTTCCTGCTCCATGGAATCCCGGAAACGGACAGTCACACATCCGTCGGTTTCCGAATCGAAATCGTATGTAACGCAGAAAGGCGTACCGATCTCATCCTGACGGCGGTAACGTTTGCCGATATTGCCTCTGTCATCGTATTCGCAGTTATATTTCTTTGACAGTTCCATAAATATTTTTTCCGCACCTTCACCCAGCTTCTTGGAAAGAGGCAGTACGCCGATTTTCACCGGAGCGATAGCCGGATGGAAATGCAGTACAGTCCGCATATCGCCGTCACCCAGATCCTCTTCGTCGTAAGCCGCGCACAGGAACGCCAGCACCACTCTGTCCGCTCCCAGAGAGGGCTCGATCACATATGGCACATATTTGGTATTTTTCGTATCATCAAAATAAGACATGTCCTGTCCGGACGTATTCTGGTGCTGGGTCAGGTCATAATCGGTGCGGTCTGCAATCCCCCACAACTCACCCCAGCCGATGGAAGGGAACAAAAATTCGATATCGCTGGTGGCTTTGGAATAAAAAGCGAGTTCCGCCGGGTCATGATCCCGCACACGCATCTCTTCCTCTTTGATCCCCAGACTTTTCAGCCAGTTGATGCAAAACTCTTTCCAGTAAGCAAACCATTCCAGATCCGTGTCAGGTTCACAGAAAAATTCCAGTTCCATCTGCTCAAATTCCCTTGTACGGAAAGTAAAGTTACCCGGGCTGATCTCGTTGCGGAAAGATTTGCCGATCTGCCCGATGCCAAACGGGATCTTCTTTCTGGAAGTGCGCTGTACATTTTTAAAATTGACAAAAATACCCTGCGCGGTCTCCGGACGCAGATACAAGGTATCCTTGGCATCCTCCGTCACACCCTGGAAAGTCTTGAACATCAGATTAAACTGGCGGATATCGGTAAAATTATGTTTGCCGCAGGTCGGACAGGGAACCTTGTGCTCCTCGATAAAATGCTTCATCTCTTCCTGGCTGAGCGCGTCCACGCTGCTCTCCAGAGCGATGTCATTTTCCTTGCAGAAATCTTCGATAATCTTATCTGCCCGGAAACGCTCATGGCATTCCCGGCAATCCATCAACGGATCAGAAAATCCGCCCAGATGCCCGCTGGCCACCCAGGTCTGGGGATTCATCAAAATGGCACAGTCCACCCCCACATTATAGGGATTTTCCATGATGAATTTCTGCCACCATGCCTTTTTTACGTTATTTTTCAGTTCCACACCCAGATTGCCATAATCCCATGTATTTGCCAGTCCGCCATAAATATCGGACCCCGGATATACAAACCCTCTTGCCTTTGCCAGTGCGGCAATCCTCTCCAGTGTCAGTGTCTTTTCCATCTTATTTCCTCTCTCCATCCATCATTTATTTAAACACGATATAAGCAGTTTCTCCGACAGCCCCTTCTTCCGGTCCGTCAAGCCTTGCCACATTATTCTTTACACACTGCGCATTTCTGAGATAGAGTATCTTACCGTTTGTCTGCACGGACAGATGCTCTCTGGGCGGCAACTGCGCGATGATAATATTACGGCTGCCCATTTCCAGAAGCTGCTCCCTGCTTATGGATGCGCCTTCACCGGCTTCTGCCTCATACAGTTCCACATCAAGATCGTATCCCGCTTCGTAAGCCTGTGCCACTGTCCCGTAGAAAAACGGATAGTCATGAAACGCACTGAACGCCTCTCCGCTGCCGTACTCCATCACCAGAGTGACTGTCTCCTTTTTCACTTCCAGCTTCTTGACCGAAACCAGTTCTTCTCCCAGCTGCGCATTACACTCGGAAGCATTTCTCAGCACATAATCTTTCAATGCCTCTTCCTCTCCATACTCCCCCGGTGCAAATGCCTCCTTTGTGGTATTGGAAAGTGTCCCGTCTTTCTTTATTTCCAGCAGATTCACGCTGCTGTCCGTATCCTGACTGGTTTCCGACTCTCCACGGGCGCCCCCGCCGCTTCCGCAGCCTGCAAGGGTCAGCGCCGGTATCAGGAGCAAAAGCCAGAGCAGTGCTGCCGTTTTTTTTCGTTTCTTCATAAGTTCCTCCGGTTATGTATCTGTGTTTATATTCAGTGTTCTATTATAACGAAATTATCAGGGTTTTTCAACCTGCAATTTCAACTTATAATCTCTCCAGCACCTCCAGGCTCTTAAACTCTCTGTCTATCACCTGACGCCGCCCTTTTGCGGCGATCTCTCCCAGGTTTGCCAACACCGGATCTGTCACGGTAAACGTATAGAGATGCTCAATGGCTGTGGAGATAATAAAAGATACCGCATAGCATGTGGAGTCATCCGCTGCCAGATCCGCGGGAATCCCCGGAAATTCCCCGTTGACCGCCATGGCCCGGATCTCATATATGTAACGCACCAGCAGATTGGGAAATCTGCCGCTTTCCAGTGCCCGCAAAGACTGATAGAGTAGCTTTAGCATCTCTTTTTCATCATTGTTTTCTCTCGTATAATAATCGGCGATTTCCAGAAAATAAATCCCGAAATATGCACCCTCAAAGTCTGTCCGCAATCCTTCGAAATAATTGGTAATCTCTGCTTCGGCAATGCTGTAGGATGTTTTTCCCGCAAACAGCCTGAACATACCGAAAGAGAAAGGATTCGCTGCCGCGCACAGCCGGCTGTTCTGCCGTCTGGCGCCTCTGGCAAATGCGGAAATCTTTCCTCTTTCTTTTGTCAGTATGGTCACGCTCTTATCATACTCACCCACTGGTATTGTCTTTAAAACCATGCCCGTTACTGCTGCAAAATCCTGCATGACACTTCTCTCCCGTCCTGTCTGCGGCATCCTCCCGCGCTTCCTGATCCTTGAATAAAAGATAGTCTGAGATGCTGCCGGAACAGGTAAACCGTTCCCATTCGCCTTCTGCCTTCATCTTATGCCCCCCTGTCTCTTGTATGATATTAGGGTCTGCACATTTTGGTTTTCTATGCGCCCGGAACGGTTTTGTGTTCCTGCCAATTTTTTCTGTATCCGCTCTTATTCTTCTTCCCTGTAACCGAAATTCTTCAGCAGAAAATCACTGTCCCGCCAGTCTTTTTTTACCCTTACCCATAGCTGCAGATTCACCTGACACTGCAGCATATCTTCGATATCTTCCCGGGCCAGGGAGCCGATTTTTTTCAGCATGGCCCCACCTTTGCCGATAATAATCCCTTTATGGGAATTTTTTTCACAGACGATGGTGGCCTCAATCTCCGCCAGTTTCCTGCGCCACTTCATGCTCTCTATGGAGACGGCAATGCCATGGGGAATCTCATCCTGCAGACACCGCAGCGCCTTTTCCCGGATCAGTTCTGCGGCAATCTGACGCTGTGGCTGATCCGTCACGGTATCTTCGTCAAAAAAAGCGGGCCCCTGCGGCAGATAGTTCATGATGCAGGAAAGCAGGGTATCCGTGTTATCTCCCCGCAGAGCGGAAACAGGCACAATCTCGGCAAACTCCATCTCCCTGCGGTATGTGTCAATAAAAAGCAGCACTTCCTCCCTCTTTACCCGGTCGGTCTTATTGATGACCAAAATAACCGGCGTGCCGCACTGTTTCAGCACTTCTATAATATGTCTCTCCCCTGCACCAATAAAGGTGGAGGGCTCCACCAGCCAGAGCACCACGTCCGCATCTCTGACTGTCCCTTCCGCCACATGCACCATGTAGTCTCCCAGTTTGTTTTTGGCCTTATGGATACCGGGCGTATCCAAAAACACGATCTGGCCTTCCTCTCCGGTATATACCGTCCGAATACGATTTCTGGTTGTCTGTGGCTTATCGGAAGTGATGGCAATTTTCTGTCCGATCAGCCGATTCATCAGTGTAGACTTGCCCACATTAGGCCGCCCTACTAACACCGCCACACCTGATTTGCGTAAGTTATCCATTCTGCTCCTCTCCGGACTGCTCTTTCTCTGCTTCCCCCGCTGCCTGCGCAGCCTCTTCTCCCGCGTCACCGGCGGGGATAACTACATAATCCGCATCCTCTTCCTGGCTGCGGCGTATCTCCTCCAGCTTTCTTTTCCTTTTTTCCCTGGCCCTGCCGATCTTTTTTTCAATTTTCTTTCTCAGCATCTTCATCACAAGCCGCAGAATAATGAATAAAGCAAGCAAAACGACAATCCAGAGCAGAATAAACGGCAGGTTGATGATGCAGCTCACTACAAAATCTTCCAGCCACCAGAGCAGATTGTATACATTGCTTTCAAAACCGGAAGAAATCCTCTGCCAGATGCTCTCTTCCGCTGCAGGTGTATATAGTTTCACTTCCCGTACGCTGATGCAGACCGTACTGTATGTAACCTGATTGTCAATGGTACGCAGCTGAGCCTCCAGGCTTTCAATCTGGTAACGCACCTCGGAGAGCCTGCGTTCGATCTCGATCAGGTCTTCCACACTTTCTGCTTTTTCCAGCAGTTCCAGCAGACGGCCCTGCTCGGTAAGCAGTGACTTCTTATGCGTGTCCAGATCCACATACTGCAACGTCACATCTTCTACCGTCTCATCCTGAAACACCACATTGGACTGGCCGCCAACCTGTTCTAAAAAGCCGTCCAATAACTCTGCCGGCACCCTCGCCTCAAAATAAGCATCCCTGGATACGCCTTCCTTATAATTGCTGGACGTGAATTTTTCCACATAACCGCCCATGGCCTCGACTTCCGTGCGCAGAGTTGACACAAGCATGTCAAACTCCTGTGTCTCAACCTGCATATTTACGGTTTTAATCAGCTTCTTGCCGGTTGTCTCACTGATATTCTCCTGCGCTGCACCTGCGCCTCCTGCCTCTTCCATGGGCGCTTCCGCTGCCACGGCTTCCTCGTATATTTCCGCGCTCTTGGCCGTCGCCGTATCATACACATAGCCGCTCTCTTCATACGCCTCCATGCCATCTGACAGATAGCCGGCAGAGGGCGCGGCATTGTCCGCAGCCGATTCCGTCATCATGGAACGGCTGCTGCCACAGGCGGTCAGCATAAGGGCTGCCGCCAGGATAGCAATATAGTTACCTTTTCTTTTCATGTTTCCTCCATTCCAGTTCCGCAGCCTGGCTCCATGTCCCGCTGCCTCTGATAAAATCTCGCCCGCTTTCGCTGTCGATATTTTATCCGGTACATTCCGACTGGCTGCTGTTTCCAGTTCCGCAGCCTGGCTCCATGTCCCGCTGCCTCTGATAAAATCTCGCCCG
>CANPIC010000006.1 GCA_947574055.1 uncultured bacterium
GGGCTTCCCGATTTCTCGGAAAGCCCCATAAAATCTAGCTTTTTACTAATTACTCGATGATAGTAGCCACACGACCAGAACCAACTGTTCTACCACCCTCACGGATAGCAAACGTAAGACCCTGCTCCATAGCGATCGGATGAATCAGCTCGATGCTCATCTCTACGTTATCACCAGGCATGCACATCTCTGTGCCTTCAGGAAGGTTACATACACCTGTGATATCAGTTGTTCTGAAATAGAACTGCGGTCTGTAGTTATTGAAGAAAGGAGTATGACGACCACCCTCGTCTTTCGTCAATACGTAAACCTGAGCCGTAAACTTTCTGTGGCAGGTTACAGAACCGGGTTTAGCAAGAACCTGTCCTCTTTCGATATCTGTTCTCTGGATACCACGAAGCAGAACACCGATGTTATCACCAGCCTGTGCCTCATCCAGCAGCTTACGGAACATCTCGATACCTGTTACAACAGACTTCTGTGTCTCTTCCTTAACACCAATGATCTCTACATCATCAGACATATGCAGTGTACCACGCTCTACTCTACCTGTAGCAACGGTACCACGGCCTGTGATAGAGAATACATCCTCGACAGGCATAAGGAAAGGCTTATCTGTATCACGCTGAGGATCCGGAATATAATCGTCAACAGTGCTCATGAGCTCCATGATCTTGTCGCCCCACTCGCCTGCAGGATCTTCCAGAGCCTTCAAAGCGGAACCCTTAACGATCGGGCAGTCTGTGAACTCATACTCCTCAAGCTGCTCGGTGATCTCCATCTCAACCAGCTCTAACAGCTCGGGATCGTCTACCATATCACACTTGTTCATGAACACTACGATATAAGGTACACCTACCTGACGGGACAGAAGGATATGCTCCTTAGTCTGTGCCATAACACCGTCAGTAGCAGCAACAACAAGGATAGCACCATCCATCTGTGCAGCACCGGTGATCATGTTCTTAACGTAGTCAGCATGGCCAGGGCAGTCAACGTGAGCATAGTGTCTGCCGTTTGTGGTATACTCTACGTGAGCTGTGGAGATTGTGATACCTCTTTCTCTTTCTTCGGGAGCTTTGTCGATGTTCTCGAAGTCTGTTGCCGTATTTCCTTCTACTCTGGTAGCAAGTACTTTTGTGATCGCTGCTGTCAGAGTTGTCTTACCATGGTCAACGTGACCAATGGTACCAATATTACAATGGGTTTTGGTTCTGTCAAATTTAGCTTTAGCCATTTTGGATATTCCTCCTTAATTTTGCTTTTTCAATTGATACCCGTCTATCTTTAGATTATAGTAAACATAGCCAAATATTTCAAGCATTTTTTGATATTTCCGGGCTTTTCAGGCACGGCGTTATTTGGATTTTGCAGCCAGTACCTTTTCCTGAACATTCTTGGGAACCTGCTCATATTTTTCAAAGAACATGGAATAGTTTCCGCGGCCCTGTGTCCTGGAACGCAGGTTGGTGGAGTAGCTGAACATCTCCGCAAGGGGAACGAAAGCCCTCACCATCTTGCCGCCGCCGATATCTTCCATACCTTCGATGCGTCCGCGGCGGGAATTGATATCGCCGATGACATCGCCCATATATTCCTCCGGCATGGTGACTTCCACTTTCATGATAGGCTCAAGGAGTACAGGAGCCGCTTTCTGCATTGCTTCCTTAAAGGCAAGGGAGCCTGCGATATGAAAGGCCATTTCCGAAGAATCGACTTCATGATAGGAACCATCATATACATTGGCGTATACGCCCACAACCGGGAATCCGCCCAGAATACCGGATCTGGTAGCTTCCTCAATCCCTTCGCCCACGGCCGGGATATACTCTTTGGGAATCGCACCACCAACAACAGAAGATTCAAACTTGAACAGCTGTTCGCCATTGGCATCCATAGGAGCGAATCTGACTTTGCAGTGTCCGTACTGTCCGCGTCCACCGGACTGCTTTGCATATTTGCTGTCCACTTCCACTTCTTTTGTAATCGCTTCTTTGTAGGCAACCTGAGGATCACCCACATTCGCCTCCACCTTGAACTCACGCAGAAGTCTGTCCACAATGATTTCAAGATGCAACTCGCCCATACCGGCGATAATTGTCTGTCCTGTCTCCGAATTGGTATGTGCACGGAAGGTAGGATCTTCTTCTGCCAGCTTCGCCAGCGCTTCACCCATCTTACCCTGCCCGGCTTTTGTCTTGGGTTCGATAGCCAGTTCGATCACGGGTTCCGGGAATTCCATGGACTCCAGAATAACAGGATGCTGATCGTCGCAGATGGTATCACCTGTCGTTGTAAACTTGAAGCCGACTGCCGCAGCGATATCACCGGAATACACCTTGTCCAGTTCGGCCCGTTTATTGGCATGCATCTGCAGGATACGTCCCACACGTTCTTTTTTGTCTTTTGTCGCATTCAGTACATAGGAACCCGCATTCATCGTACCGGAATATACCCGGAAGAAAGCAAGTTTTCCTACGAAAGGATCTGCCATGATCTTGAACGCAAGTGCAGAAAAAGGTTCCTCATCCGAAGAATGTCTCTCCACTTCATTGCCATCCAGATCGGTCCCCTTGATTGCCGCTATATCAGTAGGAGCCGGCATAAACTCAAGGATTGCATCCAGCAGTTTCTGAACACCTTTGTTTCTGTATGCGGAACCGCAGCATACGGGAACTGCCGTACACTCACATGTCCCTTTGCGCAGGGCTGCCTTCAGATCTTCGACGGAAGGTTCTTCCCCTTCCAGATAAGTCATCATCAGATCGTCGTCCAGCTCGCAGATCTTTTCAACCAGTTCGGTATGATACAGTTCTGCATCATCCTTCATATTTTCCGGGATATCAGTGATCGAAATATCATCGCCCTTATCATCATTATAGATATAGGCTTTCATCTCAAAAAGATCAATCAATCCCTGAAATTCATCTTCCTTACCGATCGGAAGCTGTAAAATGATGGCATTCTTACCCAGCCTTGTCTTGATCTGGTCTACAGCACCATAAAAATTCGCTCCCAGAATGTCCATCTTATTGATAAATGCCATTCTCGGTACATTGTAGGTATCAGCCTGACGCCATACGTTTTCCGACTGGGGTTCCACACCACCTTTGGCACAGAATACGCCCACTGCGCCGTCCAGCACACGAAGGGAACGCTCTACCTCCACCGTAAAATCAACGTGGCCGGGTGTATCTATGATATTGATACGATGCTCCAGCGCCCCCGGTTTCGCTTTGCAGTTCTCTTCCAGTGTCCAGTGACATGTGGTAGCGGCTGATGTGATCGTAATACCCCTTTCCTGCTCCTGTTCCATCCAGTCCATGGTGGCAGTACCTTCGTGAGTATCACCAATCTTATAATTAACACCGGTATAATAGAGGATACGTTCTGTAAGAGTGGTCTTACCCGCATCGATATGAGCCATAATACCGATATTTCTGGTTCTCTCTAATGGATATTCTCTTCCAGCCAAGGATTCTTCCTCCTTTAGAATCTATAATGTGCAAACGCCTTGTTGGCCTCTGCCATTTTATGCATATCTTCTTTCCTTTTCACTGCTGCACCCGTATTGTTTGCAGCATCCAGGATCTCGTTCGCCAGCCGGTCTGTCATTGTTTTCTCACCGCGTTTGCGGGAAAACATGGTCAGCCACCGCAGCGCCAGCGCCTGGCGCCTGTCAGGTCTTACGTCGATCGGCACCTGATAGGTAGCGCCGCCGATACGTCTTGCTTTTACTTCCAGAACAGGCATGATATTATTCATTGCTTCTTCAAACACGTCAAGAGCCGGCTTTCCTGCCTTTGCCTCGACCTTTGCAAATGCACCATATACAATCTTCTGTGCAACACCCTTCTTACCATCTAACATAATATTATTGATAAGTTTGGTCACCACTTTATTATTGTATAAAGGATCTGCCAATACGTCTCTTTTCTGAATATGTCCTTTACGTGGCACGGTTCTTCCCTCCTTAATCATGAAAGACTTAATTCATCGGTACTCACAATCTGTGTCTGTGTTCGTGCGGTAATCTTATAACAAAATCCCAACACTTTTCAATCAGCTACCTTGTGGTACTTGCAAATAAACGAATCCCCCTCGCTTATTTTGCAGCTTTCGGCCTCTTGGCACCGTATTTGGAACGGGCCTGTTTCCTGTTGGCAACGCCGGCGGTATCAAGCGTACCTCTGATCACGTGGTATCTTGTACCAGGCAGGTCCTTTACTCTTCCGCCTCTGATCAAAACGACGCTGTGCTCCTGCAGGTTATGGCCTTCGCCCGGGATATAGCTTGTCACTTCGATCCCGTTGGAAAGACGTACTCTGGCGATCTTTCTCAGCGCGGAGTTAGGCTTCTTAGGAGTAGCGGTCTTAACTGCGGTACATACCCCTCTCTTCTGCGGAGAAGAAGTATTGATCGCTTTCTTGCGCAGAGAGTTATATCCTTTCTGCAGTGCCGGTGCTGTGGACTTCTTTACAGATGTCTCACGACCCTTTCTTACTAACTGGTTAAATGTTGGCATTCTGTTTCACCTCTTTCATTCTTTAATGGAACTATGGTTTCCTGTATGCTGGCGTCTGCCGTGCTTTTGCGCAAAAGAAAAACAATGCATCCGCATGCACACTAGGTTAGTATACGTGCTTACAAATGCATTGTCAATCATTTTTTATAAAAAATACAGTGATTTTATAACAGTTCCGCCAGCTCTTTGTACGTTGCTCATATCTTTGCGGCCAGTTCTGCTTCTTCTTCCGTCAGAGCAGTCTCTTCCTCCGCATCCTCATCATATGCATAGTCATCCTCTGACGCCGTTTCGTCCTCCATGTCCTCTTCTTCCTCAAAGAAGCCCTCATCTTCCATTCCGGTATCGGAATCAAAAGCAACGTTCAGATCTCCGGCAGTCTCTATCTCCTCTTCCGTCCCCGGTCTCTCCTCTTCGTCAAATTCAAGTGCCTCTTCCAGCCTCAGATCAGAACTGAGATGCACATTACGGTAACGCTTCATACCCGTACCTGCCGGAATGAGCTTACCGATGATGATATTCTCCTTGAGTCCGATCAGATTATCCACCTTACCCTTAATGGCTGCCTCTGTCAGCACCTTTGTCGTCTCCTGGAAGGACGCCGCAGAGAGGAAAGAATTTGTGGCAAGCGCCGCTTTGGTAATACCCAGCATCACCTGCTTGCCTTCGGCAGGTTCCTTGCCCTCGGCAATCAGACGTTCATTGATCTCTTCATAATCCAGTACATCCACCAGTGTCCCCGGCAGGAAATCGGTATCACCACTGTTCTCGATACGTGTCTTTTTCAGCATCTGACGCACAATCACTTCTATGTGCTTATCACTGATATCCACACCCTGCAGACGGTATACACGCTGTACCTCGCGCAGCATATAATCCTGTACGGCACGGATGCCTTTGATCTTCAGCAGATCGTGCGGATTGACACTTCCTTCGGTCAGTTCATCACCGGCTTCCAGAATAGCACCATCCAGAATCTTGATCCGGGAGCCATACGGGATCAGATACGCCTTGCTCTCTCCGGTCTCGCGATTGGTAATCACAATCTCACGCTTCTTCTTAGTATCCCGGATCTCTGCCTCACCGCCAAATTCCGCGATAATCGCCAGACCTTTCGGTTTTCTGGCCTCAAACAGCTCCTCTACGCGGGGAAGACCCTGTGTGATATCGTCACCCGCCACACCACCGGTATGGAACGTACGCATAGTAAGCTGTGTACCCGGCTCACCGATCGACTGTGCGGCAATGATGCCCACTGCTTCACCGACCTGTACCGGTTCGCCGGTAGCCATATTGGCACCATAGCATTTGGCACAGATACCATTATGAGAACGACAGCCCAGAATCGTACGAATCTTTACCGCGTCCACCGGCTCGCCCTTTTCATTGACACCCACGCTCAGAATACGCGCAGCACGACTGGGAGTGATCATATGATTCTTCTTTACGATCACATTGCCGTCTTTATCACAGATCTCCTCGCAGGAAAAACGCCCTGTGATCCGGTCTTTGAGACCCTCAATCGTTTCCTTGCCGTCCATAAACGCTTTGACTGTCATGCCCGGTATCTCATCGCGTTCTTCGCTGCAGTCTACCTCACGGATAATCAGTTCCTGGGACACGTCAACCATACGCCTGGTCAGATAACCGGAGTCCGCCGTACGCAGAGCCGTATCAGACAGACCTTTACGCGCACCGTGCGCCGACATGAAATACTCCAACACGTCAAGCCCCTCACGGAAATTGGATTTGATGGGCAACTCAATGGTGCGTCCCGTCGTATCGGCCATCAGTCCGCGCATACCCGCCAGCTGCTTGATCTGCTGATTGGAACCACGGGCACCGGAATCGGCCATCATAAATATATTATTGTATTTATCAAGACCTGCCAGCAATACTTCTGTCAGTTCTTTATCCGTTTCATTCCAGGTTTCCACCACCGCACGATACCGCTCCTCCTCCGTGATCAGTCCACGGCGGAAATTCTGCGAGATCTTATCCACGGTCGCCTGCGCGTCATTCAGCATCTGCTGTTTCTGCTCCGGCACGGTCATATCAGAAATGGATACGGTCATGGCTGCTCTTGTGGAATATTTATAACCCGTGGACTTGATATTGTCCAGCACTTCCGCCGTTCTGGAAGCACCATGGGTATTGATAACCTTTTCCAGAATCTGCTTCAGTCCCTTTTTGCCCACATGGAAATCCACTTCCAGTTTGAGGAAATTGTCCGGATCACTGCGATCCACAAATCCCAGATCCTGCGGCAGTATCTCGTTGAAAATAAAGCGGCCCAGCGTGGATTCCACATTGCCGGAGATCATTTCTCCGTGTGCATTTTTTTTGTGCACTCTGGCCACGATCCTTGTGTGCAGTGTGATGACTTTATTTTCATAGGCAAGAATCGCCTCATTTACACTTTTGAAAAACTTCCCTTCCCCTTTGGCCCCCGGACGTTCCTGTGTCAGATAATAGATACCAAGCACCATATCCTGAGAAGGCACGGCAACAGGGCCACCATCGGATGGTTTCAGCAGATTATTGGGGGAGAGCAACAGGAATCGACACTCCGCCTGCGCCTCCACGGAAAGCGGCAGATGAACAGCCATCTGGTCGCCGTCAAAATCGGCATTAAATGCGGTACACACCAGCGGATGAAGTTTGATTGCCTTACCTTCCACCAGAATCGGCTCAAATGCCTGAATACCCAGTCTGTGCAGGGTAGGTGCGCGGTTGAGCATCACCGGATGCTCCTTGATCACTTCCTCCAGCACATCCCATACCTGGGTGTCCAGACGTTCCACCAGCTTCTTCGCTGCTTTGATATTCTGAGATATCCCTTTGGCCACCAGTTCTTTCATCACGAAAGGCTTAAACAACTCGATCGCCATCTCTTTGGGAAGGCCGCACTGATAAATCTTCAGTTCCGGACCTACCACGATAACGGAACGGCCCGAATAGTCCACACGTTTTCCCAGCAGGTTCTGGCGGAAACGCCCCGATTTACCTTTCAGCATATCGGACAGGGATTTCAGGGCGCGGTTGCCGGGGCCGGTCACGGGACGTCCCCTTCTGCCGTTGTCAATCAGTGCATCTACCGCTTCCTGCAGCATCCTTTTTTCATTTCTGACAATAATGTCAGGTGCGCCCAGTTCCAGCAGTCTTTTCAAACGGTTATTTCTGTTGATGATCCTTCTGTACAGATCATTGAGGTCAGAAGTGGCAAAGCGCCCGCCGTCCAGCTGTACCATAGGACGCAGATCCGGCGGAATCACCGGGATTACATCCATGATCATCCACTCGGGTCTGTTGCCCGATTCCCGGAATGCCTCCACCACTTCCAGCCGTTTCACAATCCTTGCCCGTTTCTGACCGGTGGAATCTTTCAGCGCCGTCTTTAACTGCACGGCATCTTCTTCCAGATCAATGGCCTCCAGCAATTCCTTGATAGCCTCTGCACCCATCCCCACGCGGAAACGGCTGCCCCAGGTCTCCCTTGCATCCTGATACTCTTTCTCTGTCAGCACCTGCTTCATCTGCAGTTCGGTTCCCGCAGGATCCAGTACGATATAAGATGCAAAATAGAGTACCTTCTCCAGCACTCTGGGGGACAGATCCAGGATCAGCCCCATACGGCTGGGAATCCCCTTAAAGTACCAGATATGTGATACGGGTGCCGCCAGCGCGATATGCCCCATCCGTTCCCGGCGGACATTGGACTTTGTAACCTCTACACCGCAGCGGTCACAGATAACACCTTTATATCTGATCTTTTTATATTTACCACAATGACATTCCCAGTCCTTGCTGGGTCCGAATATCCGTTCACAGTACAGACCATCCTTTTCCGGCTTCAGAGTCCTGTAATTAATTGTCTCAGGTTTCAGTACCTCTCCCCGGGACCATTCCAGGATCTTATCAGGTGACGCCAGCCCGATCTTAATTGCATCAAATGTCATGGGCTGATACATTTCGTTTGTTGTTTCCGGCATTTATGGCACTCCTTCCTGTTTTTAACCTTATACATCCAGAGACTCTTCAAATTCCTCGTCGAAGTCGTCCTCAAATGCTTCCTCTTCTTCATCCTCGTCCGTACTGATCAGTTCGCCCGCAGCATCAAATTCCTGTTTCTGATAGCCCATGGACCCCAGCGATTTCTCTTCACGGTCATAAGCGCCGGGCTCTCCTTCCATCTCATAACGGTAATCCGATTCGCCGTAATCAATGCTTTCCACGATCTCCACTTCCGTCTGATCCTCGCGCAGCACCTTCACATCCAGTCCCAGTGACTGCAGCTCTTTCAGCAGCACCTTAAAGGATTCCGGTATACCGGGCGCAGGTATATTATCACCCTTGATGATCGCTTCGTAAGTCTTCACACGTCCCACGACATCATCCGATTTGACGGTCAGGATTTCCTGCAATGTATAGGCAGCGCCATATGCTTCCAGCGCCCACACTTCCATTTCACCAAAACGCTGTCCGCCAAACTGTGCCTTACCGCCCAGAGGCTGCTGCGTAACGAGTGCATAAGGGCCGGTAGAACGGGCATGGATCTTATCGTCCACCAGATGATGGAGCTTCAGGTAATGCATGTGGCCAATGGTAACCGGGCTGTCAAATTCCTCTCCCGTACGACCATCCCGCAGACGTACTTTACCATCGCGTGAAATGGGCACACCCTTCCAGAGCTCCCTGTGTTCTCTGTGCTCTGACAGATATTCCATCACTTCCGGAAGCACGGTATCCTTATGCTTCGCCTCAAACTCCTCCCACTCCAGATTGACATAATCATTTGCCAGATCCAGCGTGTCCATAATATCTATTTCATTGGCGCCGTCGAAAACAGGCGTCGCCACATTAAATCCAAGTGCTTTTGCCGCCAGAGAAAGATGAATCTCCAGTACCTGTCCAATGTTCATACGGGAAGGCACACCCAGCGGATTCAGTACGATATCCAGAGGCCGTCCGTTCGGCAGATACGGCATATCCTCAACCGGCAGTACACGGGATACCACACCCTTATTGCCGTGCCGGCCAGCCATCTTATCTCCCACGGAGATCTTTCTCTTCTGCGCAATATAAATACGGACTGCCTGATTGACACCCGGCGGCAACTCGTCGCCGTTTTCCCTGGTGAATACTTTGGCATCCACGACGATACCATACTCGCCGTGAGGCACCTTCAGCGAGGTATCTCTCACCTCTCTGGCCTTCTCACCGAAGATGGCACGCAACAGCCTCTCTTCCGCCGTCAGTTCCGTCTCACCCTTGGGCGTTACCTTACCCACAAGGATGTCTCCGGCACGGACTTCCGCACCGATACGGATAATGCCGCGTTCATCCAGATCTTTAAGAGCATCATCGCCCACACCCGGTACATCGCAGGTAATCTCCTCTGCCCCCAGCTTCGTATCCCGGGCCTCCGCCTCATATTCCTCAATATGCACGGAAGTATAAACATCATCCCTCACCAGTTTTTCGCTCAGGAGCACGGCATCTTCATAATTATAACCTTCCCAGGTCATAAAGCCGATCAGCGGATTCTTACCCAGTGCCAGTTCGCCGGCTGACGTGGACGGACCGTCCGCGATCACCTGCCCTGCCATAATCCGCTCCCCTTTGAAAACAATCGGCTTCTGATTATAGCAGTTGGACTGGTTACTGCGGGAAAACTTGGTCAGACGCACAGTCTCCTTTTCTCCGTCATCATAGTCGATGCGGATCTCATTGGAAGCGACATAACTCACCGTCCCCGGCTTCTTTGCCACCACGCATACACCGGAGTCTACAGCCGCCTTGGGCTCCATACCCGTGCCGACAACCGGCGCTTCCGTCAAAAGAAGCGGCACCGCCTGACGCTGCATGTTAGATCCCATCAGCGCACGGTTGGCATCATCGTTTTCCAGGAAAGGAATCAGCGCCGTCGCCACGGAAAACACCATTTTAGGTGATACATCCATATAGTCAAACATTGCCTTGGGGTATTCCTGTGTCTCTTCATGAAAACGACCCGACACACTGTTTCTGACAAAATACCCTTCCTGATCCAGCGCTTCGTTAGCCTGCGCCACATGATAATTATCTTCCTCATCCGCCGTCATATAGACAACCTCATCCGTAACCCGCGGATTCTTCGGATCTGATTTATCAATCTTTCTGTAAGGCGCTTCCACAAATCCATATTCATTGATCCTGGCATAGCTTGCAAGGGAGTTGATCAGACCAATGTTGGGGCCTTCAGGCGTCTCGATGGGACACATTCTGCCATAGTGAGAATAATGGACATCCCGGACTTCAAATCCCGCCCTGTCTCTGGACAGACCGCCAGGGCCCAGTGCGGAAAGACGTCTCTTATGAGTCAGCTCACCGAGCGGATTGTTCTGATCCATAAACTGGGACAGCTGGGAAGAACCGAAAAATTCTTTCACTGCCGCCTGCACAGGCTTGATATTAATCAGCACCTGCGGCGAAATCTCCTCCGCATCGTGTGTGGTCATACGCTCCCGTACCACACGCTCCAGTCTGGAGAGACCGATCCGATACTGATTCTGCAGAAGTTCCCCTACCGCACGAATCCTTCTGTTGCCCAGATGGTCGATATCATCATCATTGCCGATACCATATTCCAGATGAATGTTATAGTTGATGGAAGCCAGAATATCTTCCTTCGTAATATGTTTGGGAATCAGTTCATGGGCATTGCGTTTAATAGCTGCTGCCAATTCCTCCGGCTGCTCCGCATACTCTTCCAGAATCTGTTCCAGGACCGGATAATATACCAGTTCCGTAATCCCCAGTTCTCTGGGATTGCAGTCTACGAAATTGGTAATGTCCACCATCATATTGGAGAGAATCTTAACATTCCTCTCATCTGTCTGAAGATATACAAACGGAACCGCTGCATTCTGGATATCTTCCGCCAGCTGTGCAGACACCTTCGTCCCTGCCTCCGCCAGTACTTCGCCTGTCAGCATATCCACCACGTCCTCGGCCAGTACATGACCACGGATGCGGTTTTTTAAGGACAGCTTCTTGTTGAATTTATAACGGCCCACTTTCGCCAGATCGTACCTTCTTGGATCAAAGAACATGGCATTGATCAGACTTTCCGCGCTTTCCACCGAAAGAGGCTCACCCGGACGAATCTTTTTATATAACTCTAAAAGACCTTCCTGATAATTCTCAGCAACGTCTTTTGTAAAGCTGGCTTCTATTTTAGGCTCATCGCCGAATAATTCTCTGATCTCATCATTGGTCCCCACACCCAGCGCACGGATCAGCACCGTGATCGGCACCTTTCTTGTCCTGTCTACCCTGACATAAAAGATATCGTTGGAATCCGTCTCATATTCCAGCCACGCACCGCGGTTGGGAATCACGGTACAGGAAAACAGCCTCTTACCGATCTTATCATGGTCAATGGCATAATAGATACCCGGGGAACGCACCAGCTGGCTTACGATAACCCTCTCTGCACCGTTGATCACAAAAGTACCGGTCTCTGTCATCAGAGGGAGATCACCCATAAAGATCTCATGTTCACTGATCTCTTCTTTTTCTTTGTTATACAGACGCACTCTCACTTTCAGGGGCGCTGCATAAGTCGCGTCTCTCTCTTTGCACTTTTCAATGGTATTCTTATTGATGGGCATCTCGTCTTTGCACAGCTCAAAGTCAACGAACTCAAGGCTCAGATGACCACTGTAATCCGCAATTGGAGAAATATCATCGAATACTTCTTTCAAGCCTTCTCTCAAAAACCACTGATAGGAATTCTTCTGAACTTCTATCAGGTTTGGCATCTCCAAAACCTCTTTTTGTCGTGAATAACTCATACGTACGTTCTTGCCGGCGGCAGTGGGTCGTATTCTGTTTTTTTCCATTGACGTTTCACCCCGTTCTTCTATGATCTTAGCCTACTTCTCAGTACCTTCTTATGCAACAAGCATACCAAAACACAATAGTGCACTGTCCATTCTACTACAAGAGTTTCTTTAAGTCAAGAAAAATTTCCCAAACTCTCTCTCCTTTGCTATCAACTCATCCTTGTCTTTGTGCAGACGAAATCCGGCACCCATGGTTTTCCTCTGCGCAAAAGGCAGATTCCCGTCTGTCTAAGCTGTTACGAAAAACCGGGAAAGCCCTCAGTCCTGTGCTCTCCCGGTATCTTATCCTGCGTTATTCAACAAAGCTGCCTGCTTATTTCAGCGTTACCTTAGCGCCTTCGCCTTCCAGCTTGGTCTTGATATCTTCCGCTTCTTCCTTGGATACGGCTTCTTTTACTGCCTTAGGTGCGGAATCAACCAGATCTTTTGCTTCCTTCAGACCAAGGCCTGTCACTTCACGTACCACTTTGATGACTTTTACTTTGTTAGGACCTACTTCTGTCAGTTCCACATCAAACTCGGTCTGCTCTTCAACAGGTGCTGCTTCCCCGCCGCCTGTAGCAACTACCATGTTTGCCGCTGCGGATACACCAAACTCTTCTTCGCAGGCTTTTACCAGATCGTTTAATTCAAGAACTGTCAACTCTTTGATTGCATCAATAATTTCCTGTGCGGATAATTTTGCCATTTTATTTCCCTCCGTTTTCTTATTTTACCATAACGGCACCGACTGGGCGGGACGTTATATTGTCTTCTTACCTTTCAGATCGTGGAATTATTCAGCAGTCGCTTCTGCGGTCTCCTCTGACTCGGCTGCCGGGGCACCTTTGGCAGCTATCGCAGCCTCTGCACCACCTTTTTCAGCCAGCTGATCCATAACACGTGCAAAGTTCGCGATCGGTGCCTGCATACTTCCAAGCAGCTTGGAGAGCAGTTCCTCTCTGGAAGGAATCTTTGCAATGGACGCGATCCCTGCCGCGTCATAGGCAATGCCTTCCACTACGCCACCCTTGATCTCCAGTACAGGCGCTTCTTTGGCGAATTTGCTGATGATTCTTGCGGGTGCGGTCGCATCCGTCGTGGACAACGCCATGGCGCTGGGACCTTCCAGATACTGAGAAAGCGCTTCACAGTCTGTTCCCTTGAACGCAAAGTTCATCATTGTGTTTTTGTAAACCTTATAGGTCACACCGGCCTCACGAAGCTGCTTCCGAAGTCTGGTATCCTGCTCCACAGTGAGTCCACGGTAATCAATGAGGATCACAGACTGGGCATCTTTGATGCTCTCGGAAATCTCTTCCACGATAGGCCTTTTCAATTCAACTTTTGCCATTTCTTTACCTCCTTATAGATTCTGTGCCGAAAGGAGTTTATGTTTCCCGTTTATGGGAATAAAAAAGCCTCCCTGTCAAAGACAGAAAGGCATTACTTGCTGCAAACTCTTTCCTCGGCAGGTGTGTTTCCTTATGCCGGTCCTTACCGGCGCCTGCTGTCTTCGGCATGGTTTTCAAACCTTATACAGCATAGCAGACCAGACACGCCGTGTCAAGCATTTTTATTCGGTCTGGGAGTTTTTCATCACCAAATATTCCATAAATTCCAGATTCTCCTGTAAATCTTCCAACTGGGAAGTTAACTTAAACAGTCTGTAGTTCAAATCGTTTAATCTGTTATTTAACGCAATCTTCTCTATCTCGCCACGCTTTTCTGAATACAGTTCCCACAAGAAGTCCGCATCCTCTTGCAGGCCACAATAGCTGTCAAGCCGGAGGGCAAACAGTCTTCTGGATAAGTAATGATTTATGACAAAATCCTCACTGAATCGCAAAAGCCGCACATACAATGCTGCCACCTTTTTATCCAGGCCAAGTTTTTCGCCTGCATAATTTGCATTCTCATATTCTGTATACAAAATTGTGAATATGTCCTTATAATGTTTTCTTCTTTCTTCCAGTCCACTTCTTCTCAGCGGCTGCATCGACAGAAAGTTCTGTGTCTGATCAGAAACCTCCCTTCCGATCTCTTCCCAGAAATCATCATTTCCGAAATGCCTGGATACTACCTGAAAATCAAAGGCCTGATCCTGTTTTTTGACAACATCCGTTATCACCTGCACCAGACAACTGCGAAGTTCGCAATAATAATCCCAGTCCTCTCCCTCCAACTCTAAAACATTGCCAAATTCTGATTCACCAGTCAGTTCTTCGATGTCATGCAAACATTGGCAGATCTCTTTATATTTTTCCGCAATTTCGGCAGGCAGCTCCATGCCTTCATAAATATCTTCAAACTTTTTCATTAAAATACCTCTTCCCTGATATCCATACCAAATTGGTATGAACCATCATAGTAACCGGAATCAGGTTCGTCACACCAGAGTCTTCTTTCTTTTCTCTCCATTTCAGTCAAACGCATCTTTTTCCATTTTCTTTTGCAAACGCCTGCCTCTGATTTGATAAATACCTCTTTCAGCTTTACCTTCAAGACTGCAGAGGAAGCAACCGAAATTCCTTTGTTATATCTCTCATTCAACGCATAAATGATATGAGAAGCATCCGGATTTTCTTTTTCCAGCTCCTTACCAACCAAATCCAGTATAAGCAGGAGCATCTTTTCCGTCCCGCCTGTCGCTTCGCCTACATGGGAAAGACAATAATTTTGATAAGCGCGTTTTCCTTTTGCCGTGATATGATAGTAGTGCTTTTTCCCTCTCTTTTCCATCCTCCACAGACCGAATTTATCTGTTCTGTGAAAGGAATTGGACAAAGTATTTCTGGAAATCGACAGCCTATCCGCAATTTTACAGACCGAAAGCCCTCCACTCTCGGCCAGCAATTCCAGCACCGGGTAAATATACTTATATTCCACATAAGCCTGTGCTTCTTCGTTTTCCCCGCTCTTCTGGCTCAAAAGGCATCCCAGTTCAAGAATCGTTTTCATCACAGCAAAATAATAGACGCGCTGTTTCTCCTCATTCGTACCGATCTCCAGATAATTGGCCAGAGCCTCCAGCTTATCCATACCACTCTTATAAAAGTCCCATGTTTCGCAGATTGTATCCTTCAAAATCGCTTCCGTAAAAATCCGCAACAATTCTTCGGCATTTCTTCTGACTTTTAGCAGAGAACCTTCCATGACATCCTGTGCATATTTTTCACTGGTTACTTCATACTGCATAGTCATACCTCCTTCGCGCCCACTGATGGGTAACGTTCAGGTAACGTACCTTTATTATAGATGATTCTGTTTCTCATTTCAATATTCTTCTTGTATAATCCACTGTAATCCCGCACTTCTCCCCATCCGCAAGAATTTCATCAGGCTTCAGATCAAAAATATGCATGCATCCGGCAAATGTGCATGCCTCTTCGCAGCAGTCATCTGTCTGATATACAATCTTCATTCCTTCCAGTCTGAACGGAGATTTTTTGCGCATATACGGAATTTCGATAAATCCGATCTCTTTCTCACCCAACCCGACTCTGGGACTGCAGGCATTGGCAACAATCCCCACCCCCAGATGTTTCTCGGCCAGATCACGCATCTGTCCGTCAAAATAGGAGAGCGATGCCGAAAAACTGGAGATCACTTCAAAATCGACTGCATATGCCGTATGAAAAGCTACCTGAGACATCTCATCAAAAGCATCCTTACAGATACTATACAAAATCCTGCCCAAATGAGGGACATCCATCAATTCATATTGTGTGGGCCGCTCCGCCAACGCTTCTTTGTATCTCTTGCCATCCTTTTTCAGTTCAAACGGGTTCCTTTTGAGATTCCTGCATAAGACGCTCCCACTTCCGGACAAAAGCACACATTCATTTCTGCCATCTTTCCATAGCGACCCCAGAAAAATCAGCTTCAGTGGAAACGCCTTCATCTGCAGACTCTTCAGTGATAAGTACTTTCTGATTTCCCGCTCTGTCTGCTCATTCATCGAAAGTTCCGGTAAAACAACGATCTCTGCCTTTTCCTCGATCAGATGTTCAAACAATCTGATATAATTGTTGTTCAGTTTTGTCTGATCCGGATCATTGACAATTTTAAAATAGTTATGACCCGAATCATTATCCATATACTTTACATGGAACCAATTCTTTTTGCATAAGGGAATACATGCCATCTTTATCGTTTTACCGCCGCCTTCCCTTTTGCAAAACACATCTTTTGTATAACCTTTTATGACCGCTCTGGGTATACATCCTGATACCGGTACAATATAATAACTTTTGATCCGTTCCAAAATATCCGAACCGTCTCTGAAACTGATCAGACGATAACCACTGCTTTTCATCGCCTTACTTTCTTTCAGCAAACTGTCAACCGGGGATAAATACAAAAGGTATTTATCCTGCATGGTATTTAGGGGTCCCAATTCATACAGGGGAGAAAGCCCTATTCTGTTACCAAACCCAAGATATGCGTATTCCTCTTTCTCTAAAAATACCTGATCAAAATACGTAATGATATGAAGGGCATATAAAATAATGTTGGTTTCACAGTCCAAAAATTCTACAATCCTCCCCAAAAACATCCTAAATTCGATATCATTTTGGAGCAGGGAGTCAAGCAGTCTGTTGATATCCTTCCAACTCCTGTCCTCTGATATATGATCATAATTTTGTAAATATTGCGGACTGTGCTCATTATCAACGATGCCATAAAAAATAACCAGCACATCATAAATATTTTCTGCTTTCTTTAGTTCTTTTACAAAATCTATTGTATCCATTTCTTTTGTCTTCCCTAAGGCCTGGCTTCCTCCATCATCTGGGCTGCAAATACCCATCCTCATCCAGCATCCCGCTGTCCGAGATAGAATTGATATAATCTATGACTCTCGTCTTCTCAGCACCGCCCAGCAGTTTTGTCCGGCAGTCGGACTGTCTGGCCGGGAGCACTCTCACGGATGGTTCCCCCGCCGCCGGTATCCGGACCTGCACAAGGCAGGTATCCTGCGATTTGGAATTGAACCAGAAATTGCCAAGGCTGTATATAACCGGCACCCCCTTGACATAACCTACCGGCTGCAGGCAATGAGAATGATCACCGATGATAATATCCGCACCGGCTTCCGCAATCATCACCGCCTGGTCCCGCTGGGCCCAGTCAATCTGCGGTGTACTCTCCGTTCCCCAGTGAATATAGACAATCAGGATATCACAGTCCGTCCGCACTTTCCTGATTTCTTCCAGCAGCCTGTCCGGGTTCCAGCAGCGGAATGTACCCGGTGTGCTTTCTCCCGCGCCTTTCGTATCGGGATTGTCATTTCTCTCGATCTGCGTAGCCGACAAAATACTGATTTTCAGATCATTGGCGATAAAACTCACCGGCTTTACCGCTTCTTCCAGATTACGGCCCGCACCTACATAAGGCATGTCCATAGCTTCCAGTGTATCCAGACTGTCCAGCAATGACACTTCCCCATAATCATAGGCATGGTTATTGGCCAAAGAGACGATATCCGCGCCCATCTCCGTCAGATAGGCGGCGCTTTCCGGTTTGGCCCGGAAAGTAAACTGCTTGCCGGCCGTCGGCGTGCCTCTGTCCGTATACGGGAACTCATTGTTGACCATGAAGATATCCGCCTCCCGCATCTCTTCCAGCAGATCCGCGGAAAATGCTTCTCCGATCGCCCCGCCCCGCTGCTGCAGCCTTGCCATCACGGCATAGGAAGGATCAAACAGGATATCACCGGCAAAAGCCAACACAACTTCATCCGGCGAAGCGGTCTCTTTCGCATAGATCCGCTCCTGCTCCATCCGCTGCGGGTCTTCGAGCAGTTCGCCGTATCTGCTCTCCGGTTCTGCATCAGCCCCATCGTCCCCTTCTGCCTGCTCCGGTTCCACCTTTTCCTCCATCACCTGCGAGAGAAAATGTTCCTCTTCTTTGGCCTTTACCGCTTCTGCATCAGGCTGACCGCCTCCGTCCTTCCTCTGCTCCGCCGCCATCAGCGCAAGGCCGGCAGACCCCAGCGTAAGAACCAGACAAAACACAGAGACAAACACAGCCAGCGTGCTGGTACGTCTTTTGTTTTTTCTTTTTTTCTTTTTAGACTTGCTATGTGTAGATGCTGTCATAGTCATAGGCTCCATAAAATTCGTACAGGCGCTCCAGATACGCCCTGTAATTCTCCCGGGTCAGCCGTCCCTTTCCCTCTTTCATCCACGAAAGGATCAGGGAATTGACTTCCTCGTCATAATGCATCTGGTCCTGATAATGATTCAGATCACAAGTAATCTCCGTGTGATCATCAAAACCAAAGAGCAGGATATTATCACAGGTAAGAATCTCCTCCATTACCAGTCTCTGCAATTCCATATGCCAGTCCAGTTTTCCCGGCTGCATCACATAGACATCCCAATAGCAGATACTGTAAGGAGAAATATAGTAGTAAAACGTAATATGCGGATTTTCTCTGGCTGTGTCCGTCACATTCTGGCGGATATTGGCAAGCGTCTGCTCCCGCTCTTCCTCGGCCAGCCCTTTGTCATAAAAACTCCGCTCCGGCCTGCTATAGGTTGCCAGTACAGCTTCTTTTCCAAAATCATATTCGCCCTGCCAGCGCATATAGTCATCGAAAGAAGTCATCTCCCCGCCCTCGGCCGTATCGGCCAGTACATTGTCCGAGAGCATGCATACATCTTTATTCAGAATATACTCCATATCATTAAAAGGATTTCTGTCATATAAATAATAAGGAATATCCTCATAGTTCACATAATCCTTATCCTGGGTAAAATTTCCCTGATCCAGGCAGCGTATCACCGTGCGCAGGCCGGGGTTGGCACGAATAGCCGCTTCCAGATGATCATTGACTTCCCGGAATGTACCGCCATGAAAAGGCGTCTTCACGGAAACACCGCCAAACAAGGCATCACATTCACTGGTTCTGAAATTAGACACCATGGAAGTCCCCGTAATCAGGGTATCATAAGAAAAATTTCTGACAATCCCGTCATTTTGATAACGACTGTTATCCAGTCTGTAGGCAATACCCGCAAGCGGCCCATGATAATGAAAAAACGGATCAAGTGTTATAATATATCCCGCAAACACTGCCAACAGCAGAAGCGTACCCGAAACCGCACAGCCAAACCATACCTTTGCTTTCATAACATTGTTCTCCTGAAATCATTCCCCGGCTCTGTCACCATACAAACACACTGCCGTCAGAAATTAAAATACAGAAACGTGGAAATACCTGACAGGGAAACGACAGACCATGCAAGCATCCCGATCGTCGCCGCCAGATTCTTTTTGCTACAGACAAATTCCTTTTCCTGGCAATTTTGTGTACCCAGTGCAGCATAGAGCACCGCTCCCAGAAAAAGCGTCAGCGGGATCAATCCTTTCACACCCGGCACAGCGTCTATCCGCAGCAATTCTACCAGATGCCTGATCTCCGGCAGTGTCAGACCTTCCAGCATGACCGGTGTCACATGCAGCGATTCCACTCTGGCCACTTTGCGAAACATAATATAGGCCTGCTCCAGCGTGTCCGCCCGAAAGATAAGAAAAGCAAAGCTGACAAAAGTCATCGTCAGAAACCACTGTAAAATACCCGGCAGTCTGCTCCATGTATTGCGAAACCTTCTCGTCAACACTTCCGCCAGGCCATGCAGCAGTCCCCATACCACAAATGTCCAATTAGCGCCGTGCCAGAATCCGCTTACCAGAAATACAATCATAATATTCCCATATGTGCGCAGCCTTCCCTTTCGGCTTCCGCCCAGGGGAAAATAGAGATACCTGCGCAAAAATCTGGTCAGCGTCATATGCCATCTGTCCCAGAAATCCAGGATGGAACGCGCCTTATATGGTGAATTGAAATTGACCGGCAGACTGATACCAAACAAAGAAGCAATGCCCGTAGCCATATCACTGTAGCCGCTGAAATCAAAATAAAGCTGCAGGGAAAAGCAAACAATAACAAGCAGTACGTCGATCGTAGTCAGAATTTCCAGACCGCCAAACCCCAGTGCCACCAGATTGCCCAGTGTATCGGCCACAATCACCTTTTTAAACAGCCCCACCGAAAAGAGATACAACCCTCTGGAAAGACAGTACGCATCCGGCCGGTGTTTCTTTTCGTCCCGAAGCTGGGGGATCAGTTCATCGTGAAGTACAATGGGCCCGGCTACAAGCTGGGGAAAGAACGATACAAATACGGCATAATCCAGCAGACTATATCCCTTTGTCTCGCCCCGCCAGGAATCCACCACATAAGAGATCTGCTGGAATGTAAAGAAACTGATTCCCAGTGGCAGCACAATCTTGCGCAGCACAAAATCCGTTCGGAACACTGCATTTATATTCTCCAGGAAAAAATCAAAATACTTGAAATAAAAAAGCAGTGCCACATTACCGGCCACCCCCAGAATCATCGCGGCCCGGCCTCTGCGGACTTCTCCCGCCCCATACTGTCTGAGCAGATATACCGACAGACCGAAATTGGCCAGTATACTCCCGCAGATAATCCATACATAAGACGGATTAAAATATCCGTAAAACCATAAAGACATGCCAAGCAGCCATAGTCTCGCGCATCTTCCCGCCCGGACACGATACAGAAGAAAATACACCGCCACACACAAAGGCAGAAAAAACAAAATGAAAATATATGAATTAAAAAGCATGTCCGTACCCTGCCTGCAGCAGTCCGGGTAGTCTCACAGTCTTTTCACCCGTACTGCCGTTCCCACTTTCATGATGATACAAAAGGAAGCAGCGAATCCCCGCTGCCTCCCTGTTTATGATTGCCATACAATTAAAGTTTTGCAACATTTACCTTCACGCCCGGTCCCATTGTGGAAGCCAGCGTTACACTTCTCAGATACTGCCCTTTTACTGCACTGGGTTTTGCCTTGATGATGGCATCCATCACCGCATTGAAGTTCTCCAGCAGTTTCTCATCGCTGAAGGAAAGTTTGCCCACCGGTACATGGACAATATTCGTCTTGTCCAGTCTGTACTCGATCTTACCGGCTTTGATATCGTTAATCGCCTTGGTCACATCCATCGTAACGGTTCCCGCCTTAGGATTGGGCATCAGGCCTTTCGGTCCCAGAATCTTACCGAGACGTCCCACGATACCCATCATATCAGGGGTAGCCACAACTACATCAAAATCCAGCCAGCCGTCATTCTGGATCTTCGGGATGAGTTCGTCTCCACCCACATAATCAGCGCCTGCCGCTTCTGCTTCACTCACCTTGTCACCCTTGGCAAATACAAGCACTTTCACTGTCTTACCTGTTCCGTTAGGCAGTACAACAGCGCCGCGGATCTGCTGCTCTGCGTGACGACCGTCGCAGCCTGTTCTGATATGCAGTTCCATCGTCTCGTCAAACTTAGCCGTGGAAGCCTTTTTGATCAATGCCACTGCTTCTGCCGGCTCATATAAAACAGTACGGTCAACCTGTTTCGCCGCTTCGTTATATTTCTTACCATGTTTCATTTTGATTTCCTCCTTGTGGTAGTGGCGGAGCCATCGACTCCTCCCACATCAAGCCCTCTTACTCTTCAACAACGATTCCCATACTCTTAGCCGTACCGGTGATCATGCTTATAGCAGCCTCCAGGCTGGCAGCATTCAGATCAGGCATCTTTGTCTCTGCGATTTCCTTTACCTTGTCTTTGGAAATCGTAGCTACCTTAGTCTTGTTGGGTACGCCGGAACCGGATTTGATGTTGGCCGCCTTTTTTAACAATACGGCAGCCGGCGGAGTCTTGGTCACAAAACTGAAACTTCTGTCCGCATATACCGTGATCACAACGGGGATAATCAGATCACCCTTGTCCGCTGTTCTCGCATTAAACTGTTTGGTAAACTCCACAATGTTCACGCCGTGCTGCCCCAGAGCGGGACCAACCGGCGGAGCCGGTGTCGCCTTGCCGGCAGGAATCTGTAACTTAATGTATCCTTCTACTTTCTTTGCCATTTTGGCACCTCCTAAATTAGTGTGGTAGTGGCGGGTACCCCGGAAACAGCCCCTTCGCCGCAGTCCCTCTCGTCCTGCGACGTGGTTCTTTCCTTTCCCTCCCACAGTTCATATCATGCTTCTTCTCTTTCGCAAAGCAGGCCTGCCTGCGAAATCTATCAGCAGGAACCTCGCTCTTTATCACAGGTTCCTATGAACACTTTGTCACTGCAGCCTGGCTGCCTGTTACATCTTCTTGATCTCTGCAAAACTGATCTCCACAGGTGTCTCCCTGCCGAACAGTTCCACATTGATCGTGGCCGTCTGTTTGCCGTAGTCCATGCGCTGGACCGCACCGACCGTATCTTTCCAGACACCTGCGATCACGGCGATCATATCGCCCTCTCCAAAATCCACGGAAATATTCTCTGTCTTAATCCCAAGCGGGCGCATTTCCACCTCTGTCAGGGGAACGGGTTTGCTTCCCGGGCCGACGAATCCCGTTACACCTCTGGTATTTCTGACCACATACCAGGTATCGTCATTCATCACCATATTGATCAGCACATAACCGGGAAACATCTTTTTCTGGACATTTTTTTTCGCGCCGTTTTTTACTTCCACGACGTCCTGCATCGGCACTCTGACTTCCAGGATTTCTTCTTCCAGATGCCTGTTCTCTATCGTCTTTTCAATATTGGCTTTTACCTTATTTTCATATCCCGAATAAGTATGCACTACATACCAGTTCGCTTCTGCCATCTGCCCACCCTCACCTTTACATTGCCAGGAAGTTGTTCACGCCATACTGAAGGAGCAGGTCGATCACCGCAATGACAGCTCCCAGTATGACCGATACACAGACAACCGCCACTGACTGTTTGAAAAGTGATGTCCGGTCGGGCCACGAAATCTTCTTGAACTCAGTCTGAACACCCTGAGAAAAGCTGATCTTTTCCTTTTTGTCCTTCTTGTTTGAATCTCCCATCTGCCGCTGTCCTTTCACGATACCAGATTATTTTGTTTCCTTGTGTAACGTATGGGTTCTGCAGAATTTACAATATTTCTTTGTTTCCATTCTGTCCGGGTGTGTCTTTTTATCCTTTGTCGTATTGTAGTTGCGCTGCTTGCATTCCGTACATGCCAATGTAATCCTTGTACGCATCTCATTCCACCTCCGCGTGCTTTTCTGATTCTTTATTTTTTCCGGTCATCTTCTTTGAAATTCAGATATATTTATGCATAAAAAAAAGACCTGAATCTTATTTTGCTTCCTTACTATAGCACAAGCAATGGTGAGAGTCAATGTTTTTTTCCCAACCCGCTGCTTTTTTCTGACCGCCCGGCCTCTGTCCGCGTCCATAAAATTCCGTCCTCAAATACCACGCGGCAAACGCAGCCATGCCTATCTTGTGCGTTTATCGCGTAAATCCTATGTTTTTTCTTGCATGTGCTCGGGCGCAGTGATAAAATAGAGATAACTAAGCAGTTCTTCAAAGCTGTTTGCATTTTTCTGCCTGCACCTCTTATCATGCAGGAAATAATTGCCGATATAATAAGTAGCGGAACGGATTCCGCATTTGATCGGATTCTCCATAGAGTAATGTTCTTTTCACGGATGAAAGGAGGGACAGTTATGGCGAATATGTTGGCATTAAATACGGTCTATAATCATTATCTGACGTCTTATTCCCGTAGTCCGGCCAGTAAGTATGATGCACATAATAAGAACGAACTGCGAGATATATACCATTCCATTGTCAAGTTAAACAAGGAGGCGCCGCTATATCTTCTGGATTCCAGCAAAGAATCTCACGCCTTCGCCATCGGTGTCAAGGAAGGAGCACGGGATCTCCATAATGTGATCGCATCTCTGGGCGGTCTGAAGGAAGATGAACTGCTCAATAAAAAAGCGGCTTTTTCCACCGATGAGAATATTGTCAGTGCACAGTTTATCGGAAAAACGGGCAGTGATACGGAGATTCCTTCTTTTGAAGTGGAAGTGCGCTCCCTGGCAACTCCCCAGGTGAATCTTGGTAATTTTCTGCCTTCGGGCAGTCTGCAACTGCCTGTGGACACCTATTCTTTTGATATCCGCATCCACAATACAAATTATGAATTTCAGTACAAGGTTACGGAAGACGATACGAATCTCAGCCTGCAGAAGAAACTGGCAAGGCTTATTTCCGGTGCCGGTATCGGTATCGACGCCGTTGTGGAAACAGATGACGACCTGTCGGCGCTTAAGCTGACTTCTTCTGCTACCGGTGCCCCGATTGGCAAAGAAAGCCTTTTTTCCATTTCCGACACCCATTCCAGCCGGACCGCCGGCTCGGTGGATTATTTTGGTATCGGGGAAGTGACACGCCCGGCGTCCAATGCACAGATTGTTATTGACGGGCAGGAGCAAAGCGTTCCTTCCAATCGCTTTACACTGGAAAAGACTTATGAACTGACGCTGAACGGTATCAGCCCTATAGAAGGGCAGACCGCTACCGTCACCGTCAAAGACGATACCGAATCCCTTGGCGAAAACATCAGCAAACTGGTGGATGGCTACAATTCCTTCCTTAATTTCGCTTTTCAGAACAAGGGAAGAAGGACCAAAAATGCCGATCTGCTGAAAGAGATGCGTGGCATTGCATCCGTCTACAAAGATGGCTTAAACCACATGGGTCTGCAGATCAGAGAGGATGGTTCCCTTACCCTCAATGCCGAGACTTATACCCAGTCTATGGAAGACGGTGAGGCAAAGCATACCGTTTCCATGATGCGTGATTTTGCAGATTCGCTTTTCCGCAAGACTACCCAGATTTCCCTGGACCCCATGCAGTATATCAACAATACCATGGTGGCTTATAAAAACCCGGCCAAAACGCATTTCGTCACCCCTTATCATACCAGTCCCTACAGCGGGATGATGTTTAACAGCTATTGCTGAGAGGGTGCCTTGGCCACCTCATGAATCTGCGATTTTTGAGATCCCGGGCTTCGCTCTATACACATAAAGAAAAAGAAAGAAAAGCCCCCGGAAAAATGCAACCGTTTTTCCGGGGGCTTCTTTTCTTTATGCAAGCACGGCTTCCTTATAACGGAATGTTTCCGTGTTTTTTCTTAAGTGTCTGGACTTTTTTGCCTTCCAGACCACGGAGGCCTTTGAGGATGCAGAGTCTTGTTTCTTCGGGTTTGATGACTTCGTTTACGTAGCCTCTTGCCGCGGCCACGTAAGGATTCAAAAATCTGTCTTCGTATTCTTTCTTACACTGCTGGCGCATCGCTTCGGGGTCATCGGCCGCCTTTATTTTTTTCTTAAAGGCGATGTTGACTGCACCGTCTGCTCCCATCACCGCGATTTCAGCAATGGGCCATGCGTAGACCAGATCCGCTCCCATCTCTTTGGAATTCATGGCAATGTAAGCACCGCCATAGGCTTTTCTCATAATAACGGATATCTTGGGCACGGTAGCTTCAGAATAAGCATACAGCACTTTTGCCCCATGCCGGATGATGCCGCTGTGCTCCTGGGCAGTGCCCGGCAGGAACGCCGGCACATCCACCAATGTGACAAGTGGTATATTAAAGCAGTCGCAGAAGCGGATAAATCTCGCCACTTTATCGGACGCATGGTAGTCAAGAGAACCGGCGCTGCAATTCGCCTGGTTGGCTACGAATCCCACTGTCCTGCCTTCCATGCGGCCCCAGCCGACTACTGCGTTCTTGGCAAATTCTTTCTGCACTTCAAAAAAGCTGTCATTGTCCACAATGCAGTTAATCACATCTATGACATCATAGGGATGTCTGGAATTATCCGGCACAATCTCCCGGAGCTTCGCACACTGATCATCGCTCTTTTCCAGATAGGTCTTGCCAAAGTTCCCTACCTTATTCAGCATCTTGTTCACTGCAAATAAAAGCGACTGTTTTTCACGGATCGGCTTGATCACCGGAGGCTGCTGCTCGTTGTTGCTGGGCAGATAGGACAGCAGTTTACGTACCCCCATCAGACATTCGCCTTCTGTATCATAGGTAAAATGGGAAACACCGCTCTTTTTTGCATGCACTTCCGCGCCGCCCAGTTCTTCCACTGATACTTCCTCATTGATTACCGTCTTGACCACGTTGGGCCCGGTGATAAACATTTTTGAAATATCCCTTACCATAAAGATATAGTCACAGATTGCCGGCGCATAGCAGGCACCGCCGGAGCAGGGGCCTAAAATCACCGCAACCTGGGGAATCACACCAGATGCCTGCGTATGACGCAGAAACATCCCGCTGTAGCCGCTCAGGGAAGAAATCCCTTCCTCAATCCTCGCTCCGCCACTGTCATTGATACAGATCAGTGGCGCCTTCATCTGCATCGCCATATCCTGAATCCTGCATATTTTAAAGGAATGATACTCGCCAAGGGTCCCGCCGATCACGGTAAAATCTTCGCTGGCAACGAAAACAAGCCGGCCGTCAATCTCACCATACCCTGTTACCACACCGTCTCCAGGCACCCTTCTCTTATCCAGTTCGAAATCATCAATTCGGGATTCTATCATCCCGTCAATCTCCACAAAGGTCTCTTTATCCAGCAGAATCTCAATCCGCTCACGTGCTGTCAGTTTGCCAGATTTATGCTGCTTGTCAATCTTGGCCTGCCCTCCGCCCTGCAGCGCTTTTTCCCGCCTCTGTTCAAGATTCCTGATCGCTTCATCCCAATTCATAATTGTGGCCCTTTCTTATCGTTCACAGTTTTATACGCAGATATATAGTTTGCTTTTCAAATACTTTGAATCTCAAAATATATTATAGCACGCTTTTTCAAATGTGCAAGAGCGAATTGAAAAAAGCTGAAGACCGATACAACTGTCCCCGCACGAGAGGTCATTCTCCTCATCAAAGAAGGGAACTGCCGTCTCCGGTCCGTTCCCTTCCTGTCTTTTTTTATTTTTTCTGATCCAGCAAATGTGAATCGACGAAATTGGTCTGGCGCATATTTCTGTAATAATCATTTGCTGCCCGGACACTTTTCTTTGACTGACGTATCCTGTTTTTTGTATAAGAGAAGTAATTCTCCACCAGCTGTTTGTTACGCTGCTCTGATGTCTGGATGCTGACGCTGAGATCGGTTATCTCAGAAATCAGCAGCTGCATACGGGCAATCTCTTCTTTGAAGGATTCTTTCGACTCCAGCAACTCCTCCCGGACTCTGTCATATACCTTTTCAAATCCGCTGTCCAGCAGTTCAAGTTCTGCAATGAAACGGCTCTTGGTTTCCACAGTCTGATTAAACACATCCATATCACTGTTTTGTTTGATTGCTTCTTCCTGCTTGCCATTTTCCTTCAGGAGCATTCCCAGAATACCTTTCTTTCTTTCCAGACTCTCCAACAGGATATCCACATATTGTCTGATCTCTGCCATCTCCATCCTCTCTCCGTCAGGCGCCATGCGTATTGTTCTGCTTCATCACATCTTTCCAGGTATCCCTCATGCTGCGCAGATGCATCAACACTTCCTGCAGAATCTCTTTGTCTTTATGAAAATTCGCTTCCTGAAGCCGCTGCATCAGATAATTGTAAACATTCTCAAAGTCCTTATAAACCGGATATTTCTCATCCAGTGTACGAAGAAACTCCTCGATGATCTTCTCTGTTTTAACGATATTGATGTGTGCCTTTTCGATATCCTTACTCTCAATACCCGCAATGGCAAAGTTACAGAATTTAATCGCACCATCATACAACATCAGTGTCAGCTCCGCAGGGGATGCTGTCAGAACTTTATTCCTGTTATAAGCTGCATACGCGTTAGGCAATGGCATACCTGGTACCTCCTTGTTCCGTGTTCATTCCGTTACCTTTCTGATCTGATCAGCCTCCGAACAGACTGGAGAGATAACTTTGCTGGGAATTCAGCTTGGACAGTGCCTTCTCCATCTGTGTAAACTGGTTATAATACCGATCTTCCAGAGCCTGCAGTTTCTTTTCCTGATCTTTTATCTTGCTCTTATACTCATCGTATTCCTTCTGCAGCCGCTTATCGTCGTAAACCTTGTACATACTACGATAATCCGTACGGTCCATCACATCCTGTACTTTGCCCTTCAGTTCACCGATCAGCTGGCTGAAAAAGCTGGTTACTGCCTGCGGATCGCTGGCAATGGCGGCTTTCAGTGCATTGGCATTGGCGGAAGAGTTGCTGTCTTCTTCATCGCCATCAATATGGAATACGCCTCTTTCATTTTCCGGCGCCTTAAAATAACTCAGTGTATTGATCCCAAAGCTGGAAAGACTGTATTCTTTTCCGTTATAACTGTGAGTCCCCAGCATCGTTGTCTTAAAAATGTTGATCAGTTTACTCAGATCGCCATCTCTGCGAAGCAGAGAATCTTTGATCTTCTTCTCCCACTGTTCCACTTCTGTATCAGACAGGGCATCTTTTTCTTCATCGGTAAGCGGCTCATAACCTTTGGCCGTCTCCGCATTGTACAAGGTATCCATCTCTTTGATCAACTCATTGTACTTTTTGAAGAAATCCTTGACCATATCATAGATGCCGTCCACATCGTCTGCCGTCGTGATGGACGTCTCTGCCCAACTCGTGGGATTACCCGCCGCATCTCTGGCAGTAACGGCACTTTCCGCATTGGCAGTGATGGTCATACCGTTGACGGTAATCGTGTTACTGTCAGAAGTAAAGTCCGCACCATTCACGGAAATGATAGCATCGGAACCCACCACACGCGCTGCCGCTTTGCTGGCCTCTGTAAGTTCCAGGCCATGAAGCGCCTTATTGGCCACCTCGGCAAACTCCCTGTGTTCCTTTTCCATCCGCTCTTTCAGATTATAAGGAGCTACAGGCGAACCGTTTTCGTCATACTCGATATCCAGTGTGGAGCCCATGGAAGATGCCGCCGAAGAAGCCACACCGAACCCTTCACTTGCCTTACGCAGATTCTCGCGATTCTCCTCATTGAGCTTGGTAAGTCTGTTCAGTTCTTCTTCTGCCGCTTTCTTGGCATCCGGATCGGTCTCCTGATCCACAATTTTCTGCTGATCTGCGATCGCTTTGTTGCCGGCATTGACAATGTCCTGGTAGTAATCTTTCAGAACAAGAGCCGTCTCTGCCAACTGCTTCTGCGCTTCCTGAGACTGGTTAAAGTTCGTTCTCAAGTCTTTTTCGCTGCTGAGTTTGCTTCTCTCTTCCCGCAGTTCCTGAACCCTTGTCAGATAGGTTTCCAGATCTTCCATCATGGAAGAAGCTCTCTCTGCCGCTTTCTGCTGCGCCTTTTCTTTATAAATGTCCTCATCCAGGACAAACTGACCACTTCCTGCAGGCTCTTCTTTAAAAGCCTCCGCCCAGAACTGATACTCCTGATAGGTAGGATTGTCTGCGTCCTCCAGATCACTCTTGCTGAGAAGTCCCAGATTATTCAGCGCATTCAGTCCGTTCATATTACCTGCAGTGATGGTAAAATCATTTTCTACACCGGTCTTGCTGGAAAACAGGAAGATACGCTGGTTGGCCTCATCGAAGCTGGCAGTAAGGCCCACTTTCTTCAGACTGCTCAGCACATCATCTATTGTGGAGGAACCCCGCAACTCTATTACCTGTTCCTTGCCTCCCACATTGACACGCAAAGATACCTTCTCTGTAGGGTCCAGTTTGGTATCCGTCTTACCCGCCAGATCAGACAGGGTAGTGGTACTTTTCACACTCTTGTCATTGCTCAGCTTGCCGCCTGTCAGGGAACCGGCTTTTGCCAGCTTCTTCACTGCCAGCGACTGTGTCCCGTTCACTGCAGTATCACCCGCAATCACACTGGCAATATTGCTGTCCGCCACAGAGGTCTTTTTCTTAATATAAGAACCCTCCAGGGACATATTACTAAGCTGGTCATTGAAAAAACTGTATACTTTGGCATTCAGGTCTTTCCAGGATTCCTGTTTCCATTCCAGTTTTTTCTGCGCTTTTTCCAGATCTTCCTTCTTCGTGCTGGCCGCCTTCACCAGCTCCTGTACCATGCTGTCGGTATCTAATCCGGATGCGATACCGGAAATTTTCATTGCCATACTTCTTTCCTCCTAGAGCTTCTCATCTACCAGAATACCTGCCATTTCCCACACCTTGGCTATCATGTCAAGCGTCTTCTCCGGCGGATACTCTTTGATGACCTCTTTCGTTTCCTTGTCCACGATCTTAATGGTCACGCGATTCGTATCCTCATGGATACCGAAGATAGCTTCCGAATTGCTCATCTTTTTATTTAACTGATCCACCATCTTTTTGACGGATTCCTGAGACTGCTGCGGCTGCTGTTCTCTGCCGCCGGCTCCCTGTCCGCCCTGACCGTCCGCTTCTCCTGCATTGCCTACGACAAGTGTCGTGTTGTCTACAGGTCGCTCTACGGTTGCCACGGTTACATCCATGTCCGCCGGGGCTGCCTTCTCCGCAGGTTTCTGCTTCGGTGCCTGTGTCTGTGCCTGAAATGTCATTACACTGCTTACTGGCTCAATGTTCATATCCATCACCTCCGTGTGATAATTATCGGTTACAAATATGCTTTATATCTATTCTTTTTATCGGCTAAAAAAAGAAAATGTTTATAGATTTATAAACATTTTCCCGCCTTCCCTCCTGACTTCTCAGCCAAGAAGATTTTTCAGTTGTGCAAAGCCTTCCGTATTCACAGCCTCTTTGTTGGCTTCCTGGATCTGTTCATACACTTCTTTCCGATATACCGGCACATCCCTCGGTGCCGAGATTCCCAGCTTCACCTGTTCGCCCTTGATCTCCAGAATGGTGATCTCTATGTTGTTGTTAATGACCAGCGCCTCATTCTTCTTTCTGGATAATGCCAACATCTTATTCACCCGCTTTCTTTGCCGCCTGCAGCATCTCATAAATGGGATACTTCACCGGATATTTCTCATCGTCCACGATGACCTGACATGCTTTTCTGGATTCTGTATGCACCACAATCGGGGCGCGCAGATTGACACTCATCTTTTTGATATCCGCCGGTACCGACATCGTCACCAGCACCAGCATATGATCCGGTTCCAGACAGCCGATGGGTTTGAGCAGTTCATCCTCCACCTGGGGATTATAATCAGGCATCACCACAAGAGGGTTCAGCACCGGCATGGCAAATCCCGGCTCCTGCAGGGACTGCAGCCACTGAATCCCGCCCCCGCCCGTATGCTCAGAATCATGCATCAGGGAAAAATCTTTCAGGTCAGGAAACCCTATGATCCCATTGACAAAGCGGATGATCTTATCATCATCTATCTCTACTTCTCCGAAGATCCTGGTCTTGATTTTCATAAAAGAATGCTCCTTTTGGTCATATCTGTCAGATAAAATTCAACAACGTATTTTCCGTTATCTTTCCGGTAGCCATCAGCGATGCATCGTAAGCTAACTTTGCATTGGAAAGGTTCGTCGCCGCCTCCGCGGTATCCACCTGATCATTGTCGGCAATCAGATCCTTGAAGGTAGTTTTCTGAGAGGAGAGACGCTCCTTGACCAGGTCCAGCTTCTTGGAACGTGTACCAACTTCCGTCATCGCCAGTGTCGCCTTATCAAAATGTTTCTGCATCCTTGTACCGCCCTGAGAGAACGATACCTGCAGTTTCTCCTCCAGGAATGTCAGCGTCTTATTGGCCGCCTCCAGATTTCTCTGTGCTATCTCTTTGTCCGCATCAGAGGTATCCGTATTTTCGATCACCTTGGTCAGAGCCGCTATGGCAGCTTCCACATCCTGTACCTGTTCCAGCGTATTGATAATATCTTCCACATCTCTGCCAATGGCATGTGTATATACTTCCGATGCCAGGGTATTTACGCGCAGTTCCTGGTTAAAGCCCACATCATAGGAGATAATCTGATCGTTGGGATCCTCATTGAAATTATGCTCAATCTTCTTACCGTCAGGGTCTTCCGTACATTTAAAATAATGCTCTGGTCTCAGATCCCCTTCTCTCCAGTCTTCTTTACTGTAAGTGATCGTAATCTCCCCTTCGTTCACACCTTCTGTTCTGGAATAATCGCGTGTGGATGAAAGCATGTTATAAGCGGCATCGTTTAAAATCAGTTCTCCCGTTTCCGGAATAAATACCGCACAGGGCTGGGTGTTTTCTTCCATCTCATAGACAGGGATCGGATTGCCGTTCTCGTCCAGGATCTGATTGCCGGCCGCATCCGTCTCCCATACCGGGGTATCCGGAACGCCGTCACCATCCGTATCTTCCATCTTTTGTACTCTTTCGTAGGCATCATCCACACCATCGCCGTCCGTATCGATGGGCCGCGTCTTATAGCGGTTCTGCGCATACTGATATGCATCTGCCTTTACAGGAACCGGCGGTGTCTGCGTTGTGTCCATGACCGGCATCCCGTCTGCCTCACTGATCACTTCCCCATACTTGGAAACCGTCACCACCGGAATACTGGTCGGCGTATTGTGAATCCTGGAATCCCCTTCCCAGTATGTGATCTCCGGCTTTACATTTTCATCCAGCTTATCATAGGCAAGTCTGAGTCTGTGTATGGTCTCTTTGCTGACATCGGTATCCGCAAAAGCAAAATCAGGGTCGTTATAATTGCCTGCATTGATCTCGCCAATATTGCCTTTGCCATTATCCATCTTGATATAAGTGATGTCATCAAGCGCATATTTGTCAACCTTTTCCGTTATCTCATAAGGCAGCTTGGTATCCTTCTGAAAACGGAGTTTCGTGGAGGTCCGATAGCCGGTGAAAAGTCCTCTTCCCGCATAATCGGCATCGCCGGTACCATAAATTTCGTCTTTAAGCTGTTTGAGATTGTCAAGAATCGTCTTTCTGTCGGAAGACTGCTTATACTTCACGGAACCGGTATTACACTCTTCCAGCATATCTTCGATAATATCACTCACTGTTTGGATCGCATCTTCCGTAACCGACATCCAGCTGTCCGCATCTTCGGCATTTTTATCCCTGTACTGAGTCACTTCGGAAAAAGTGGTACGCAGACGCAGAGAACGGATTGCCACGACAGGATCTTCCGAAGGCCGCAGGATCTTCTTGCCCGTGGACATCTGATTGTTGTATTTGTCCTCCAACAATTTATTGGCATTCATATTTGAAAGAGAATTGTTCTGTATGATTTTATTGGTAATTCGCATGTTCGTCCTCCCTTATATCTGATCCCCCAATAATCAGTCCTTTTATACACCGGTCTGCAGGATCAGTCTGTCATACACTTCTGTCAGTGTCTGTACCATCTTGCAGGCCAGATTGTAAGCATGGCGGTATTTCACCAGATTCATCGCCTCTTCATCCTCATCCACACCGTGTACGGACAAGCGCTGCGTCTGGATACTCTTGCCGATATTCTCATAGTTCTCACCAAAATCATCTGCACGTTTGGTATTGAGGGCAATATCGGAAAGAATACATTGCAGGAATTGGCTGGCCGAGCTGCCACGGAAATTCATCCTTTCCACATTGGTCTTTAAATCAATCAGCTGATCCACCACATCATACTTGCTCTCTTCATCCGCATTGCTCGTATGCGTCGCCATCTTATCCGGATCCTTCAGCAGGGCATCCGAAACGGAAAAGTTAGACGCTGTCAGCCAGTAATAGCTGTCATCGGAAGTGGATATGGAATAGGAAAAACTGCCGTCCAGCGGCGCATTGGGATGCAGCTTCTGATACTCATCCTTATATTCTTTAAAGTTGTCAAAATTCCACTGTGTATTATCTGTGGCCTTATCCGCTCTGAACAGATTCTGGCCCGCATCGCCATAATTGTCGATGGCACCCTCCTGGGTCATGATCTCATTGAACGTTCTGGAGAAGCATCTGATCCACTCATTCATCTGCTCCATATAATAAGGAATCCCCTGATAGTCCACCCGGCTGCCGATGGCAGCATCTTTGCCGATCAGGCCGCCGATACTCGTATCCTCATTTCTGGGCTGGGTACTCAGCACAAAATCATAAGAGTACTTACCGGTGGTGGCATCATAGTTCATCGTCCAGGAATCAAAATAATATTCTTTGTTGCCCAGCGAAATCTTACCGCCATTATCAGGCAGCGTACATTTATTGATATCCTTCAGGTAATCAGCCGTCACATCGACGGTGATAATGCTGTGGTTTTTCCCGTCTTCCATCTTCCGGATATCCACATTGGATACAGAACCGTTAAAATATTCGCCGTTATTACCGTCACGCAGGTCAGCCAATGCTTTGAGTTTGCCCCCCAGGCTGGCATTTTTGAGACTAAACCGATTGCCATTTGACCAGTAAATATCATACAGACCGTCCGCATCGGACTGGTTGACTTTCTCATAATCTTCCCTTGCCTTACAGGAGAGGGAATAGTAAGTCTGATCATCCAGCAGAGTCTGCCGACCGGCTATCTTTACGATAAAACGGGTGGCTCCGGTATATCTGTCCGGATTGTGGGGATCAACCACCGGCTGCTCCTCCACATCCACATCCACGATCTCGGAAAGCTGGTCAATCAGCAGCGCTCTCTGATCACGCAGTTCGTTGGCTTTGCTGCCGGACACTTCAATGACATTAATCTGTTTATTCAGCACCAGGATTTCCTGGGCCAGAGAATTGATCTCATCCACGAGGGTACGGATCTCTGTATTCATATCCTTCTGCATTTTCTCCAGATTGCCCGCCATCGTATTAAAGTATTCGGTCAATGACTCTGCCGTACCAAGGAACGCCCTTCTGGGGTCTTCCGTTCCGGAGTCCTTTTTCACATCGGCAAGTGCATCATACATTTCATCCAGCAGGGTACTGAATCCTTTTAATTCCCCTTCGTCGATATTGCCGTTATCAATGAAATAGCCCTCAATCTGCTTCATATAATACGATTTCACCGAAAACTCGCCCACACGCGTATTATTCTGCCAGTATTTCACATCATAATATTCATTTCTGTAGCGCTCAATAGAGAGCACATCCACACCGGCGCCGGCACACCCATAGCTGGTAAAGGTCCGCAGCGCTTCGCTGGCCTGCTGAACCGCATGCTGGCGGCTGTATCCTTCGGTGTTGACATTGGAGATATTGTTACCGGTTGTGTTGATGCCGGCATTGGCTGCCGTAATCCCCAGATAAGCTGTATTCAAACCAAAAAATGTAGATGGCATACTTTTCCTCCTTTATCCCCGTCAGCCCGCCAGACTGTTCAGGAGATGCGCCAGCATCTCATTGACCACATTAATATAACGGCTGGCAGCATTATACGCGTTCTGAAATTTAACCATATTGGTCATCTCTTCATCGGAAGAAACACCCATGATCTGCTCTCTGGCGTAGGAGGTTGCTTCCACTGTTCCCGCCTGTGTCTCGCAGATCTGATAAAGTGCCTTACCGGTGTTGGCTACCTGTGACACCAGATCGGAATAATAATCCGCAAAATTCGTTTTCATTCTGATATTGGGATTCAGGCGCAACTCATCTGTCTGAAATGCTTCCGCCAGTTTCGCCGCTGTCTGATAATCCTCTTTTCCGTCCGGCCGCATCAGCCCCAACTTGGTGGGTTCTTTGAGCAGCGCCGGATTGACGATCAGATTCATCGTCGTATACTGTGTTTCTCTTTCGTTTACATCCTCCTGATTATACTCCCATTCACCCGTAAGCGAATTATAATCATAGGCTTCTGTCACTTTCTTCTTGAACAGCTGAATAGGCTGATAAGTCTCCTCGCCATTGACAATCACTTTTTCACACAGATATCCTGTTTTCTGATCGGCTGCCTCCGCCAGAATCCCGTTGATCTTTGTCGTCACCGCATGAATCAGCTGGTCAAACTCAGCCTGCATATTCATAACAATAGACTGCGCTATATCTCTGTTATAAGCATCCTCATCCAAAAGATCCGTATAATTGGCACGTTTGGTCCCTCTGGCCAGCAGTTTGGCTTTGGTGCCGCCCAGGTCGGTATTGGCCACGGATGAAATCGTGGCACGCAGATTAAATACTTCCGCCCCTTCTGTTTGATAATGCTTGATACCGTCTTCCCCCACGGTATACTGCGCATCCGATTTCCAGAAAGGTGTGTAAAATCCGGTAATATTATCCTGTTCCAGACCAATCTCATATACCATATTCCTGGATACAAAATCATGGCCTTCCAGCTGTACGCTCACATTGCCGAATGTATCTTCTTTATAGGTTATCCTGGCCATGGCGCCCAGTTCATCCAAAATCTGATTTCTGGCATCCCGCAGATCGTTGGCAGTCTCTTTGCCACCGGCTTCCACCCGTACGATCCGCTGATTCAGGGTAAACAACTGCTGGGCGTATTCGTTCATCTTTTTTACATCATCCCTGACCTGCAGGTTCAGATTGTCCTGATAGTCGCACAGCCCCTGATAAACCCCCTGCGCACTGTCAATAAACGCAGCCGCGCGCTGAATGACCAGGCCCTGTACGACGGAATCCGTAGGAGTCTTTGCGAGTTCATCAATGGCACGCTGAATATTATCCATGGCATTATTAAAGGTGGCACCATGCATCTCTCCGAGGATCGTCTCTACCTGAGACATCGTTTCATAAGAAGCGGCATAATATGCGCTTCTGCCCGATTCTCTCCTGTATGTCTGATCCAGGAACTGATCCCTGACCTGTCTTACCTTGGAATATGCAACGCCCTGACCGAGTTGTTTATGAGAAATAGCGGCAGGATTACGGGCAATCGTATTGTAATACATGTCGCTCTGCATCACCTGTTGCCTGGTATATCCCGTCGTGTCCAGATTGGACATATTATGAGCTGTTGTGTTGAGCGCATTCTGACTTGTTTGTAAGCCTGACTGGCCTACGAATAAATTTGCCATTAACGACATAATGATCACCTCTTTATCAACTTACTGTTTTGCGTCAAAGTTCCCTCTGTCCACGCCCATTATACTGCCGGCATTGTATGCACCGCGGTTATAATTGGCTGTCTCCGGCGCCCTTTTGTAGGCCTGGAGAAGATTCAGATCAAATTCCACCATTTCCAGCGCACCTGTCAGCAATTCCCTGTTCTGGGCGTTGACATTCTGCATCAGTGCCAGCGTACCGTGGAGTTTGTCGTGTATTTCCGAAAGTGCTTTCTGTTCTTTCGGATTGTTCGCAAACATCTGAATCAGATTCTCCAGTTTCAACTTTTCAACATCCTTGTTGATAACATTGGCAATATCGTGGATATGCTCTTCCCGCTGCATCTCGAGGCGGTGTATCCTGTCGATAATGTTCTGTTCCTCATCCGTGATTTCCTGCAATCGTACAATGTCGCCCCGTACGATCACAGGTGTTTTCTTTCTCGATAATTCCAGCAAAATCTCGTATTCCGTATTTTCCTGTTCCAAAACCGAAATTAAGTTATCTATTAAACTTGCCACCGGAATTACCTCATTTCATTATATTTTTGAAAGAGCTTCGCCGCCAGGCTCTCCTCACTTACCTGATAGGTTCCTTCCTTCACCGCGGTTTTGAGAGGCACCGTGATGTCTTCCCTGATATCGGGTGTATTTGCCACTGCCTGCTTAGCGGTCTGGATATCTTTTCCCATATTGGAAATCTGCAACTGATCGGAAAAGCTGCCCTTTGCTGTCTTTTCAGCCTTGACGGTGTTCTTCGTCCGGTAAAGCTGCTGCACCTGTGTATAACTCTCGATACGCATAAAACTCCTCCTTCCATGGATCACTGCGTAATTGTTATCTCACTATTTGTATCGGTTATTTGCTCTGAGACTTTAGACATTTCCCAAAAATTATATGATACGTACCGGTGCATGCAGCCCTGCAAGCACCATTTCCACTTCCGTTTTCGTGGCAAAATTTTCCGAAAATGCACTGGCACTGCCTGCTGCCAGTCCACGCACAAAAGCATGACAAAATTCTCCGGACGACAAAAAACCAGCCAGAAAACCGGCCACCATGGAGTCGCCCGCTCCCACTGCGTTCGCCACATTTCCTTTGGGTGCAGGGCTTTCATACACTGCCCCGGTCTCATCCGCCAGCACTGCCCCTTCCCCTGCCATCGAGATCAGCACATTACGCGCCCCCATTTCCCGCAGACGCAGCGCATAGGGCACGGCATCCGCTCTGTCATGTATCCTGGCCCGGAACAGGTCTGCCAGTTCGTCCCGGTTTGGTTTGATCAGAAAAGGCCGATAGCGAAGGGCTTCCCGCAGGCGCTCCCCGGTCGTATCCACAACAAAGAGAACTTCCCGCCCCGACAGCCGTTCCATCAGCCGGGCATAGAGATCATCCGGTACAGACGCCGGCATACTCCCGGCCATCACCAGTATATCTCCGGGCTGCAGCCTGTCCATACGCAGATACAGAGCCTCAATCGCTGCCTGCGAAATCTCCGGCCCCCTGCCGTTGATCTCCGTACCTTCGTAGTTGTTCAGTTTTATATTGATGCGGGAACATCCCCTGTCCAGCCTGATAAAGTCGGTCCGGATGCCCTGCGCCCCGGCAAGGCGCCTGATCTCATCTCCCACAAAACCCGCGGTAAAACCAAGGGCTGTGCTCTCTGTTCCCAGGTTCTGCAGCATCATGGATACATTCAGGCCCTTGCCGCCGGGCAGTATCTGCTCAGCGGATGTACGGTTGGTTTTGTGCAGGGCAAACTGCTCCACAGTGACAAAATAATCAAGGGAAGGGTTGCAGGTAATGGTATAGATCATGGACGGACTCCTTTCTTTGGCCGGATTCTATTACCGGATTTATTTCTTTTGTGAAAACAGGGCTCTGGTATTTACGCCATCGCAATTTTCTACTATAATGTAGCAGGAACCATGAAACGGTTTCTCCGTAACATTGTACATTCATTTTGCAGCGGAAAGAAGGACATTATGACAGGAACATTTTACAATACAGCGACCATTCTGATCGGCAGTGTGGCAGGAAGTGTGTTTCGCAAAAGCATCGGCGAAAAACAGCAGAAAGTGATGTTTGATGCCATGGGACTGGCGGCGGCAGGGATCGGCATCAATGCCATCGTTAATCATATGCCTGACAGCCAGTATCCGGTTCTGTTCATTGTCGCTCTGGCAGTGGGAAGTCTGATCGGGGACTGGCTGGATCTCGACGGCGCATTTCAGAAACTGGTTAACCGCACCGGAAATCAGGGCCTTGGCCAGGGACTCTCGACCGCAATCCTGCTTTTTTGCATCGGAACACTTTCTATTCTGGGACCGATCCGCAGCGCGCTGTACAATGACCACACATACCTCTTTACAAACGGCACTCTTGATCTGGTGACGTCAATGGTTCTGGCCTCTACCTATGGCATCGGTATCGCACTGGCGGCCTTAGTCCTGTTTGTATGGCAGGGATGCATTTATCTCTGCGCCGGCTTTGCGGAAGGCTTTCTCTCCGCGGCATTTATGACAGAACTATCCATTGTCGGCGGTTTTCTGATCGCGGCTTCGGGTATCAGTATACTGGGAATCAAAAAATTCAGGACGATGAACATGCTGCCTGCGCTGCTCGTTCCCACAGTATTTTTTCTGGTAAAGACACTGACAGGGTAAGCGCGGCCTCTGCCGGACGCTTACCCTCCCGGTTCTGCAGTAGTTTCAGTACGTATTTGTAACCCTGGCTAGGGCAGTCGAATTATCCGCCGATAACAGTAATAGTGTTTTGATAAATAGCGGTTCTGTCCGCCCGCACGATGGCGATAAAAGGCCGTATAGCAGGGCAGGACAAAGATAGCACCATCACCGCCGCAAAGGCTGCAGCCGCCGTCGCCTCCTTTTGTATACGCTGAATGATCAATCAATTCGCATTTGTAAGAGTCATAGGCAATGAACAGGCCCAGCATATTAGCCTGTTGCAGCACATCTGACTTTTTTTCATCTCTTGCACTGACAGAACCCGTGCTGAAAATTTCTTCGAGAATAGGCCGATCTAATGTATCGCCCCAGCGAAACAGGGTGCGTGCCCCACCATTACAAAGATATTCCCACTCATCTTCTGTCGCCAGTGTAAAAGGGCCCTGTTTCAGTGCCGTGACGGCCTCCTCCAGAGATGGGGCATCTTCCTCCAGATAGCGGCTGTCGACTTCTACGAGCATATCGCCGATATCGGCGGTCCGCAGCGGTGATAAGCACCGGGAAAGATTTTCATTCCACCTGCTCATAAAATCATCCCAGTTCTCACAGCCCGCTTCGCGCTGTTCCTCTTGCATACCTTCCACTTCCTCAGCCAGTTCGGCGCGCAGTTGTTCCGCCTTTGCCATCTCATCAGCCGCTTCGGCTTTTACGATTTTCTTCTGATAATAGTCCCGCAGATCCTCTATCGTCTCCTGATAATATGCATGCCCGGCCGCAAACTCATCCCGCAGACCACTCAGCACCCCTTCGCCCAAAGGGCATCCGGCAACATCCCATCCCAAAATAACATCTTTTTGACCGGCCACAAAAACGAACTGGCTGCCTTCATATTCCAGAAGCCACGTCTCCCGTTCTATGCCGTTCGTCTTTGTTTTCATCGTTCCCGTGAATTGAAAACCCATTCCCAATGTCTCAATGCGGGAGCGGATATCAGATAATAACTCTGACATGACAGTCCTTCCTTTTGATCACTTGCGTCATTGACTGCGCTTCAGACAGACAGCCATCCGTTTGCCATATTCATTCTGTCTGCACCGGAAACTCTGCAGGCGCAAACCGCCCGTCTGCTCCTCTGGCAAAAGCACTGCCAAAAGGCGCATCCAGCAGGGGAAGGATATCAGGATCATAATTGCAGATTGTATTTAGTTCGCACACTTCCGTATGAGACGGATCATCTATATATGCCTCAGACTCATCTCCGGAGAAAAAACGCCAGCCACTGTCCGGAAATTCACCGTCAGGCTGCTCTCTGTAGCACCAGCCAACCTTTTTCCCGGCAAGCATGATCTCATCGGTGGCAAAGCAACCCGCAGGCCCATCCCAGTTGGCCAGATACAGTTTTATCTGCGGCGGCCATAAAAGAAAGTCTTTCCGGCGCGGGGGTACATACCACACCCCGCTTCCCCAGGCCCTGTCATCCTCTAACAGGGTATGCACCAATCGCAGCCACAGCTCCTGTCCTTTCTGAATCTGTGGCAGTTTGGACCCATGCCGAAAGTCCCAATACATCTGTCCGCACACCAGGCTGGCAGCATACTCCGGCCAGCTGCCAAAGATCTGTGCCTGTGTAATCCAGTGCTCTGCCAGATCATCCAGCTCCTCCCGGCTGATCAGACCACAGGCAAAACCCGCCCGCAGATGTCCCACACATTCGCTGATATCCCAGGCCAGATAGCCCCGGTGTCCCACGATCTCATAAAACTGCGCGGAAAAATCCCTTGCCACAGTAAAAAATTGTCTGGCACCCTCCTGCAGCTGATCCATAGAAAAAGGCGGCCGCCCTTCCCAGAATCCCTCAAAATCAAGATACTGGCTGTTGCATAATATCTCTTTCCTGCAAAATTCCAGCATGGAATCTTTATCCGTAATGCCAAATACCTGCTCCAGATGCGCTCTGCACGCATCTTTGCTCTGTTCGTCCGCACAGACAGGGAGTGTCATAAAATAATCCGCTCCCGCCTCCCCAGGGCCCGGTATGCCCGGCGTCCTGCGCAGCGCTGCCACGCCCGCCAGCAAAGCAATAAAGGCATCCCTGCCGCAGGTGCCGCGCGCTGCCATTTCCGGCCTCTGATACGAAGCGAGCAAATCCTTTACCGGGAGTTCAAGTCCGGTATCATACGGATGAAACTCTTGTAACTGCGAAACATGCATCTCACTTTCCCCCTTTCAACAATGTCACACCATTTTATGCAACAATTCAGACGCGCGGCTCCGTTACACACAAAGTCCGCCGAATATTGCCTGCGGCAACAAAAACAGAGACAGACCGGTCCGAACTGTTACTATTTCGTTGTCTTTCATAAAAGTTTATCACGAAATTTGACACCATGCAATCTCATTACTTTTTCTGATTTCCCACTTTTTTTGACTGGGCCGGATTTTTCAGGTATAATTGCTTACAAAAGGACGGCACTATCAAAAAGACCGGCTCAAAACCATATCCGATCAAACAGGCAGCCATATCTGCCTGTGAACAGCCAAAGAGATCCGCAAACAGGAGAATACACATGATACCGGGAAGTTTTTCAGCATGGAACATAAACAATATACTGATACGCGTTGTCATCGCCACATTGCTGGGTGGTCTGATCGGCCTTGACAGAGGCATGAAACACCGCGGCGCAGGCACAAAGACCATCACCGTCGTCTGTCTGGGTGCCACGCTGGTCATGCTGACAGAGCAGTATATCCAGGTCAACTTCCCGGGGCTGGCCAATATGAACCGCCTGGCAGCGCAAGTGATCAGTGGTGTGGGTTTTATCGGTGTGGGCACGATCATCATCTCCCGTCACCGCGTGCGCGGGCTGACCACCGCCGCTACCCTCTGGGCAAGCGCCTGTATCGGCCTTGCCATCGGGATCGGTTTTATCGAAGGTGGCATATTGATCACAGTCATGATGATGCTTTCCCTTCATATCCTGCCGTATGTAGAGCGTTTTGCCACCAGACATTCCCGCTACTGCAATGTATTTGTCAATCTGGAAGACAGCCATCACCTGCATGATATTTTGCAACATCTGCGAGATACAGGCATCGTCATTGATTCCGTGGAGATCGGCGAATCCAAAATACCCGGCGAAGGCGTCTCCGTGCATATGGTGCTCTATACAAAGAAGGGAACCGAGCGGACAGAAATTTATCAGACGCTGATGCAATCCGATCAGGTCGTCTCTGTGGATTTTCTGTAATACAGAGGGAGGTATGATTTCTATGAAAAAATTTGTGGCAGATCTGCATATGCATACCCTCGTCAGCGGACATGCCTATGGTACAATCAGAGAAATGGCCGCAGGCGCCAGAGAAAAACAATTACAGCTCATAGGGATCAGTGAACATGCACCAGGTATCCCGGGCACAGTAGAACCCTTTTATTACTTGAATGTAGCAGTCATCCCCAGAATAATCTCTGGCGTGGAAATACTGCATGGCTGCGAAATCAATGTTCTGAATAATGGTACTTTGTCTCTTAACCAGAATTACATAGACTGCCTTGACTATGCCATTGTCGGTATCCATCAGCAATGTTATGAAAATCAGGGGCCGGACAACAATACAAAAAACCTCATCGCCTGCATGCAAAATGACAAAGTACGTTTTGTCTCCCATCCGGACGACGACCATACGCCGCTGCATTATGAACAGTTGGTAAAAGCGGCCAAACACCTCTCGGTCGCCCTGGAAGTCAATAACAGTTCCCTGATAAAAAAGGACCAACGTCTGCATTGCTATGAAAATTACAGAACAATGCTTACACTCTGCCAGCAGTATCAGGTGCCCGTAATCGTAAATTCAGATGCGCATGATCCCAGTCAGGTGGGGGAATTTGGGCTGGCATATAAACTGCTGGAAGAATGTAACATGGATGAATCCCTTATCCTCAACAATAACATCGATAAATTAAAAAAATTCCTTGGTATACCTTTGTAACCCGCTTATGAACCATGTTCTTCCTCCAAATCCAGATACCGCAGCACCTTCTCGTCCAGTTGCAGATCCAGTGCCGTGATATTTTCCTGCATCCGCTCAGTTCTGGCAGTGCTCACCACCGCAAAGGTATTCAGCCTCTGGCCAAACAGCCATGCCATGGCCACCTGGGGTACACGGCATCCATACTGCGCCGCCATCTCCTCACACCGCCGCAGACGTTCGAAATTATCCGGGCAGGCATAACCTTTCATCGCAAAATCATCCATCACTTCCCCGGCCCGTTCCGGCTGTGCACTTTTGACCCGTCCGGAAAAAAGACCTCTGCCCAGGCTGGAATAAGCGATCACCGGCATACCGTTTTTTTCATACCAGTCGCGAGCCTGCCTCTGGGCAGGTCCGGAGATGCCCAGACCACCTCCGCCCCACATGTCCTGCACCTGCTCGGCCAGTCCGAAATTCGGGCTGGATACGGTAAACGGAATCATTTGATGCTGATAGGCATATTCATTGGCCTCCTCAATCCGGCGATGTGACCAGTTAGAACCGCCAAATGCACCGATCTTTCCTTCCGCATGAAGGGCATTGAAAATTTCCACTACTTCGCCTGCTGCCACCTGCGGATCATCCCGGTGTGCAAGATAGATATCGATATAGTCCGACCGCAGATTCTGCGACGATACCCGAAAATCCGCCCGGATTTCTTTCTCGCACAGCCGCTTCGTCCAGTCCGTGTCAGGATGAGCGCACTTGCCAAGGATAACCACCTGTTCCCGCAGCCCTCTCTCCTCCATCCACTTCCCCAACGCCTGTTCTGCCAGTCCGTATACCCGCGCTGTATCAAACGCATTGACGCCCAGTGCAAACATCCCGTCCAGAAGCTCACTGCCCTCCCCTTTCGTGGAAAAAGGCGGATTCGCCGTTCCGTAAAAGATACGGGATACTCTTTTTTTCACATATGGGATCTCTGCATATTTCATAGTTCTTATCCTTTCTGCCCCTCATACGCCTACACCAGTGCACGCACGCTCTCATACATCTTCCGATACCGCTCATACACGCTCTGATATTTCTCATACATCTCTGCTCTGGGCTCGTATACCTTTGTCTTTTCCACCATATGCGCCGCCGCATCTTCCAGATCCCGGAATATGCCAGCGGCAATGCCGGTAAGCATGGCACTGCCCACCGTACCCGCATCAGACGTGGCCAGGGCGGTGATGGGTACATGCAGCATATCGGCCTTCATCTGCATCCAGATCTCAGATCTGGCACCGCCTCCCGTGGCATGGAGCATGGTAAAGGAAAGATCTGACTGCCTGAGATATTCCAGATTTGTGAGAATTTCATAGACAACCCCTTCCATGCAGGCATGGTAAAGCTGCTTCGTCGTCACGCTCATATCCAGTCCCAGTATGGCCCCTTTGGAACCGCTGTCCATATAGGGTGTGGCCGCCCCTGCAAAATGGGGCAGCACCAGCAGACCCGTAGGCCCCTGATAGCCCCGTTCCAGATAATCATAGACGGAAAGGCCTTCCTGCGCCGCCAGTTCTTTTTCTTTTTTGGCCAGGGTATCGGTACACCACTGCATCAGTGCACCGCCGGTATGGGAAAAAGCATAGCAGACATATTTTCCCAGGACATACGGCACCACGGCAAATCTGCCACGGCTCATGGCATCCAGATCAGGCAGGCTGTCATAAACCGGCGTGATGCACTGCACCGTGCCCGCGCCGTCCACCGCCTTATCGGATGTAAAGACACCGGCTCCGATGGCGGCAGCCACCTGGTCATGGCCGATGGATACGATCAGCGTATCCGGAGAGAGGCCGGTCCTTTCTGACACTTCTGTCAGGATTTTGCCGACCGGTGTACCGATGGGTACGGGCCGTGACATCCGTTTTTTGTCAACCCCGGCCTGTGCAAATATCTCATCGCTCCAGTCCAGTTTCGTAATGTCAAACGCCTGCGTGCGGGCAGCCAGGGAATAGTCGATCTGTGCCTGTCCTGTCAGATGATAGACCACATAATCTTCAATCAGAAACAGATGCTTTGCCCTGGCATACACTTCCGGTTCGTGGGCTTTGAGCCACATCATCTTGGAAATGCTGTACATCTCATGCGGGTCCACCCCGGTGATATGTAAGATCCGCTCTCTGCCCATTTTTTCCGTGAGCATCTCCCGCTCTTTTCTGCCTCTGGGATCGGTATAGAGCATGGCCGGATACAAGGCACGGCCCGCCCCGTCCGCCGCTACAAAAGTCTCGCCGAAGCTGGTAACACCGATACCGGCAATATCGGGATACGCCTGCGCCATCTGTCCGATCACCTGCCACACCATATCCAGTATGGCCTGCGCATCCACTTCATGCTCTCCTTTGTCTCTCCTGACCGAATAATCCCGGTATGCCTTATTCACATATTTGCCGTCTTCGTCAAAAACCGTCAGCTTGCAGCCGGTCGTGCCGATATCCAGTCCTGCTGTTTTCATCTCATCCTCCCACCATTCTTAAAATCCCATCGCCGGGGCGACCTTTATGACACGGCCACTCATTCTTCCCCACTTTGAAAAACAGTTCCGACAGATCGAATGATTCCCTATTGATGCCGTATTTCTGCAGCGTAATCTTATCAAAAACACACTGTCTGAAAGGCCGTGGTACGGGCACCGATACAGCCTGCATGGAACCGCTTCTTACCATTTACCACCCGGCAAATAGACGCAAAGTCGCGCAGATTCTCCGCAAACGCCTTTTCCTCTACACTCAGTCTATATTGGCAAATACTTTCATGGCCTCTTTTATATTTTCCTTCATGGCCGCGCCTGCCTTGACAGCCGCTTCCGTGAAAAATACCGGCATGCCCGTTTCCACGCCCGCCACATATTCCGCCAGCGCCGTACCTGCCGCTTTGTCCATATAGGTAAAATAGTTGATCTTACGCACGCCTGCCGCTACGGCCTTCCTGAAATCCTCGCTGCTGACGCCGGAGCCGCCATGCATGACGACCGGCATGCCGTCTGTCTCTTTCCGCACCTGTTCCACGACGGAAAAATCCAGCCTGGGCTCGGTCAGATAGATGCCGTGCGTCGTCCCGAAAGAGCAGGCCAGCGCATCAATACCGGTTTCCTGCACAAAGGCTTTTGCCTGCATGGGATCGGTATAAATCTTCGTATCATCTCCTGCGCCGGCGCCGTCTCCCGCACCGGACTCCCTGCGGCCCATGGAGCCCAGTTCCGCCTCCACGGATGCCCCTGTCCTGGCTGCCATCTCCACTGCCTTTTTCACATTTGCCACATTTTCTTCATAAGGCATGGTGGAGCCGTCAAACATCACACCCGTAAAACCAATGTCCAGAACCTTCTGCACATAGTCCAGTGTCTCTCCATGATCCAGATGCACACAGACCGGCACCGTAGCCTCTTTGGCGCGGGCAATCATCACCGGCCCGATCACCGACACGGGAACAAACCCTTCATGGCACTGCGCTGCCTGAATGATAACCGGAAGCTGCAGTTCCTCCGCTGCATCTAAAATAGCCATCAAACTTTCCAGATTAGGGGTGTTGAATGCACCTACTGCAATCTTTTTTTCTTCCGCGATTTTAAGAATTTCTTTTAAAGTGACTAACATAAACCTGTTCCTCCTTCATACTAAGTCCCGCTGCCTTCTTCCTGACACTGTCTCCGGCACATGTTTCGGCTGTCCTTGGTATCCGCTCATTACTTCTGTCCTGCCCGGGATTTTCTACTCTATATAGTAACAGAAATTGAGGAGAAGGGATACCAATTTTCGTATTTATTTCCTTGCATCTCGGGTCCCTCGTACCGGCCTCTTTGAAAATCATCAGATATCACAGGCAGTCACTATCCCTGCTCCCCGAAAAAGTGAGACAATGCCTTTATCATATACCAGGTATCCCTGCATCCCGCTGTCTCCACCGCCGCATGCATGGAAAGCTGCGGCAGTCCGATATCCACGGATTCCATGGGCACACGGGCGGCTGACAGATTTCCCAGGGTAGAACCTCCTGCCAGATCGGAGCGGTTGGCATAGGTCTGAAAAGGCACATCTGCCATACGGCAGATCTGTTTCATCCGCGCCGCCGAATGGGCATCCGTCGTATATTTCTGACCGCCGTGGTACTTGATCACAATCCCGCCATTTAAACAGGGCCGGTTGGTAGGGTCCGCTTTTTCCGGATGGTCCGGATGCACGGCATGCGCATTGTCGGCAGAAATCAGAAAACTGTCTGCCAGCAGCCGCAGATACTCCGCCCGTTCCATCCCCAGACCGCTGCAAAGCCGGTACAGCGTATCTTCCAGAAAAGTGGAATCCGCGCCGCGCCCTGTCCTGCTGCCCACTTCTTCATGGTCAAAGACAGCGCATATATTGATAAAATCCGCAGAAGCATTTTCCAGAAACGCATTGACGCAGGCATAGACACACTGCAGATCATCCAGTCTGGGAGACAGGATAAATTCCCCTTTCCGCCCCCATATCCGCCCTGGTTCCCGCACATACAAAAACAGATCATGTCCCAGAATCTTTTCCGGCTCTGTCCCTGTCTGTTCTGCCATTTCAGAAAGCAGCCAGCCTTTACAGTCCTCGCCGCCTTCCCCATACAGGGGAAGCATGTCTTTCTGCGGATCATACGCCACACCCTGATTGATTTCCCGGTTCATATGAATCGCCACACTGGGTATTACCAGCAGATCCCGGTCTATATTGACAAGTCTCGTCTCCAGTCCCTGTGCACCATCCAGCACAATCCGGCCGGCAACCGACAGCGGGCGATCCAGCCAGGAAGACAGAATCATCCCACCATACTTTTCCGTATTCAGGGTGACATAATGCTTTTCCACACCGATCTCCGGATCTTCCTTGACCTTAAAAGCCGGAGAGTCACTGTGGGCCGCCGTCCCCCGAAATCCCCTGATTTTCCGCCTTTCCGGAATCCGCAATGCGATCAGAGAAGCGCCGCCCCGGATGATATAATAGCTCTTTCCGTATGCCGGCTTCCAGATATCGGTTTCTTTTAATTCTATAAAGCCCTGCCCTTCCAGCTGCTTTTTCACATTGGCAATCACGTGAAAACTGCAAGGGCTTTTTTCTATAAATGACAGCATATCCAACGCTGTCTTTTCATAGCCTCGCTCCATATTTTTTGCTCCTTTCCCTGTCCGGTTTCCCTACCTTTTCCTGTGCCATTCCCTGTCAGTATTATACTAAGCCTGTCTTTTTCATGCAAGATTGGACGGAGTTTCCCTATAACAAAAAAAGAGGCAAAAGCCCCTGCCTGCGGAACTTTTGCCTCTCCTTTTTCTCTGCTTCTGCCTCTTTGCCTCTGCGCTCAGCCTTCAATGGCGATATAGCGGTTTTCTTCTGTCGCAGGTACAGCCTCTTTTTTCGGAACCACCAATGTCAGGATACCATCCGCAAATTTCGCTTTGATATCTTCCTGGGTTACTTCTTTTCCCACATAAAAATTCCTGCTGCAGGAGCCTATATACCGCTCCCGGCGGATGTACTTCCCCTGGCTGTCTTTCTCATCCTTCTCCGTATTGGAAGAGGCACTGACGGTCAGGTATCCTTCCCTTATCTCCGCCCGGATATCCTCCTTTTTCACCCCCGGCAGACTCATGGTCATCTCATAGGCATTGCCCAGATCTTTCACATCCGTCTTCATCATCTCATTTATGCCGGCATGATAATTCTGCCCACGGGATGGATAGCCGAAGAAATCATCCAATAAGTTCTCTCTGAAAATACTTGGCATCAACATATATCATCTCTCCTTTTTTGTGTTTCCTGTTTTATTTGTTATCCTTGTTCTATACGAACTATATCACATATTATTAGCACTGTCAACAGGAGAGTGCTAAAATTGTGTGAAAATTTTGTAACCGTATGATCCAGTCCCGAATGATGCATATCATCGAATCATATGGTTACATTTTATCTGATTGGCAATTCCTTTATACATAGTTCTATTGCCATTCCTTCTATTGACAATTCCAATAAAGGTGTTAAAATTAGAATGATTCTAATTTTAACGTTATCATTCATAGGGTACTATTATGACAAAAAATGCCAGCTATATTTTAGAAATGATCAACAACTCTCATTCGCATTTAACTGCGGAACAGATTTATCTGCAATTAAAAGAAAAAAATCAGGCCGTCGTTTTATCCACTGTTTATAATAACCTGTCTTATTTGTACCAAGAGGGACTGATCCGGAAGATTCCGGTGGAAGGATATCCTGACCGCTACGACAAGATACTGCGCCATGATCATCTGGTCTGTCGTAAATGCGGACAGTTGTCGGATATTCTGCTGGAAGATCTGACGGAAAAACTGCAAAACCAGTTGGGCATTTCCATGCTGTCTTATGATCTGAAAATTCATTATATATGTGAGGCATGTCAGAAAAAAGAAAACGAAGGTGAAGACTCATGAGAATCAGAAAGAAATATGCAGACAATACGATACAATCCATTTCCAAACTCCGGCAAATGAATTACCAGCCATCTGACGGAGAACTGAATCAGATCCACCGCAGGCTGATCAACGGCCGAAAAGAATTTGAACAGACTGTCACCAAAACCATGGATGCCGTCATTCAAATGAGTTCCATGGATCTGAAACTGGAGGCCAATGTCACAGCAATCGAACAGATCAGCGATTCTATCTCAGCTGCAGCGCAAACCATCGGAAAATCATCGGAAGCCACCGCCGGTATCACTGCCGGTATCTCCAAAGCACACGAAAATCTGACGGCAACCATTATCGAAGTATCCGGAGAATCCGGAAAAATCATGGAAGATATCCGCCACTGCGAAACAGAATTTACTTCCATTACCGAACTGTCCGCTGCTGCCATCTCCACCGCAAAGGAAATGAAAACAGACATCTACGGACTCCTGGAAATTATTCAGAATATGAACGAAGCGCTAGCTGCCATCCATTCCATTTCTTCTCAGACCAATCTTCTGGCACTGAACGCATCCATAGAGGCCGCCCGTGCCGGCGAAGCGGGACGGGGTTTTGCCGTCGTAGCCGAGGAAATCCGTGAACTGGCAAACAGAACCAAATTATTGACAGACCGTATGGGCGCTTTTGTCGGCAGTATTCAAAATGCCTCACAGAAAAGTTCCGTCAGCGTAGATACTACTGTCGATGAACTGGAACACATGAACGAAAATATACAAAATGTCCGCGAAATTACCGCAAGCAACCGCAGTGGCATGGACCATATTGCAGCTTCTGTGACTTCACTGGCTGCCGTCAGCGAAGAAATCAGCAGTTCCATGAACGAACTGGATCACCAGATGCATGATATCAATGATCAATGCCTGAACCTGAAAGATAACGCAGATTCTCTCGTACTTACCAGTCACGCCACTGCCGAACTCGTGGAACCGTCCAAAAATATCGAAAAACAACTGGATGAATCTGTTAAAATTATGGGACAGATGGCCACAGATGCTTTTTATATGCCGGATAACCAGATTGTCCTGAATTGGCTGAATACGGTCATCAAGGCCCATCAAAACTGGCTGAGTGTCCTGAAAAATATGGCCCAGACCGGCAAACAGGAAGCCCTGCAGACAGACTACAAAAAATGCGGCCTTGGCCACTTTTACTATGCCTTTAAACCTGTCAATCCACAGGTTCTGGAAATATGGAACAAGATTGATAAAACACATAAAATGTTCCATACATATGGCTCCAAAATGCTTTCCACACTCCAAAGCGGCTCCGCCGGGGAACGACAGCAAATCTATGAACAGGCGGAATCCTGTTCAAGGGAACTGCTTGCAGATTTCCGTGCTTTGATTCAGGTCATAGAATCCCTGACCAAAGCACAGATCCGCATTTTTGAGTAGACGCTCTTACTCACCGAGCAGCCGCCTCAATATCTCCTGCCTGCTATTGATAAACATTTCCGTGATCTGATAACTGTCTGTCTCCTCGTACGTGCAGCGATGAACCGGCCCCCTGTCAAAGGTCAATATCTCTGCATCTGGCAGCGCCAGCAGTATCGGCGAATGTGTTACAATCAGGAATTGAGACCCCTGCTGCGCACATTGCCAGATCTCCATCAGAAGCGTAAGCTGTCGCTGCGGCGACAGCGCCGCTTCCGGCTCATCCAATAGGTAAACGCCGTCCGGGCGTAATCTGCTCTGGGCTAAAGCAAGAAAACTCTCCCCATGTGATTTTTGATGGTAGCGCTCCGACGGATGGTCCCGATCCGCATACAGTTCCTCTTGTGTGGCAACATTATAAAAACTCTCTGCCCTCAGAAAATACCCGCCCCTTACCCGGCGGTATCCTTTCGACAGTCTGAGCGCCTGATAGAGCCCAGAATGGGAGTCATACGTGGAAAAACGATAATTTTTGGTTCCTCCTTCCGGATTGAATCCATAGGCCACTGCAATGGCTTCCAACAATGTGGATTTCCCACTCCCGTTTTCTCCTACAAAGAAAGTCACCGGATGCGTAAATTCCACCCTTTCCAGATCACACAGTGCTTCGATATGCCTGAGATAGCTGCTTTCTTCTATCTTACCCCAGTCAATGGTAAGCCGCTGAATAAACTGATCGTTCATAGAATCTCTGCCGGCAGTTCAGAAAGGCTGAACCGCGGCGTCACCTTCCTTTCGTTTGTCCTTCCTTCTTTTGCTCCTTCATCATACAAATGCCCAGCAAAATCATCACCGGAAATATCATCGCAATAGCCATCCCCTTCTTCAGATCCCCGCCAAACGCACCGGCGGCCAGACCTACCACGGTTGGCCCCGAAGAACAGCCGACATCACCGGCCAGCGCCATCAGCGCATACATTGCCGTGCCGCCGCCCGGCAGACGCCCCGCTGCCACACTGAACGTCCCCGGCCAGAAAATCCCCACCGAAAAACCGCACAGCGCACATCCCAGCAGCCCGATCACTGCCTGCCCGGAAAAGGCCGCCACAACATAGCACAAAATACAAAGCACTGCGCTCATCTTCATAAACTTTTTCAGCGGCAATTTCTCACTGTACTTTGCATACAGTGCCCGCGAAGTTCCCATCAGCAGCGCAAATGCACAAGGACCGGCCAGATCACCCACGGTCTTGGAGACCCGCAGTCCCGATTCCGCAAAAGCAGACGCCCACTGGCTCATAGCCTGCTCCGAAGCCCCGGCACAGATCATAATCACCAGAAACAGCCAGAAAACCTTCTGCCCCAGCAGCCCGCCCAGAGACAATTCCTCCGTGTCCTGTACAATGGGATATAATGGCACCAGCGTAAAGTAAAACAGGTTAAAAAGCGGTACCAATGCCCAGATACACGCCATAACCTTCCAGTTTCCCACACCAAACACCTGGAAAAATAAAGTGGAGAGCAGCACCACCGCCACATGCCCCCAGCAGTAAAAGGAATGTAGCAGACTCATGGCCGCTTCCTTTTTCTCCGTGGGGCAGGCTTCAATAATGGGACTGATCAGCACCTCGATAATCCCGCCCCCGACAGCGTACAACACCACCGATATCATCAGCCCCAGATAGGGGCTGCCCACCAGATCCGGCAGACAGGCCATCCCTGCCAGCCCGGCAACAGCAAACAGATGGGCCCCGACAATCCCCCGCCGATACCCGATCCTGTCCATCAGTTTCGCCGACAACAGATCCACACAGAGTTGTACGAAAAAATTAACTGTGGTGATCAGCGTGATCTGATCCAGCGTCAGCCCATACTCCCTGCCAAATGTCAGAAACAGAAGCGGCGCAAAATTATTTACGATCGCCTGCGTGATATAACCGAGATAACCTGCATAGATCGTATGCTCATACTTTGTCTTTACAGCTTGTAACATTCTTTCTCTCCTCCCTGATCAAATCCATTGGCCCCGCCCGCCAGACACTGCCGCAACAATGCCCACGTGAAAGAAGCCATTGTGATTATACACGCTGTCTTTACAAAATAACAGCAAAAAAACGCCAGCTTATAGTAAAAAAGCGCCGACCGGCTCTGCCTGTGTAAACATTTCCCATGACTTTACAAACACACCTGTATAATGCTACTATTATTTTATTATAAAATGAAGGAGAAACTCTATGAATCCAAAAACAATGTACAATCTTACCTATGGCTTATTTGTCCTTACCTCTGCCTTTGAAGGCAAAGACAGCGGATGTATCATCAATACCGCCGGCCAGGTCACTTCTGAACCGAATCGGATCAGTATTGCCGTGAACAAGGCCAATTTTACACAGGAACTGATCCAAAAAAGCAAAACCTTCAACATTTCCATTCTCAGCGAAGCAGCCAGCTTTGATCTCTTCCGCCGTTTCGGTTTTCAGTCCGGCCGCACCGTAGATAAATTTGCCGATTTTGCCGACTGCCGGCGCAGCGACAATGGCCTTTATTATATCACTGCCGGCACCAACGGTTATATCAGTGCCACGGTAGAACAGTCTGTCGATCTGGGCAGCCATACACTCTTTCTCGCCGCCGTAACAGGTATGGATCTATTATCGGATATTCCATCGGCCACCTATGCCTATTACCAGTCTTCGATCAAACCCAAACCGGCGCCGACAAGCGAGTCCGGGCAAACCATCTGGCGCTGTAAAGTCTGCGGTTATACTTATGAAGGCGAACAACTCCCGGCGGACTTTATCTGTCCGCTCTGCAAGCATCCCGCTTCCGACTTTGAAAAAGTACAGTAAAACTACAACCGAGACATCCGCGTAATATAAAAACAGCGCGGCCTGAGTCCACCTGCGTCTCGGATCGCGCTGTTACCACGTCAGGGGCCATATAACCGCCCGCTTTCCTCTGTCCCAAAAACATGTCCGCAACAGGACGTGCGAAAATTAGAAACTGGCCCGGTAAATCGCCAGCATATCCGCCTCCTGCAGTACCTTCGCAGAGCCCTTCTTTCCGCCACTGGCAATGCTGCAGTTTCTCGCCAGTTCCACAAGCTGCTCCTCTGTGGGTTCAATCCCCAGTTCACGCAATGAGATCGGCATCCCGATCCTGCGGTAAAAAGCCTCCATGGCCTCAATGCCCCGCAGAGCTGTCTCCTGAGCGTCCCTGCCCGGCTCCACTTCCATCACCCGCAGGGCAAACATCTCAAAACGATCCAGGCAGCTTTGGTATACGTATCTGGCCCAGCTCCCCCAGACCGCTGCCAGTCCCGCGCCGTGCGCCACATCGAACATGCCGCCGATTTCATGCTCCAGTGCATGGGATGCAAAATCTTTTTCCTGAATCCCACAGCCTGTCAAATCATTGTGGGAAAGGCTGCCCGCCCACATGATTTCCGCCCGTGCCTCATAATCATCAGGGTGCTCCCGCAGTATTTCCGCATTGCGCAGTACTGTGCGCATCAACCCTTCCGCAATCCTGTCCGTCAGTTCCATGTGTCCGCCATTTGTAAAGTAACGTTCCATCGTATGCATCAGAATATCGGTACAGCCGCAGGCGGTCTGATAATCCGGCAGGCTCATCGTCAGCTCCGGGTTCATCACGGCAAATTTGGCCCGGCAAAAATCACTGCCATATCCCCGTTTGATACCGCCTTCCTCCTTTGTGATTACGCAGGAGGCACTCATCTCACTGCCGGCCGCCGCAATGGTCAGTACAACACCGATGGGAAGGCAGCCTGTCGCCTGCCGTTTCCGGTCATACAGTTCCCACACATCTCCTTCATTGACCACACCATACCCGATGGCTTTGGCAGAGTCAATCACACTGCCGCCGCCCACTGCCAGAATAAAATCAACCCCTTCTTTTTTGCACAGGTCAATTCCTTCGTATACCAGCGATAATCTGGGATTGGGAACCACTCCGCCCAGTTCCACATACGCGATGCCCGCTTCCTGCAGGCTTTTCTCAATCCGCGCAAGCAGCCCCGATTTCCGCGCACTGCCACTGCCATAATGAAGCAATACCTTCCTGCAGCCCTGGGCCTTCACAAGCGCCCCGGTCTGCGCTTCTGTCCCTTTGCCAAATATCACTCTGGTCGGGGTGTAGTAATTAAAGTTGTTACTCATTTCAGTCCTCCGTTTTCAACTTTCATGCAGACATAACAAGGCAGAAACGCTTTTACCCGTTCCTGCCTTTGTCCTATTCTTATGTTCCTTTGCACGGATGGTATAAGCCGTTATGGCATACTGCCCGTTTAAACCGTTCTGAATTTCGCAATATATACAGGGAAGGTATCTGTCCCTTTCATCTCTTTTCCGGCTCTGATCGTGACATTTTTGTCTGCCACCAGATATTCTACGCTGGCGCCTGCCTCGATCACGGTGCCCTGCATCAGGATACTGTTCTTTACTTTCGCACCCTTGGCCACTTTGACACCACGGAACAACACACTGTTTTCCACATCCCCTTCGATCAGACAACCGTCGGCTGCCATTACGTTCTGTACCTTTGCCCCTTCCACATATCTGGTCGGTGTATCGTCACGGATCTTGGTATAAACCGTATGGCCTGAGAACAGTGCATCCAGATTATAATCATCCAGCAATCTCATATTCTCGTCAAAATAACTCTTGATATCACTGATCCGGGCCACATAGCCTTCGTATTTATAAGCCTGTACATTCAGTTTGTTCAGACGCGGAAGCAGTACATCTCTTTCAAAATACTCCTGTCCGTGTACAAATGCCGTGTTGATCAGGTCGATCAGCAATTCGCGGCGAAGTACGGAAATATTCATGGAGAAATTCTGTACGCCTTCTTCCCTCGGATTGACAAAAATCCTCGTCACGCGACCGTCTTCAATGTTAAAGGTATAATAAAAACCTTTGTCATTGGACTGTGATTTCATCAGGCCCTCCGGGAACTCCTGCTCATTATAGGCGATGGTGACATCCGCACCTTTTTCGATATGCGCTTTGATCAACGCTTTAAAATCAAAATTCACTACCACATTCGTGTCCGCTATGACCACATACTCTTCCTTCTGGTCCCTTAAAAAGTCCAGAATACCGGCCATCGCACCCACACGCCCCACATAGGGCTTGGATTCTTTCTCTGCAAAAGGCGGGAAGATATGTAATCCACCATTCTTGCGCACCAGATCCCACTCACGACCGGAGTCCAGATGGTCCATCAGAGAATGATAGTTGTTATTCACCATGACCGAAATATTGTGAATGTTACTCTGGGTCATACTGGATAAGATAAAGTCAATCAGACGGTAACGGCTGGCAAAAGGAATAGAAGCCATCATACGCACATTTACCAGTTCCGGAACCAACGCGTCATAACTGTTGGGGAAAATAATGCCCAGGGCACTTCTATTTGATTTTACCATTGTTCTTCACCGCCTTCTATATTATTTCTCACCATGGCATTGGGGCCTACCTTTGCACCGTCGCCAATGGTCACGCCGTCGCCCACAGTAGCCACGCCCTTTTCATCACCGGAAGGCATTGCACCTACCACTGCATTTTCACCGATGGTAACATTCTCTGCTACAATACAGTGCTGCACCACCGCGCCGGCCTTTACGACCGTATTACCCATAATAACCGCGTCCTCGACCACTGCGCCCTTCTCAACGCGCACACCTGCGAACAGAATCGAGTGCTTTACAGTTCCTTTGATCCGACATCCGTCTGTCAGCATGGAATTCTCAACCACTGCACCGCTGCAGATCTTGTGGCCTGTCATACCGCTGTTACGGCTGTAGATCTTCCAGTCTTCATCGAACAGGTTGATGCCGCTGTGCTCCGGATCCAGAACTTCCATATTGGCTTCCCAGAGAGAGGAGATCGTCCCCACATCTTTCCAGTAGCCGTCAAAATGATACGCGTACATCTTGCGGTTATCCCGAAGAAGATTGGGAATGATATTATTGCCAAAATCATTTTCGGATTCCGGATCCGCTTCGTCTTCTTCCAGATACTTCTTTAAAATATCCCAGTTAAAAATGTAGATACCCATAGATGCCAGATTCGACTTGGGCTCCTTGGGCTTCTCCTGAAATTCTGTGATCCTGTCATCCTCTCCTGCCACCATCAGGCCGAAACGGGATGCCTCTTCCCACGGAACTTCCATAACCGCCACACTGAACTCCGCACCTTTTTCCTTGTGAAATTTCAGGAAATCACTGTAGTCCTGCTTGCAGATCTGATCACCGGAAAGAATAATGACATACTGGGGGTCATACCGCTCAATAAAGGAAATATTCTGATAAATAGCGTTGGCTGTTCCCTTATACCAGTCCGAACCGCTTGCTTTCTGATAAGGCGGCAATACATGTACGCCTCCGTAAAGACGGTCCAGATCCCAGGGCTGGCCGTTTCCAATATATTCATTCAGTACCAACGGCTGATACTGTGTCAAAATACCTACCGTATCAATTCCGGAATTGACACAGTTGGAAAGCGGAAAATCAATGATACGATATTTCCCGCCAAATGGAACTGCTGGTTTTGCGAGCTTCTCGGTCAATGCATACAGGCGGGAACCCTGTCCGCCGGCAAGAAGCATCGCAATCATTTCTTTCGCCATAAAGCTACCCTCCTACATTTAATACCTATGCAGGAATTATACTACAAAATAACCAAAAATGATAGTCCAATGTTTATTTATTTAGGAAAATCTACAAATATTTTGCAAACTTATCAGTATATGCCGTGCGAATCCTCTTTATGCCTGCCGTAAACAGACAAAAAACATCCTTTTGCAACTGTCATTTCCTGGTATCGGCACTGACCAATGCCAGGATCGCATTGATATCGGGCATTGTCGGCTCCGGCAGCCCCTGGCGCCTTGCCACTGCTTTTTTCTCGGCCAGATCGTCCAACAGTTCCTGTAGTTTCTTTCTGCGTGCCTTGCGCTTCTCCCAGTAACTCTCCTCCTTGTCCTGCAAATGTTCCGCAGGACTGTCATAGCGATAACTCTGCCCGTAAAACTCTTCCTCCGTAGCACCGAAATGCAGAATGGAAAAAGTACTGCTGTGAAACGGATCTCCCGCGGAGAAATTACGGCGTATACAGTCCAGCACATGCGCTTCATAGTCCGGATCCTGTTTCATGGCTTCATACCCGGCCTGCGTAATATCAATGTACCAGTCCCAGCCGGCCTGCGAGGAGGCGACGGGCAGTTCCGCGATCCGGCCTGAAATATACCATTTATATTCTTCCAGCGTCATATCCCTTATAAGGCCTTCCGCTCTGTGCGCCGGCGGTAATGCCGACACCGGGTCCGTAACGGCGGCATCTGCGATTTCCCCTCTCCTGCTCCGCTTCCCGTCCCTGCATCCTGCCTGCCATGCATCCACTGCCCCGGCTCCGGCAGGCAAACCTCTCTGTTTATCCTGTCCACCCGCCGCACTCTGCGCAATCCGCTCTGCCGCACTGCGAAACGTCCCCGCCTGGATACTCTGACCGTCCTGCCGCTTCCCGCAGCTTTCGAAAAAAGCGGCATACGACTTGGTTTTGTAGCTTACATGGATTCCACCACTCATCATTTAGCCCCAGAAATCATATTTGTTCATGGCTGCAGACCAGGAATTGCCGGAAGCGTCGTACCTGCTGGAAAGGCTTTCCACGTTGGCCTGTGCGTTTGCGGCGATTCGTCCTGCTATTAATGTCACCCTCGCCGAAAAGCCGCCGTCCTTTCCCAGCACTTTTTCCAGTGTCTCCGGGTCCGCTGCTTTCAGCTTCTCCTTGTCAAGTTTCAGCGTGCCGTCCTTTTGCTGCGTTATCCCAATCTGTGCCAGGGCCTCCGCACTGCCGCCTGCGCTTTCCACAAGCATCTTCTTATAATAGTCTTCCAGCTGTGTGGATGTGGTTCCCAGTTCCTTTAACAATTTGTTAAAATCATTGACAAGCGCCTCCGCCTTCTCCCACACCTGTTCATAATTCCCACTCTCTTTGGCCTTTTCAAACAGAGAACCCTCGCCCTGCATAAAAAACTGCAATGCTTTTTGCGCCAGCTGCTCAGAAGCCTCTTCCAGCTTTTCAAATCCGACTTTCTTTTCTTTGTTCTTTTCCGTCTTGCCCCTTTGCAGCGAGGCAAGCAGCTCATCGTCCGAACTGTCATTGTCAATATAGTTCAGCAGCGAGCTTTCATTCAGGGCAATCCCTGATTTCGCTGATGTATTGTTTAACATGCTGTTTGTAACTCTCATAATAAAATCCCTCCTGCTTTACTTTCTGCCGTCTGTTTTCTGTACACCAGTTATATCGGCCGGATTCATAAATTTTTTATCAAATGGGATGAAAGCCGGTTTCTTTGACATAAACGGCAGTCTATGCTTCCGCAGCCAGCGCGCATACCCACTTTCTGTATACTTCTCCCGTTTCCAGGCTCATATTGACCTCGATCCGCTTTCTGATGGCCGTCTCTTCCTGTTTCCTGACCGGGTTGTACCCTTTCTTTTCGTATGTATCATAATACAGGCCGATGCCTCTCTTTTGCCACTGCGGAAGGCCATTATAATTGATCTTTTCTGCAAACAGCAGTTCCTTCTTCCAGGATATGCTCCTGCCTGCCAGCCGGCGGGCCGCCTCCTGCGCGGAAAGCCCTTTTCCGCGCAGCATCCAGTAGCAGTGGGCGTTGAGCGAATTTCGGTGGGCATCCTCCTGTCGCCATGCAAAATAGTCTCCCACACATTCCAGATTGGGCAGTGGCGCCACGCGGCAGTCAAAACACGCCGGTACACCGAGTTGCAAAGACATATAAGCACTCGCCTCCCCTGCCATGACAGAATTGATCTTCCCGGCCTTATGTCCGAATGTATTATCATCCCGGTGGAACAGCAGGGAAATTTCATCACTTTCCGTATAACCATAGACAATTCTGAATCCACATTCCATCAAATGTCTGGCTGCGCCGGCCATGGCATCTCTGAACCGAATATCAAATGGTGCTTCAAATTCACAGATCTCCTTTGTCAGTCTGGTAAAATTGCGTCCATCCAGCCTGGCCACGAGATATAACTCCGGCCATATCACCTGATCCAGTGACTGTTCGAACCGCCTCATCCTTCTGTCCAGTTCATTAAAGTTCATACTTATTTGCCTCCCTCGAAACTGACCCACTATCGTTTGCTCTGCCGGCAGTCTTGCAGACAGTTGCCGGCACCCGTGGCCTGCCCTTTATGCCCGCATATCAAACGGCCTGTAGGCCATCTTGCCCTCACCGGCTGTGGCCTGCTGCGCCGCCTCTTGTTCTGCTGCCTCTTGTTCTGCAAGTTCCTCGCTCAGTTCTTCGGTGGTTTCTTCCAGCACTTCTTCTCCGATTTCCTCCAGCACCTCTTCGGCCTCTTCCAGTATTTCTTCCAGCATGCCGCCGCTGTCTTCTGTGCCCAGTGCCTCTTCGGCAATCTCCTCCTGCCGCTCTTCTGGTGTCTTGGGTTCCATCTTTTCCAATGCTTCGGCGATCTTTTCTCCGCGTTCCTTTGCTTCGTCCAGCAGATGAAACATCTGTTCCTGATTGAACGCCGCCTTTGCCGCTGCGATTTCACCCTCATAGGTATGCAGCATCTCCAGCTTCCCGGCTATCTCCTCCACACTGCCGCACTCCATCTCTTTCAGCCCTGCCATACGCTGTTCCCAGTAGTTGACCTGTCCGGCTGCTTTCTGCGCTCTCTGCGCTGCCTCCTGTGTACTTTTCAGTGTCATATCATGCATCCCCGGCAGCCCTCCTCCCGGCGAAAGGCCGAAATTCGTGCTGCCAAACATGCCAAATCCTTTCACTGACAGATTCATAAAATCACCCATCCTTTTCTCTCCCCGTCAGTCGGGGACGGCATCCTTTCTCTGTTATCTATATATCGGAATAATTCCCTGATCTTTAATATTCTGCCGGCATGTATCTGCAACATCAACATCATTTTGCTATATCAAAGCCATACAATACCATTGCCATAATTCCCACTTTCAAGTATAATAAAATGGCTGGGAAGAATTTCCCAGACAACCATACCAAAAAGAATAAAAGGTGACAGGCAGGCGACGTGTATGCCACATCCGCTGCGCAGGTGCACCTCTGCAGAAAGAAAGGAATCATCAGTGAAACAATTTTTCGGAACAAGTCACAGCGGGAATCTCAGTGAAGCCGTCCGCGGGCTGCAGCAGCCTCAGCTGCTTATTTTAATGTCCAACAGCGAGCAGTTCGAAACACATGTAAAGGAACTGGAAAAGCGCTATCCGGGTATTCCCAGTATCGGATGTGTCGGTATGTGCTATGACACCCATGTCATTGAAAAGGGTGTGGGCGTGGTCGCCTTTTATGACGGTGTCAGCGCAGCAGCCAATGTACTGGAATATGCGTCAACCATGCCGGCAAAACATATCAAACGTCTGGAGACAGATATGGCCAGTATACACGGTTCACAAAGGGATACCGTATGCATTGATTTCTGTACGGGGAATGATGCCTGTGTGCTGACCACCATCTACAGCGTCCTCAAACGACATGGTATCTCTCTGGCCGGCGGAACCGGAGATGCAGACATGGTATCTGTCAACGGGAACGTTTACCATGATGCTGCCGTTTATGCCCTTGTCAAAAATAACAATGGCAGGGCCAAAGCCTACAAGGAAAATATTTATCGCCCCATGGGCGATTACCGTTTCATTGCCTCCAAAACAGACAAGGCAAATTATATCATCGGCGAGTTGAACGGGCAGTCCGCCAAACTGGTCTACCAGAATATTCTCCATGTAACGGAAAAAGAGATCCTCACGCAGACCTTTAAGAACCCGTTCGGGAAGATCAATGGAAATGACACCTGTATCATTTCTATTAAAGAAGTGAACGGAAATGCCCTCACCTGTTTCCGTCAGGTCAATGACTCGGATGTTCTGATCATGCTGGAGCTGGGCGACTACAGGGCGATCGTACAGGAAACCATCCAGACGATCCGCAAGGATTTTTCCAGAATCTCCGCTGTCTTTTCCATCAACTGCCTCTTTCGTTATCTGCTGTTTACAGAAAACAATTATATGCAGCAATACCTGAAAGAAATGAGTATCCTGGGAAATCACGCCGGTCTGGTGGGATACGGGGAGCACTACAATAACCAGTTTGTAAACCAGTCCATGACCTGTGTGGTCTTTGAATGATGGGAAGGAGACAATATGCTGAAAAGAAATAAAAGCGAAAAAAAAGTACCAAAAATATCCAAAGAAGAATTCCTGTATCCCATCATGCATATTGCAAACAGTCTGAAAGACTATCGGACAGACATTGTGCAAAAAGAAGTGGCATCCCTGCAAAAACTGAGTATGGTAAACAGTTCCTTCCATCATGTATTGCAGGAAGCAGAAGCCTTTTACGAGAAACTGCATGATTTTGAATCGGCATTTTCCGATATCAACAACGTAGCCGGTCAGTTTTCAGAAGTACAGGACGAGATAACCCGTTCTGTGATGCAGGCCCAGAACGAAGTGGAAGATCTCAAAAACAGTTCCCTGCAGGTGGAAACGCATTTCAGTGAGATGGAAAGCACTTTTGCCGATTTCCAGACCGCTCTGCGCAAAATCAAAGTATGTACCGGAAAGATCGTCTCTATCGCCGAGCAGACCAATATCCTGGCTCTGAACGCCACCATCGAGGCCGCAAGGGCCGGGGAACAGGGCAAAGGATTTGGGGTCGTGGCAGTCGAAGTCAAGCATCTGGCCGATGAAATCAAAGACCTGGTGGCAGAAGTCGATGCCGGTATCAATGATGTGGAAATGGGAACCGACCAGTTAAGCGTCAGCATCTCCACCTCCCAGCAGGCTCTGGATGAGAGTCTTGCAAAGGTAAATCAGACCGGTGAGATGTTTGATCAGATTACCCGCTCGGCCGAAGGCGCCAGTGCCGTACAGACAGAAATCTCCGGCGTAATCAATGATTCCCGCTCGGAATTGCAGGAACTGTGCCGGGTCTTTGACAAAACAAAGCAACTCCATCTGGATGTGCAGCAGCACATCGCCCAGGCCAGCAATCTGGGCACCACCAAGAGCAGCATGTTCGAAGATGTGGACAATATGCTCTCCCAGATTTCGCCTATCATACAGGAATACATAAAATAAAACGGCAAAAGACAGCCGGCCTTTTACAGACCTGGCTGTCTTTTACTATCTAAGCAACATACCTTCTGATCATTCCTGATTCCCCTCTCCAACTGCCCTGTATGTCACATACAATGCCCGGTTGCCATACTGCCTTGTTTCCAGTATAATAAAAATCAGGAAAACGCGGCCTGAACTGTTGTATGATTTTGTAAATACCGGGCATATTCCGGTGTATATGATTCCATACAACGCAATTCAGGCATGATTGATAGAAAGTGACTTTGTTATGTCCATTAACATAGCAGTACGGGCAGCGCTCAATTTGCTGTCGTATCCTGAAATTGATATCAAAAAAACTTATATGGTAGAGAGGGAAGTGAAGAAACTCCTGTCTCACCGGCTGAAAAAACCTTCCCTTTACCGTGTCTGGGATCAGGAGGTGTCTTGTGTTGACCATCAGGTACCAGTCCGGATTTTCACACCGGAAGACATTACCAAACCTTTCATCCTCCTCTTTTTCCATGGCGGCGGCTGGGTCACCGGGAACATTGACAGTTATGATGGCGTCTGCAGCGATATGGCCGCCGCAACGGGATGTATCGTGGCCTCGGCAGATTACCGCCTGGCACCGGAACATCCTTTTCCAGCCGCTCCGGAAGACTGCTATGCAGTAACACGTACGCTGTTTCATAACAGTGGTGTATTCGGTGTCGATCCGTCTGCTATCGTCCTGATCGGAGACAGCGCAGGCGGCAATCTGGCGGCTGCAGTCTCCCTGATGGCACGGGACCGGGGCGAATTTCTGCCGGGGCGGCAGATCCTGATCTATCCGGCCACCGCCAGCGACCACTCGGAAACCTCGCCATTTGCATCGGTCCACGAAAACGGAACCGGATACCTGTTGACTTCCAAACGGGTCTGCGATTATTTAAGCCTGTACCGTTCCTGCGACGACGATCTGACAAACCCATACTTCGCACCCCTGCTGGCAGAAGATTTCACGCATCAGCCGGATACCCTGCTGATCACTGCCCAGTACTGTCCGCTGCGGGATGAGGGCGAAGCCTATGGAAAAAAGCTGCAGGCAGCAGGCAATCATGTCAGGATGTACCGGCTGGACGATGCACTGCATGGATATTTTTCGCTGCCGGCCCGCTTTGAACTGGTCAAAAAGACCTATGCACTCATCAATTCTTTTCTGGAGGAGTGACAATGAAAAATAGAAGCCTTCCTCACTGGTGGAAGCTGGACAATGCCGCCAAGATCTTCCCGGCCAGTTCTTCTCCGCATAATTCCAAGGTATTCCGCTTTGTCTGCGAACTGCAGGAAACGGTACAGCCGGAACTGCTACAACAGGCTCTGGACCGGACGCTGGAACGCTTTCCCATCTACCGTTCTGTCATGAAACGGGGACTGTTCTGGTATTATCTGGAAGACAGCGCCCTGCGCCCTGTTGTCCGCAGGGAAGATACGCCGCCCTGCTTTCCTATCTATCCTTCGGTCCGCCGCAGCCTGCTCTTCCGGGTCATGTACTACCGCAGACGTATCATCCTGGAGGTCTATCATGCCCTGACTGACGGCACTGGGGCACTGCAGTTTCTGCGCACGCTTGTGTGTGAATATCTGCTCACCTGTTATCCGCAGGCCTTTCCACCGCCGCTGCCGGAACTGCTTCTGGACGCTTCTGACTGGCAGAAACAGGCGGACAGTTTCCAGAAATATTATGAAAAACCGGCCGGCCACCAGTTTGACCTGCCCCGTCATGCCTACAGGCTCCGCGGCAGCCGCCTGCCCAAAAACCGGCTGGCTGTACTGGAGGGCCGTCTACCGCTGGCAGATACCCTCGCCTGCGCACGGGAACGGAACATCACGCTGACAGAACTGATGGTTGCCATTTTGCTGCGCGCCATCCACGACGGCATGCGGATCCGGGATACCAGAAAACCGGTGGTCATCTCCGTACCGGTAAACCTGCGAAGCTATTTCCCTTCCAAGTCCGCACGCAATTTCTTCGCAACCATTCCTGTCGGCTACGATTTCAGCCGCCAGGAGGACAGTCTGGAGGCAGTCGCAGCCCAGGTCAGGCACGCTTTCCAGTCCAGCCTCACCAGGGAAAATCTCCGTGACCGCATGAACAGACTCTGCGCCCTGGAACACAGCATCCCCCTGCGCATCGTACCTCTGCCGGTCAAGGATATCGTGCTGCGGACAGCCAATATACTTGCCATGCGCGGAACCACCTCTTCCTTCTCCAATGTGGGGAAAATCACCATGCCGGAAGGTATGGAACAGTTGATCCATCAGTTCGGTGTCCTGACCTGCGCGGGCGTATTGCAGGCATGTGCCTGTTCTTTCGGCCCCTGGTATGTAGTCAGTTTTGCCGGACCTTTTCGGGAACATGAGGTGGAACGCGCTTTTTTCCGGGAACTGTCTCAGCTTGGACTGGAAGTTGTCTTAACAGCTAATTTTCATCCTGACGGGGAGGTGGACTAAGCATGCGTTACTGCAAAGCATGTAATATTTATTTGACCGGAACTATAGAGCGCTGCCCTTTATGCCAGAGCAGGCTCTCAGGCAATGCCACGGAGGACTCTTATCCCCGTCTGCCATTCAGACAAAAGCCTTATGGCCTTCTGATCCGCATGATTGCTCTGATGACCGTGATCGCAATCGTCGTCTGCGGCGTAATCAATCTCAGCCTGCCCGGCAATCGGCTATGGTTTATCCCGGTGGCTGCCGGGCTGGCCAGCGCCTGGCTGTCTGTGGGCATGACACTGCGCCGGCGGCGCAATCCCATGAAAGCCGCCATGTGGCAGCTTGTGCTTATCTCCATACTGGTCCTGCTATGGGACTGGTTCACCGGCGGCAACGGCTGGTCTGTCCATTTTGTGCTGCCAGTGTTCTTTCCCTGCATGCAGCTGGCCATCGCCATAACCGCCAGAGCACTCCATCTGCGTCCGTCCGATTATCTGCTCTATCTTATCCTCTGTGTCCTGGCAGGCCTGATCCCTCTGGCGCTGCTGCTGTCCGGCGTCCTGCGGATCGTCTATCCTTCTGCCATCTGCGCCGGCATCAGCATCATATCCCTGGCTGCAATGCTGCTATTCCGGGGCTCTGCTCTGCGCAGTGAACTGATACGGCGGCTCCATCTCTGAAGCCGCCGCTTTTGTTTACTCTCCTGCCTTCTCTTTTCCAAATCGTATCACATTCCAAGACAGACGATGGAGCATGCTTGTCAGTATCCCCTCCGTCAGTTCAGACCGGTCCACAACCTGCGGAGACACGGCCTCCCGGCCTGCGCTGTTACAAACTTTGCGGTCCGCATGTTCCAGTAAGATATGTTCTTTCAGCCAGTATCCTTCCATCCCCCGCATATCTGCCGTCAGTATGATATCCTCCTCCGGGTTTCTGTTTACCGCAAAAATTGTCAGTTCTTCTTTTTCCTCATTCCATACCGCAACACTCTCCATATCGCTCACTCTCTCATGACACTTCGTATCATGAACCGGTGTCTCTATGACGGGCTGCAGCACCACACCCCGTCCGTACCGGGATGCATGCAAAAAGGGATAGAAGATTGTCTGCCGCCACGCCGGGCCGCCCCCCTGCTCTGTCATGATCGGCGCAATCACATTCACCAGCTGCGCAAGGCACGCCATCTTCACACGGTCAGCATGCTTTAACAGCGTAATCAGCATCAATCCTACCAGCAGCGCATCTTCAAAGGTATAAATATCCTCCAGTACCGGCATCGCTACGCCCCACGGCGTATTCTCGCGGATCTCACGTTCTTTTGCTTTGGAATGAAACCAGACATTCCACTCGTCAAAGCTGAGATGGATCTTTTTCCTGCCACGTTTCTTGGCTCTGACATAATCACAGACCGAGATCACACTGCAGATAAAATCATCCATGTCATCCGACTTGGCAAGGAAATCCGCCACATCATCCGCTTCGTTGTCATAATATTCGTGCATGGACACATAATCCACATAGTCATACGTATGTTCCAGGGTCACCCTTTCCCATTCCGGGAACGTAGGCATATCCCGATGAGAACTGCCGCAGGATACAAGTTCGATCCCCGGATCAATCAGCTTCATTAATTTGGCCGTCTCTTCTGCCGTACGCCCATATTCATGCATGGTCTTATGCCCCTGCTGCCAGGCACCGTCCATCTCATTGCCCAGGCACCATACCTTGATGCGATACGGATCTGTTACCCCATGGGAGATACGCAGATCACTGTACTTTGTGCCACCCGGGAAATTACAGTATTCCAGCAGATTACAGGCATCGGTCATGCCCCTGGTGCCCAGATTTACCGCCATCATAATTTCTGTATTTACCTTCCGGGCCCACCTGGCAAATTCATTGATACCAATCTCATTGGTCTCCAGGGCCTGCCATGCCAGTTCCAGTCGTTTCGGCCTCAGTTCCAGCGGCCCCACGCTGTCCTCCCATACAAAACTGGATACGAAATTGCCACCGGGATAACGGACGATGGGCACATGCAGTTCTTTTACCATCTCCATCACATCCCTGCGAAATCCGTCTTCATCTGACAGAGGATTCCCCGGCTGATAGATCCCGTCATACACTGCACGCCCCATATGCTCAATAAAGGAACCGAATATCCTTTTGTCCACTTCTGCCACTTTGTATTTCCGGTCCAGTACCATTGCCGCCCGTTTTGCCATCACTTCACCTCATACCCTTCATACCGCTGCCCTTTGATTCTCTGATCGCCCGAAACATCCTGACTCACTCCTGATGCAGAGACTCCTCCTGCAGTCTGTCAAACGCTTCCATACATTCATCCACTGTGGCACCGCCCAGAAGATCCCTTACGATCAGGCAGGTATTTCCCCACTGCTCTACTTTCATACTGGCATTGGCCCCCAGCACATAGATATTTTGCTGAATTTTATCATTTAATGGCCGCAAAGCCGCAATACAATCCACTTCCACATTTTTAGACGGTGAGATTACCTTATTGGTTTCCGTGTAGAGCTGCAACGCTTCATCGGAGAGTATTACCTCCAACGTCTGTAGCGCATCATCCCGATGCTCCGCATTGGCGCCCACTGCGAAGCCGGTGATCGACATCACAGGCATCTGTCCCCGGCTGCTTGGGAAACCGATCACCACCATGTTAAAATCCGGTCTTCCGTAAGCAGTCTCGGCATTGGCTGCGCCCCAGTATGCCATGACAATGGGTGTCTTCTGGGCCAGAAAATCCTCGCCTTCTCCCTCGATCGCCTCACTGACAAGCGCCTTCTGCGCATCCACATAGCCGCAGTCAATCAATTCCTGCAGAAATACAAAGCCGGAACGCATATAATCACTGTATTTGCTCTCCCCGCTGTTAAGTGCGGCAATCTCGGCTTCGGTATTGCCGCCGTTATACAGATCTGCATAGGCCTGAGCAAACACAAAGGTTTCCAGCCACCAGCGATTGGCCCCCACCGGCGTCTCTATTCCATTTTCCTGAAATACCCGGCAACATTCCAGAAAATCTTCCGGCGTTTCCGGCAGCTGCAGATTATACTGATCAAACATATCCTGATTGATAAACAGGCCATAGGCCACCACTTCCTGCGGAATCGCCACCAGTTTTCCATCCACCATATTGGCAGTTTTCACCACATCCCGCAGATTCTCCACGCAGGAAAGTCCCGACAGATCCGCCAATGCGCCTTCTTCTCCCAAAGTACGGATGGTATCCGGATTTAACAGATATAAGTCATCCATATTGTGACGTGCCCGGTCAATCGCCACATCATCATAGGTTTTATCCTCATAATCTTCTGCTGTATACGTATTATATGCCACGGTCACGCCCAGCTGCTCTTCCGCCATGGCAACCGTCAGATCCGATGCGGTTCTGGCCGTGTTTTCCACATCCGGATCTGTTTTTTCCATCGGGCTGTAAAAGTTTACGATTCGTTCCGATTCTTCTGTGTCAGTGAGCAGATTTCTGCCTCTTTCTTCCTGAGCGCCGCAGGCTGCCAGCGTAAGGACTGCTGCCCCTGTCAGAACGGCTGCTGCCAGTCTGCCGCCGGTTCTTTTCCGATTCGTTTTCATACCTCGCTCCCTTTACACGTATATTGTCTGATTACTTTTTTTAACAATTCCACATCGACAGGCTTGGAAAGGTGAACATCCATACCAGCGTCCAATGCCTCTTTCTCATCCTCCGCAAAAGCGTTGGCCGTCATGGCTATAATCGGAATCCGGCGGGCGTCGCTGCGCGCCAGTGCCCGGATTGCCCTTGTCGCATCATAACCATTCATGACAGGCATTTGTACATCCATTAATATAGCATCAAACTCTCCTTCCGCCGAATCCATAAAGCGTTCCACCGCACGCTGGCCGTTTTCCACCACTTCGCAGCCTGCCCCTTCGATCGAAAGGATTTCTGCCAGTATTTCCGCATTGATTTCATTATCCTCTGCGGCCAGAAAATAAAGCCCCTCCAGATTACTGCATGCCTGCTCTCCGCCTGCGCGGGAGCCTGCCTGCATCTCCAGTATTTTTTCCTGTAATGCGGAGACAAAAAACGGTTTGGATAACAGCCCTGTGTTCTGCAGCAAAAGTGCTTCTTCCATCTCTTCTGCACCATCAGCCGCCAAAAGCACCAGGGGGATCGCATCCGGCATATGTTCACGCAGTCCCCTCGCCGCCTGTGTGGCATCCATCCCCGGTGCATCCAGATCCAAAAGCACAAGCTGACAGTCTGTCACCGCTTTGTCGCTGCCTGCCTGCAAAACCGCCCCGGCGCCCGCAATTACCTCTGTCAAAACCCCCACACCATGCATCAGCATCTGGATATTCTGCCCGGTCTCTTGCGCTGTACTCACCACGAGGATGCGGGATATGCCACTTTCCTCCCAGAATTTCCGTTCTTTCTGCCCCTCCGGGATCCGAAACTCCAGTTCTACCCTAAAGAGGCTGCCTCGATCCACTTCGCTGGTAACGTCGATCGTCCCGCCCATCAGTTCCACGATGTTCTTGGTAATGGCCATCCCCAGCCCCGTACCCTGAACCTTATTGGTCGTACTGTTTTCCGCTCTGGTAAAGGCATCAAAAATCGTCTTGAGATATTCCGGCGTCATTCCATATCCGTCATCTTCCACTTCGATCCGGATATGTTCAAACTGCGCGGAGCGCTGCCTGAGCCCGATGATACGGAACCAGATATTACCGCCCTCCGGTGTATATTTGACAGCATTTGAGAGCAGGTTGATCAGGATCTGATTGATCCTTGTCTCATCGCCCATCAGATATTCGTATTTTATGCCTGTCACTTCCAGATGAAATTTCTGGCCTCTCGCCTTGGCCATAGGACGGATAATGGCATCCACCGAGGATACCAGCGCGTTGAGAGTAAATTCTTCCACATTGAGTACGACTTTCCCGCTCTCGATCTTGGATACATCCAGCACATCATTGATCAGGCTGAGAAGATGCTGGCCGGACGCCATGATCTTCTTCGTATAGGCTCTCACTTTCTCAGGGTTCTCTGCATCTTTGGCCAGCAGTGTCGTAAAACCCAGCACCGCATTCATCGGGGTCCGGATATCATGGGACATATTGGAGAGAAAAGTGGTCTTGGAGTTGTTTGCAAGCTGCGCCGCCTGCAATGCCTCCATCAGACGTCTGTTGTGGATCTCCCGTTCCTCTTCCCGCTCTTTTCGTATCTTAATCTGCTGGCGCTGATTCATATAATATAAAAAACAGCACAGGAAAAAGGCAACCAGCATTACAGCTACTACGATCAGTATACTCTGGTTGACACTTTTTCCTTCCTGCTGGATCGCTTCAACGGGCACATAACCGATCAGATATAGTGTCCCACCGTTGACCGTCCACATATAATTCAGCGCATCTTTTCCCCGGATATCATGGTAAAACAGAATATTCTCCCCGTTTGCCAGGCACTTCGCGACCTCGGCCCGCAGATCGGCTTCCAGAATGTCATTGGCCCGGTAAAAGTCTTCCAGGTTCAGATGCCCTGCGCTCCGCTGCCCCATCCCCTTTGGTTTTAACACAAACCGCTCGGTCCTGGCATCCATAATATACAGCATTGCTTTTTTGTCATAAAACCCGGTCGGGAGCGATTTATCCAAAGAATCATATACATACTCCACATACAACGTCCCGATCTCCTGTCCGTCTCTCACAACAGGACATTTGGTGGAATATGCCCAGGTCCCCATATAATTAATATACGAACTGGAAACTGCCAGTCCGTCAATCATTCCTCCGTCCGAAAAATCCAGTTCCCCGGGATCAAACACTTCCCCGCTATTGGAGATACCCCTGCTCTCTCCCTGACGGATCAGGGATACCTTTACCATGGTCTGATTCTGCTGCCAGGAGCGGATATAAGTGACCGGATCGTCCGCCACTGCAATCTCAGCGGCCATCAGCCGCTGAAATTCCGCATCCTTATTCAAAATTGATTCTATCGTGCACTTGATCAGATCCAGGCTCTCACTCAGATTCTGTATCGCAGACGCAGACATCTCCGCGGATATCTTATGTGCCACCGAGAATACCGCCACTGCTAAGATACAGAAAACCATTACAATAGAAAGAAGCAAAGTAACTCCTTTATCCATTCTCTTTCCGCTCTGCTTCTTATTCATATCAAAATCCTCATTCCATTGCCGGTACAGCCATTCATCATACTGCCGCTGGCAAAGAGCAGTATGGAGCATACTTTTTCTATATTGCTTTATTATACGCTTTTCTCTGTTTTTGTGTCAATATTTATCCGAATGAGGAAGGGAGTTTGCAGGCCCGGGCCAGTGCTCAGGTATTCTTTCTCGCTTCTTTTTTTGCCGCTTTGATATCGGTTATGCCATGCGCCGCGTTGACTTCCTGCATAAGAGCCTGTGAAAACTGTGCAAAAGCCTCTGCTTCTTCTTTCTGCTGGATATTCACAGGGTGATACTTATCATCCTTTGTATTGCTTTCCACCACGAAAAGAGTAAAAATTTCTTTTCTGTCCTTATCATATAAGGTAAGCAGTCCCTTTTTGGCCTCTGCCATGCCAAGGTCATTTTTGCCATAGTGAAGCGGTTGTCCGTAACTGATATCTCCGCCTTCGATGGCCAAAGGTACCAGATAAAGATCCCCCGGCTTAAAAGCCACAGCATAATACCAGTATTTGGTCGTGGTGGTAACTGTTCTGCCGCCTCCACCCAGTGTCAGTTCTTCCCTCGTCCCGTAAGCGGCGGTATAAGATGCCCCGTCCGGCACCGCCCGTCTGACAATGTCTTTGATCCGCTGCTTTTCCTCACTGTTGGCCCCTTTCTTTTCATCAATGGTCATTTTCACATAGACGATGATGAAAAGAACCACTACTGCAATAACACCGATGATAATATAACTTGTCATAACCGTTTTTCCTCCTTTGACAGTCATAGTTTATGGTTTCTCCTGTACATATCGGATCGGCCTGCCTTCTTTTTACTGTTCTGTCAGATTTGGAAAAATAATTGCAGAATTGGCAATGAAATTCACTGTCAGCCGGGATGGGGAATCAGAATCGAAAACCGGAAATGATCCCTGTCATGATCAATCACATATTTGCCATGGTATTTTTCCACCGTTTCGATCACATTGCGGATACCGAATCCATGTTCTTCCTTATCCGCAGTCTTGGTGGACAGCAGATGGCCGTTTTCCACGACCGGCCCGTTTTTCATACTGTTTTGTACGGAGAGGATGACCTGCCCTTCTTCCAGCACAAATTTCAGCCGGATCACATCGCCCTCTCCACAGGCTTCAAAGGCATTGCCGAGCAGGTTGGATAGAAGGACAACGATATCTTCTTCCTCCATGTGAAGCCCGGCCAGATTGTTTACCTGCAAGGCAAACACCATCCCAGCTTCTGTCGCTTCCCGGTATTTCGTATTTAATATCGCATTTACGATCACATGCCCCGCATCAATCACTTCCCTGCCAGGCAAAACGGTATTTCCGACTTTTTGCAGATATTCCTGCAATTCCTCGTACTTTCCTTCCGCCGCCAGTGCACTGATCGCCGAGAGCTGGTTTTTATACTCATGAGTCCGTTTCTTCTGCCGGTCCAGATTTTCGGAGACGGAGCGATACATCGCCATCTCGCTCTTTACCCGCTCCCGAAATACTGCGTCTTCCCTGCGCCTTTGCTCCCGCTCAGTCACTTCGATCACCATCCGGTACACCACAAAGTCAATCAACAAAATGCCGGCCGCCAGATACAGATCAGAGGCGGCATCTCCCTGATCCCGCTGCAAAGGCGAAGTGGTTATGATCAAAAAGGCGACGACTGTACTGCACGAACTGAAAAACAGCAGCCACCATTCCCGGTCTGTCAGCACTGCAAAAGAACGGTCGTCGGCCATCCTGCCCAGCAGCACAATACCACCCCATAGCAGCACTTTACTCACCAGGGTAAAAGCAACACCGCCCGGCAGAAATGTAAGATCGGCCACCGGCCCGCCTGCCGGAAAAAAGTGCAGGATTCCGGCAGACAAGGCAGCCACCAGATATTCGGCCACAATCGTCAGCCCATGATAGAGCAAGGCCAGTACAAGTGTCATCACAAAACGGACATGAAACATGATATTTATAAACAGCGTGACGAGCAGACAGACCACCACTGCCCTGCCATACGGATTGTGCAACCAGATATCGGCCGCCAGGCACAAAACCGCCAGCACACAGCCGGCCAGCACGGATAAATGCCTGCCGGCCTGTCGTGCGGGCCGCACAAAAGAGCGTAGCAACAGCATACAGCAGTATACCTCCCACCCCTTTTCGGCAGCGCCGACAAGATATTCTGTCATTGTCATAACTCCCCCTGCCAGCGGATGTACTCTCTTTCCACATCTTTATAATAGCGTTTGGATATGTTAACCATGATCCCGTTCTTTAATGACGCCGTATACCTTTCCACATGGCTTACATACTTTATATTCACAAGATAGCTCTGATGGACACGGAAAAATCCATGGCCACGCAGTTCCTCTTCCACCTCGTCCAGTCTGCCGTATTTATAGTATTCCCTGACTCCGTCTTCCAGCACATAAAACAATACCTTGTGCAGTCTGCTCTCCACATACAAAATCTTTTCCACCAATATGCGCTTTTTCCCCTGCGGAAAATCGACCTCATACTGCACTTTACTGCGCCGCATCCTGTCCGTCACCACATCCAGACATTCCCGCAGCGCGGCGTCCATTCCTCTGCTTTCTTTCAGCAGATAACGGACCGCGCCCACTTTATACCCTTCCGGCGCCCAGGTTATGTATGCTGTCACAAAGACGATAAATACCTCCGGCGATATCCGGCGGATGATCTTTGCCGTCTCCATCCCGTCCGGTTGCTCCATGCTGATATCCAGGAATATAAGGTCATACTGCGCAATCATAGCCGTCTGTTCCAGCATTTCCCTGCCGGAAGCATAGGTATCAATGCGATAACCATATCCATGCCTTTTCATATAGCCCGCAATCCGCTTTTCTTCCAGATGTCTGAAATATTCTTCATCATCACATACGGCAATCAGAAACCGCTCCCGACCACATTCTTCTGTCATGTATGACTGTCTCTCCTGCACCTTTTTTCTCCGTAAAACCTGTATTGTTTCCATTTATAAAATCCGGTCCCCGCAATGCATATATCGCAGTCTGTCTCCCATAATCTCCCGCATGATCTCAAAAGCCGGCAAGCCGGTACAGTGACCGGTATAAAAAAGGATGCCTGTCTCCCTTAATTCCCTGGCGGTCTCTTTGATCAGTTCGATCTCCTCTTTTTCATAAGCCTCTTTTTTCATCATATGAAAGCCACTGATCACAAGGTGCGGCAGATCGCCACAGACTTCCTGATACCGGTCAAGGATATTCAAAATGCCATTATGCGCACAGCCTGAGAGCAGGACTGTTTTTCCCTCTGCCCGCACGATCAGATACTGTTCATGGGCAAACGTATCCTGCCGGAACCTGCCGCCCTCTTTACACTTTAATGTGCGGTTACTCCCCGGCCATTTGCGCCTTCCTGCCGCGCCGCTGAATATGGAAAGTTCCTCATCCAGACGATAATATCCCGTTCCCAGCCGGATACACTGCGAAAGAGCGAGAATGTCCCGGTCTATCCCGATATACTTTTCCCGGTTCTCTTTCAGATTGTAATATGCATGACCGGCTGTCTGGTGCAGCCAGAGTAAGGCATCAGGATTCCTCCTCACAAACGAAAGAATCCCGCCGCCATGATCATAGTGCCCATGGCTTAAAAAGACCGTATCCACCTCTCCAATCTCAACTCCCAGATGCGCCGCATTTTCCCATGTCTTTGCGCCGGCACCGGTATCTGCCAGAATCTTATGCCGGTCTGTCTCCACATATATGCTCAGACCGTGTTCCGCATGCAGTCCCGGGACACCCACGGTGTCCTCTATCAGGTTTATAATTTTCATTTATCTCACTCCTGTCCTGGGAAGATCCCCACGCCTGCGTCAGGCGCTGTCACCGCTTTTGACCGGACGCCTCCACCGGGCACCCCGGAAACCGTACTGTGATGACCGTACCATGCCCCGGCACGCTCCCGACTTCAATCGCTGCATGATGTATCATGGCCGCATGCTTGACAATGGACAGCCCCAGGCCGGTACCGCCTGTCTCGCGGGAATGGCTTTTGTCCACCCGGTAAAACCGTTCAAAGATCCGCTCTCGGTGCTCCGGTGCAATGCCGATGCCACTGTCCTGCACGGAGAGCAGGATTGCGTCCTCTCCCTTTTGTATCCTGACAGTCACCGTTCCGTTTTTATGATTGTATCTGATCCCGTTGTCACAGAGGTTATAGATAATGCTGTACAAAAGCGGCGGTATGCCGGTTAAGGGTGTGGGCTCTCCTGTCAGTTCGAGCGTTATATGTGACGCAGCTGCTTCCGCTTCCAGACTCCGGATGGCCCTGTGGGCCAGTTCATAGAGATCAACGCTCTCATACGCCATGCCTTTTGCCCCTTCGTCGAGGTGGGAGAGATTGATGATATCTTCCACAAGCCGTACCATGCGCTGTGCTTCCTCATATATCCTGGCCGCGAACATGGTCCGGTCCTCTGCTCTGACCATGTCATTTTTTAAAAGTTCTGCATAACCGCAGACTGCGTGCAGGGGTGTCTTTAGTTCATGCGAAACATTGGCGGTAAACTCACGGCGAAGCTGCTCCTCCTTCTCCTTCTCTGTCACGTTAAAAAAGAAGACCGCCGCCCCCTTAATCTGATCCCCGGACAAAACCGGACTCGCATTGATCTGATAGCGCTCTCCCTGCAATCCTATGATGCCGCCCCCAGCCTCTCCGCTCAGGGCTTTTTCTGTCATTTCCCGCAGTACCAAAGCCCTGCACAAAGACAAAACAGACAGGCCGATGCAGTCTTGCGGCGCATCCAACAATTTACGGGCAGCATGGTTGATGCTTAGAATCCTGCCTTCCCGGTCGGCAAGGATCATGCCTTCCTTCATACTGCCGATAATGGTATGCAGTTCATTTTCTCTCTGTTCCAGCTGTGCTTTCTGCCGGAGAAGTCTTTGCTGCTGGCTGTCGATCCGTCTCAGAAACGGCATCAGTTCCTCATATTGCTCTCCTGACAAAGGCGCATCGAGATCAATCTCATCGAGCGGTTCCACGATCCTGCCGGAAAGCCGGATGGCCAGTACAACGGACAGGATAACGGCAGCAGCAAAAACAGCGCTGACCGGTTGTCCCATACCAAGCCAGAGCGCCAGTATCGAACGCTGCGAAATCGAAAGCCGGACAATCGCTCCGCCGGAAAGCCGTTTCGCCGCATACAAAGAACGTTCTGTCAACGTAGCAGAATAGCGTCTGCTCTCTCCATAACCGGTCAGAACGGCTTCCTTTACCTCTTCCCGTTGCATATGGTTTTCCATTTCCGCAATGTCCTGTTTGGTCCTATGTCAAGATTTAGTACAAGTTAAAATGAGAAATTTCTCTCTATTT
>CANPIC010000007.1 GCA_947574055.1 uncultured bacterium
CAGAGGACTGAAAATCCTCGTGTCACTGGTTCGATTCCGGTTCTGGGCATTTTATTTTTGTAAGGGACACTAGCTCAGGTGGTAGAGCACTTGACTTTTAATCAAGTTGTCGGGGGTTCGAGCCCCCCGTGTCTCAGGAAGCAAGAAAGCCTAAAATTTTGTAGGAACAGAATTTTGGGCTTTTTTGTATTTGTGGAAAAATTGTATGGGGTACACTGTAGGGTGAAGGCAGGAGAAAGGACGAATGACGGAAAGATTTTCAAGAACAGAGAAACTATTGGGCGGGAAAGCTATGGAGCGATTGGCCGGGGCCAGGGTGGCAATATTTGGTATTGGTGGTGTGGGCAGTTATACTGTGGAAGCACTGGCCAGGAGCGGTGTGGGATCGTTGGATCTGATTGACAATGATAAGATCTGCCTGAGTAATATAAACAGGCAGATTATCGCAACGACAAAGACGGTAGGGCAATATAAAGTGGACGTGGCAAAGGAGCGGGTTTTGGATATCAATCCCGGGGCTCAGGTCTGCACTCATAAAGTCTTTTATATGCCTGATATGGCAAAGATGTTTGACTTTAGGAAATATGATTATATTGTGGATGCCATTGATACGATAACTGGTAAATTGACATTGGTTGAAGAAGCTAAGTCAGCGAATGTGCCGATCATTAGCTCTATGGGAGCAGGCAATAAGCTGGACCCCACGGCCTTTCAGGTTGCGGATCTTTCACAGACATCCGTTTGTCCGCTTGCAAGAGTGATGAGGCGGGAACTGAAAAAAAGAGGAATTTATCATTTAAAAGTGGTATATTCTACCGAAAAACCGGTATTACTGAATGAAGACATGGATGGCAATGAAAGACCAGGAGAAGAGTTGTCGGCAGAAGGACAGAACCTGAAAAAGCAGACGCCGGGCAGTAATGCTTTTGTGCCTTCCGTGGCAGGACTGATCGTTGCAGGGGAAGTGATCAAAGATTTGATTATGCAAAAAAATTTATAATTTTTTTTCTTTTTATTGTTTTTATGAGTAAAAGCATATAGAATAGAAAAAAGAAATACATTTTAACTGGGTGATTTATTTTGGATAAAGATAAAAAGAAAAAAATCTGTTATGTTAGCGGAATTGCAGTGATCAGTTTATTATTCATGAGTTATCTGGCTGTTTCGCTGTTTTTTATGAACCACTATTATCCGGGAACGATGATAGGGGAGTTTTCCTGTGGCGGATTGACAGCGGAAGGCGCCAAAGCATTGATTGAGGAGCGCGCCGGGAATTATCAGCTTGTGATCATAGGACGGGAGGAGACAGAGGCAACACTTACTGCCTCTGAAATACAGCTTCAATTTCAATTAGATGATACGCTGAAGGACATCGTAAACAGGCAAAATGGATTTGCATGGTTGTCCGGCGGCGGACAGTATGATCTTCCTGTTACCGTCAGCTATGATGAAGGGCTTTTGAACGAAAGGCTTTCGGATATGCTGATTTTCCAGAGGAGTCATATGAGAAAGCCCTCCAATGCCTATATCGGAGAATATGATGAAGAGACAGGCAGTTATCCGCTTGTAGCGGAAGACAGAGGGACGATGATCAACAGGCAGAAAGCACAAACGGCGATTGTGCAGGCCATTGAGAATATGGAAGAAACGATTTTACTGGATGAGGCCGGGTGTTATACGGAGCCCGAAATCAGTCAGGATAATGAGGCTCTGGTACGTTTTTGCAGCCGCCTGAATCGTTTTGTATCCAGTCGTATCGTGTATGACTGGCATGGGATGGAAGAGGTTGTAGACGGTAATCTGATCCATGACTGGCTTGATATAGACAGGGAGAAGCAGATCGTTTCCATCAATGCAGAGGGCGTACGGGAATATATCAATTCTCTGTCTAAAAAGCATGATACATTTGGCAAGGCGCGGGAGTTCAGGACCAGTGAGGGTAAGCTGATCACGATCAAGACCGGCAGTTATGGATGGCGGGTTGATCGTAATAAGGAAACAGAGCGCTTGCTCAAACTGATCCGGGCAGGCAGTCAGGTAAACCGCGAGCCGGAGTATCTCTATACGGCAGCGGCCAAAGGGGAGAATGACATCGGCGATTCCTATGTGGAGATTAATCTGAGTGCGCAGCACCTGTATCTGTATGTAAAAGGCGAACTGATTACAGAAAGTGATTTTGTCTCCGGCAGTGTGGCGAGAGGATTTGCGACACCGGATGGTGTTTACAGCCTGACCTATAAGACGCGCAATGCCACTTTGCGGGGGCAGGGGTATGCTTCGCCGGTGGATTTCTGGATGCCTTTTAACGGAAACATCGGCATGCATGATGCGAGTTGGAGACGCCAGTTTGGCGGCACGATCTATTTGCGAAATGGTTCCCATGGCTGTGTTAATCTTCCGAGAGAAGAAGCCGAGAAAATATATGAATATGTAGACAAGGGATTTCCGGTCGTCTGCTATAAAGAGGAATCTTCCGGCAATAGCATAAAGAAGAACAATCAGGGCAATACCAATACACAGACAGATCCGGCTCAGACACCGGGCGCAGTGGATGATCCGAATGTCCTGCCGGGTGTAGTAGTGCCTGTAGATCCCAATACAGGGATTGGTGTAGTTCCCGGGGTGGGAACAGAACCGGGCCCAGGTGGTGTACCGGGTACAGGCGAGGTGCCGGTTCCGGGGACTGTGCCGGGAGAAATCCCGGGCAACGGGGCAGGAGATCCGGCGACTGGTCAGCCGGACGGGGGTAATGTACCTGTACCGGTTGTTCCGCCGGATCAGGGTGTGACTGGTCAGCCGGGAGCGGAAGGTATGACCGGTGCAGATCCGGGAGTGGTACCGGCTCCCGCTGTGACACCGGAGCCGATACCGGCACCGGTTCCCGGAGCGCAATAAGGAGATTGCACCCGTTAGCGGCAGAGGAACAGACCAGGAGCAATTTTTGACCGGAAAATAAGAGTGGGAGAAAAATATGAGTGGGATTGATGACATCATCAAAAAGGACGGGATAGATATTCTGCTTTCGGAACATCATAAGAATACGAAAAAGGACATACAGCATGGCAATATGTCCGTGCGTCAGCATACTATCAATGTGGCAAGGCACAGTGTGCTGATCAGTGAGAAACTGGGGATTGCGTGTGACCGGCGGGCGCTGGTGCGGGGAGCGCTTCTTCATGATTATTTCCTGTATGACTGGCATGACAGAGACCATGCAAATCTGCTTCGACTGCATGGGATTCATCATCCGGGTATTGCATTAAAGAATGCGGAAAGTGAATTTCCCCTTACGGATATCGAAAAAGATATTATCAAAAAGCATATGTGGCCGCTTACGGTAGTGCCCCCGACCTGCAGGGAGGCGTGGATCGTATCCATGGCAGATAAATACTGTTCCCTGATGGAAACCGTGAGATTACACAGGAAGCGTTACAGGAGGGCACAGCACGGATAACGGGACATCTTTGTATGAAAAACTGCTTTGCAATAGTCGCTCCGATGTCTATCCCTGTCATATGCCGGGACACAAGCGTAAGATGGCGGGATTTCCCATGGAATCCTGCTATGGGATTGATATTACGGAGATCGACGGCTTTGACAATCTCCACTGCCCACAGGGGATTCTGCTCGATATAATGAGAAGGGCGGAGCGACTGTTCGGGGCGGAGACTTATATGCTGATCAATGGCAGTACGGCGGGAATCCTCAGCGCAGTTTCAGCCACCCTCCGCAGGGGAGAGAGAATTTTGCTGGCAAGAAACAGTCATAAATCTGCGTTTCATGGCGTCGCACTCAGCGGCGGCCGTGCCGCCTATCTCTATCCGCAGTATCTGCAAGACTATGGTCTGTGCGGTGCTGTCTCGCCGCAGGAGGTGGAGAGAAAGCTAAGCGAGTATCCGCAGGCAAAGGCGATACTGCTTACGTCTCCTACGTATGACGGTATGGTGTCGGATGTGGCCGCCATTGCTTCTCTGGCACATGAAAGGGGGATTCCCCTGATCGTGGACGAAGCGCATGGTGCACATTTTATGCTGGATCAGCGATTCCCGCCAAGCGCAGTCTCGCTGGGGGCAGACATTGTGATTCACAGTATTCATAAGACTCTGCCGGCACTGACGCAGACAGCACTGCTACATGTGCAGGGGAAACTGGTGGATCGTAAGCGGCTGCAATATTTTCTTTCCGTCTATCAGACGAGCAGTCCATCATATATTCTGATGGCCGGTATCGGGCAATGTATTTCCATACTGGAACAGAGAGCAGCGGAACTGTGTGAACGCTTTTTCCAATGGAACCAGACTTTTGAACGGCAAATGAAAACACTTGCCTGCATGCGGGTATTTTCCACAGAGGCAGACAGATACAAAGGCCGGGGGATCTTTGCTCATGATACGGGGAAAAAGATTATTTCGGCAGCGGGTACCGCAATAACGGGGAAAGAATTATATGATCTGTTACTAAGCCGTTATGGTCTGCAGATGGAAATGGCCGGACAGGACTATGTGACGGCTATTATGACGATTATGGACACGCAGGAGGGATTTGACCGCCTGGGAGGCGCACTGGCGCAGATAGACAGAGAACTGCGACCGGCAACGGAGTGGACCGGGCATCTACGGACAGACAAAAGGAATCACGGGCAGAGCCTGGACAGCCGGCATATAGATCATAATGACAGTGCGGTATGGCTGCGGACCGGCCAACCGGCCTGTGAGATGGATGCGGCGCTGGAGCAGCGCTGGAAGAGCGTTCTGGTTGAAGAAAGTCCGGGAAAGATCTCGGCGGGCTTTGTCCATATTTATCCGCCGGGGATTCCGCTGATCGTGCCGGGGGAGATTTTTACCAAAGAGGTAGTGACAACGCTGCTTTCTTATAAGAAGCAGGGTTTTATGATAGAGGGTATGCAGGACAATAACAATAAAGTATGTGTGATCGGAGAAGAGAAAGATGCGTAAAACGAAAATTGTATGTACGATAGGACCGGCAAGTGAAAGTGAGGAAAAGCTGCGTGAACTGATGAAAGCCGGCATGAACGTGGCCAGATTTAATTTTTCCCATGGAACCCATGAGGAACACAAGGCTAAATTTGGCAGAGTCATAAAGGTAAGCGGTGAGTTGGGACTTTGTGTAGCGACGCTGTTAGATACGAAAGGGCCGGAGATCCGCCTGCGGGATTTTGAGGGAGGCAGCGCGCAGCTGAGCGCGGGGCAGACCTTTATCCTGACTACGGAAGAGATCATGGGAAATGCGGAGCGTGCCTCTATCTCCTATAAAAATCTCAGGCATGATGTGGCACCAGGAGCCAGAATATTGATTGATGACGGAAAGATCGAGATGGAAGTGGCATCCATCGAAGGGGAAGAGATCCGCTGCACAGTCAGAAACGGCGGAACCGTTTCCAATCATAAAGGCATCAATGTACCGGATGTGGAACTGTCCATGCCCTATATCAGTGAAGTGGACAGAGAAGATATTCTCTTTGGCATCCGTATGGGCTTTGATTTTATCGCCGCTTCTTTTGTCAGAACCGGGGCGGATATCCTGGAAGTAAAGAAGATACTGGATGAAAACAAATCTCCCATGAAGATCATTGCCAAGATAGAGAGCATGCAGGGGATTCGTAATCTGGAAGAGATACTGGCAGTATCTGACGGCATTATGGTGGCACGGGGCGATATGGGCGTGGAACTGCCACTGGAAGAAGTGCCGGTGATCCAGAAAAAGATGATCAAGATGGCTGTGGCAGCGGGCAAACATGTGATCACAGCGACGCAGATGCTGGAGTCGATGATTCATAATCCCCGTCCTACCCGGGCGGAAACGAATGATGTGGCCAATGCTATTTATGACGGGACAACAGCCATCATGCTGTCAGGGGAAAGTGCGGCGGGGAAATATCCGGTGGAAGCGGTGGAGACGATGGCGAGGATTGCCGAGCGGACAGAGCAGGATATCGACTATAACGGCAGGATGCTGCGTGATACGCCCAGAAATCTGGAGGATGTGACAACGGCAATTTCCTTTGCCACCTGTACGACAGCCATGCATCTGGGCGCAGAGGCGATTATTACCGTAACCATGTCGGGCTTTACGGCGGGAATGATTTCTCGCTATAAACCGGGCAGCCAGATCATCGGATGCAGTGTCAATCCCAGAGTATGTCGCCAGATGGCACTTTTGTGGGGTGTGACACCGATGCTGATGCCGAAAGAAGATAATACCGAGGACCTGTTTGAAGAAGCAGCCATGCTCGCCAGAAAACAGGGATTCATTCATGCGGATAACCGGGTCGTACTGACGGCAGGCATCCCGCTGGGCGTTTCAGGCAGTACCAATATGATCCGGGTGCTGGAAGTATAAAGGTGCGGGATGGGCAGAATTTTTTATATCATGGGCAAAAGTTCCACGGGAAAAGACACTATTTATAAAAGGCTTCTGGAACAAAAAGAGATGCACCTGCGCACTCTTGTCATGTATACCACCCGTCCGGCCAGGGAAGGTGAGCGGGACGGGGTGGAATACTTCTTTGTCAATGACAGCAGGATGCAGGAACTGGATGCACAGGGAAAGATCATAGAGAAGCGTTCTTATCATACGGTCCATGGATTATGGCATTATTTTACGGTCAAGGATGAGCAGATCGACCTGGAAGCCTGTGATTATCTGGTTATCGGAACACTGGAATCCTATGCAGGTATGAGGCGATATTTTGGACGGCAAAAACTGGTGCCCATACTGATTGAACTGGATGACGGTGTGCGTCTGCAGCGGGCACTGGACCGGGAAAAGCTGCAGAGCCCGCCCTGTTATGCGGAACTTTGCAGGCGTTATCTGGCAGATGAGGCAGATTTTTCCGAAGAGATGTTAAAAGAAGCGGAAGTGGGGAAGCGGTTTCAAAATGATGATCTGGAACGCTGCCTTCTGGAAATCCGAACCTACATAGAGGAGTGGAGGTAGTCTGTATGGATATAAAAGTCAATCCCCTTTCCACGCCGGCGCCGGTGCAGGCGGAGCAGCAGGTACAGCAGGGCGACGGCAGTTTTAAATTCACGCTGGCCAGTCATATAGAAGAAGCCGGTCTGCAGGAACGGCTGAATCTGATGATGCAGGAAATTACCATGCAGGGTAATAAAATTTCCAAACGGATGGATGTGCGGGATATGAAACGTTACCGCAGCATGATCAAGGAATTTATGAATGAGATTGTCAGCCGTTCCCATTCTTTTTCCAGAGAGAATTTTCTGGACAGACGGGGGAGACATAGGGTGTATGGTATCATCCGTCTGGTGGATGAGACACTCGACGAACTGGCAAAGGAACTGGTAAAAGACGAAAAGGACCACATCGCGATTCTGGGAAAAATAGGAGAGATCAGAGGTCTGTTGCTGGATATTTTTACATAAGAGCGGCGGGGAAAGGAAAATACGTGGCAGGATTTACAGATATCATCGGACAGGAGCAGTTAAAAGAACAGTTACAAAACGGGATCAGGACAGGCACGGTATCTCATGCCTATATCATCAATGGAGAGAAGCATGCCGGTAAGGAGTTTATCGCCGGTGTCTTTGCCATGGCGCTGCAGTGTGAAAAGGAAGAGAGTAAGCCTTGTCAGGAATGTCATTCCTGCAAACAGGCATTGTCGCATAATCATCCTGATATTATCCGCGTCAGCCATGAGAAACCCAATACCATTGGCGTGGAAGATATCAGAAGGCAGATTACAGGTGATATGGGAATCCGGCCTTATACAGGGCCTTACAAAATCTATATCATTGGTGAGGGCGAAAAAATGACCATACAGGCGCAGAACGCGCTGCTCAAGACACTGGAGGAGCCGCCGGCCTATGGCGTTATCCTGATTCTTACGGATAATGTGAATGCTATGCTGCCCACCATACTGAGCCGCTGTGTCGTGCTGCATATGAAGCCGGTGGAAGATAAGCTGGTGAGACGGTATCTGATGGAATCCATGGAAATACCGGACTATAAAGCCGATATCTGTGTCGCTTTTGCCAGGGGAAATATCGGCAAAGCAAAGCTGCTGGCGGCCAGTGAGGAATTTGACAATATCAGGGAAGAAGCCATGATACTCATGAAGCATATCAAAGAGATGGAAATGTATGAGATCATCGCGGCGATTAAAAAAATCAACGAATACAAGCTGGAGATCAGCGACTATCTGGATATCATTGCCATCTGGTACCGGGATGTGCTGCTGTTTAAGGCAACAAATGATGTAAATCACTTGATTTTTAAAGATGAAATACAGTATATTAAAAAGGCGGCAGGGAAAAGTGACTATGCAGGCATTGAACATATATTGAAGGGGCTGGAAAAGGCCAAGAGCCGTCTGGCTGCCAATGTGAACTTTGATCTGACTATGGAACTTTTGCTGCTGACGATACAGGAAAACTAGGACATGTGCCTGGTGTGAGGTAGATAGATCATGACAAAAGTAATAGGCGTAAGATTCCGTACGGCGGGCAAGATATATTATTTTGATCCGGTAAAGTTTCAGGTGGGGAGAGGCGATCATGTGATCGTGGAAACTGCCCGGGGCGTGGAATTCGGAACCGTAGTCAGCGGAATCAAAGAGGTGGAGGATGATAAAGTGGTGCAGCCCCTGAAACCGGTGTTGCGGGTGGCTTCTCCGCGGGATGAAGAACAGGAACAGAACAATAAGAAAAAAGAAAAAGAGGCTTTTCGCATCTGTCTGGAAAAGATAAAGAAACATAAACTGGAAATGAAACTGATTGATGCGGAATATACTTTTGATAATAATAAAGTACTGTTTTACTTTACGGCAGACGGGCGGATTGATTTCCGTGAACTGGTAAAGGATCTGGCGTCGGTGTTTAAGACGAGGATAGAACTGCGGCAGATCGGTGTGCGGGATGAGACAAAGATCGTGGGCGGCATGGGAATCTGCGGCAGGATACTTTGCTGTCATGCCCACTTATCTGAATTTGTACCGGTGTCAATCAAGATGGCCAAGGAGCAGAACCTCTCCCTGAATCCGACGAAGATATCGGGGGTCTGCGGCAGACTGATGTGCTGTCTGAAGCACGAAGAAGAGACATATGAAGAACTGAACAGAAAGCTGCCCGGCATCGGTGATTATGTGACGACAGATGACGGTCTCAAGGGGGAGGTATCTTCCGTGAATGTACTGCGCCAGATGGTGAAGGTGCTGGTGACTGTGGAAGATGAAAAAGAAATACGCGAATACCGTGTGGAGCAGCTGCGTTTTAAGAGGCGCCACGGCAAACGGGACCGTGTGGAAGTGGATGAAGAATTAAAAGCACTGGAGAAGCTGGAGAAACAGGAAGGAAAATCCAAATTAAATGACAATTAGACTAAAGCCGGGCGAGCGACTGGATGATTTGCAGAGAAACCATCTCAAAATCATTCAGAATCCGGCCCTGTTCTGCTTTGGTATGGATGCCGTGCTGCTGTCGGGATTTGCTGCGGCCAAAGCCGGGGAGAAGGTACTGGATCTGGGAACCGGCAATGGGATCATTCCCCTTTTGCTGTCTGCTAAAACCGAAGCGGCGCATCTGACCGGGCTGGAGATCCAGCCGGAAAGTGCGGATATGGCCAGGCGGAGCGTACTGTATAATGATCTGTCGCAGCGGATTACCATTGCGGAGGGGGATCTCAAAGAGGCTTCCGCGATTTTCGGCCTTGCAACATTTGATGTGGTGACTTGTAATCCACCGTATATGGCAGGCAGTCATGGCTTAACGAATGATGCGCAGGCCAGAGCCATTGCCAGACACGAACTGCTCTGTACATTTGAGGATGTGGCCAGGGAGGCGGCCAGGCTGCTTCGCCCGGGCGGGAAATTCTATCTGGTGCACCGCCCTTTCAGGCTGGCGGAGATTATGGTCACGCTTTCCAGGCACAAGCTGGAGCCCAAGCGGATGCGTCTGGTGTATCCTTATGTAAATAAAGAACCTAATATGGTATTGCTGGAAGCAAGCAGGGGTGGCAATTCGCGGATGCAGGTGGAGCCGCCGCTGATCGTATATCAAGAACCCGGTGTATATATGCCGGAAATTTATGAGGTGTATGGATACTGATATGAGTGGAATACTGATGCTGTGTGCAACACCCATCGGCAACCTGCAGGATATGACGCCGCGGGTAGTGGAAGCCATGAGAGAGGCGGATCTGATCGCGGCGGAAGATACGCGCAACAGTATCAAACTGCTAAATCATTTCCATATTTCCACGCCGATGACAAGCTATCACGAGTATAATAAAACAGAAAAAGCCCACTATCTGATCCGCTGTATGCAGGAAGGCAAACGTGTGGCACTGATCACTGACGCAGGGACACCCGGTATCTCTGATCCGGGGGAAGTACTGGTACGGATGTGCCAGGAGCAGGGGATTCCCGTGACATCACTGCCGGGGCCTTCGGCCTGTATCACGGCGCTGACGCTGTCAGGATTGTCTGCCCGCCGATTCTGCTTTGAAGGATTTCTGCCTGCCGATAAAGGTGAGAGGCGGGAGATTCTGGAGGAACTTGCCGGAGAGTCGCGGACGATGATTCTCTATGAGGCGCCTCACCGCCTTGTGCGTACTTTGCAGGAGTTGCAGGCGGCGCTGGGAAACCGCCGGATCACGTTGTGCAGGGAGCTGACGAAAAAGTTTGAAACCATATTGCCGACGACGCTGGAAGCTGCTCTTTTATTGTATGAGAAAGAGCAGCCAAAAGGGGAATATGTACTGGTATTGGAAGGCAAGAGCCTGGCCGAACGCAAAAGAGAAGCTATGGAGGGCTGGCAGCAGATTGATATCGCGGATCATATGAAATTGTATGAAGAACAGGGGATCACGGGAAAAGAGGCCATGAAACTGGTGGCCCGGCAGCGGGGGATTTCCAGGCGTGAGGTATATCAGTATCTGTTAGAGGTTACAAGGTAAAAAAATAGTTGACAAATATGTATATGCAACATATACTTTGAGTGTCAAACTATTAAAAAAATAAAGAGATAAAAGGAGATAAAAACAATGTTGGAGAGAGTAAAAGAAATCATTCAGGAACAGTTAAATCTGGACGGCGTGGAGATCACAGAAGAGTCTTCCTTTAAGGATGATCTGGGCGCAGACTCCCTTGATCTGTTTGAACTGGTTATGGCATTTGAGGAAGAATACGGGATTGAGATCCCTTCCGAGGATCTGGAGCAGATCACAACAGTGGGCGCAGTGATCGAGTACATGAAGAATAAAGGCGTAGATGCATAACATGAAAACAAGAATAACGGAGTTACTGGGAATAGAATATCCCATTATCCAGGGCGGTATGGCGTGGGTGGCGGAGCACAATCTGGCGGCGGCTGTCTCTGAAGCAGGAGGGCTGGGCCTGATCGGTGCGGGCGGAGCGCCCGCCGAATTTATCCGGGAGCAGATCCGTGAGGTAAAAAAGGCGACAACCAAGCCATTCGGCGTCAATCTGATGCTGATGAATCCGGAGGCAGATGCCATCGCGCAGATTATTGTCGAGGAAGGTGTCAGAGTCGTGACTACCGGCGCCGGCAATCCGGGCAAATATATGGCGATGTGGAAAGAGGCCGGTGTCAAAGTGATCCCGGTAATCGCCAGCGTGGCCATGGCCAGGATGATGGAACGGGGCGGCGCAGATGCAGTGGTGGCAGAAGGCATGGAGTCCGGCGGGCACATCGGTTCGGCCACGACCATGACCCTGGTACCACAGGTGGTGGATGCGGTGAAGATTCCCGTGATCGCAGCAGGCGGTATTGCGGACGGCAGAGGCTTCGCTGCTTCCATCATGCTGGGCGCGGAAGCGGTGCAGATGGGCACCCGCTTTGTGGTGGCGAAAGAGTCTATCGTCCATGAAAATTATAAGAAAAAACTGATCGGCGCGAAAGATATTGATTCGGAAGTGACGGGTATGAGCCACGGGCATCCGGTACGTCAGATCCGTAATAATATGACAAGAGAATATTTAAAACTGGAGCAGGAAGGCGCGCCGTTTGAAGAACTGGAAAAGCTGACCCTTGGCGCCCTGAGAAAAGCAGTGGTGGAAGGGGATACCGTAAACGGTACGCTGATGGCAGGGCAGATCGCGGGGCTGGTGAAAAAAGAGCAGACATGCCGTGAGATGATCGAAGAGATCATGGCGGAAGCGGAAAAACTGTTACCCTGAATGTCCGGTGTCACATCGAGGTGTTACCGGCAGGGTATGTTGTAAGTTTCTGCAAGTCTGATCAGTCATAATAGGTTTCAGATGTGAAATACATAGGAGGTCATAACAGACCTCCCATTTCACATTTCAATACTTTGAATATCAAAATAAAAGGAGTAGGTCATGGGTAAGACAGCATTTATGTTCCCGGGGCAGGGAGCGCAGTATGTAGGTATGGGGAAGGATTTTTATGACGCACTTCCGGTCTGCCGGGAGATGTTTGAGCTGGCAGGCAAAGCGAGCGGGCTGGATGTGACCGCTTTATGTTTCGAAGAAAATGACAGGATCAATATTACCGAATATACACAGATTGCCATGCTGGCGGCAGAGGTTGCCATATTGAAAGCAGTGGAGGAAAAGGGCGTCCGGGCGGATGTAACGGCAGGACTGAGCCTGGGTGAGTATGGTGCGTTGACAGCGAGTGGTGTCATGAGCCCGGCGGATGTATTCAAAGTAGTGAGACAAAGAGGCATCTATATGCAGGAGGCTGTGCCGACCGGCGGCGCGATGACAGCCGTGATGGGACTGGAAGCAGAGAAGATCGAGGCTGTTTGTGAAGAGACCGAAGGGATCGTATCCATCGCCAATTATAACTGTCCGGGTCAGATCGTGATTACCGGAGAAGCAGAGGCTGTCAATGCAGCGGCAGAGAAATTGTCGGCAGCAGGGGCAAAACGGTGTGTGCCGCTGAAAGTAAGCGGGCCTTTTCATTCGCAGATGCTCGCAGGCGCAGGGGAAAAGCTGGGCAAAGTACTGGCGGATGTGGAGATCGGAGAGATCGCGATTCCTTATATCGCCAATGTGACGGCTGATTATGTGACAGACAAAGGACAGGTAAAAGATCTGCTGACCAGGCAGGTGTCTTCTTCTGTCAGATGGCAGCAGACCATCGAGCGGATGATCGCTGACGGCGTGGATACTTTTATCGAGATCGGACCGGGCAGGACACTGACCGGATTTATGAGGAAAATAAGCAGGGATGTAAAGACCCTTACGATAGAGAAACTGGAAGACCTGGAAAAACTGGCTGAGCTGGCATAAGACGGCTGCCGGAAAGGAAACAGATATATGTTAGAAGGAAAGGTTGCGCTGGTCACAGGGGCCAGCAGAGGCATCGGCAGAGAAATCGCACTGACACTGGCGGGATATGGGGCCACAGTCATTGTAAATTACAATGGCTCCAGAGAAAAAGCGCAAGAGGTCGTTGCTGAAATTGAAGCCAGGGGCGGCAAGGCAGAAGCGGTGCAGTGCTCGGTGGCAGATTTTGCTGCCTGTGGGGATATGATTACGGAAATGCTGGGCAAATATGGCCGGATAGATATTCTTGTGAACAATGCAGGGATCACAAAGGATAACCTGGTGATGAAGATGACAGAAGAGGATTTCGATGCTGTCATAGCGACTAATTTAAAAGGCACCTTTAACACGATCAAACATATGTATCGGGCATTTCTGAAGCAGCGGAGCGGACGGATCATTAATATGACAAGTGTGTCAGGTGTATTGGGTAATGCCGGACAGGCCAATTATGCGGCTTCCAAGGCTGGCGTGATCGGACTGACAAAGACCATGGCCAGGGAATTGGCCAGCCGGAATATTACGGTCAATGCGGTGGCGCCCGGTTTTATTGATACGGATATGACGCAGGCGATGACGGATACGGCAAAAGAGGCCACACTGGCGCAAATTCCGTTAAAGCGGATGGGACAGCCGCGCGATATTGCAGAAGCGGTGGCGTTTCTGGCAAGTGATAAGGCTTCGTATATTACGGGACAGATTATCAGCGTGGACGGCGGCATGGCAATATAGAATAAGACAGTTCACATTGCAGATCATTGTGAAGCAGAACCTGATGGCGATGAGCCTGGTCAAAACTTGTAACACCTGACTACGGAAGGGATATTGGCAATGATCTGGCCAGTTATTATATGTAAAAGGAGAAGGAAAATGAGCAGACGAGTAGTTGTAACAGGAATGGGTGCGATCACACCGATCGGGCTCAGTGTGGATGAGTTCTGGGACAGCATTAAAGCGCAGAAAACGGGTTTTGCTGAAATCACAAAGTTTGATACGACAGATTATAAATGTAAACTGGCTGCGGAAGTGAAGGGATTTGATCCCAAAAATTTTATGGACTTTAAATCGGCCAAGAGGATGGAAGCCTTCTGTCAGTTTGCAGTGGCTGCGACAAAGGAAGCCATGGAAGATTCCGGTCTGGATATGGAAAAAGAAGATCCCTATAAAGTGGGTGTTGCCGTAGGTTCCGGTATCGGTGCGCTGCAGGCGATGGAGCGTGAGCACAAAAAACTGCTGGAAAAAGGACCGTCCAGAGTCAATCCCCTGTTGGTTCCGCTGATGATTTCCAATATGGCGGCAGGTAATGTTTCCATCTATTTCGGATTAAAGGGTAAGAGCATCAATGTGGTGACGGCCTGCGCAACCGGTACACATTCCATCGGTGAGGCATTCCGCTCCATTCAGTATGGCGAAGCAGATGTGATGGTGGCAGGCGGTACGGAAAGCAGTATCACACCGATCGGCATTGCGGGTTTTACGGCGCTGACAGCTCTTTCCACCAGTGAAGATCCCACCAGATGCTCCATTCCGTTTGATAAAGAGAGGAGCGGCTTTGTCATGGGCGAAGGCGCTGCCGTTGTGATTCTGGAAGAGTTGGAGCATGCGAAAAAGCGCGGGGCAAAGATTTATGCCGAGGTTGTCGGATATGGTTCCAGCAGCGATGCTTTTCATATCACCTCTCCGGCAGAAGACGGTTCCGGTGCGGCAAAGGCGATGGAATTTGCCATCAATGATGCCGGTATTGCCAAAGAAGAAGTGACTTATATCAATGCGCATGGTACGGCAACCCACCATAACGATCTGTTTGAGACAAGAGCCATCCGGTTTTTGTTTGGCGAACATGCAGACAAGATCAAGGTAAATTCTACCAAGTCCATGATCGGGCATCTGCTGGGGGCAGCCGGTGCGGCAGAGTTTATCACCTGTGTGAAGGAACTGGAAGAAGGATATATCCATGCGACAGTGGGCTATCAGGTGCCGGATGAAGAATGTGATCTCGACTGCTGTAAAGAGCCGGTGGAAGAGAATATTCGCTATGCCCTTTCCAACTCGCTGGGATTCGGCGGGCACAATGCGAGCCTTCTTGTAAAAAAGTATGAAGCGTAAAGTTACGGTTCGGGCGGTCTTTGCACCGTGAATCGTAGCAGAATAAAAAGGTACATTTCCATGTGTACATGGAAGTGGCGGAAAAGGGGATTGGTATGGCAGTATTGACAGCAAAGCAAATCATGGAGATCATACCACACAGGCAGCCATTTATGCTGGTGGATACGATCGAGGAACTGGAAGCGGGAAAGAGGGCCGTGGGAAAGAAATGCGTCTCCTATAATGAACCGTTTTTTGCAGGACATTTTCCGGGGGAGCCTGTTATGCCGGGGGTATTGATTATCGAAGCACTGGCGCAGGTAGGAGCGGTGGCAATATTAAGCCTGCCGGAAAACAAAGGTAAGACAGCTTATTTTGGTGCGATCAATTCCGCAAAGTTCAAAGGCAAGGTGCTGCCGGGGGATGTACTGATGCTGGAGACAGAGATCATAAAGTCCAAAGGGCCCATCGGAGTGGGCAGTGCCAAAGCCACGGTAGACGGAACAGTAGTTGCACAGGCGGAGCTGACATTTGCTCTGGGAAAAGCGGAGTAAGAAGATGGGGGAAAAGAAAAGCAGAGCGCTTGTGATCGGTAATTTAAAGGCGGAAGTGCCATTGATCCAGGGCGGTATGGGCGTGGGCGTCAGTCTGTCAGGCCTGGCCGGGGCAGTGGCAGCCGAGGGGGGAATCGGTGTTATCTCTACGGCCCAGATCGGATTCCGGGAGCCGGACTTTGACGATCATCCCATTGAGGCCAATCTGCGTGCCATCGGGCAGGAGATCAGAAAGGCCAGGGAGATCGCCGGAGGCGGCATCATTGGTGTCAACATTATGGTGGCCACCAGAGACTATGAACGATACGTGAAAGCGGCTGTTGACAGTGGGGTGGATCTGATCATTTCAGGGGCCGGGCTGCCGATGAAGCTGCCGGAACTGGCGGGCGACTCGCAGACAAAGCTGGCACCTATCGTATCCAGCGTAAAGTCGGCGGAAGTGATTTTTAAATATTGGCTGAAAAAATATGACAGACTGCCTGACCTGGTGGTGATCGAAGGCCCCAGGGCGGGCGGCCATCTGGGTTTTAAGATGGAAGAATTGGAAGAAATCGACGATGCCGCCTATGATGAGGAGATCAGGAAAATCATTGCGCGGGTAGGGGACTACGCCTCCGCGCATGGCAAAGAAATTCCGGTCGTGGTGGCCGGCGGGGTATATGAGAGGAAGGACATGGATCATTACATGGAGATGGGAGCCGCAGGTGTGCAGGTTGCGACCCGCTTTGTGACCACATATGAGTGTGATGCGGCCATGGCCTATAAGCAGACTTATTTGGATGCAAAAGAAGAGGATATCGTCATTGTAAAAAGCCCGGTCGGCATGCCGGGAAGGGCGATTCTCAATCCTTTTATGAAAAGGGCCAGAGAAGGTCGGATACCGCATGGGAAATGCCACCTGTGTGTCAGCACGTGCAAACCGGATCAGACACCTTACTGTATTACGGATGCACTGGTCAATGCAGCGGTGGGCAATGTGGATCAGGCACTTTTATTCTGCGGGAGCAACGCGTTCCGCGCGGAGAAGCTGGAGCATGTGAAAGAAATTATGGATGAATTCAGATAGTCGGAAGGCATAGCACAGGTGTGAAAGTAATGAAGATTATCCTGATAAATGGAGATAGATCATGACAAGTAAAATAATAGGAACAGGAAGCTGTCTTCCCAAAACTACAGTGACAAACGATTTTTTATCCACAATCATGGACACTTCCGACGAGTGGATCTCATCCCGGACCGGAATCCGGGAGCGGCATCTGGTAAAGGAAGAGACGACTGTGAGTCTTTCCATCGAAGCAGCTAGGCGTGCGCTGGAAGAAGCGGGCGTAAAGCCGGAAGAACTGGATATGATAGTGGTAGGCACGCTGACCGGTGATCATGTGACACCTTCTACCGCATGTGAGGTACAGGCGGGGCTTGGGGCTGTCAACGCGGTGGCCTTTGATATCAATGCGGCATGTGCCGGTTTTATTTTCGGTCTGCATACGGTGAATGCTTATATTCACAGCGGCATGTGCCGTCTGGCTCTTGTTATCGGTGCGGAAAGTCTGTCCCGTATCATGGACTGGACGGACAGGAGTACCTGTGTTCTCTTCGGAGACGGTGCGGGAGCGGCTGTGGTACGGGCTCAGGAATCGGGGCTGGTGGCCTATGACCAGGGAAGCGACGGAAATAAGGGAAAATATCTGGCCTGCCCGAACAGAACCAATAACAATCCGCTGATTCAGACGGATAAGATTCTTGCCTACACCAAAATGGATGGTCAGGAAGTATATAAATTTGCCGTATCTTATGTGCCGGCATCCATTCAAAAAGTATTGGATGAGGCCGGAGTAAAAGCGGATGAGGTAAAATATTATCTGTTGCATCAGGCCAATCTGCGGATCATACAGTCGGTGGCAAAGCGGCTGAAGCTGAGTCAGGACAAATTCCCGATCAGTCTGGATCACTGCGGTAATGTATCGGCAGCGAGTGTACCGATTCTGCTTGATGAGGTAAACCGCAAGGGATTGCTTCAGAAAGGGGATAAGATTATTATGTCCGGCTTCGGCGGCGGCCTGACCTGGGGAACCTGCCTGATGGAGTGGTAGGAGCAGGCTGTGCCGGTTAAGCGGCTGTTGGGATAACATGTATCAGCCGGAGAATACTTTTATCGTATTCTCCGGCGTTGTGCTGTCAGAGCATCACTAGAACGGAGGGGAAAATATGCATAAGGTCAGAAGATACGGGGGAATCATGGCAGTGCTGATGGTTTGCCTGTTTTTTTTGATATCTCTGCCGACGGATGAGGGGAAAGAGCGTGGAGAGGCGGAGCGGGAAGGGGAGCAGGTGGAGGCCGGCGAGAATGAGGAGCAAACTGGCGCCGCCGGCTTGTCCGGTGAGCCACGAACAGCCACGGCAGAGCCGGTCTATGTTCCGCAGGCCGGGTATCGGCATGTGACGATGGGCCGGGGGGATTATGCGTGCTGGAATGATCTGCTGATCCTGGGTAGAGATATCTATCGGAAAGTGGATGGTGTCTATCGCAGAAGCGGTGAGATGCCGGAAGAACTTTTCGGGCTGCGTACTGACGGCGGCAGGAAACTGCATGATGGGGTAAGGCAATATAAAAATCTTCTCGTTGCGAGGCGGGTCAATACGTTTTTGGTTTGCAATATGGATACCGGCAGTATCAGAAGCTATCGGTGCAGCCAGTTGCTGGAAAACAGCGATATAACGGTGAGCCCCTGCTGGTATCTCTACGAGGGGGCAATCTATTATATGGTGAGTGCCGGGACAAAAACGGAAGACGGCGATGGGAGGGAGACGGACGAAGCGTGTGTGGAAGAGAGGACTATGCTTCGCCGTCTCCATCTGCCAGATGGCAGGGAAGAACTCCTGTATACACCACAGGAAGCAGGATGGAAGCTGCAGGAGCAGTTTATGATCCGGGACGATGGCTGTATCATCACGGAATCGGTCTGCGGAGAGGACAGCGATAGAGCAAGGCTTTGTGTGACAGATCAGGAAGGAGTCACGGAGCAATGGGCAGAGATCCGTTATCAGCAAGAGAGTCAGGGACGGGGATATGGCGGGGCGGACTGGCTGGCTTTTAACGAAACCGGTCTGTTTGTGCTGGATGGCCGGGGCCGGGAGTTTGGCAAGACGCCTGTTTACTGCTGGCAGGCCGGGGGCAGCGGGCAGGAGATCGGGATACGCAGCGCGGATGGTGCTATTTTTGCGGATTATGGGTATTGGCAATGCGAAGATATGACACTGTATGATCTCTGGGGAAATCAAAAGGTATCCTGGCAGTTACAGCCCGTTCGAGAGGAAGCAACAGGTTTTGCGGATGATTCTGGCTATACCCTGAAACAGGTTATATTTGACGGGCGACAGGTCATGGCTTTTTATGAGGACAGCCAGAGCGGGACTTTGCAGATCAGCCGCATCAGGGTACAGGAAGGGGAGAAAGTGGTCCGGCCGCCGGACGTGATGCAGATGGTGCGTGAAGGCCGGGAGATGATTTCCATCACTTCGCGGGAGGAACAGGGAGATATTGCCGGATACCGGTTTGAAAAAGAGGTGTCTGCGATGGGCGGCTATTTTATGGCTTATGTCGCCATGCCGGATATGCTTGTCAGCCAAAAGGCAGCGGGAAAGGGGATCTATGTCTCAGCGCATATCAGTGCGGCGCAGGCGTTTCTGGGAGAGATACTGCTGGATACCTTGTCCCGGCGGGGCGAAATCGGGGAAGCGGATCAGTCTTTGTTTTCTGCCTGTGCGATACAGCAGGCACAGGCGGGGGCAGATAAGCTGCCTGAAGGCTGGCAGGCAGATCCGCACAGGTATGATGTGTCTGTCAGGTGCAATCATCTGTACGGAGAAACCGGGTATGATTTTTTGTTTGTGTTTCATGAACCGGCAAAGGAAGCACAGCAGGGTGAGCGGGAAACAGAAGTGAGGATATTGGTGACAGTGGATGGACAGGGTATTATCCGCGGTCTGAGGATCATGACAGAGCCCAATTATGAAGGCGATTGCAGTCGGGGAATGGAGGAGAACCGCCTGCCGGACCATGTATGGCAGGCGCAGATTATCAGAGACGGCAGGGAAGAAGGGCGGCAGATTGTGCTGAATTTCGAACAGTTCTGGAGCCGTTATATGGATAGTAGTGAAATGAGAAATAAAATAGCGGCGGGTCTGCCGGGTCTGGCGGCCGGGGAGGATGTGACGGAAACTGCCAGGAGAGTGGAAGGTATTCTCAGAGATGTGCTGGAGAGCAGGGGGGAGTACATACCGGAGTACCGATCTGTATTTGCCACCACGGGCAGCTATGAGCGGTTTTTGGAGGCAGACTGGGGCGAATTGGAAAGTGACTGGGAAGCAGGCCGGGGCTGGGACTGCTATTTTACTGACAGGACGAAAGAGACCGGGAGTGTCAGATTCCGGTATTGCTTTTATCCGGACTTTGCAAAAATCCCGGAAAGTGAGGCGCAGGCTGTGATCCTTGACTGTGAGATGGATGCACAAGGCTGTATCCGGGATACGGATATGCTGATTACGTCGGTGACAGAAAAAGAGCGGGCACAGGCCGCAAAGGGAGACAGCGGCAGGAAGCTGCTTATTTCCCGGGGAAAGGGGCTGCATGGCACAGCAATATCATCTGCCATCCCCGATTCCTTACTTGCAGACGCGGTATATGTGGGAGAAAAGATAAAAACAGAACTGAATGAAAAAACTGAAAGCGGCAAAGAGGTGTATGCGATGTTTGCAGAGGAAGGGAGAGCCGAAGAGTCGCTGCGGGATATGGAGCAGTGCCGGGAACTGGCAGGAAGCAAATGGAAGGCCGGGGATGGCTGGGACTGTTATCTCATAGAGGAGGAGCGGCATGCGGGGTGTGATCACCTGCAGTATTATTTTTACCGTTATAAAGGGTTTGAAGGCAAAAACAGAAGTCTGGTAATTGATGTCTGGTTGTCAAAGCAGGGGATTGAGGACATGCAGACGCGAATGGTGGTGTATCAAGAAGCGGGAGTGTGAATGGTTTGGCCTGAAATGAAAAATGAGGCTTGTATTTTAGCCGAAACGTGTTATTATAATTACTTGATGAATAAATATACATTCTAGCAAAATGGAGGAGAAAGTTATGAAAAAATGGGCAGCAATCTTGATGACAGTATGCATGACGGCTATGCTGACTGCATGCGGCGGCGGAAAGGAAGAGGCGCCGGCAGCGGACAATGCAGGCAGTGAGGCAGGGACAGAAGCGGCAGCGGAAACAGAAAGCGGCGCAGCGCAGGAGAACAGCGAGGGGATTCCCAATACGGTAAACTCCCTGGACGATCTTCCCGGCAAGACGATCGGTGTACAGCTCGGAACGACAGGTGATATTTTTGCCAGCGATTATGAGGCAGATGGTTCTACCATCGAGCGTTACAACAAAGGCGCCGATGCGGTACAGGCGTTAAAGCAGGGTAAAATCGACTGCGTGATCATTGATGCACAGCCAGCACAGGCATTTGTGGAAAAGAATGACGATCTGACGATCCTGGAAGAGGATTTCGCGGTAGAAGACTATGCGATCTGCGTATCAAAGGATAAGGCAGAACTGACAGAGGCTATGAACGCGGCGCTCAAAGAACTGAAAGAGGAAGGCGTGCTGGATCAGATCGTGGCGAACTATATCGGCGATGATACAAAGGGAACCTGCCCTTATGAGACTCCCGCAGATGCGGATCATTCCAAAGGCAAGCTGGTAATGGCAACCAACGCGGCATTTGAGCCTTATGAGTATTATGAAGGTACGGAAATCGTAGGTATTGACGCGGAGATCGCAAGGGCGGTTTGTGATAAGATGGGATATGAACTGCAGATCGAGGATATGGAATTTGATGCCATCATCAGTGCGGTACAGTCCGGCAAGGCTGATTTCGGCGCAGCGGGCATGACTGTGACGGAAGATCGTCTGACAAGTATTGATTTTACAGATTCCTATGCAACTTCCACGCAGGTTGTTATTGTAAGAAAATAGATTGTCGATTATAATAGTATATGTGTTACAGACAGGCGGACTGTTACATGGGTTCATGAAACGGCCCGCCTTCATTCCTGCAGGCAATGAGAGCAGTGCCATGCCTGCACGAGTATTTGGCAAAGGCCGCGGGCAGCAGAGCACCCCCCCAGCTTGCCAAAGGGTTTGCTTACAATCTGACCAGGCATGCCGGTCTTTTGGACGGTTCGCCTGCAGGACAAAGAGAAGGATGTGAAGGTGTGGAGGAGTTTAAGCTAAAGTTTTATACGAACTTTATCAAAGATGACAGATATATGTATCTGGTCAAGGGGCTTGGAAATACACTGGCCATTACATTTCTGGCGGTGCTGCTTGGTATCGTGCTGGGATTTCTGGTGGCGATCATACGTTCCACGCATGATAAGACCGGCAAAGGAAAGATCGCGAATATGATCTGTCAGGTCTATCTGACCGTGATCAGAGGGACACCGATGATGGTGCAGCTGATGATTATGTGTTATGTGGTATTTGGCAACTACAATATCAGCAAGCTGATCGTGGCAACACTTGCGTTTGGTATCAACTCGGGAGCCTATGTGGCAGAGATCGTCCGTTCCGGTATTATGTCCATTGATCAGGGGCAGCTTGAGGCCGGCCGGAGTCTGGGATTTGGCTATGCGCAGACGATGTGGTATATCATTATGCCGCAGGCATTTAAGAATGTGCTGCCGGCACTGGCCAATGAATTTATTGTACTTTTAAAGGAGACCTCCGTCTGTGGATACATAGGAATGATGGATCTGACCAGAGGCGGTGATATCATAAGAAGCCGTACTTATGAGCCTTTTATGCCACTGATCGGCGTTGCCCTGATCTATCTGGTGATGGTCATGGTGCTTTCGGGGCTGGTTGGCAAACTGGAAAGGAGGCTGCGTACAAGTGAGCGATAAGGGAGAAGTACTGTTCCAAATACGGGATCTGTGCAAAGCCTTTGGCAGCAATCTGGTATTGGATCACATCAGCACAGAGATCAGAAGCGGCGAAGTGGTAGTTATAGTGGGACCGTCCGGTTCCGGTAAATCCACCTTTTTGCGCTCTCTTAACCTTCTGGAAATACCCACTTCAGGGACGATTTCTTTTGAAGGTATGAATATTACGGACAAGAATACGGATATTAATAAGTACAGGCAAAAGATCGGTATGGTATTTCAGCATTTTAATCTGTTTCCCCACAAGACCATACTGGAAAATCTGACACTGGCCCCCATCAAGCTACTAAAAAAACCGATGGGTGAGGCAGAGAAGGAGGCAAGGGAACTTCTTGCCAGAGTAGGTCTGGAAGAAAAGGAAAAGGCCTATCCCTCTCAGCTCTCCGGCGGCCAGAAGCAGAGGATTGCCATTGTACGATCTCTTGCCATGCATCCGGAGGTGATGCTCTTTGACGAGCCGACTTCCGCTCTGGACCCGGAGATGGTGGGAGAAGTGCTGAATGTTATGACAGACCTGGCCAGAGACGGCATGACCATGGTGATTGTCACTCACGAGATGGGGTTTGCCAGAGAAGTGGGAACCAGAATCCTCTTTATCGATGAAGGCGTGATCAAAGAGGAAAACAAACCGGCAGCGTTTTTTGAGAATCCCTCCAATCCCAGATTGAAGGAATTCTTATCAAAAATTATATAAACAGCAGAGCCCCGGAGCATGCATAGATAAGATAACGGACGCAGGAGGCGAACGTGATCTTATCTGGAGAAAATGCATGGGGAGGGGAACTGCGGAACTTCTAATAGGAGGACGGGTATGGTAATCAAAAATGGGCTGGTATTTCAGCCGGACGGCAGTTTTGCCGAAAAGGATGTTTACATTGCGGGGGAACGGATTGCGGACACCGGGGATGCCGCTGACTGTATGGATGCCAGTGGATGTTATGTCATTCCGGGATTGATGGACGTTCATTTCCATGGCTGTGTGGGCCATGATTTCTGCGACGGTTCGCAGGAATCCATAGCAGCCATGGCGGAATATGAACTGCAAAATGGTGTCACAAGTATCTGTCCGGCGACGATGACGCTGGGGGAAGAGGTATTGATGCAGATAGCAGAGGCTGCCGCCGCTTATCAGAAGGCGGAGCATGCAGAGGGCGCCGAACTGGTGGGCATCAATATGGAAGGACCTTTTATCTCGCTGGAAAAGAAGGGAGCACAGAATCCGGAGTTTATCGCCAGAGCAGATGCAGATATGCTGCGCAGGCTGCAGAAAGCATCGGGCGGCCTGATCCGTCTGTGTGCACTGGCGCCGGAAGAAGAAGGGGCCATGGAATTTATTGATGCCTGCAAAGATGAGGTGGTGATCTCCGTGGCTCATACAACGGCAGACTATGATACTGCAAAAGAGGCCTTTGAACGGGGGGCCAGACAGGTGACACATCTGTACAATGCGATGCCGCCTTTTTCACACAGAGCGCCCGGGGTGATCGGTGCTGCCTGTGACAGTGACTGTAATGTGGAGCTGATCTGCGACGGTATCCATGTACATCCGTCGGTCATCCGCACCACTTTTAAAATGTTCGGGGATGACCGTATCATCATGATCAGTGACAGCATGGAAGCCACAGGACTGTCGGACGGGGAATATTCCCTGGGTGGTCAGAAAGTGACGGTGCGGGGCAATCTGGCAACTCTGACAGAAGGAGGTGCCATTGCGGGTTCTGCGACCAATCTGATGAACTGTCTGCGCTATGCTGTGAAAACAGCTGGAATCCCGCTGACAAGTGTGGTCAAATGCGTAACCCAGAATCCGGCCAGGGCTATCGGCCTGTCTGCGGATTATGGAAGCATTGAGAACGGAAAGTATGCCAATCTTGTAATTTTGGACAAAGATCTGCAGATCAGGGCGATCCTGAAAAAGGGAAAACAGCAGAATTATTAAGATTGTATGAATAATTTAAAGATTTATAAAAATTTTGTTCCGCAGTATCCAAAGTAAGCAATTTTATGCTATACTTTACCTGATATTGGTAAAGAAAGGCGTTTGATTATATTGCAGTTGAACGGATCAAAATTCAAAGAAAAACTGAATGAAACTTTAAAAGCAGTGTTCCCGATTATCGCGATTGTATTGTTGCTGTGTTTTACCATTGCGCCTATTTCACCGAGTATTCTGATGGCATTTTTGATAGGTGCGGTATTGCTGACTGCGGGGATGCTGCTTTTTTCTATCGGGGCAGAACTGTCCATGACGCCTATCGGTGAACGGGTGGGTACTACGATGACCAAGAGCCGTAAGTTATCTGTGATGGTGTTTGTCAGCTTTATTCTCGGGTTTATCATCACCATTTCCGAACCGGATCTGCAGGTGCTGGCCGGGCAGGTTCCTTCGGTGCCCAATCTGGTGCTGATTCTGGCAGTGGCAGTGGGAGTAGGCTGTTTCCTGGTGGTAGCACTGCTTCGTATGCTGTTCGCCATTACACTGCCATATATGCTGCTTGTCTTTTATGTGGTGGTATTTATTCTGGCTTATTTTGTTCCCGGTGATTTCCTTTCTGTGGCTTTTGATTCCGGCGGCGTAACTACAGGGCCGATGACAGTGCCGTTTATCATAGCGCTGGGTGTGGGTATTTCCGCCATCCGAAGTGACGAACATGCGGCGGACGACAGTTTCGGTCTGGTATCGCTCTGTTCGGTGGGGCCGATCATCGCGGTGCTTATCCTGGGTATGATTTACAAGCCGGGGAGTGCTGACTATGTCCCGGCGTCTATTCCGGATATTGACAATTCTGTCGAGCTCTGGAAGCTGTTTTCGGAAGGATTTCCTGATTACATAAAAGAAATGGCGATTTCTCTGCTGCCGATCATACTCTTTTTCGGAGTATTTCAGATTATTTCCAGAGATATCGAAAAGAAGGCGCTGATCAGGATTGTGATCGGCCTGGCCTATACTTATGTGGGGCTTGTTTTATTTCTTACCGGAGTGAACGTAGGTTTTATGCCGGCGGGGAACTACCTGGGGCAGGTCATTGCCGGACTGCCCTATGCGTGGATCATCGTACCCATCGGCATGATCATCGGCTATTTTATTGTATTGGCGGAGCCGGCGGTGTTCGTGCTTACCAGGCAGGTGGAAGAGATTACGGCGGGTTCGATCTCTGCCAAATCCATGGAACTGAGTCTCTCCATCGGAGTAGCAGTTTCACTTGGTCTGGCTATGATCAGGGTGCTGACAGGGATTTCCATTATGTGGTTTATCATACCGGGTTATGCAGTGGCGCTGCTTCTGACTTTTTTTGTACCGAGGATTTTTACGGCCATCGCCTTTGACTCCGGCGGGGTGGCGTCCGGTCCGATGACAGCGACATTCCTGTTGCCGCTGGCTATGGGGGCCTGTAGCGTGCTGGGCGGTAATATCGTCACGGACGCGTTTGGCGTGGTGGCCATGGTGGCCATGACGCCGCTGATTACCATACAGGGGCTGGGACTGCTTTACCGCCTGAAAGCCGAACATCCGCAGCAGCAGGCAGAGGGTGCATTGGCATCCATTGATATGTTTGGCGATATGGAAATCATTGAACTGTAACAGGCAGCGCATAGACAGTCGGATATCTGGGCCAAAGGGTGCAGGCGTCCGGGCAGATAGGCACAGCGGGGTAAAATATGAGTAAATTATATATGATGACTACCATCATCAACAGAAACCAGATGAAAAAATATCTGGGACTTTATAAAGAAGAAGGCCTTCTGGTCACTTTTATCACGCTGGGATCAGGAACGGCATCGGGGGCCATGCTGGATTATTTCGGGCTCGAAGCCACTGAGAAAACCGTGATTTTTACCGTGCTGGAAGAGGATCGCTGGCTGATTATACAAAAAGCGCTGCGGCACAAATTCCGCATTGATGCACCGGGAGAGGGGATAGCTTTTATCGTTCCGCTGAGCAGCATCGGTGGGAAGAAAGCATTGCAGTTTCTGACAGCGGATCAGGAGTTCCGGAAAGAGGAGGAATCGGCTTTGAAGGATACGGTCTATGAACTTATTATTATCATTGCCAATCAGGGGAATATAGAACTGGTAATGGATGCGGCCAGAAGCGCCGGTGCCTATGGGGGCACGGTTCTCCACGCCAAAGGAACCGGTATGGAACAGGCGGAAAAGTTTATGGGGGTTTCTCTGGCTGCCGAGAAGGAAATGATCTTTATTGTGGCAAAAAAGGACCAAAAGAACGTAATCATGCAAGCGGTTATGGAGAAAGCAGGATTAAAGACCAAGGCGAAGGCGATCGTCTTTTCGCTGCCGGTAACGGATACTGCCGGTCTGAGGCTACTGGAAGAAGATTAGGATCTGACGGCAGGCAAAAGGGCAGAGGTAGCCAAGCCCGGGCAATGACATTTATCATGAACTTTGGAGAATGGGCATATACTGGTCAAAAAGGAAGTAACAGATATGCTGAATATGATCTGGGGAAGCATGATCATCATCGGGATCGTATATGGCTCTCTGACCGGCCATATGGCGGAAGTGACCAATGCGGCACTGGATTCCTCCCGGGAAGCAGTGAACCTGTGTATTACAATGATCGGAGTGATGGCACTCTGGATGGGACTGATGGAAATCGCGGAAAAAGCGGGACTGATCGACAAATGGACAAAGGCGATCAGTCCCTTTATTTCGTTTATGTTTCCGGATATTCCCAAAGAACATATGGCAAGGAAATATATATCCACCAATATCATTGCCAATGTGCTGGGCCTGGGCTGGGCCTGTACCCCTGCCGGATTAAAAGCGATGGAGGAACTGGCGAAGCTGGAGGCGGAGAGGGGGACGCCGGGGTATGCGTCTGTGAATGGGCCTGTGAAAAACGGCAGTGTGGAAACGGCAGGCGGACGTGATAGAGGAGGCATAACAGATAGCCGGGGAGTTGTAGACGGAAGAAAAGGAAAGGGGGAACGCATTGCCAGCAATGAGATGTGTACGTTTCTGATACTAAATATTTCTTCCCTGCAGCTTATTCCAGTGAATATGATTGCGTACCGGCAGCAGTATGGAAGCGTGAATCCGGCAGGGATCATTGCACCGGCGATTGCGGCGACCTTTGTGAGTACACTGGTGGCGGTGGTGTATTGTAAGGGGAAGGGAAGAAAGCGGAGAGTGTGAGGCTCTTCGCTTTTCATCTGCATTTGGTATTGATATTATATAATTGGCAAATTAGGATGCAATGAAACCTTTATTTATATTATTATCCCAAAGACTGGAATGTAAAACTGGCAGGGGATATGAATCAGTGTATGAATAAAAGTATTGCACAAAATGATTATTACTGCTATGTATAGAATGGATGATTGACAGTGAGGAGTGTGCAGGCATGGGTATATACTTAAATCCGACATTGATTCTGGAACTGAAATGGGATAAAACTGCTGAAGGAGCGATGAGACAGATGAAAAGGAAAGGATATGTATCAGCCCTTAAAGAGTATAAAGGCAATATTTTGCTTGTCGGAATTAATTATGAGAAGAAAAATAAGAGGCATCCATGCAAAATAGAAAGAGTTGAACTATGACTGTAAGTATTGGCAGCATATGTTATCAAACGGAAAGGCTTTGCCGGCAGGTATTGTATCGCAGGCTTTTTCCGTTTCAATCGCCTGCGGCAGGCTATTGATATGGCTGATACTACCATAACTAAAATAGCCATATCTATGTAAAATTCAGCAAAATTGGAAAATTTTCTTGTATAATTTTGTAAGAAAAACCAGTTTGACAGACGCGGATTATGTAGTATGATAAGAAATGGGGAGTGACCCAAATAAGAAACGAAAGGATTTTGGTGAACCAATGAAAAGAAAATCAGTGTTATTTTTAACTTCTGTTGTTCTGGCGGCTATGCTTTTGGGCGGATGCGGCAAGGATGAGGAAAAGGATAGCGCTTCCGTTCTGGATGATGTTGCCGAAGAGACTGTTGAGGCCGAGGAGCCTGGGGTCGTAGAGGCTGAGACAGAGGAGACGGAAGAAACAGAGGAGATTCCGGAGGGGATGTACCGGAGTGAGCTGACCAATGAATGGATTGATGAGAGTCTGAAAAATCAGCGTCCTATCGCAGCGATGGTCGACAATGAAAAGACCGCCCTGCCGCACTACGGACTGTCCGATGCAGATGTAGTGTATGAGCTGATGAACAGCACCAAGAACGGCAGAATCACCCGTCTGATGGCGATTGTGAAAGACTGGGGGAAAATCGAGCAGCTGGGCAGTGTGCGCAGTACCCGTCCTACCAATATTTTGCTTGCGGCAGAGTGGAACGCGGTTCTTTGCCATGACGGAGGTCCGTTCTATATTGATCCTTATCTGGCAGAGGATTATTCCGCGCATTTCAGCGGCGGTTTCGACAGAGTCAACAATGGTAAGGCAAGAGAGTTTACGGAATATATCTGTACGGGTAATCTGGATTCCAAATTTGATGCCTCCAATTATTCCAGAGAATATGACAAGTATTATGAAGGCAAGGACATCGAAGATTATCAGCATTTCAAGTTCGCGGAAGGTGAACTGACACTGGATGACAAGGATGGCGTCATAGATGCGACCTCCATTTCTCTGCCGTTCCCGCACAATGAATCGGCTTTGAAATATAATGAAGAGACAAAGACATATGATTATTATGATTATAACAACAAACATGTAGATCCGGGCAATGGGGATGCGGTTCTTACGTTCAAAAATGTACTGCTTCAGAACTGTACCTTCCATCAGTATGATGAGAACGGCTACATGATCTATAACTGCCTTGATGCAAGCAATCGTGACGGATACTATATCACAAACGGTAAAGCAATTCCCATCACCTGGGTGAAGGTAGGCGATACCAATGCCACCCGTTACTATGATATGGATGGCAACGAGATCAGCATCAACACAGGAAAGACTTATATCTCCCTTGTTCCCGATGACGGCTGGAAGGATTTGTCCATCGAGTAAATAAGGATTATGGTTTCATGGAAAAGGGCGAAGCGGACTGAAGATGGCAGCGGAAATGCAACAATCCGGTATGGATTCAGAAGATATGCGGGGGCTCTTGTATTCTATGGTATCCGCATTTACGAAGGCCATTGATGAAAGGACGCCGTACAATGCCAGCCATACGATGCAGGTGGCGAATTATGTCAAAGGCATACTTGCCTTTATACGAACGAAATATGAGGCGAACGGACAAAATCCCCTTTTTTCGCAGGATGAGGAAGGGCAGATCGTGATGGCGGCATATCTTCACGACGTGGGAAAGCTGGTAGTGCCGCTGGATGTGATGAATAAGGCAAACCGGCTGGGACGCGGGGGAATAGAGCGGATTCATGACAGGTATCTGTTATTAAAAACCTGTCTGGATATAGAACAACTGAAAGGGCGTCTGGATGAGGACGCGTGCCAGAGGCAGAAAGATGTCCTGGATCAGTTGGAAGCGCGGATTATAGAGGCAGACAGAAAACCCGTCCTCACCCAGGAAGAGATTGCTTATTTTGAAGGAATCGGAACACGCAGTTTCTGCAAGGAGGATGGCACAGTGATAGCATGGCTGACGCCTGCAGAACTGCGCAATCTCAAAATCAAAAGAGGGACTCTCAATGTGGAAGAGCGCAGGACTATGGAATACCATGCAGTGGCCACGCAGAAGATCCTGAAAGAAATCCATTTTGGGAAGTATTATGACAAGGTGACGGAGATCGCAGCGGCTCACCACGAGTTTTTGGACGGGAGCGGATACCCGGCAGGATTGTCCGGCAGTCAGATACCGATAGGCACCAGACTGTTGACCATAGCGGATATTTATGATTCGCTGATCGCTACTGACCGCCCCTATAAAAAACCAATGAGCATGGCGGATGCCAGAGAAAACCTTCTGGAAATGGCCCGGGAGGGAAAGCTGGATCATAAGCTGACAGGACTGTTCTGCGAATATCTGCAAACAATCTGATGGAACCAAAATATGATATCCTATATCCGGACAGTATTGCATATATTGTAATAAAATACTGTCCGGATATTTTTATGTTCTCAGTTCTTTCTAACCTTTCTAACATCATCATTCCCCTCATTATTTTTTATATTGTGGCAGAGGGGCTTCTGATGAAAACCAATATCTACGAAAACTTTATCAAAGGAGCAAAGGATGGCTTTCTGGTGGTCATCCGCATCATGCCCACACTGATCGGACTGATGACTGCAGTGGGCATCTTGCGGGCCTCTGGTTTCCTGGATTTTATCGGCAAGATCACCGGCGGTCTGACCGATCCGCTCGGTTTTCCGTCCACACTGATACCGCTGGCTGTCATCAAAATGTTTTCCTCTTCTGCAGCTACCGGACTGGTACTGGATATTTTCCGGGAATATGGGACGGACTCCTACACCGGTATGGTGACATCCATTATGATGAGCTGTACGGAGACGGTGTTTTACACGATGTCGGTTTACTTTATGGCGGCGAAAGTGACAAAAACAAGGTTTACCCTTTCCGGCGCCCTGCTTAGCACTCTGGCAGGTATTGCGGCCAGTGTGGCACTGGCCGCGGCCATGTGTACATAAACAAAGGGAAATTATGGATGATTCATAAAAAATTCTTGCATCCCCCGCGTGGTTACGGTAAACTGGAACTGCCGTAAAATGAGCAGATCAGAGCAGCTTATCTGGGAAAGGCGAAGAAATAACGATACAAAAGACAGGGTGGACCAAGGAAGTGAAAACGGGTATTATATTATTTTGCATACTGTTGGCAGCAGCCTTTGTCTGTGTCCGGCTGCTTCGTCGAAGGCGGCGGGATATTCTGCCGGATGAGATGGAAGGGCATGAGTTTGAGTATTATTGTGCCGGACTTCTGGAGGACAATGGCTTCCTTGAGGTGGAAGTGACAAAAGGCAGTGGCGATTATGGTGTGGACATTCTGGCCGAAAAGGATGGCATCACCTATGCCATCCAGTGCAAGCGTTATACAGGGCCGGTGGGCGTGGCTGCGATACAGCAGGCATATGCCGGCCGGGATTATTACGACCGGATGGTAGGGGCGGTACTGACCAATCAGTATTTCACCGCTCCGGCAGTGGATGCGGCGCGGAAACTGAAAATCCTCCTCTGGGACCGGGGATACCTGGAAGGTATGATGGAAAACGGAACGGAGCAGTGATCCCGCCGGTGACAGGAAGGCCGGCATGATAAAGTCAGAAGGAAAGGATACGGACAAAAAAGTGGATATCAACGCTGCTTTAAACGAAGTATTCGTCAAAGTTTTCAAAAATATTACCGGCATCGAAGAGCGTGCCATCCGTACGGGAGAATATCATAATGCCACGGCAAATGACATGCATGTCATAGAAGCCATTGGTATGGGCAATCCCAGAAATATGACTTCCGTGGCCAACTCCTTGTCTGTGACCACAGGTACACTGACAATTTCCGTCAACAGCCTTGTCAAAAAGGGGTTTGTGGAACGGGTGCGGAGTGAAGAAGACCGGCGTGTGGTGCTGGTATCCCTGACGGAAAAGGGAAAGATGGTTTATAAAAAGCACCGGGAATTTCATGAAGAGCTGGTGGAGAGCATTGTCAACAGACTGGACAGAGATGAGAAGATATTGCTGGAAAAGGTATTGTCAAATCTGAACCAGTATTTCAAAGAAATGCAGAAATAAAGCAGGGCTGCACGAGGCAGCGCTGCTTTTCTTCGTTTTTGTTTCCCGGGCGGGCATCTGTGCATAGCGGGTGATCTCAGTGCAGACGGTTCCAGAGTACGGAAAAAGGGCAGGGGCCGGTTTCCAGTATCATCTGATGAAAGCGGATATCAGAGTATCCTTCCCGCCAGGCGTCCTTGGCCGCCTGCTTCAGCAGCAGAAATTCCAGATAACCTACATAATATTTGGGATAATTGGCCGGTTCCTCGACGATATAATCATAAATACTTTTTGTGATTTCCGGGTCAGAGATACCGAACTGACACAGAAGATCATGCACGTGATCATAGCCGGCGCCCTTGTAGTGGATTTGCAAATCCAAAAAGGTATAAAGGCAGAGCTGCATACTGCGGTTGATTCGCATGGCCCGGGCCACCAGGATGGCGTCTTCTCCCAGGCCCTTTTCTTTCATGTATGCTTCGCCGTACTCATAAGAGAGCATTTCCACATAAAGAGCCCATCCCTCGGTGTAGCCGCCATAGTGGAGGAGATTGCGGGCGGGATTTATGTGGTTTTGCTGTTGGCAGAGCTGATAGTATACCGTCTGATACAGGTGGCCCGGCCAGCCTTCGTGGGCAAGGGTGGTATACAGTTCCAGTCCGCAAGGGTTATCCTTCCCATTGATATAAATCGAATTTTCAGAGATATCATCAATGGGAGGTGTCAGATAAAAGGCCGGACTGCAGTAGGCTTCCAGACTGGGAGAAACCGGTTTGACTGTGCAGGCGGGAGTGGTACTTCCGGGCATGGCGGGAAAATCCGCCTGTATCCGCTGCTTCAGATCTTCTATATAGGCTTCTGCATCGTCCTGAGGAAATTCTTCCTCCGGAGCCAGGACAGGCAGAGTGGGAGAAGAATCTAAGAGGGCGGCCAGAGCGTTCGCATCGTTTTGCAGCTGGGCTATCAGCAGCCGTTCCACTTCTGCCAGAGAGCGGCTGCATCCGGTTGTGCGGGCAAACAAAGCAGCATAATATTCTTTTCCGTCAGGAAGACCTGCGAGCCCGCCTTTGTTGGTGCCGGAGCCTTTCAGCAGTAAAAGAGCATCTCCCAGTGCTTCGTAGGCGGGCATCACACACTCCAGCAGAAGCGTCTGATTTTTTTGCAGATACAGGGCCTGCTCCCCTGGTGTCAGAAGCTGCTGATCTGTCAGGTTTTGCAGACGCTCGGCAAAGGTGGTATTCAGAAAATGGGTGCCCGCTGCAAGCTGGCCGGCATCCATGATCTGATAACATTGTTCGATCACTTTATCGGCGGCGCTGTCAGACATAAAGAGTCCGGCGGCGGCTTTTTCTTTTTCATAGGCGGCAAAGCCTTCCAGGTAAGCGGGGATCTGAGACAGAAGAGCCAGATAATGATCCACATCCTGTCTGGTGCGAAACGTATATTCTGCCAGCAGGATAGGGAGGGAAGACTGGATGCCGGAACCGGGAGAGAGCGGCTCGGCATAATAGGGCCACTGCTCTTCCTGCAGCCGGTCGTCCAACTGCCGGCGCAGCAGGGCCAGCAGCAGTCTGGAGTCCTGGGAGAGGAAAAGGGGGTTTATGGAGGCAGCAGTCTTTTGGTAACAAAGAAGCCGGGCGAGTCCGGCTTCCTGACCTTCTTTGCTGTAAGGCACCAGGCAGGCAGTGTCTGCCGGTATGCCATAGTCTTCGGGAGCGGCCAGAATGTAATGCATGCTCAACGTGTCGCTTTCCAGTTCGTCCCGAAATAGCGCATTTGTAAAATGATGGAAACGGTAGGCCTGAAAACCTGCAAACAGGCAAACTGTCAAAAAGACAGTGAGCAGCAGCGCCGCGGCCCGGCGGATATGTCGCTTGGGTAAGAATGGTTTCATAGATTCCATACCTTGTGATTCGTTAGAAAAATATATGAGAAAAGAAAGGGCATTAGCACGTTGACGGAAATGTAATTTTATTGGACAATGGAGAAAAGGATGGCAGCCAAAGGAAAAGAGAGGTGGCAGGATGGAAGGGCAAATGGGAGAAAAAGTAAAATATCCGCTGAAAATGAAGATTATACTGCTGGTACTGGCGGCGATCATCCCTCTGCTGGGCATTGCCATTTATCTGATCACCGCGCTGGATAATTACCGCAGTGCCTATGACTCTATTGTCGGCAATATGACTGTGGCAAATAATTATAATCTGGATTTTAAGGAAGAACTGGATGAGGGTATTTATAAGCTGGCAGTGGGCTACACTTCCTTTGACAGTATCCGGGACGAGGGCTACCTGGAAGATCCCTACTTACTGATCGAAGAACTGCGGGCGGATTTTACGGATCTGATGGCTATTACCACGGACCGCGAGAGCCAGGTATGGCTGGAAAGTCTGCTGCGCAACCTTGATACTCTGGAGGACCGGATAGACGATGTGCGGGCCAATGTGGAGCAGGGCGGCCGGTATGACGAAAATATGGAAATGCTGGACAATAATATCTATATCCTCACGGAACTGATTCAGGACGATATTCAGTATTATATTTATTATCAGACCAAAAGTATTGATAATCTGACGAAGCAGCTCAATGAGCAGGCCAGTCGCTTTATCCGTCTTTGCATTGGGCTGGTCGGTGTGGTGGTAATTGTGGCGATCATAGCGTCACTTATGATCCTCAAAAGTATCACCAATCCGCTGGAGCGGCTCTGCAAAGTGACAGAGCGGATCGCCCGGGGGGAATTTACAGCCAGGGCACGGATAGATACAAAGGACGAGATCCGGGCGCTTTCTGACAGTGTGGATAATATGGCAGAGAAGCTGCGTATCATGATCAGCCAGATCAAAGAAGACGAACGCAAGATGCGGTACGCAGAACTGCGGCTTTTGCAGGAACAGATCAACCCGCACTTTTTGTACAATACACTGGATACGGTCATCTGGCTGATCGAGGGCAATGAGCTGGAAAAGGCGGTCAACATTGTCGTATCTTTGTCGGAATTTTTCCGGCTGGTACTGAGCCGGGGACAGGATTTTATTACCATACGGGAAGAAGAAATGCATATCCGGAGTTATCTGGAGATTCAGCAGGTGCGTTATAGCGATATCCTGAAGTTTGACATTTCCATAGACCCACAGTTGTATGGCTACCGGATTCTGAAGCTGACCCTGCAGCCGCTGGTGGAAAATTCCCTGTATCATGGCATCAAGTACAAGCGGGCGGAGGGCAGGATCGAAGTGATCGGCAGAGCGGATAATGGCCTGATCTACTTCCTTGTCCGGGATAACGGCGTGGGTATGGAGGAGGCGGAACTTGTCAAACTGCAGGAGGAGATCCAAAAACCCTGCAAGGAGACGGAAAAAGGCTTTGGCCTTGCCAATGTCAATGAACGGATTCGTATGAACTTTGGCCCCCAATATGGCATGAAGATTGACTCGGAGAAAAATAAAGGAACCTGTGTCAGCATTACAATTCCCATGGAATATATGAAACAGGCCGGGGAAGAAAGGCAGGGAGTATGAGAGGATACAGAGCAAAAAGGATGGTGGCAGCATTGGCAGCAGCCATGGCAGCGGTTTTTTTATGGGGGTGCGGTGCATTTCAGGATATCAGGCCGCAGGCGGAGGAGGCGGCAGACGAACGTATTTATATTCAGGATAACGGGGAAATGGTGATTGTGGGATTCTCCCAGATTGGCAGTGAGTCGATATGGCGGACGGCCAATACCAATTCCATTCAGCGCGCATTGACCAAGGAGAGAGGATATTTTCTGATTACAGATAACGCCAGACAAAAGCAGGAAAATCAGATCAAAGCGATCCGCAGGTACATTTCCCAGCGGGTGGACTATATTGTCTTGTCGCCTATCACGGAAAGCGGATGGGATACGGTACTGGAAGAGGCCAGAGAGGCCGGGATACCGGTTATACTGGCGGATCGGTGCGTGGATGCCGATGCCTCTCTCTATACGACATGGGTGGGGACGGATTCCTTTCAAGAAGGGGAGAAGGCAGGTCGGTGGCTGGAAGAGAATCTGAAAGAAAAAAACAGACTGTATGAGGATATCAATATTGTCATCCTGCAGGGGACGCCGGGCTCATCTGCGGAGAGAGGCAGGACGGAGGGATTTGCTTCTGTTGCTTCCAGATATGGGAACTGGCATATTCTGGACTGCCAGTCCGGGGATTTCACCACCGCCAAAGGCAAGGAGATCATGGAACAGTTTCTTGCCAGCTATCCGGATATTGATGTGGTGGTTTCTCAGAACGACGATATGACCTTTGGTGCGATGGAGGCCATTGCCGAGGCGGGGCTGACGATGGGAGTTGGCGGGGATATCGCGCTGATATCTTTTGACGCAGTGAAAGAGGCACTGGAACTGGTGCGAAAGGGAAAGATTAACGTAGATATCGAGTGTAATCCGGAGCAGGGAGAATATATCCACAGGGTGATACAGAAACTGGAACAGGGGCTGGCGGTGGAGAAGGCATATGAGGTGGAAGAGATGGTGTTTACCTACCGGAATGTGACAGAATATCTGGATAAACGGACTTATTGAGAGCCGGAGGGAGGTAAGAATAGGGATATGTTAAAAGTTTTTCTGGTAGAGGATGAGAGCATCGTCAGAGAGGGACTGCGGAACAATATTATGTGGCAGCAGTATGGGTACCGCTTTGCGGGCGAAGCAGGGGACGGAGAGATGGCGCTGCCTCTGATCCGGAAAGTGCAGCCTGATTTGCTGATTACGGATATCAAGATGCCTTTTATGGACGGTCTGGCACTGGCCAGAATCGTCAGCAGTGAATTTCCCCAGATGAAAATATTGATTATCAGCGGGTATGATGATTTTGAATATGCCAGACAGGCTATCCAGGTGGGCGTGGAACAATACCTGCTCAAACCCGTCACCCGTTCTTCCATGCAAAAAGCGCTGATAGAAATCCGTGAAAAGATAGAGAATGAACGTGCGCAGAAAGACTACATGGGCAAATTCAAGGAAGAGATGCTGGAGTACGAGCAGTTTTCCCGGCGTAATTTTTTTGAAAAAGTGTTTGAAGGACATCTGTCTGTGCAGGAAATCTATGAACAGGCGCAGCGACTTTCGCTGGAAATGGATGCCAGGGGGTATAATCTGGCCATGGTAAGCCTGTGGGAGAAGAGGGAAATGGGAGTGCGCAGTCAGGATTCCCGGCTGGTGGCGGGCAAGCGGGAGGAACTGACCAGATATTTTCTCCGCTACCCGGAATATATGATGTTTCGCTGGAATATCAATACCTATGGCATCCTGATGAAGGGAGAAGAGGAGCAGATGGAGGAACTCAGGGCCAGATGCCGGGACAACATCGTGCGGATCTGCTCCGGTCATGACGGGGAACTGGAATGGTATCTGGCCATCGGTGATCCTGTCGGTCGGCTGAGTCTGCTTCCGCAGGTCTATAGCAAAGTCAACCATATGATGTCTTACCGGTTTCTCAAACCGGAGCAGCATATTCTGACCATGGGATCTGAACGGCTCCCGGAGAGCAGCCAGCGGGAAGAGCGGCGGGACGGTGATTGGTACGGGCTGGACGCTGCGAAGGCGGACCCGGAGATCATCAGGCATTTTCTGATGCGGGGCCAGCCGGAAGAGATTGAAGACTTTGTGGACGGTTATCTGGAAAGCTGGCAGCAGGCGCTGCAGTCCAGAATGTTCCGCGATTATCTGATGCTGAGTATCCGCTTTACAACCATCGCTTTTGTGGAAAAACTGGGATACGAACAAAAAGAACTGTTTGCCGGCACCGGTGCTGCGGATTTGCAGCACGGCAGTCTGAAGCCGGAAGAGATGAAGCCCTACATGGAAGAATTGCTGCGCCGCTCCATCGAATTAAGCAACCGGGTCATGGACCGGCAGGGGAAGAGTCTGATCAAAAAGGCACTGGAGTATATCGAAGAAAACTACAGAAAAGAGTCCATTTCTCTCAACGAGGTGGCCGGCGCAGTGGAAGTCAGCGCCAATTATTTCAGTACGGTATTCAGTCAGGAAATGCAGATGACATTTACCGAATATGTGACCCAGAAACGTATGGAACAGGCAAAAAGGCTTTTGCGGGGCACCGATGCCCATACCGGAGAGATCGCCGCGGAGGTCGGATTTCGGGACCCGCACTATTTCAGTTTTGTGTTCAAAAAGACCCAGGGCTGTACGCCGCGGGAGTACCGCAGCGCAGGAAAAGGACAGTCATAATCAGGGGAAGGAGACGGCGCCGCAGGGCGCGTCGCTTCCTCCAGCCGCCAGACGCCAGGACAATTCTTCCGGCAGGACTGTCTCACCCTGTATCATCCGCAGCAGTGCGCGGGCGGCAGACTGTCCCGGCTCATGTTCTTTGTGGGACAGTGTGGTAATGCGGATGCTGCCCAGTTCGCTCATGTAACTGTTGTCAAAGGAGACGACGGAGATATCCTCTGGCACCCGCACCTTTGCATAGTGCAGTTCTCTGATCAGCCAGTAGGCAATCTCATCATTCTGGCAGATAATCGCGCTGCAAAGACTGGCATTTTTCCGCAGAAAGGCAGTCAGAAAGCCAGTGTCAGAACGTGTTTCCAGAGCCTCCAGTTCCAGGCAGGTGTACCAGAGGACCAGATCATCGAGGAGGGATATGCTGAAATCCCGCAAAGCTGCAGAGAATCCCTGATACCGCTCCGGGCCGGCGATCTCGTCCATCTGAAAGACTGCACCGATGCGGGTATGTCCCCGTCCAATCAGATATTTCCCCAGCAGATAGCCGCCATAATAATTGTCATCTTTGATATAAACAGAGGAAGAGAACGCCTTGTAATATCCGCCCAGAAAGAGAAGGGCGACCCCCTTTTTCCGCAGCCTCTCATAGAGATCAAGGTTAGGATTGGGCAGGGTGGTCTTTGTGCCCTGCACGATCAGCCCCCGGACTGCGGTGTCTGAGAGTTCTTCCAGAATCCGACGCTCTTCGGATATTCTAAAGTGGGTGGAATAGACATTGGTCTGATAGCCTTTTTCACGCAGTACAGATTTGATATCAGCCAGCAGTGCAGGCATGGTATATTCTTCTGCATTGCCTGCGATTACGGCAATGCGATTTTTCATGTATCCCAGTCCGGTGGAATAGGAACCACTGCCACATCTTTTTTCGATCAGCCCTTCCTGTGCCAGCAACTGCAGGGCAGTCCGCACGGTCTGGCGGCTTACCTGATATTGTTTACAGAGTTCGTTTTCGGAGGGCAGTTTGTAGACCTGCCCTGTCGTTTGCAGAATCTGTTCCCGCAGCCGGTCGGCGAGGCGGATGTATTTTGCTGCCATTTCATTCTCCTGTTCCGGAACACGAAAAAACGGGTATTCCTGTTTTTGCTCTTTCCAGAGATTATAGCATAAAAAAATGCCCATGGCCGGATTTTCTCCGGGCGGGCTCGGTGATCGGAACAGAACAGCGGAGAAAAATACCCGCCAGCCGGACAAAAAATGAACAAAATATGAACAAATCAGAAATGTCACAAGGAAGAAAAAAGAAAAAACAGGTAATTTTATTGTGAAATAAGAGGTTAAAAAGAGCATAATTCATAAAAAATCCCCCTTTTGGTAAATAAAAATGAACAGATAGTCAAACTTGTATTGTTTTTATATTTCGAATATTTAACCTGTATTGGATATAGTGACAAACATACAAAAACAGGAGAAACTTACATTGACTCTTTGGAAAATTTATGGAAAAATAGAACTACAAACGGTGGTAACACCGAAAAGAAAGGGAGGATATATTCATGTTAAGAAAGAAATTATCAGTATTGCTTGCAGCAGCCATGGTTGCGGCAGCAGTGGTAGGCTGCGGCGGAGCAGACCAGACAGCAGCACCGGCAGATAATGCAGCGCCTGCAGAAGAAGCAGCACCGGCAGAGGATGCGGCACCGGCAGAAGATGCGGCAGCAGAAGGTGGAGAAGAAGCAGCTCCGGCGGCAAGCGGGGATGTGATCACAGTAGGTTATGCACAGGTTGGACATGAGTCTGACTGGCGTACAGCCAATACACAGAACTATCAGGACGTATTCAGCGAAGCAAACGGTTATGAACTGAGTCTGATTGACTGTGACAACGACAATGCGGCACAGCTGGAAGCAGTTCGTAACTTTATCACACAGCAGCTTGATTATATTATTATTGCACCGATCGAGACTGCGGGATGGGATACTGTTTTGCAGGAAGCACAGGATGCAGGTATTCCGGTTATCATCGCTGACCGTGAGATTGCTGCCGATGCTTCTTTGTATGATGCATGGGTAGGAACCAACACAAAGAATGAAGGTATTACCGCAGGTAACTGGCTGGCTGAGTATCTGGATGGCAAAGAAGCCAATATCCTCGTGATCGAAGGTTCCGTAGGCGCTTCCGCAACACTGGGACGTTCTGAAGGCTTCAAGGAAGTAGCTGACCAGCACAGCGAGTGGAAGATTCTTGATTCTCAGTCCGGTGATTTCACACAGGATGGCGGACAGGAAGTTATGGAATCCTTCATCAAGTCCTATGAAGGACAGTTCAATGTAGTCGTATGTCACAATGACAACGAAGCATATGGTGCCATGGATGCCATGAACGCTGCAGGTATCACATATGGTGTTGACGGTGATGTGATCCTGATCTCCTTCGATGCAACACATGACGGTTTACAGTATACACTGGATGGCAAGATCAACTGTAACGTAGAGTGTAATCCGATTCAGGCAGCAACCGTTGCTGAAGTAATCCAGAAGATGCATAACGGCGAATCCTTCGAAGCGACAACACTTGTAAATGATGAAGCATTTGTTGCACCCGGGATCGAGAGCCAGTATGCTACAACAATGACAGAAGATGTCCTGGCAGGTCGTGCTTATTAAGAAAAAGCGCACAAACAGGCGTTGACATGTAGGGAGGGATTCCTGAAGGGTTCCTCCCTTATTTTATAAAAAAATACCCGCAATGGAACACTGCAGAACTGTAGTATGAGGGGGAAATGTAGACAGGAGGTAGAAGGATGGATAGTAATATCGCTTTGACAATGCGGGGGATCTGTATGACCTTCCCGGGTGTGAAAGCTCTTGACAATGTGGATTTCACATTGCGTAAGGGAGAGATCCGGGCGCTGATGGGAGAGAATGGCGCGGGGAAATCCACACTGATCAAATGCCTGACAGGGGTCAATCAATTCGAAGCAGGAGAGATCCATGTGGATGGCATTGAAGGTCCCATTGTTAATAAGGATACCATGGATGCCCAAAATAAAGGGATTTCCACTGTGTATCAGGAAGTAAACCTGTGTCCCAACCTGTCGGTCGCAGAGAATCTGTATATCGGACGGGAGCCTCTGACGAAGATTAAAACAGTTGACAGACGGAAGATGAACCAGATGGCAGCACAGCTTATGAAAGAACTGAATCTGGATATAGAGGTCACACAGAACCTGGAAAATTATTCACTGGCATTGCAGCAGATGATTGCCATTGCCCGTGCTGTGGATATGAAGAGCAAGGTGCTTATCCTGGATGAGCCGACTTCCTCTCTGGATGACAAAGAGGTTGAGATGTTGTTTAAGATGATGCGCTCACTCCGGGCGCAGGGGGTGGGCATCGTATTTGTGACCCATTTCCTGGAGCAGGTATATGAGGTATGCGACGGTATCACGGTGCTGCGCAACGGGACACTGGTAGGCGAATATACGGTAGAGGAACTGCCCAGAGTCAAACTGGTGGCGGCCATGATGGGCAAGGATTTTGACGATCTGGCATCCATCAAACCGGAGGGAAGCATGAATGTGGAAGATGCGCCGCTTGAGATCGAAGCAAAAGGCCTGAGCCATGCCGGGAAGATCAAACCGTTTGATCTGGATATTCATAAGGGAGAAGTCGTGGGCCTGACAGGTCTTCTTGGCAGCGGCAGAAGCGAACTGGCCAGAACCATATATGGCGCGGATCGTGCGCAGACCGGGACTTTGAAAGTGGACGGAAAAGAAGTGAAGATCAAAAATCCCATTGATGCCATGAACCTTGGTATGGGGCTTTTGCCGGATGACAGAAAGGCGGAAGGGATCATCGGTGATCTGTCTGTACGGGAAAATATCATTCTGGCCATGCAGGCAAAGGCCGGGATTTTTAAACGGATTCCTATGGCAAAGCAGATCGAGATCGCAGATCAGTACATAGAGATGCTCAGCATTAAGACGGCCACCAGAGAGACGTTGATCAAACAGCTTTCCGGCGGCAATCAGCAAAAAGCAATTCTGGCCAGATGGCTGGCAACAGACCCCAGTTTTCTGATACTGGATGAACCGACCAGAGGGATTGACATCGGGACTAAGACAGAGATCCAGAAACTGGTGATTAAACTGGCGCAGGAAGGCAAGAGTCTGATCTTTATTTCTTCCGAGATCGAAGAGATGCTGCGTACCTGTAACCGGATGGCAGTATTGCGGGATGGCTCCAAAGTGGGCGAGATATCCGCGGATGAGATGAGCCAGGAAGGCGTCATGAAAGCTATCGCAGGAGGTGGAGCAAGTGAGTAAATTAAAAAGTCTGACAAAGAAACAGTTATTCCTGCCGATTTTCAGTATGATTCTTGTTATGCTGATCAATGTGATCTATGACATGGCATGTGGCAACGCCCCCCTTTCCTTCTTCCAGATCGGGATTAAAAACGGATTTTTATACGGGCGTCTGATTGATGTGTTGAATCGGGGCAGTGAAGTTGCCATACTGGCAATCGGCATGACACTGGTGGTATCCTCTTCGGCGGGGACTGATATTTCCGTTGGTTCTGTGATGAGTCTGTCCGGCGGATTCTGTTGTATGCTGTTGGCTGGTTATGGGGTGGCCCGTGCCAACTCCTATGCGTTGCCCCTCTGGGTAGGGCTTCTTGGCGGTATCTTGATTGCCTGCGTATGCGGTCTGTTTAACGGTTTTCTTGTGGCATATCTCAATATACAGCCCATGGTTGCTACATTGATTCTATGGTCGGCAGGGCGTGCCATTGGACTGTTGCTTTGCAACAGCCAGATTGTTTATGTGCGTGTGCCCTCCTTTCAGATATTGGGCGCGTATGTGGGATTTCTGCCCACGCCCATATTGATTGCGGCATTTTGTATCGTTATCGCAGCTCTGATTCTGCGTTTCACGGCGCTGGGAACCTTTATTCAGAGTGTCGGTATCAATAAAAAGGCAGCAAGGATTTCCGGCTTTAATTCTGCCAGAATTATTCTGATTACCTATATGATCTGTGGCCTGTGCGCAGGAATTGCGGGGCTGACGGCCACATCCCGTATCTATTCCGCAGATACAAATAATATCGGACTGAATATGGAACTGGATGCCATCTTGTCCGTTGCCCTGGGCGGTAACAGTCTGGGCGGTGGTAAGTTTAATCTGTCGGGGTCCATCATCGGTGCTTATACCATTCAGGCGATTACGACTACTATGTATGCGCTGGGTATATCATCCGCACAGGCACCGGTATTCAAGGCGATGGTCGTAATTCTGATCGTTGTTTTGCAGGCAGAGCCGGTGAAAGACTACTTCAGGAAGATGACTGCTAAAAAAGCGGCAAAGGAGGCGAAGGCAGCATGAAAAAGACAAAACTGAACGGCAACAATGTATTGCTTTTGATCACAATCATACTGTTTGCTGTGATGTATCTGGGCGGCTGCCTGGTTTATTCCGGCAAAGGATTTGCTCATTTGCAGACATTTCTCAATATACTGATCAACAATGCAGGACTGATCTGTGTTGCCAGTGGGATGACCTGCGTGATGCTCACCGGCGGTATTGATATTTCCGTAGGTTCTCTCGTGGCGGTAGACTGTATGCTGCTGGCAGTGGGAATCGAGCACTGGGGCATGAGCAGCCCGGTTTTGATGATACTGATTCTGGCAATCGGTCTGGTGTTTGGCCTGGCGCAGGGGTATTGTGTGGCTTATCTGAAGATACAGCCCTTTATTGTGACTATGGCAGGTATGTTCTTTGCCAGAGGTATGACGGCTGTGCTCTGTACGGATCAGGTGAGTATTGTCAGTGATCCGCTTTTTACGAAATTATCAAGTACGAAGATCAGTATTCCCTTCGGCGGTTATGTGAATAAGAAAGGGATCTATCAGGTTCCTTATATCAGGGCCTCCGTTCTGGTGGCGCTGCTGATCGTGGTGGTGATCTTTCTCATGCTTCGTTACACCCGTTTTGGCCGCAGTCTCTATGCGGTGGGTGGCAATCAGCAGTCTGCCACACTGATGGGGCTGAATGTAAAATCAGTGACCATGCGCGCCTATGTGCTGAACAGTTTCCTGACCTCCATCGGTGGGATCTGCTATTGCCTGAATACCATGTGCGGCACGACACAGCAGGCAACCGGTATGGAGATGGATGCCATATCGTCTTCCGTCATTGGCGGTACGCTCCTGACAGGCGGCGTGGGCAACGTGATCGGTTCCCTGTTCGGTGTGCTGATCAACGGTACGATTTCCAGTCTGGTAAAAACCAATGGTAAATTGATCAGTTCCTGGGCCAATATCATTACGGCCATTCTGCTGTGCTTCTTTATTGTATTGCAGGCTGTATTTGCCAAGGTGAAGGAAGCGAAGAAGGCGTGATGAACGCAAGCTGACAGAGAGATGGATATGATAATTCAGAGAATCGGGGATACATAAAAAGCGGCAGTTGCAGGTGTGATACCGGCAACTGCCACTTTTTTATGTAGGAATTGGGAGCTGGACTCAGTCAATCGCGACTCTGATGCCGCCGCTGCGTTCGGAGGGCTGTATCAGCACTGTGACGGGCTGATTCCCGGACCATTCAAAGGCGTAGGATTCACCGGAATGTTGGCCGATCAGGTTTTTCCAGGACAGATCTGCCTTGATCTGAGGATCGCCGTATCCCTGTCTGCTCATCCAGCAGATCACGGCATCCGGATCGACGGAAATGGTATTGTGGTTTACGGTATTGCTCAGCACGATGGGATTGCCGTCGGCCAGAATGGCTACATAGGAATTTTTTCCGTTGCCGGTCAGTGTGGTGGTGGCCAGTCCTTTCTGTGACATAATGCCGGCGCCGATGAAACGGACGCTGTAGTCACAGTCCTGCGTGAAAGCGAGGATATTTTCCGATTCCACGGAGACGATCTCTCCCACGTCAAGTTTATAGACCACCACATGCTGTCCGTAATTGGCATAGTAGGTGACACTGTCGTCGGACATGGTGACTTTCATCAGAGGAAGGTTCTCCACGGTGGCACGGCGGATCAGAGAACCCAGGGCAGCCTGGGCGAGATTTGTCTGAGGGCCTAACAGTAATTTCTCGAATTTATAGTTTTTTCCACCGGCGCTTTCCCCGGCGATAAAAGCGCCGGCCTTGGTGATCAGGACGTCGGTGCCCGTGCAGGTTACTTTCAGCGTCAATTCGTTGATTGTCTCAAATGTGAGCATATGATAAGTTTCCTCCTCTGTCAGATAAGTGCAACGCCATACAGGCCGCACAGACCGGCCAGGTCTCTGGCAACACCATTTCCGACTGCAGTACATTTCCAGTTTCCGTTGTGCAGATAAATCTCACAGATCATCATGGAAATCACATTGGGATAATAATCTGTCATCTGGAAACTGACAAGTTCTTCTTCATTGGCATCATGCAGTATCCGGACATAAGCGTCTCTTACCATACTGAAATTCAGATTGTTTTCGGCAGCCTCATTGATGGTCAGGACAAAAACGATTTTCTCTGTCCGTGCATCCATGCCGGCCAGATCGACGGAGATATATTGTCTGTCACAATCGCCTGCCGGTGAGAAGCGTACTTTCCTGTCCGGGCTGTCCGGCTGGCCGTAAAAGACGAACCAGTCATCCCCCAGAACTTTGCCGTCTCTGCCCAGTATAAATGCGGATACGTCAATATCGCAGAGTGAATTATCCGTATTCCAGCCAAGACAGACTCTGATCCGGCTGATATTGCCGGAAGGATCCAATACAACTTTCTGGCCCTTTCGAAGCGGATGAAAAAGCTGCGGAACTGTGTTAGCCCGTATGGCCGGCGCGGCAGATGGCTGCGGTTGTCTGTGCGGCGCCCCCGCATTTGCAGATATCCCGGGCTGCGGCGGCTGTTCCGGAGAGGGCTGTAGTGCATTGGCGGCGTGGCCCCTGTTCAGGGACAGGATGTTCTGCGCGGATTTGGTATCCTGCGTTGTCCTGTTGATATTCATAATGGAACTGTGATCATAAGCCGCCGCTGATCTTACGGGAAGTTCTGGCATTTTATTTCTCCTGTATTATTTCTGCATGCTTTCAAATTGTTTCTCTGACAGACTGACTGTCAGTTCATAAAAGACTTCTTCAAATGTGTCTTCGGCTTCCAGTTTCAGGGAACCTCGTTTCAGAGGGGCTTTCCATGTTACTTTGGAAGTGTCATCCTCCTGTTTGGCACCCCATTCATCGGCGGCATATTCAAAACTCAGTTCCTGTATATTTACGCCATTGTATGTAGCCGTAATCTTTTCCGTGGAGCCCTTGGAAAAGGATACTGATTTTACGATACCTTCCGTAAGGGACTGGGTTGTCTCACTGCTGATATCCGCGCTGCCGCCCCAGGGAACACAGACTGTGGTCCAGAACTGATGACCGGCACCCTTGTCCAGACTATAATAGAAGCTGATATATTTATCGCCGTCTCTTGCCACGTCCTGTCTTGATTCCAGGTGCGGTTCATACCCCTCATCAATCAGGTCCTGCATGGTAGTTTGTCCCAGCACAATCGTATAGTTATCCAGCGTGACCTCCATAGGCAGATCCTGACCGCCGCATCCGGTCAGTCCCAGCATAAGCCCCAGCGTACATAACAGTGTCAGTAATTTTGTTTTCATTGATCCTTTTCCTTTCTTATTATTTTACTTGTAGTTTCAGTATAACACCAGATGCTGTGGACGGAAAGGTTTTTGGAAATTTTTATTTTATGTATGTTTGGGCAAGATCACCTCGCCATTGTGGAAGTGGACAGTTTTTGCTATACTGTGTGATAGATGCTGGCTGATATAAAAAGAATGATGGAGGTGTTAGCATGTCAAAGAACTATGCAAATGCAGATGGTAAAATCCCCACAAAATATTTGCCGCCTAAATTTTCCCTGACCATCAGGGTGCTGGTGGGCGCCTATGTGATCTACCTTTCTTATGGGCTGATTGACGGTGTGGTCGGCGGTGAGGGAAGGGACAAGTATTTTCTTGGTATCTTTATGGTTGCCTTTGCGGTGATTGGCCTGTTGCTCGTATTCTTCTCGGGGCGCGATTTGCTCCGGGGTAAATATGTGGGCGGTGAAATGGATGCAGGAGACGGGGCGGCCGAAGAGGAAAAAAACGGGGAAGAGACAGAACCGGCAGAGACGGATGCGCCGCGAATTGACAGTGATGGCAATGAGGCTGATGAGTGATACGGAGCGTTTTCGGCAAAGGACAGTGACAGGGGGCAGGTGCTTTGCCGACAGCGTTTCCGGCCGGGTTTACCAGTTGTCTGACGTGTCAGGGTATCGCCCTAAGTTGTATGTGTACAACTTAGGGCGAAATGTACGCGTTTTTTGATAAAAACTATTGACAAATCCAGGATGCTACTATATGATATTAATACACGCAGGAGTTAAATTTCTGAGTCGTAATGGAAAAGATGACTGTTGTTTGACAGCAAAGAGAAACGAAAATATACAAAGCGCACAAATGGTAAAGGCGGACTCCGGTAAAAGGATCTGAAAAACATTCAAAATGTACAAGACCATACAACTTGTATGGATTGTAAATACAACTTTTTAAAAATTTATCATGTAGGGAGGAAAAGACATGAAAAAGAAACTTTTAGGCGCATTGCTCAGTGTAGCAATGGTTGCGACTCTGTTGACAGGCTGCGGCAATGGCGCACCGGCAGAAACAACCGGACCGGCTGCTGACAATGCAGAAGCACCGGCTGAAAGCGCAGAGGCACCCGCAGAAGGAGAAGCAGAGGCACCGGCACCGGCGGAAGCAAACGGCAAGAAAGTCGGCGTGGCAATGCCCACCCAGTCTTCTGAGAGATGGATCAACGATGGTGCAAACATGAAGGCACAGCTGGAAGCACTTGGCTATGAAGTAGACCTTCAGTACGCAGAAGATGATGTGCAGGCTCAGGTTTCTCAGATCGAGAACATGATCGCCAGCGGCGCTAACTGTCTGGTTATCGCTTCCATTGACTCTTCCGCACTGGTTAACGTAGAAGCGCAGGCGAAAGAAGCAGGTATCCCGATCATCGCGTATGACCGTCTGCTGATGGATACCGACGCAGTTTCCTATTATGCAACATTCGATAACAAGGGTGTCGGCACGGCAATCGGTAAATATATCGAAGAGAAGAAAGACCTTGCCAATACAACAGAGACATATACGATCGAGTTCTTTATGGGTTCTCCTGATGACAACAACGCTCATATGTTATATGACGGTCTGATGGAAGTACTTCAGCCGTATCTGGACAAAGGAACTCTGGTTTGCAAATCCGGCAGAACATCTTTCGATGATACATGTATCCTCAGATGGTCTCAGGAAACAGCACAGCAGAACTGCGAGAACTATCTGACCGGTTTCTATGCTGATGAAGACCTTGATATCTGCGCAACAGCTTTTGACGGCTTCGCATATGGCTGCAAGGCAGCTCTGGAAGGTGCAGGCTATACTGCTGAGAACTGGCCTCTGGTAACAGGACAAGATGCTGAACTGATGGCAACAAAGAACATCATTTCCGGTTCTCAGACAATGTCCATCTACAAAGATACACGTCTCCTGGCTGAGAAGTGCGTGAAGATGGTGCAGGCAGTTCTGGAAGGTGAAGAGCCTGAAATCAACGACACAGAGCAGTACAACAACAACGTAATCGTAGTTCCTTCTTATCTGTGTACACCGGTAGCAGTTGACAAGGACAACTACAAAGAAATCATTGTAGACGGCGGATATTACACAGAAGAGCAGCTTGCTGAGTAATCCGGGGATACGAATGGCAATTTAAAAAGTTATGATAGGGTGGCGGCAGGAAAAGCTGCCGCCCTTTTTGAATCCTGTGGGATTCGTGTCATAAGATAAAAAAATCAAAGAAAAGGAGCTGAGAAAATGTCGGATTACATCTTGGAGATGAATCATATTACGAAAGAATTTTCGGGCGTTAAGGCTTTGAATGATGTTAATCTGAAAGTAAAACGCGGCGAGATTCATGCGCTGTGCGGTGAAAACGGGGCCGGCAAATCGACGCTGATGAACGTACTGTCCGGTGTATACCCCCACGGTACCTATTCGGGCGACATCGTGTACAAAGGCGAAACCTGTAATTTTCACAATCTGCGCGACAGCGAAGCAAAGGGCATCGTAATTATTCATCAGGAGCTGGCGCTTAGTCCCAACCTCTCGGTGGCGGAGAATGTTTTTCTGGGAAACGAACAGACTTCCGCCAAAGGAATCATCGACTGGACAAAGACAAGAAAAAAAGCGCAGGAAATGCTTGAAAAAGTTGGTCTGGAACATGAAGATGTCAATGTTCAGGTAAGCACCCTCGGCGTTGGCAAACAGCAGTTGATCGAAATCGCCAAAGCGATGGCGAAGAAGGTTGAACTTCTGATCCTGGATGAACCCACTGCTGCTCTGAATGATGAAGAGAGCCGGAAGCTGCTCGATATCATGTTGGAACTGAAGAAACAGGGCGTGACCTGTATCATCATTTCACATAAGTTAAATGAGATTGAGTATGTCTGCGATGCGGTTACGGTTATCCGTGACGGGCAGTCCATCGAGACGATCATCAAAGGTGTGGATGAATTTACAGAAGACCGTATTATCAAAGGCATGGTAGGCCGTGAACTGACAAACCGATATCCGGCCCGTGAGGGGGTTAAACTCGGTAATACGATCTTTGAAGTGAGCAACTGGAATGTATTTCATCCCGATGACGGCAATCGCCAGATGCTGAAGAATATCAATATCAGCGTGAAAGCAGGCGAAGTAGTAGGACTTGCGGGGCTGATGGGGGCAGGCAGAACAGAATTTGCCATGAGCCTTTTCGGACGCAGTTACGGGCAGAAGATTAGCGGAAGTGTGAAGATCAACGGCAAAGAAGTGGAATTAAAGACCGTAAAGGACGCTATCGAAAACAAACTTGCCTATGTGTCGGAAGACCGCAAGACATACGGACTGGTGCTGATTAATGATATCAAGGAAAATATGGCGATGGCAGCGCGTCCCAAATTTTTCTCCAGCCATGGCGTGATCAATGGCAACGACGAGATTGTCGCAGCGGAAGAATACAAAAAGAAGATCAACATTAAGGCCAATTCCATTGAGCAGGTTGTGGGTTCTCTTTCCGGTGGTAATCAGCAGAAAGTGGTGCTTGCAAAATGGATGCTGACACAGCCGGATGTACTGATCCTGGATGAACCTACCCGTGGTATCGACGTAGGGGCAAAATACGAGATCTATTGTGTCATCAATGACCTTGCAAAAGCCGGTAAAGCAGTGATTGTTATTTCTTCCGAAATGCCGGAAATCATTGGTACCTGCGACAGAGTCTACGTGATCAATGAGGGTGAGATCGCAGGCGAACTGACCAAAGAAGAAGTAACACAGGAAAAGATTATGCAATGTATTATGGCTCATAATAGAAAGGAAGATGGAAATGAATAACAAAAAAGAAGTTAATCTTGACATGAAGCAATACGGCATGTTTCTTGCTCTGATTGCGATTTATTTGATTTTTGCTATTATGACAGGCGGCAAGAACCTCTCTCCCGCCAACATCAACAACCTGATTATGCAGAACGGATACGTTGTCATACTGGCAGTCGGCATGCTGCTCTGTGTATTGACCGGTAACGTCGATCTGGGCGTTGGTTCCGTTGTAGCTGTAACGGGTGCTGCGGCAGGTATCGTAATGGTTGATTACAAGATGAATATGTGGGTTGCAATCATTGCGGCACTGGTAATCGGCGTCATCATCGGCATGTTTGCAGGCTTCTTTATCGCTTACCTGGGTATCCCGCCTTTCGTTGTGACACTGGCAACGATGCTTATGGGCCGTGGCCTTACATATACTGTGCTGCAGGCGCAGACAAAAGGACCGCTGCCGGAAAATTTCGTATTTATCGGCGCAGGTTTCCTTCCTACTATCAAAGTTCCTTTCGGGGATGGCACTCTGGATCTGGTCAGCATCATTGTTGCGGCTGTTGTATCCGTAGTTCTGATTTTAAGTGAGATGAAAAATATTGCGACAAAGAAGAAATACAACTTTGCCACCAATCCGATGTGGCAGATCGCGGTTAAAGAAGCTGTTATGCTCGTGATTGTATGGTTCTTCTTCTACAAACTGGCACGCTACAACGGACTTCCTTTTGTTCTGCTGATCATGGCCCTGCTGGTAGGTACCTATGCATTTATTACAAGCAAGACTGTTGCCGGTCGCCAGATTTACGCATTGGGCGGCAACCGTAAGGCGGCGAATCTTTCCGGTATTGATACGAAGAAAGTATTCTTCTGGGTATATACAAATATGGGTATTCTGAGTGCGCTGGCAGGTATCGTGCTTTCGGCACGTAACGCATCTTCCACACCGAAGGCCGGTGACGGCTTCGAAATGGATGCGATCGCGTCCTGCTACATCGGCGGCGCAGCAGTAGCAGGTGGTGCAGGTACGATCACCGGTGCCGTTGTGGGTGCGTTTATCATGGGTATCCTGAACAACGGTATGTCCCTGTATGGATGGTCTACAGATATTCAGAAGATTGTAAAAGGTGCCGTACTTCTGGGTGCGGTTACAGTTGACGTAATCTCCAAAAACAAAAAGGGTTAAATGGCTGTAAAGCCTGAACATTAAGTAGGGGATGAAGGCTGCCGGTGTGACTCCTGTCCCATGGGCAGCCTTTTTGGGTATAAAAAAGAATGGCTGAGAATATACCGAAATATCTGGAACTTGCAGGCTGGATACAGAAACAGATCGAGACGAAGCATTTGCTTCCCGGAGAAAAGATGTATTCAGAGAATGAACTGAGCAGAATGTTCGGTCTGAGCAGACAGACAGTGCGGCATGCCATCGGTGTTTTGGAGGCAGACCATGTGCTGGAACGGGTACGGGGAAGCGGCACATATATATGCAAAGATCTCTGTATTGAAAACCGTGTCAGGCAGAATCGGATCGGGGTCATTATGACTTATCTGGATAACTATATATTTCCCAAGACGATTCAGGCGATTGAAAACGTGCTATTTAAGGAAGGTTATCCTGTTCAGATCGCTTTTACCAATAATCTGGTCAACAGAGAACGGACAGTTCTGGAAGATATTCTGGAAAAGGATGAAGTGACAGGGCTGATTGTGGAGGCGACCAAAAGTGCACTCCCCAATCCCAATCTTTCCTATTATCGGGAACTTCAGAAAAGAAAGATTCCCTTATTGTTTATCAACAGTTTCTATCCGGCTTTGGGAGCACCTCATGTTTCCATGAATGATAAACAGGCCGGAAGATTGGCCACGGATTACCTGATTGACAAAGGGCATACAAAGATTGCAGGCATTTTCAAACTGGATGACGGACAGGGACACCTCCGGTACAGCGGTTATATGGAAGCGCTGAAGGAAGCCGGACTTGTCTGCGATGAATCACGGATTTTGTGGGTTGATACCGAAGACGTGAAGAATTTTATGATGTTACAGGAAAAAATCAAAGACCGGCTGGAGGGCTGTACAGGACTGGTATCTTACAATGATGAAGTGACTTTTGCCCTGACAAAACTTCTGCCCCGGCTGGGAATCCGCATCCCGGAAGATTTGTCTGTTGCCAGTATCGACGACTCTGAACTGGCTGTACTGGGGAACGTAAAAATCACATCCATACCATATCCCATGGAGATGCTCGGCGAAAAAGCTGCCCGCAACCTGTTGGAGATGATAAAGAACCCCAAGTTTGACGGGAATTATGAATTTGACGTAGACGTTACACAACGCGACTCCGTCAGGAATCTAAAATAAGACCAAAAAAACAATTGAAAAACAGCAGGCTCCAGTACGCTGCATGGATCAAAATGCGGACGTGTTATGATCCGGTGTGGATACATGAGGAAGGGAGACTGCGGCACTAAAAACAGGAGGTTAAAAGATGAAAGCAGCAAAAAATTACAAATTCTGGTTTTGTACCGGTTCTCAGGATCTTTATGGGGATGAGTGTCTGCGTCATGTTGCGGAACATTCTGCAAAGATAGTGGAAGGTTTGAACAAAAGCGGGAAATTGCCCTATGAAGTGGTACTTCGCCCGACTCTGATTGATCAGGCCTCAATCAGAAAAACCTTTAATGAGGCCAACAACGAGGAAGACTGTGCAGGTGTGATTACATGGATGCATACCTTCTCGCCGGCCAAAATGTGGATCATTGGTCTGCAGGAGTACAAGAAACCGTTGTGCCATTTACATACACAGTTTAATGAAGAAATCCCGTATGACACGATGGATATGGATTTCATGAATGAGAACCAGTCTGCACACGGTGACCGTGAGTATGGCCATATTGTCAGCCGCATGGGAATTGAGAGAAAGGTGGTCGTAGGACACTGGAATGATGCACGTGTACAGGAAAAACTGGGCAGCTGGATGCGTACCGCCATCGGTGTTATGGAATCTTCGCATATCCGTGTCTGCCGCTTCGGTGATAATATGAACAATGTAGCCGTAACCGAGGGCGATAAAGTAGAGGCACAGATCAAATTTGGCTGGGAGATTGACCACTACAATGTAAATGACCTGGTGGAACTGGTTAATGCAGTGCCGGAAGGTGATGTCAATGCCCTCACTGATGAATATTACAGCAAGTACGAAGTGGCACTGGAAGGCAGAGACGAAGCGGAATTCAGAAGACATGTGGCAGTACAGGCTCAGATTGAGATCGGGATGGAAAAATTCCTAGAAGAGGCCAACTATCAGGCATTTGTCACACATTTTGGTATGCTGGGCGGCCTGAAACAGCTTCCGGGTCTTGCCGTACAGAGACTGATGGAAAAAGGCTATGGTTTTGGCGGCGAAGGCGATTGGAAGACCGCAGCCATGGATCGCCTGATTAAGATTATGACAGCCGGTGTCCCCAACACAAAAGGCAGTTCCTTTATGGAAGATTATACATACAATTTTGTGCCCGGCAAAGAAGGCATCATCCAGGCTCATATGCTGGAAGTGTGCCCGGCTATCGCAGAAGGTCCTATCACCATGAAATGCCAGCCACTGTCCATGGGCAACAGAGAAGACCCTGCCCGTATCGTATTCCAGGCAAAAGAGGGCAGCGGCATTGCCACATCCCTGATTGATCTGGGACACAGATTCCGCCTGATTATTAATGCGGTTGACTGCAAGAAAGTGGAGAAGCCGCTTCCCAAACTGCCGGTAGGTATCAACTACTGGACACCACAGCCTGATCTGTATACCGGTGCAGAAGCATGGATTCTGGCAGGCGGCGCACATCATACCGCTTTCACCTATGACCTGAGCGTGGAGCAGATGGTCGATTGGGCGGCAGCCATGGGCATCGAGAGCGTGGTCATCGACAAGAATACTACCATCAGAGATCTGAAAAACGAACTGAGATGGAATGAACTGGCGTTCAGATTTTAAAAGGATCTGAGAAGAAGTATCCTGCCATACAGAAACAGAAAACGGCGGCGAAACAAAAAGCCGAAAGGAAAGGGGTTATAGACATGAGCGTAGAGAATAATGCGGTAAAGAGCATGATTGAAGCCGGCAGGGCGGTTCTTGGCATCGAGTTTGGGTCCACCCGGATCAAGGCAGTGCTGATCGGTGAAGACAATGCACCCATCGCATCCGGCAGTTATGACTGGGAGAATGATTATGTGGACGGTATCTGGACATATAGTCTGGAGAAGATTCATAAAGGATTACAGGACTGCTACAAAAGTCTGGTGGAAGATGTAAAGGCACAGTATGGCACAGGCATAAAGAAGCTGGGGGCCATTGGTTTCAGCGCGATGATGCATGGCTATATGGCATTTGACAAAGAAGGTCAGCTGCTGGTGCCGTTTCGTACCTGGAGAAATACCATCACAGAACAGGCTTCCGAGGAACTGACAAAGCTGTTTGCGTATCATATTCCCCAGAGATGGAGCATTGCCCATCTGTACCAGGCGATTCTTAACAAAGAAGAGCATGTGAAGGATATCACATTCTTTACCACACTTGCGGGTTATATCCACTGGAAACTGACCGGACAGAAAGTACTTGGCGTGGGTGAAGCATCGGGAATGTTCCCCATTGATATCACAAGCGGACAGTTTAACAAAAAGATGATTGCCAGCTTCGATGAAGTGACGGCTTCCTATGGATTTGACTGGAAACTGGCCGATATCATGCCGGGTGTGTTGACCGCAGGTGAGGATGCGGGAAAACTGACCGCGGAAGGGGCCACCTTCCTGGATGTAAGCGGTGAACTGGAGGCGGGGATTCCGCTGTGTCCTCCGGAAGGGGATGCGGGAACCGGTATGGCGGCTACCAACAGCGTGAAGGTGCGGACCGGTAATGTCTCCGCAGGTACGAGCGTATTTGGTATGATCGTACTGGAAAAGGAACTTTCCAAAGTACATGAAGAGATTGATCTGGTGACGACACCCAACGGGCATCTGGTAGCAATGGCCCACTGCAATAACTGCACTTCCGATCTGAATGCATGGGTCAATATCTTTAAGGAGTTTGCAGAGAGTTTTGGCATTGATGTGGATATGAACAAACTGTTTGGAACCCTCTATAACAAAGCACTGGAAGGGGATGCCGATTGCGGCGGTCTGCTGGCATACAATTACTTCTCCGGTGAGCATATCGTCGGGATGGAAGAAGGACGTCCTCTCTTTGTGCGCACCGCCAATGCCAAATTCAGCCTTGCGAATTTTATGCGCGTAAACCTGTTTGCCTCCCTGGGCGTTTTAAAGACCGGACTGGACATTCTGTTTAAGGAAGAGGGCGTTGAGGTAGACGAAATCCTCGGGCATGGTGGTCTGTTCAAAACCAAAGGTGTGGGTCAGAAGATCCTGGCAGCAGCCATCAATACGCCGGTTTCCGTTATGGAGACTGCAGGAGAGGGCGGTGCATGGGGCATTGCGCTGCTGGCATCTTACATGATCCATAAAGAAGCAGGAGAGGAACTGGATGAATTCCTTAACAGAGCCGTATTTGCAGGTGAAAAGGGCAGTCGTATCGAACCGGATGCAAAAGATGTGGCCGGGTTTGATGCATTTATTGAGCGCTATACAAAAGGCCTGCCGATTGAGCGGGCAGCCATTGACTTTCTGAAATGACAGGGAGCAGAGGAAGGGAGAAGAACCGAGATGTTAGAAGAACTGAAAAAAGAAGTATATGAAGCCAATATGCTGCTTCCGAAGTATGGTCTGGTCACTTTTACCTGGGGCAATGTCAGCGGCATCGACAGGGATAAGGGACTTTTCGTAATCAAGCCCAGCGGTGTGGATTATGATAAGCTGACGTGGGAAGATATGGTAGTGGTGGATCTGGAAGGCAACAAAGTGGAAGGTACTTATAAACCCTCTTCCGATACGCCCACCCACGTGGAAATTTACAAAGGGTTCCCGGAAGTGGGCGGCGTCGTGCACACTCATTCTTCCTGGGCGACGAGCTGGGCGCAGGCGGGCAGAGGCATCCCGTGTTATGGCACGACACATGCCGATTATATGTATGGCGAAATCCCCTGTGTCAGAAACCTCACAAAGGAGGAAATTGACGCAGGTTATGAAGTCAATACCGGTGTCCTGATTGTCAATTACTTCAAAGAAAATGAGATTGATGTGGTGGCAATGCCTGCTGTGCTCTGCAAAAATCATGGTCCGTTTACCTGGGGCAAGGATGCGCACGAGGCCGTACACAATGCGGTGGTGCTGGATGAAGTTGCCAAGATGGCCGCACGCTGTGAAATGATCAATCCTAAGAATAAACCTGCGCCGCAGGAATTGCAGGATAAACATTATTTCAGGAAACACGGAGCCAATGCTTACTACGGACAGAATACGTGACAGGTGTAACAAAGCATCCACGGTTTTTATTTCTTGGCAAGACTATGGACGAAAACAGTGGATTATGCTACAGTAAAGGAAGCAGAAAATTTGTAACAGCGCAGGACGCTGCGCTGTTACGAAAATGATATCATGGAGGACAAGGCTATGAACAAACTGGAATTAGCAAAAATGGCTAATGAAGTGCGTAAGGGTATCGTGACGGCAGTGCATAGTGCAAAAGCGGGCCATCCGGGCGGATCTCTTTCCGCAGCGGATCTGTTTACGTATCTTTATTTTGAAGAGATGAATATCGATCCGGAGAATCCCAAAATGGAAGACAGGGACCGGTTTGTACTTTCTAAGGGACATACGGCACCGGGGCTGTATTCCGTGTTGGCACACAGAGGATATTTCCCGGTGGAAGATCTGAAGACACTGCGTAAGCTGGGATCTTATCTGCAGGGACATCCGTGTATGCAGGATACGCCCGGGGTCGATATGTCCAGTGGTTCCCTGGGACAGGGATTGTCTGCGGCGGCAGGAATGGCACTGGCAGGCAAGATGGATCAGAAGGACTACCGTGTATACTGCCTGTGCGGTGACGGCGAAATCCAGGAAGGCCAGATCTGGGAAGCGGCCATGTTTGCCGGACACAGAAAGCTGGATAATCTGGTGGTGATCGTTGACAACAACGGGCTGCAGATTGACGGTAAGGTGGAGGATGTATGCTCCCCGTATCCGATTGATCAGAAATTCGAGGCATTTAACTTCCATATCATCAATATTGATGGCAATAATCTGGATGAGATCGCGGCGGCCATGAAAGAAGCCAGGGAGACGAAAGGACAGCCTACGGCTATTATTATGAAGACTGTCAAAGGCAAAGGTGTCTCTTTTATGGAAAACAATGCAGGCTGGCATGGCAAAGCGCCCAGCGATGAAGAATATAAGACGGCGATGGCAGATCTGGATAAAATCGGAGAAGAACTGGGAGGTGCAAACTGATGGCTGACGTAAAGAAGATTGCAACAAGAGAAAGTTACGGCAATGCACTGGCTGCATGTGGTGCCAAGTATCCGAATCTGGTAGTGCTGGATGCGGATCTTGCAGGTGCGACCAAGACAGGCGTATTTCAGAAGGCATTTCCCGACCGCCATGTTGACTGCGGGATTGCCGAGTGCAATATGACCGGTATTGCGGCCGGACTGGCTACCTGTGGCAAAGTGCCTTTTATCAGTTCTTTTGCCATGTTTGCGGCAGGGCGTAACTTTGAGCAGGTGAGAAATTCTATCGGCTATCCGCATCTGAATGTGAAGATCGGTGCCACCCATGCCGGTATTACAGTAGGTGAAGACGGTGCGACCCACCAGTGTAACGAAGATATCGCACTGATGAGGACGATTCCCGGCATGACCGTAATCGTACCGTCCGATGATGTGGAAGCACAGGCAGCCGTAGAGGCAGCGATCAATTTTGACGGGCCTGTCTATCTGCGTTTTGGCCGCGCGGCAGTACCTGTAATCAATGACGGCGCAGATTATAAATTCGAAATCGGCAAAGGTACACTGCTCAAAGAAGGCAAGGATGTGACAATCATTGCTACGGGAACCTGTGTCTCCGGCGCGCTGGAAGCAGCAGAGAAGCTGGCGGCTGACGGGATTGACGCGGAAGTGATCAATATTCATACAATCAAACCGCTGGATGAGGAACTGGTACTTGCGTCTGCAAAGAAGACCGGCAAAGTGGTGACGGCAGAAGAACATTCCGTGATCGGTGGACTGGGAAGCGCTGTTTGTGATCTGCTGAGTGAGAAGCAGCCGACCAGAGTATGCAAGATTGGCATGAACGATGTATTTGGCGAGTCCGGTACAGCGGGTGGTCTGCTGGAGAAATACGGACTGGATGGCAAGGGCATCTATGAGAAAGTAAAGGGATTCGTACAGGAGTAGTTGGAGTATAGCTATGGAGATGATTATTTCACCATCGATTTTGGCTGCTGACTTTAATATTCTGGGTGAGCAGATTCAGGAAGTTAAGAGATCCGGTGCAAAATATCTTCACATTGATGTTATGGACGGGATGTTTGTCCCGTCCATATCCTTTGGGATGCCTGTGATCTCATCTATCAGGAAACAGAGTGATCTGTTTTTTGATGTCCACCTGATGATTGTGGAGCCGCTGCGGTATGTAGAGGAATTTGCACGGATCGGTGCAGATCTGATCACATTCCATCTGGAAGCGGCAGAAGGACAGGTGGAAGAAACGATAAACCGAATCCACCAGGCGGGTTGTAAGGCAGGGATATCTATAAAGCCGGCCACTCCGGTGGAGGCGCTGCTTCCCTGGCTGGGAAAAGTGGATCTGATACTGATCATGACAGTGGAACCCGGATTCGGCGGACAAAAGTATATCCCCGCCTCCACGGAAAAGATCAGAGAGACCAGACGGCTTCTTACAGAGCGCGGACTATCCACTGACATTGAAGTCGACGGTGGCATAACGGCAGATCATATATCTCTTGTAACAGAAGCCGGTGCTAATGTGATCGTGGCGGGAAGTGCCGTTTTCAGAGGGAGCATAACCGAGAACGTACACAGACTGCTGGGACAGCGTCAGTAAAAATCAGAAAGGATCAGGTATGAAATACAGAGTACTGTTAACCGGAAAAAGTAATTCCATCATTGACGACTTCTTTGAGCAGATGTATGACTGCTTTGAAGCATTGACCACATCGGCCCGCCATGACGACATGCTCAGGCATATCAGATACTTTGAACCTGATATTTTTGTTTATTGTCTTTACAATGAGCCACGGGAAAATTACAATCAGATCATCAGTATCAGATATAAACTGCAGGAGGAACGCATCACGTTTGTGCTGATCGGGTCAAAAGAGGATTGTGACGAGTTTGAGCGGGTGGCAGTCAATATTGCCGATCTGGTGCTGTATAAGCCGTTGTCAGCCGGTAATGTACAGACCCGGATACTGGAATATATGAAAGGCAAAAATCCTTCTGCCACAGACGAGAAAATCGAAACGGCTGGCGATGTTTACGGACCTGCTGCAGGCGGGGCAGCTGCTTATCCGGCGCTCTTTCCGCAGGGGGAGGAGGCGGATGATGAGGATGCCTTTATGCAGCGGGTGGCCGCTTTTGAACGCACGCTCCGCATGCTGCCGGAAGCAGAGCAACCCGAGGAGCCTCCGACTGCCCCCAGACGCCGGCTGATTCTGGTAGTCGATGATGATCCGCTGATGCTGAAAATGCTGAAAGAACAGCTGCATGAAGAGTATGATGTAGCGACTGCGGTAAGCGGTAAAATTGCTCTTAAGTTTCTGGATCGCAAACATCCGGACTTGATACTGCTGGATTATGAGATGCCTGTGGAAAGTGGGGCTGAAGTTCTGGAAAAGATCCGGGCCAGGGAAGAAACGAAAGAGATACCGGTGGTATTTCTGACGGGCGTGTCAGAACGTGAGAAGATTCAGGAAGCGCTGGCACTGAAGCCGCAGGGATATCTGCTGAAACCGGTTGAGCGGAGCAAGCTGATGGAGATTATCCGAAAAGTGGCAGACAAGAACTGAGCGGTTATGATGAAAAGGGATTTGGTGGAAGATGGAACTGATTAATACCGATTTGCACTTGACCGATTTGATAGACAGAAGGACATTACAGAGAATACAGGATGCTTTTTCCGGGATGGCAGGCATTGCTGCCCTTACGACGGACGTCAATGGACATCCGGTGACGGAAGGCTCCCAATTCACAGATTTTTGCTTGTATACAAGAAGCTGTCCGGAGGGCTGCGAGCGTTGCCAGTACAGCAATAAAAACGGCGGCACTCTGGCAGTGAAAAGAGGGAAGGCAAGCGTTTATTACTGTCATGCGGGGCTGGTCAATTTCGCGGCTCCGATCATGGCCGGGGACAGGATTGTGGGCTGTTTTGTGGGCGGGCAGGTTCTGACAGCGCCGCCCAACAAAAAAGAGATCCGGCGGGTGGCGGAAGAGATTGGCATGGATCCGGAAAAATATCTGCAGGCGGCGGAACAGATCAGGATAGTGGAGCGAAGAAACATTGATAATGCCGCCAGGTTCCTCTACACAATCGCGGATGTATTGTCTGATATGGCATATAATAATTTTGTGGTATATCATGCCAATATGGAACTGGAAAAAACAGCCAATATGAAATCGGATTTTCTGGCGAATATGAGCCATGAGATCCGGACCCCCATGAACGCGGTCATCGGTATGGCGGAAATGGCACTGCGGGAAGACCTGCCCGCCACTGCCCGTGATTATATCAATCAGATCAAAGAAGCCGGGAAATCCCTTCTGACCATTATCAACGATATTCTGGACTTTTCCAAGATCGAGTCAGGCAAGATGGATATCAATCCGGTAGACTATGAACCGATGTCTATGATCTATGATGTGACCAATATCATTATGACAAGGCTGAAGGAAAAAGATGTGGAACTGGTGCTGGATATTCCGCCGGATCTGCCTACCAAGCTGGAAGGTGACAACATCAGGATCAAACAGGTACTCCTGAATCTTGCCAATAATGCTGCCAAATTCACGACCCAAGGCGAGATTGTCGTTAAGATAGATTATGAGAATACGGCGTATGGACAGATGGAACTGAATATTTCCGTGGAAGACACCGGCATCGGCATAAAAAAAGAGGACATTGCGAAGCTCTTTGAGTCGTTTCAGCAGGTGGACAGTAAGCGTAACCGCAACATCGAAGGGACCGGTCTGGGACTTGCCATTTCCAGACGTCTTTTGACGCTGATGAACGGGAATATCCATGTGGAAAGCGAATATGAGCGCGGGAGCAGATTTTCTTTCCATTTGCCGCAGAAGATCGTGGACAGTACGCCATGTATCCGCATCAAAGACGCAGATGCGCTACTGGTAGCCGGATGGATTCACAGTCCTTATGTGAAAGCACAGCTGCAGGCGGATATGGACAGGCTGGGCGTGGCATATCAGGAAGTAAATGAGGGAATAGATCTGGAGGCGCTCCCCAGGGATAAGCGATTGTTTCTGTTTGTAGAGAAAGCGGCGCTCTCCCCAGCGCTGGAGGAATATGTGGCACAACATCCGGAGATTACTGCTGTTTTGTTGTTACAGTTTGATGATAACAAACATTATGATCTGACTAATTTCCTGTTTCTGAAAAAGCCTCTTTTTACATTTAATATCGCGATGATTCTCAATGGTGAGGAGCCGGACTGCTGCAATGACAGCGGAGAACAGGAATTTGACTTTGTGGCACCGTCGGCGGAAGTCCTGATTGTAGATGACAATGCGGTAAATCTGACTGTGGCGGAGGGGCTGCTGGAACCGCTGCGAATGAGGATCGACACAGCAGTCAGTGGTAAGGTGGCCATTGACAAGATCAGCAAACGTCATTATGACATTGTACTCATGGATCATATGATGCCGGAACTGGACGGGGTAGAGACGACACATCTGATCCGCCGGTTTCACCCGGAATATAATGATGTGCCCATTATTGCACTGACCGCCAATGCGGTGGAAGGCACAAAGGAAATGTTCTGCCGCGAAGGTATGAATGATTTTGTACCTAAGCCCATTGAACTTCGGTTACTGATCGCCAAGATCAGACAGTGGCTTCCAGTGGAAAAAATTCAGAAAATATACGGACAGGAGGCAGTGGAAAAATCAGAAAAGAAAGAAGCGATTGTCATCGGAGATCTGGATGTGGAATATGCACTGAAATTTCTCGGGAATGAAAATCTGTTCTGGACAGTTCTGAAGGTGTATTATCGTTCCATCGAGAAAAAAGCGGTTCTGATCCGGGAACTGGAAGAGCAGCAGGACTGGCCTGGTTATACCATTGAAGTCCATGCCCTGAAAAGCTCCTCCAAGCAGATCGGGGCCATCGAACTGGCGGAAATGGCAGCGGCGTTGGAGATGGCGGGCAATGCCAGAAATTCGGCCTACATACACCAACACACAGAAGAAATGCTGGAACGATATCTGTCTTATCTGCCCATACTGGAACCGTTTTGCGGTGAGAACGAGGCAGAACAAAAAGAGAAGGGCCGTATTTCTTATGAGGAATTGCTGACCTGTTTTACGGACATGCGCCAGGCCATAGATGATCTGGATATGGATCGGATGGAGGAAGTGATCCAGCGCATGAATCAGTATGCGTACGAGAACTGGCAGCAGGAGCAGTTTGCACTGCTGCGTGATGCGGCGGAAGTCATGGATGTGGATGAGTGTGAGACAATTCTGCAAAGCTGGGAACAGAAATTGATATAAACTGGTAACAGGAAAGGAAACGTGCCATGAGCAAAGGAACTTATTACATTACAACGGCCATTGCCTATACTTCGGGAAAACCTCATATCGGAAACAGTTATGAGATCGTACTGGCGGACAGTATCGCCAGATTTAAGCGGAAAGAAGGATATGATGTCTTTTTTCAGACCGGTACAGATGAACATGGGCAGAAGATCGAGCTGAAAGCCCAGGAAGCGGGTGTCACGCCCAAAGCATTTGTGGATGATGTGGTGGGCACCATCAGGAACCTGTGGGATCTGATGGATACTTCTTATGATAATTTTATCCGCACCACGGATGAAAAGCATGAAAAACAGGTACAGAAAATATTCAAACGTCTGTATGACCAGGGAGACATTTACAAAGGGGCTTATGAGGGGATGTATTGTACGCCTTGTGAATCTTTCTGGACCCAGGCGCAGCTTGTGGACGGAAAATGCCCGGACTGTGGCAGGGAAGTCAAACCCGCCAGAGAAGAAGCCTATTTTTTCAAGATGAGCAAATATGCCGACCGGCTGATCGAACATATTAACAGCCATCCGGAATTTATTCAGCCTGTATCGCGCAGGAATGAGATGATGAATAATTTCCTTCTGCCGGGCCTGCAGGATCTGTGTGTTTCCCGTACATCCTTTCAGTGGGGGATTCCCGTGGATTTTGACGAGAAACATGTGGTATATGTCTGGATGGATGCACTAAGTAACTATATCACAGGGATCGGCTATGACTGTGGTGGTGAAAACGGTGAGCAATACCAAAAATACTGGCCTGCGGATTTGCATCTGATCGGCAAGGATATCATACGCTTCCATACAATATACTGGCCCATATTCCTGATGGCGCTCGGAGAGCCGCTGCCCAAACAGATATTTGGCCATCCGTGGCTGTTACAGGGAGACGGCAAGATGAGCAAATCCAGGGGCAATGTCATCTACGCGGACGATCTGGTGGATTTTTTTGGTGTGGATGCCGTGCGTTATTTCGTGCTTCATGAGATGCCCTTTGAGAATGATGGCGTAATTTCCTGGGAACTGATGGTAGAACGCCTGAATTCTGACCTTGCCAATACACTGGGCAATCTGGTGAACCGTACCATTTCCATGAGCAATAAATATTTTGGCGGCGTTGTCAGTGACAGGCATGTGACGGAGGAAGTGGACGAAGATCTGAAAGCTGTGGCCTGTGCCACGCTGGGCAGAGTACAGGAAAAGATGGACAGTCTGCGGGTGGCAGACGCCATCACGGAAATCTTTGCCCTGTTCAAGCGCTGTAATAAATATATTGACGAAACAATGCCCTGGATTCTGGCAAAAGAAGAGAAGGATCATGACCGCCTGGCCACGGTATTGTATCATCTGACGGAAGGGATCATCATCGGGGCTTCGTTATTAGAGCCGTTTATGCCGGGCTGCGCGGCCAATATTGCGCGGCAGCTCAATACAACGCTTCGCAGTTTTGACGACCTGCAGAAATTCGGCCTCTATCCGTCCGGCAACCGGGTGACAGAAAAGCCTGAGATTTTGTTTGCCAGACTGGATGTGAAGGAAGTGGTGGAAAAGGCGGAGGCTATGTTTGAGGCACGCCGTCAGGAACAGGCCGGAGACAGCGCTGATGAGGAAGAAGTTATCGAGACGGAAACAAAGCCAGAGATAACATACGATGATTTTGACAGACTTCAGTTCCGGGTGGGGGAGATTATCGCCTGTGAGGAAGTGAAAAAATCCAAAAAGCTGCTTTGTTCCAAAGTAAAGATCGGCAAGGAAGTAAAACAGATTGTATCAGGTATTAAGCAGCATTATACAGCCGAAGAGATGGTGGGTAAGAAAGTCATGGTGCTGACAAATTTAAAACCGGCGAAGCTGGCCGGGGTGGTTTCGGAAGGGATGCTTTTGTGTGCCGAGGATGCAGAGGGCAGACTGGCACTGGTTGTCCCTGAAAAAGAGATGCCTGCCGGTGCGGAAATCTGTTGACGTGTTATGGAAGGACTAAAGAATACGTTTTCTTATGATTACATGATTTTTCCCGATTTTCAGCATACTAAGGATGGCGGGGATGCCAGTCAGAGATAGCTGCCTGTGCAATGCCTGCAGGAATCTGAAAGAACAGATAGCGGTTCAGGCGGATACATGTCTGAGCCGTTATAAGAAAGAGGGATCTTTATGAAAATTATGTTTTACAGTACAAAACCTTATGACAGATATTGGTTTGAACCGATGGGCAAGGACTATGGCTTTGAAATGCATTTTGTGGAAATGCAATGTGACGAGGAAACACTGTCACTGGCACAAGGGTACGATGCCATCTGTATTTTTGTCAATGATTACGTGAATGCGGCCATGATCGAGCGGATGCAGCAGATGAAGATCAGGGGGATTTTGCTGCGCTGTGCCGGATTTAACAATGTAGATCTGCGGGCGGCGGAAGGCAAGCTGCATGTGCTGCGTGTTCCCAGTTATTCGCCGGAAGCGGTGGCGGAGTTTGCCATGGCGCTGCTTCTGACCGTAAACCGTTTTACGCATCGCGCCTATGCCAGGACAAGAGACTATAATATGAACATCAATGGTTTCATGGGTGTGGATCTGTATAAAAAGACAGCAGGCGTGGTGGGTACCGGCAAGATCGGACAGGCCATGATCCGCATTTTGCAGGGATTCAGAATGAGGATACTGGCGTATGATCCTTATCCCAACCCGGCTTTGGATGTCACCTATGTCTCTTTGGAAGAACTGATGAAACAGTCAGATATTATCAGCCTGCACTGTCCGCTGACTGATGATACCAGACATCTGATCAACCAGGGAACCATCGGGATGATGAAAAAGGGGGTCTATCTGGTCAATACATCCAGAGGGGCGCTGATTGATACGGAAGCACTGATTGACGGACTGCTGGAAAAGCGGTTTGCAGGTGTGGGGCTGGATGTGTATGAGGAAGAAGAAGGGGTGTTTTATGAAGACCGATCCAATGAGATCATCAAAGACGAGAATCTGGTCAGACTTACTTCTTTTCCCAATGTGATCATTACGTCCCATATGGGATTTTTTACAAAGGAAGCCACAAAAGCCATCGCGCAGACCACACTGGAAAATGCATATGCACTGGAAACGGGGAAAGAACTGGTAAATGAGGTCAGGGCAGACAGAGGGACGGTAAGCTGACACTTGTATTTCGGGGGAAAATCCGATATGATGTATATATAGGGCAGTTTAGAGGTGATGGAATGGGAAGAGAAGATACCTCCTGGACAGTCAGAGTCGCATATCGTGATGAATGGCAGGATGCCATGGCGCTGGCATGGAAGACTTTTCTGAAATATGAGGCAGGAGACTATACGGAAGAAGGTGTGAAGAGTTTTCAGGACTTTATCACGGATACTATGCTTTATCGTATGTTTCTGCTGGGCAGTTATGAAATGATGGTTGCAAAGGCCGGGGAGCAGATTGTCGGGATGATTACTGCCCGTAACGGCGGCCATATTTCACTGCTGTTTGTGGATGAAAAGTATCACAGAAAAGGTGTGGGAAAGTCGCTGATGCGCTATCTGTGCAACTATCTGCTGACGGAGGCGGGCATATCAAGAATTACGGTCAATGCCTCACCCTATGGCATCGGTTTCTACCATAAACTGGGTTTTCGGGATACCGGTCTGGAAACGGAGCAGAGCGGTATCCGGTATACACCGATGGAATTTGTTATGTAAACTTCAGGGATAAGGAAAAGAGGGATCTGCCATGCGGGCAATGGATTATATCAGCAGTACCAATATATGTTATCTGACCTGCGATACACTGCGTCTGATAGACGAACGGCCCATCGTTCACGGTATGCGTGTTGCATACATGATGATGAAAATGCTGGAGTGTAAAGGCAGCTATGATGAATTTGAAGTGGCTGAATTTGTATTTCTTACGATGCTTCATGACATCGGTGTCTACAGAACCAACCCCATCACCGATGAGAGTGCCTATGATACGGAAGGGGCAGGGACGGCTCATGCCGTTTATGGCGCTCTTTTTCTCAAACAGGTATCTCCTTTTGGTTCCCGGGCGGATATCATTATGTATCATCACCTGCCTTATTCCAAGGTCAGCCGGTTGAATTATGAATACAGTAAAATATCTATGTATCTGTACCTTTTGGAAGATGTGGACAGGGGCTTTCTCAAAGAGGGGGCTGCGCTGGATACCCATGAGCTGGAAGCCGGTGCCGGTCAGCGTTATCTGCCGGAGGCGGTTTCTTTGCTTGTCCGCTGTATCAGGCAGGAAGGCATGCTGAAAAAGCTGGAATCCGGTGATTATCTGGAAGAGTTACAGGCCTATATGGATAATGTGCTGTTTACCAATGAAGAAAAAGAAAATTATATGCGGTTTATTATGCACTGTTTCAGTCTCAAAGGAAGGATGCGGACACTGGAAGCCATTATGTGCAGCTGTATCGTGGATGAGATCGCCCAGAGTATGGAACTGACGGGGCGGGAGAAGGATAAACTGTACTACGCAGCCATGCTTCATGACATCGGGCTGATGGCCATGGATCCAGAGATCCTCAAGGGCGCAAAAAAGTTTACCGAAGAGGAGCGTACTGCATACCGTAAGCATGTGGAAATCGGCAAAAATCTGCTGGAAAAATATTTTATCGTAAAAGAGATTGCGGATATTTCTGCCACCCATCATGAAATGCTGGACGGCAGTGGTTATCCCAAGGGATTAAAGGAGAATCAGATCAGCAACAATCAGGCAATTTTGCAGGTGGCGGACAATGTAACGGCTGTTCTGAATATGAAGAGAAAACTGAGCCGCAGTGAGATACTCAGTATTCTCCAGGTACAGGCGCAGCGTAAACGATTACATAAAAAGGCAGTCAGCGGTGTGACGGATAATTATGACAACATTCAGAACCGCCTGCGCAGCGAGACCCAGGAGTATCTTGAACTGCACGTGAAGATCAATGACAGATATAAGCGCCTGATGGGAGGCAGTTCGTCAGGAGGAAGAGCATGAATGGTATATTTAATCCGGAAAGCCCGGTCATGTCATTTTTAAGCAGGGTAGCAGACCTGGTCTGGCTGAATGTTCTGACACTGATTTGTTGTATTCCAGTGGTGACAGCCGGGGCTGCACTGACCGCGCTCCATTATGTATCCCTAAAAATGGTGAGAGGTGAGGACGGTTATCTTACCAAAAGCTATTTTAAGTCATTTAAACAGAACTTTGCTCAGGCTACGGTGTTATGGCTGCTGTTAGTGCTGATCCTGGCAGTGGCATGGGTAGATTTTCACTATATTTCCCTGATGGACGACAGTATGGCCGGTGTACTGCGCATTGGCCTGACGGCAGTTCTTTTTCTCGTTCTGTGTGGCGGTATTTACTGGTTTCCGCTTCTGGCCAGATTTGAAAACAGTATAAAGAATACGGTTAAAAATGCCTTTCTGCTGGGAATTTTGCATTTCCCCAAAACGATCTGTGTTTTTGTCATTTATGTGGGGATGACAGTGATCTATTATCTGTTTCTGTACCGGCTTATGCCGCTGATCTTTCTGGCAGGCATCTCGCTTCCTGTATATATGGCATCCTATCTTTTTTCCGGTATTTTCAGAAAACTTGAGCCCGCAGAGGAGAATTTTTGATAGGACGGCGGTTTCCGGCGTATTGTCCAGCGGCCGTATCAGGGGTGTCAGTTCCCATTAGTCAATCTGTATAGAAATACCGTAAAAGTTTGTGGAATCGTGGTATGGCGCAAAAATACAATACCAACTATACTGTGGATAAGGCAAGAGAGACCTTATTTTCATGGTAACCATATCATACGGCATCCTGCAGGATCGGCAGGCCGTGTGACTGAAAGCGACAGCTTTCACGGTAAACGATAAAAAACAGGAGGACGAGATAGTGGCAAGTTTATCATTAAAGAACATTTGCAAGAAATACCCTAACGGATATGAGGCGGTTAAGGATTTTAACCTCGAGATCGAGGACAAGGAATTTATCATTTTTGTAGGACCTTCCGGATGTGGTAAATCCACCACCCTTCGTATGGTTGCAGGTTTGGAAGACATCTCTTCCGGGGAACTGAAGATTGACGGCAGACTGGTCAATGACGTGGAACCCAAAGACAGAGATATTGCCATGGTATTCCAGAACTATGCATTGTATCCTCATATGACAGTTTATGACAATATGGCTTTCGGACTGAAACTGCGTAAAGTACCGAAGGATGAAATTGATAAGATGGTAAAAGAGGCTGCAAGGATTCTCGATCTGGAGAAACTCCTGGAGCGTAAACCGAAGGCTCTTTCCGGTGGTCAGAGACAGCGTGTTGCCATGGGCCGTGCTATTGTACGTAGCCCCAAGGTGTTCCTGATGGATGAACCCCTGTCAAACCTGGATGCAAAACTCCGTGTGCAGATGCGTACCGAGATCGCAAAACTGCATCAGAGACTGGGCGCTACCATCATTTATGTAACACATGATCAGACAGAGGCTATGACACTGGGAACCAGAATTGTCGTTATGAAAGATGGCATTGTGCAGCAGGTTGACAGCCCTCAGAACTTATATGAAAGACCGCAGAACCTGTTTGTTGCAGGCTTTATGGGATCTCCGCAGATGAACTTCATCGGTGCGCAGATCGAAGTAAAAGGCGATAAGGCATATGCAAAGACTTCCGGTCTGAATATCGAACTCCCGGCTGAGAAGGCCAAGAAAGTGATTGATGGCGGCTACAACGGAAAGAATGTCACTCTGGGAATCCGTCCCGAGGATGTTTATGATGCAGCTATGGCACCTCATTTAAAAAATGCTTTTGATACGACAATCAATGTATACGAGTTGCTGGGTGCGGAAGTATATCTGTACTTTGATTTGGGTGAGTTCCCGATTACCGCAAGGGTAGATCCCCGGACAGCAGCAAGAAGCGGAAGCAAGGCAAGATTTGCGCTTGATGTAGATAAATTGCATGTATTTGACAAAGAGACCGAGAAAGTGATCACCAATTAAGGAGAGATATGCTGTCAAACCAGATCATACAGGCGAGCATCGATGAATTAAGAAGCATTACCAGGATAGATCTGTGCGTGATGGATCTGCAGGGGACCGTAGCAGCGTCCACAATGGATGCTGCGGAAGTTCCGGTGGAACTGGTACTGGAATTTGCGGAGTCGGCGGCTGACAGTCAGACCGTGAGCGGATACTATCTTTTCAAAGTCATGGAAGCGGAAGATGCGGCATATGTGGTTGTTTCCAGAGGCGGCGAAGATGCTTATATGGTGGGAAAAATCGCAGTAAGCCAGATCCGTCAGCTGATGACCGCTTACAAAGCGAAACTGGACAAGGACAATTTCCTTCAGAATCTGATCTTGGATAATCTGCTTTTAGTGGATATCTATAATCGTGCCCGAAAGCTGCATATTCCGGCAGAGGGCAGGCGGGCAGTACTTCTGATTGAGACGGCGTCGGAAGAAGATGCGGAAATCATGGAGATGCTAAGAGGGCTGTTCCTGACATATAATGGTGATTATCTGACCGCAGTGGAAGAGAGGAATATCATTCTGATCAAGTCGCTGGGGGAGGAGGAAAGCTATCCGGAACTGAGACGTGTGGCGGAGATGATCGTGGATATGGTCAATGCGGAAGCCATGGTCAATGTAAAAGTATCATTCGGAACCATTGTACAGGAATTGAAAGATGTGTCCAAATCCTTTAAAGAAGCTAAGATGGCGCTGGATGTGGGACGTATTTTCTATGAAGAGACCAATGTGATCGCCTATCATTCACTGGGTATCGGCAGGCTGATTTACCAGTTGCCGAAGAATCTGTGCCGTATCTTTATACGGGAGATTTTTGGCCGGGATGAGATTCCCGAAGAGATTGATGAAGAAATATTGAATACCATTCAGAAGTTTTTCCAGAATAATCTCAATATTTCGGAGACTTCCAGGCAGCTCTTTGTACATCGTAATACCCTTGTTTACCGGATCGAGAAAGTGCAGAAGATTACCGGCCTGGATATGAGAAACTTTGAGGATGCGCTGACTTTTAACATTGCGCTGATGGTGGTAAACTACCTGAAACATCTGGAATTATAACAGTGTAAGAGAGATATTTTTTATAAGTAACAGGTCTAATATACCCTGTCCCCGAATATAATGGTTGTAGGTATTTAATAGCTGCGACTGGAGGGACAGGGTTGTTTTATTTCAAAAAAATAATTTCTTATTTTGATTATTATGAGTTTGGAGAAAAGAAAAAAAACTGCGGACACGCAAAGATTCTGGTCAAAGACCGAAAAGTAACGGTTGAGGTACATATCAAAGGGCTGGGGAGCAAGGAAAATCATATGTGTGATATCTATGCCAAAGGCCGGGAAGAAAAGAAACTGGGCAGAGTGGTTCTGAATAAAGGGACAGGCTATTATAATGCCTGTTTTCAGAACGATGATATGGATGGCCAGGGTTTGTGCATATTCGGCGTAAGTGGTCTGCGAATTTCTATGGATGAGAATAAGTATTGTGAGACTGCGTGGAAATGGGGAGAACTGCCGCCTGAATATGCGAAAATGCAGTGTGATGTGGAGGAAAAGGCAGCAGAGATAAAAACACCTTTGTCTGAGCAGAAATCCGAAGCAAAGCAGGAACTGCTAAAGGAGCAGGAAACAGAACAAAGCCCCGGGCAGAAGCAGGAACCGGTAAGGGAGAGGGAAGCAGAGCAGGGAACCGAACCGAAACAGGAGCATAGCCAGGCGCCGGCGCCGGAAGCGGAAAACGTACCGGAAATGGAAGATGTACCGGATACAGACAGGCCGCTTTGGCATCTGCATATAGAACCGGTGAATGAGAAAGCGGGACAGAGTTTGCATCTGGAAGAGAGGAGGCAGTGGCAGACGGGTGAAGCCGAAAGGAAAGCGGAGCAAAAAATGCTGTCAAAATCGCTGCAGGAAGAGGGAGAGCCGGCATGGCGTCTGAGTGTGAAACCGGCAGGAGAGAACAGGGAAGAGAAGACACAGGAAACGGTCGAAACGACGACGGAGGAAAAGTCGGCTACGACCTTTCGGCAATCCGTATCGCCACAAGGCAGCCGCAATGATGCTGTTCTCCATAAGACACAGATGGAGGAAACAGTAACAGGCACAGGTACAAGGCAGCAAAAGCCTGCGGAGGAAACCCCGTTACAAAAGGTGTTATATGATGACAAATGGAAACAGTTATGTTGTCTGTACCCGGTCTGCCATCCGTTCGGAGACGGGGAGGCGTATATTTCCATTGCGCCCAAAGATTTTGTCATACTGCGCAAAGAATATCAGAATCTTGTAAGCAACAGTTTCCTGCTGCACAGTTTCTACAATTATCATCATGTGATACTGGGGAAGGCAGGAGAGGAAAATGATGAGATGTTCTACATCGGCGTACCGGGGGCGTATCTGGAAAGGGAAAAAAAGGTAGCTGTTATGTTCGGATTCGAAGGGTTTGCTCTGTCCGAGCGAGGCAACAAAAACCGGAACAGAGCCGGAAGAGGGGCCGGGGCGATTGAAACAGGTGCATTTGGATACTATATGCGCAAAGTGGAAATCTAGGGTAATTTCTTTACGCAGGCCGCTTTTTCCTGCCCATAGACAGTCTCATATACACGGATGTATTCTTCGAAAGTAAGGGAAGCACGATAAGACAGCAATTCCATATCAGTGCCAAATACATTTGCCAGTAAGCCCAGTTCAGTCAGGTGGTTTTTCAGATAGAACTGTTTACGCATAAGGCGCTGCTGTCTGTTTTCTGATTCCTCCAGAGTGCTTTCGATTTCTAGGAAAAAGCGTTTCCCTGCAAAATGGTCATACAGCATCTGCAAAGCTGCACTGCCATACCCCATGCCGCGCCTGTCTTTGGCAATGGCAAAATAATCCAGAAGTACCAGATCGTTTGCTTTCATGGTGATGGCCAGCCCACAGAAGGTGTCCCCGTCTTTCAGCATAAAAATATCGACCAGATTTTCGCTCTGTTTCTGCCGGATCAGGGCAAAGGGTTTTCGCTCACAGGCGGGGAAAGCGTGGAGATAATGACCCGCCCCCGCCAGCATAGACACCTAAAACGAAAGGATTCTATCCGGTTC
>CANPIC010000008.1 GCA_947574055.1 uncultured bacterium
TGACGCTCTCGCGTCCGCGCATGTATCCCGGTACGCTCCGCTACGATGCTGTTTTCTGCGTCAGAATGAGCCAAAACAGGGCTTTTGACGCAGGTGTGAAAAATAAACAATACTTTTTTCCTATTTATTAATTTTTTGTTAATAATATACATTGTCATTCTTTTGTGCTATAATCATATTATAGTATTACATGGCATACAATAATAGTATTCTGCCATAAACAAACGAGGTATGCAAATGGAATTTAAACCTTCACCAGACAGCAGCGTGGACACTTGGAAGGAAGTCACACTGATCTACAATTCAGCATTAAAGGAAATCGGAACCAAACTGGAGATTCTGAATGACGAATTTCAGCATGTGCATAGATATAACCCGATCGAGCATATCAAATCCAGGCTGAAATCACCGGAAAGCATTGTCAAGAAACTAAAAAAACATGGATATGAATCCACGATAGAAAATATGGTAAACTATGTCAACGATATTGCGGGGATTCGTGTGATCTGCTCCTTTACATCCGATATCTATCGGATTGCGGAAATGATCACCAATCAGAGTGATATCCGGGTACTCTCCGTCAAGGACTATATCGAGCATCCCAAGCCCAGCGGATACCGGAGTTATCATATGATCGTTTCCATCCCCATCTTTCTCTCTGACAGAAGTGCCGATACTAAGGTGGAGATCCAGATCCGGACAGTGGCCATGGATTTCTGGGCCAGTCTGGAACACAAGATCAATTACAAATTTGAGGGCAATGCCCCTGTATTTATCAGGAACGAATTAATTGAATGTTCTAAAATCATCTATGAACTGGATGACAGGATGCTTTCTTTAAACGAACAGGTCGCTACATACAGCAGACTTTCAAAAGCCGCAGGTGCAAATGCTCCCTGACTCTGTCAGGGAGCATTTTGACTGCCATGGTACTTGTCAGCATCAGATCTGCCCTGACAAGTACCTGTCATAAACTTGTTATGCATCATAACCATTGGGATTGTTTTTCTGCCATCTCCAGGAGTCTTCGCACATCTCTTTAATACCATATTGTGCCTTCCATCCCAGTTCCTTCTCCGCTTTGGAAGCATCGGAATAGCAGGTTGCGATATCTCCTGCCCGTCTGTCCTTTATCACATAGGGAATCTTTACGCCGGATGCCTCTTCAAAATTCTTGACTATATCCAGCACACTATATCCCGTACCTGTACCCAGATTATAGATCTCAATACCCGGATTCTGACGGATCTTTTCGATCGCCTTTACATGTCCTTTTGCCAGATCCACCACATGGATATAATCCCGCACACCAGTGCCGTCATGGGTATCATAGTCATTTCCGAATACGCCCAACTCCTTTAGTTTGCCAACTGCCACCTGCGTGATATAGGGCATCAGATTATTGGGAATCCCATTGGGATTCTCACCGATAGTCCCACTCTTGTGCGCACCGATCGGATTGAAATAGCGAAGCAGGATCACATTCCACTGCGGATCTGCCTTCTGCATATCCATCAGGATCTGTTCCAACATGCCCTTCGTCTGCCCGTAAGGATTGGTGATCTCTCCTTTGGGGCATGCTTCCGTGATGGGAATAAACGCCGGATTGCCGTAAACCGTCGCAGAGGAAGAGAAAATAATATTTTTCACCTGATGTTTTCTCATCACATCCACAAGCGTCAGCGTCCCGCTGATGTTATTGTAATAATATTCCCAGGGCTTCGCAACCGATTCCCCTACCGCTTTCAGCCCTGCAAAATGGATACAGCAGTCAATAGATTCCGCCGCAAATACTTTTTCCAGCCCTTCCCTGTCCAGAATGTCCACTTCATAGAATGTGACCGGGCGACTGGTGATCTTTTCCACGCGCTGTAAGGATTTTTCGCTGGAATTGCTCAGATTATCAATCACGACCACATCATAGCCGGCTTCCTGTAATTCCACCACCGTATGGCTGCCGATATAGCCGGCACCGCCTGTTACCAAGATTGCCATAACTCTCCTCCTGTTCCGGAAAGCACCTTATGCACCATGGCACTGCACGCACAGGCGCCCTTCCTGATGATTTCTTATTATCTCCTGTTGCCTACAGTATATGGGAAAAAACCGCTTTCCATCAAGTCGGGAATGTTGCAGAAAACTGTTAAAATGTTGGATGATGGAAGGAATACCCCTCTGCGCCGGGATCGCCCGGATGCCCGTGGGCTTACAGTGTCACACCATTGCCCTCCAGCAGTTTTCTCGCACTTTCCACGGAGTCAATCCCGGTCCGGTTCTTGATCGGCGCAAATTCCTTTTCCCGCACCACTTCGTAGGGCAGGCAGCTCTCCAGTTCATGAATCATATCCAGTACAAGCTGCTCGTATTTAAAGCCATTGGGCTCTTCCGGTCTGATCAGTATACCGTTTTCGTCCAGATGAGGAATCTTCTTTTCCACCACATGAAGAGGCAGACTGTTATTGACAATCTCCTCCAGATCTTTTACCCGGAAAAGGTAATTCAGGATAGCACCGAAATTATAGGCCGGCTGTCCCTTTTCGTTTCTGGCATTCATCAATTCCTCTGTCAGTTCATAGTATTCCACGATGGAAGGCCGCCCGTCCTCCAGGCACATCACACCCACCTTTTCATCCGGCGCCGCTTTCCGCACCACTTTGGAGCCCGATGCCCTGTTTTCCGCGATCACGGCTCCCACAAAGCAGGGATCGGCAATGCGCTGCAATACATTATCCACGGCAAATACATTCAGCCATTCTACCCCCAGACTGCGCATCTTATCTCCCACGCCGCTTTTTTCCATGGAGACAAACCAGCCCCCGTTCCCGTTCGGGGAAGTGGATATTTTTCCCTTTTCTTCCATATACACCTTACCGTCATAGTCGGACGCCGGCGCCATCTCCTGTTGAAAGAAAAAGATATACTCACGGTTATAGCCAAAGTAGTCATGCTCTGCAAAGAATGTTGTGGTCGCCTGATGATTCTTGTCACTGGTCATAATGAAAAAAGGAATCCAGGCACCGCTGCGCTCCACCACATCCAGCGTATTGCGGATGATCCGTTCAAATATATAGACCGGTCTGGTCAATCCGATGTCATACATGCCTTTGGGATCATCGGAGCCAAGCCGCGTACCCATACCGCCGGCCAGCAGCACAGCCCCTACCTTGCATGCACGAATGGCATCCAGGCCGATCTGGGTAAATTCCTCCTGGCGCCGCCTGATCTCATCCAGTTCCATGGCCGCCAGCGGCTCAATCACGCCCCGCTGCGCCGCCTGATTGCCCTGCTGCTTTTTGGATGACAGCACCGAAAAATCTGTTGCCATGATCTGGGCCAGCAGTTCTTCTTTCTTTCTGTCTGTCAGTTGCTCATAATACTTCAGGACGTGGAGCTGCCCGAAGCGCTCCAGTTTTTGATATGCCTGTTGATAGCTTGTCATGATTTTCTCACCTTTCCTCTTTACTCCAGTGACAGGGAGTCAAAAAATCCCCCTGTGCCAAACCGCGCCTCTTTTTCCCGCAGGAGATAGGCTTTCATTTCTGCAAGTTCTGTCCCCATATCACACAGCGCCGCATCAAGGTTCTCCCCATTCAGTGCACCGATATCCAGCAGGACATCATAATAAGCCTTCCTGTTGCCGTATTCTTCCTTTACGGTCCGCCATGTCTCCTCATATGGGCAGCCTATCGTATGAGCCAGAAGGTACTTTGTCAGTTCCTCTCTCACTGCCGCCCCCAGGCCTTTGTCATATATGAGGCGCAGAAGCGCCAGCCGTACTTTACTCCTGCGTTTCTGCTCCAGAAAGTACTCCAGATTATTTTCCATACTGCCGATATCCTCTTCCCCGCACAATATGGTCTTCTGATATCCCTCTCTGTCCGGTGTGCGCAGCACCTTCAAAAGACGCATATCCCATTTCTCAATCCAGTGGGCAGAGCCTGCCTCTTGCGGACTGAGCAGCCATGCATCGTCCAGCTTGTGTACAGCCGCTGCCAATAATGCACCGACACATTCCATATCTTCCTCTGGCAGCGCCGGCAGACCGCCCCGTTCCAGACAGATCTGTTCCAGCTTTTCACACTGCAAAAAAGCCCCTTTGCCAAAAACGATCCCCTGCCTGGGCAGATGGATACAGCTTAGCCTGCTGCAATAGGCAAAGGCCCAGTCATCAATCACCCGCACGGTATCTGGCAGTATCACTTCCTGTATCCGCTTATTGCTGAGAAAGGCCTTACGGCCGATGGCTGCCACCTCCGCATTGCCTGCATAACCGGGGACCTGGGCCACCGCGCCGCTTCCTTTCCACTGCAGCAGTGTAGCCTTACCGTCCCTCTCTTCATATTGAAATGCGTTCTCATCCTGTTCCCATTCTCTGATCATCCCGCTCACCCTACAGCTCCAGCGCCGCTATCTCCTCCTGCAGTTCATTGCGCCGCTCCGAGATCAGCAGCGCATCATTATGCCGTTTATAATCCTCACTGCCAAACATACTGATGAAACGGGCGCTGTAGTCATTGACCGTCAGTTCTGTCACAAAGATCAGCATCTCATTGCCATCCGGGAACACATCTTCCAAAAAAGCAAACAGGGCATGGAGTCTGCCGCTCACCTCCCCGGTTTCCCGTTTCATGGCCTCCACCTGCTTCCCGTACCGCGCCTGGGTGCCTGCAAACCCCGTCGCCTCACTGCTTTCCAGCATATATGCCTTCTTTTCCGCCTGCAGGAATGTCAAGACCCGTTTTTTCTTCTTCCGTTCCGTCTTTGACAACGCGCCTGCCTTTTGCAGACCGTCCATCTGTCTTGCAAGCCGCTCTGTCTGTTCACCGATCAGCGTCTCCAGGCTCCCGGCCCCTTCCCTGCCAGAGAGTGCCCGCACCGCCTTCAGTACAGCAGTCAGTTCCGTCAGATAATCCGCCGTTTCCACCACATCGCGCATTTCGCTCTGGATCCGGTCAAGCAGCATCCCGACCAGCGAAAGCCTCTCATCAAAAGGCGCCGCCTTGGCCCGCTCCCTGGCCTCCCGGGGTGCTTCCCCGGACAAAATACGATAGATCTGATAGTCGCGTTTGTACTTATTATACAGGTCATAATATGCAGCAAATTCTTTGGCTATCTTGTCATTGCGGATATACTGGCTGACCAGTTCCTCCTGTACCGTAAGCCCCTCTTCCTCATACAAAAGCAATATTTCCGACAAATCTTCCCAGCCTCTGGCAGTCACATATGTCTTTCCTTTGATCGTAGCCTCGATCCGGTAAAAATGTTCTTTCTTTAATTCCAGGTAATTCAGAATCGCACCGTGAATCCCCTGCTCGGCGGCGTATTCTTTCCATGTGTGGTAATCCGCCTCCACATCCAGTACCTTCAGACGATCCAGTGTCACCACATCAAATTCCCGCACGGATTTATTATATTCCGGTGGATTCCCCGCCGTCACCACCACCCATCCTTCCGGAATCCGGTGACGGCCAAATACTTTATATTGCAAAAACTGCAGCATGGAAGGCGCCAGCGTCTCCGATACACAGTTGATCTCATCCAGGAAGAGGATCCCCTCCCGGATCCCGCTGTCTTCCATCGTCTCATATATGGAAGAAATGATTTCACTCATCGTATACTCGGATACATCAGTCTCAGCCCCGTCATACACCTTTTTACAGATAAACGGAAGTCCCAGAGCAGACTGCCTCGTATGATGGGTCATGGAATAGGATACCAGCGCCAACCCCAGTTCCTGTGCGATCTGCTCCATAATGGCAGTCTTGCCGATTCCGGGCGCTCCCAGCAAGAAGACCGGCCGCTGACGGACCACCGGAATCCGATATTCCCCAAATTCATCTTTCTTTAAATAGATCCTCACACAGTCCTTAATATAATCTTTGGCCTGCTTAATATTCATCCCTCTTGTTCCTCCTCAAGCATATCATCATACAGCGTTACCGAAATCGCCCAGGGCGGAGGCGGCATCCGGTTGTCGTCTTCTTCCGTAAACGCAAAGATAACTTCATATTCCGGCATTGTCTCCGGATAGATTCCATAGCCGTCGGTAAAATAGATCATCCCTTTGAGATTTTCAAATTCTCCCTGTTGCCGCAATTCTTCCAGATAAAGAAAAGCCGGACGGAAATCCGTGGCTCCGAATCCCTGCAGCTTTCCCTCTTTCATAAAGTGGTCAAAATCGGCATCACAGGTAATCTTTGTATCACTCTGTACCATATTATCACATTGCAGAATATGGACATTGATCTTGTGAAAGAAATTTTCTGTCCCTTTGAGGATGGAATAGGTCTTTTGCAAAAATCCCCTTACCGTCTCTCCCCGGCAGGAGGCCGAAGTATCGAGCACGATCACAAATTCCTTCACTTTATGCTCTTCTTTATATTCCAGCGGTTCCACCAGCGGCAGATTCCCGTAGACGGACAGCCCGTATGTGTAATAAATATAGTCAAACTCATCCTCATTGATGCGGATATCTTCCCCCATCACACAAAAGCGCCGGAGCAGTTCTCCATAATCGTACTGTTCCCTCGTCGCCCGGGCAAGATTCTTTTCCAGGCTTTCCGAATGATTCTTGTCCTGAGAGAAGGTTTTGAGATCCGTTTTCACCCGTTCGCTGATCTTTTTCCACTGCTGCGGCGTGATGCTCATCTCTTCTGGACGTTCCCAGTACATATGGGCATCCTGGACAAACAGTGCCGTCAGTTCCTTTTTCTCCAGAGGGCCCATGCCGTTTTTCTTAAAATACCGATAGATCTTTTCCGCGGTCAGCCCGCCTGCATCCACCTGCATCCAGTGTAGCTTACGCGCCCGCTCTTCATCCTGTTTCATGACAATATCGGGAAAACTGATTTCCAGTATGGTCTGCTCCACCGCCATATCTGCAGCCATATCCCAATATTCCCGTTCCAGCTTATCATACTGAAAACTGTGAAAAAAAATACAGTGTAACAGGATATGCAGATAAATATGGGCAATGCTGCCCGCTTCCTCCTGATACCGGCGCAGTACATAGACCGGATCATAGTACAGATATCTGCCATCACACGCTATACAGCCCGATACCTTTCCCGCAACCGGTCTCAGTTCCGCCAGCGCCGTATCAAGGAAGCGCAGATGCATCATAATACTGTCCCGGGCCAGCTGCATGACCCGGGCCGCCAATCTCTCCACTTTTGTTTTCTGTCCGCTTTTGTGAGCTCCGCTATTATCTGTCTGCATCAGAGCTGTATTCCTTTCTTTGCTTTCTGTCTTACATGACTGCCAGACAGTCATTCTCCGATTCTGTTTTGCTATCCCTTTTACCTTCCCGCAAAACCGGTAATGGGCGGCGTAGAAAACAAGCAGACACGAATGTCTGCTTGTCCGTTTTCTTTATGAAAAGCTCACGCTTCTGCCCTTCTGTGCGACTGCGATATAAGTCTTACCCTCGTTGAGCTGAATCTCATTGCCATTGTCATCAAAATATACGGTAGGTGAATATTCCGAAACCTTCGCCCATGTCACATGGATGGCTTTTCCCTTTGTGAAGTAGTAACCGTCTTCTGTCGTATCCAGATTGTAGAAGGTAAGATAACCTTTTTTATCAAGAGTATCCCATTTGGTATACTGTACAATCACATTGGCAAAGGCAAGCTGCTCTCCGTTGTTCCCGTCCACATGAGCCTTGCCATGGATCGTCTTCTTATACAGGCCGCTGGCAGGATCATAGGTAAACGCACTCTTGGTATATGGGAATATCTGTCCCAGATTAATGGAATTGGCTGTGGCTGCTGCCGCACCGTACTGTTCCAGTGTATTAACGCCCTGCGCAAAGGTGAAGTGCTTTGCATTGTAATATTCAGGACGTACTGTCAGAGAATATCCCTGCTGCTGTGCTGCCTTGGTAATGCCATTGGCACTGATATAGGCATTGTGGGGTGCTTTTCTGTCAGACGAACGGAAAAAGGAACCTGCTCCCGGCGCCGCACCGCCTGTCCCATATTCATAAGTACCGGAAATGTTGTTGATATCCGGCTGGGAAATGCGGTCCTTCATATAGAATACACCACCAAAATGAATCAGTATCGGATCCCATTCCGTTGCCTCAGGTATGTAGTAAGCACGACAGCTTCTTACATTACCGATCTTGGAAAGTCCCTGCCAGTCGTCGATGATAGCCATCTGCCGGGAAATATCCCCCTCTTCCATAATCTCATATAAAACCTTTGCATGGCTGATCCCATAGGAGGGCTGCGCAACCTTGTCCGTAGGCATCATGATCGCGATGGGTCTCGTAACAGCCTGTTCCGGTGTAATCACCTCATTTGTATATACGCTCCGGGTCTCTTCTGCCTGTGCCTCTCCCGCCGGCGCCAGTGCAGACACAAACGCTGCTACTGTCAGCAGGGAAATCATCTTAGCCAATTTCTGAAACTTCATAGTATCCTCCTTCTTCATTCAGGTTTCAAATACCCATTAATATCCTATTTCAGTATACCCTTGTTTTGTCACCCCGTCAAACCTTTTTCATATCATAAATAAAGTATATGAAGTATTCAGGAGCCATTTATGGATAATTATTATGAACAGGATGTGGAAATGGCCATCTCGGAAGAAGTCGTATCTTCCGGCGAGACTTATGGCTGTTCCGGCGACTGCGGCTGTCACGAAGGGGAATATGAAATCCCGGCCGCATGTAACAATGTTTTCTACCAGTCTGACCTGGTAAGTGTGCCTGTAAAAGTGGTGCCTTTTGCCAAAGCCGGTCCCTGTACCACCGTCTGCTGCGGTTCTCCCATCATCACTTCCGGCGACGCCTGCCTGGGCGAGGTAGGACAGATCTGTGAATTCACCATCACACAGAAAATCTGTGTCAAACTGCCTCTGCATTTTGGTGCTTCCGTGACCATCGACCGCACTAAGATTCAGTGCGGCGGTGTCTCCGAAACGGAATGTGACTGCAAAAATCCGTGCATACGTAAATGCGATTGACAACCCGCTGTCAGACACACAGTAACAGAGCAGGGAAGGCATCTTCCCTGCCCTTGCGTGTGCTCCATGCACCACTTTAGCGGTATGACTCTTCTGCTTGGGAACTGTGCATAAAAAAAGGCGCCCAATCCGGCGCCCTTTTTTATCATTTCATCCGGCCCTGTTCTCACAGTTTGAACTTGCCGGCTTCTTCGCTCTGCCTGTGGCTCAGTTCCACCAGCCCCAGCGTGTCATCCGTACATTCATTGATGGTCTGGGACAGAAGCGCCATGCTGGCACTCGTTTCTTCCGTAGATGCCGCATTCTCCTCCACCACGCTGGCCAGGTTGTTCACGGAATCCGTAACGATCTGTTTCAGGGAATTCAGTATTTCCGTCTGACCCCCAATGTCCTTTGTGGCCTCTTCCACCATGGAAACCTCCCGGTGCAGATGCTCAAATGCCTCTCTTGTCTCTTCCAGACATTTCTGCTGTTCTTTGACATCCTGGGTCACCTCATTCATCTTGCTGACAGAGATTTCGACATTGCCGATCAACTCTTTTACAATCCCTTCAATCTCCTGTGCGTTGCCGGAAGATTCCTCAGAAAGATTGCGGATCTCTTCCGCCACCACTGCAAAACCTCTGCCGGCCTCTCCCGCTCTGGCCGCCTCTATGCTGGCATTGAGGGAAAGCAGGTTGGTCTGCGCAGCCAGCCCTTTGATGATTTCCACTGCTTTGTTGATATTTGCCGCAGAATCATTGTTCTTGTCCGTCTGTTCAGCCACCATTTTAATGGTATTGATGGTCATCCCCGTGATCCGGTTCAGTTCTTTGATACTGCCGGAAGCGACTTTTGTATGTTTGGTCATGGCCGATACAGCCTCTTCCAGTTTGTATACCCCTTTCTTTTCCACTTCAATGACATCGCCCAGTTCCACGATCTTGTCATTGACAGTCTCCGTTTCATTGGCCTGGTTGGTCGCTCCCTGCGCCAGATCCTCAATGGCTTTGTTGACGTTCTGAATACTCTCAGAGATATGCTCAAATTTCTCACTGAACTTCTCACTGCTCTGATTCAGTGACTCACCCGTATGGATCACACTGCCCAGCATACCTGCCAGTGACTGCCGGACATTCTCCAGGGAACGCGCCATCTCTCCGATCTCATCCGCCCTCCCAAGAAGCGCCGGGTTAACCGTAAAGCTCATATCTCCTTTTGCCGCCTGCCGCAGATTCGCCTCCACCATCTTGATGCCTCTGGTAATCCGCAGTCCGCCAAACGTCGCTATGACCAGTGCCACGATCAGCATCAACACGGCAGATACCCCATATATCATAAGCATATGGGAAAATTCGCTCTCGATGTTTGCGCGCATGCCATCAATCTTGAGATTCATCTCATCCACATAGTTCCCGGTAGCCACTGCCCAGCCCCATGGCTTAAACATCTCGGAATAGGCAATCTTCGGCGCTACTGTCACACCGTCTGACTTGGTAAAATAAAACTCGTTATAGCCGCCTCCGTTCTTCGCAGTAGCCACCACGTTCTGGGTAACCTTGACACCGTTTTGATCCGTCAGATCATAGCGGTTATCCCCCTCCTGCTCCGTCAGAATCGGATGCATAACCAGTATGTAATCCTCTCCGTCAATCCAGATATAGCCCGACGCGTCGTCCCGGTAACGCATGTTGCGGACCGCCTCCTTCGCCAGTTCTTTGGCCTCTTCTTCTGTCAGTTCTCCGCTCTGACTCCGGTCATAGTATCTCTGGATCACCGCTATCGCTCCCTGTACCTGGGATTTGATTTCCATGGAATAGCCATCCATCATGGATTCCTGATACAATTCCACCGATTCTGTCATGGATTGTTTCAGATAGTGGATCCCCAAAAACGCCAGTCCGACCGTAGGAATGGTAATCATAATAAAAATTATTGAGATCAACATAACCGTCAGGCTACGGAACCCCTTTGTTCCTCTTGCCATTTTCTCGTTCATATAACCTCCGCCTTCCAGAATTCTTCTTACATCGACACTTTAATTATACACTTTTCTCAATCAAAGTCAATGAAATACGGATGTTATTTGGTTATTTTGTACTAATTCCCGCTGTTTTTCTCTTGAAATTATGCATTTTGGGCAGAAATAAGCTGCTGGAATGTCGTATTTTCCTTGTCTGTTTTATGCAGTTTTTATATCCATTTACATCCTTTTTTTCTGCTCGGCCCTCATCTCCCGGCACACCACACCGGACAGTGTCAGCACACAAATAAGGTTGGGCACAGCCATCAGCCCATTCATGATATCGGAGAAATCCCACACCGCTTCCAGGGTACAGACTGCACCGGCAAAGGTAATCAGGCCGTACAGGAAACGATAACAGAGGCAATAGCTTTTCTTTTTCATCAAAAATCCAAACGCCCGCTCGCCCTGATATTCCCAGGCGATAATTGTGGCAAAGGCAAAAAAAGCAATGGCCATACTCACAAAACAGCCGCCCAGCCGGCCAAATACCGTGGAAAAAGCGGCTATCGTAAGCGCGGCGCCGGTCAGCAGATTGCCGCTTGCATCCCGGGCACCGAGTACGCCGGAGGCAGCCAGCGTCAGACCGGTCAGTGAACATATGACAATAGTGTCAAAAAATACACCTGTCATACTGATATAGCCCTGGCGCACCGGGCTGTCCGTATAAGCCGCTGCTGCTGTGATACCACCGGCCCCCAGTCCCGCTTCGTTGGAAAAGACCCCTCTGGACACACCCCAGCGCATCGCATCCTGCATAGAGACAAAGAGCGCGCCGCCCACGCCGCCCGCCATCGCACGGGAAGAAAATGCCATCCGCACAATCTCTGTCAGCCCCTGAGGCAGTCTGTCCAGATGCATCACGATCACAGCGACCGCTCCTGCCACATAAAACAGTGCCATAGCCGGCACCATAAAAAGCGAAATACGGGAAATGGAACGGATGCCGCCCAGAACTGTCAGTATGACCAGTATCGTCAGTACCAGCCCGGTTTTGGCCGCCGGGATACCGAAAGTCTCATCAAAAGCGGCGGCAATGGAATTGGACTGTGTCATATTCCCCATACCAAAAGAAGCTAATACGGCAAATATGGCGAACATGGTGCCCAGCAGTCTGCCCATCCACCTGACCGGGAATCCATATCGAAGCGTATACATGGGGCCGCCCGCAAACGTCCCGTCCCGTTCTTTGATCCGATACTTCACTGATAGCATACTCTCTGCAAATTTAGTGGACATACCGGCAAAGGCTGCCAGAATCATCCATAACAGTGCCCCCGGGCCGCCCAGCACCATGGCGGTGGCCACGCCTACGATGTTACCGGTACCGATCGTGGCTGCCAGTTCTGTCGCCAGAGAAGAAGTGGGAGAGATCTCTCCCTTTTTACCACTGCCACCACCGCCTGCCACGCAGCGCAGCGCATACCCCAGATTGCGCAGAGGAAGAAATCTCATCCGCAGCAGCAGATACAGCCCGCTTCCCAGCATGAAGACCAGCATCCCCGGTCCCCAGACCAGTGCATCCACCTGTTTTAGTATTCCTGTCATAGTTCATTCCCATCTGATCCTGTTACTGGAACTATATTATAAAAGCAGAAGAATTATGCAAGAGAGAATATACCACCGATTCCCTGCCAGGCCCGCTGCCGCTAAAAATAAACGTAGAGAAAACCGTGGTCTCCATGATTACCCGGGCACAAAAGATAATATAATGTTTCAGGGAATCTAAGCCGGAGGTAACAGATGAAAAAAATACTTATAAAAGCTGCCATTCTTCCTGCCTTTTTGCTGCTCTGCTGGATCATATTTCAGGCGAAAAAATATGAGGACAGCAGACAGGTCAGAACTGTGGAGGTTATCCGGGAAGTCAAGACCAGCAGGATCACCGAAAAAGAGATCGAGATCTCCGGGGAAACCATCCGTTTTGGTCTGTCCAGGATCGGAAAGCTGAGTACCGCGGAATATCAGTATACCCATGTGGAACAGTTTGAGAGCGTGCGGGAAATCCAGGGATTCAAGCTGCCATTTACCTCTTCGAAGTTTATCTACAGCTATGACGGCACGATTACGGCCGGGATAGATTTTACCCGCATACAGGTCGATAAGAATGATAAGACAAGGCGGATCACTGTCATGCTCCCCGAAGCCGAAATCCTCAGCTCCGCCGTGGACCAGGACAGTTTTCAACTGTATGATGAGAAAAATAATATCTTTAATCCTATCCGCGTCGCGGATGTATCCACCTCTCTTGCAAGACTGAAAACGAGTGAAGAGCAGAAAGCCGTGGAAAACGGGTTACTGACCACCGCCATGACAAACGCCGTCGCGCTGGTGAAAAATTTCATGCATGCCACCTGGCCACTGGATGACTACCACATCGAGGTCATCTTTGCCCCGCCTATGCAAACATCATAGCCAGCACCGGTATCGTCACCAGGGAGGCCAGGGTGGTGATAAAGGTTCCCTGTGCCATCAGCTTTTCATCCACATTGTACTGCAGGCAGAGCATCGTACCATTGGTCGCCACCGGCATGGCAGATATGATCACACACTCACCCAGAAGCAGTTCATCCGTGACAAACCCACGGTAAATCAGGTATACGATCACCGGCAGAATCAGCAGACGAAAGGCGGCAAACAGATAGACTTTCCAGTTGCCAAACATCTCGCGGATCTGCATCTCCGCAAGGGAAGAGCCGATAATCAGCAGCGCCGCCGGTGTGGTAATATTTCCCACCATCGAAGCCGTGTCACCGATGATGGCAGGTGCCTTCCACCCGCCCAGCGCGATCACGATCGCCAGCACGGAAGAAATCAGGCATGGTGTAAGAAAGGTTTTATACGTAATGGCCGGTCCGTCTACATCCCGCCCGCCTGCTGCCGCCGCGCTTTTTTGAATAAAAATGACACCCACGGAAAATGCCAGAAAATTAAACGGCAGATTAAACACACATGTATAAAAGAGTGCCTGATCACCGAAGATAGCCTGCGTAACCGGATAGCCGATAAATCCCACATTGGCAAAAGCCACCATAAACCGGTATATCCCCACTTCTGCCGGAGCCACCCGCAGCAGAACCGGCACAATCCATGCCCAGGCAAACAAAATCACATAACTGGAAAAGGCCACTACAAGCAGGCCCAGTATCTGCGCCGTTCCCGGCAGGTTATCCTGCGTCAGCACAGAGGAAAGCGTAAGTCCCGGAATCGCCACATAAAGCACCAGCCTCGTCACATGAAGCCGCGCCTCTTTGCAAAACACACCGCATTTGCATGTGACATATCCGATCACAATGATCAGAAACAGCTGTATCATTTTACCAAACACATAAAAAAAATCCATTGCAAACCCTCATTCCTACAAAATTTTAACCAGTCTCCGGCTCTCTATTTATACACCCCACAGGCACTGTTGGCAAGAGGTAACAGGGCCGACATGGCTGCCTGTGCAATCCGTAACGACAAAAGAACACGAAAAAAGATGGGCGTAGCTATAAATGTGTGATATACTGTCAGTGTCAGGACAGCAAAGAGCAGCATACTCCCGCTCATGGTTCCTGTCTGAACCGTTACCAAAACTATTTCCAGACGAGGTGGCAAACATGTTAAAACAAGTATCCGTTTACGCGGAAAACAGCAAAGGAACCTTTCAGAATATCACATCCCTGCTTATGCAGGAAGGTATCAACATCCTCGGTTCCGTTACCAGAAACAGTTCGGAATTCGGTGTAATCCGTATGATCGTCTCCGATACACAAAAAGCGCTGGATATCCTGCAGGCAAATGATTACCTGTGCCGCTCCACCCATATCATTGGTGTGGAAATGGCCGATAAGGTAGGAAGCCTGAATACCCTGCTGCTGGAACTACTGCACGGAAATATTAACGTCGATTACACATATCTGTGCTTTAACCGGGAAACCGGGATGCCGGTCATCATCCTCCATACCGAAGATATCTTTGAAGTGGAAAACCATCTGAAAACAAAAGGATTCGCCGTTCAATAAGCGAATCCTTTCCTCTTTTTTACCATAGACATTTATAGCCGATGATCATCACAGTCCCTTTGCCGGGATAACGTTTGATCTCATATTTATCCGGAAAGGCCTCCAGAAGCTGGGGCAGTTTCAAAAAGCCATAGGTACGGGAATCGAAATCCGGTTTTGCCCTTTTGATAAAAGTACCGGCAGAACTGACATTGACAAAACCGTCATTATCCTGATATTTGTCGGATGCAATTTTCAGAAGGTTATGGATTTCATCAAAACCATCCATAGAATCTTCATTTTCTTCCGTCTCCTCCGGCTCCGGGGGATCTACATTCTTTTCCTTATTATTTTTCTCTTTCTGACGATTTTTATTAGCGGAAGGTTTTTCCGTGTTTTCTTTGGGGGGATTTTCTTTGGGCAGATGTTCTTTCTGCAGATTTTCCAGAAAGACAAACTCATCACAGGCATTGCGAAACGCCTTGGGTGTCTTCTTCTCTCCCACACCGATCACAAACACACCTGACTCGTGGAGCCGGATGGCCAGCGGCGTATAATCACTGTCACTTGCCACAATGGCAAAGGCGTCATAAAGATTGCTGTGTAGCAAATCAAGTGTGCCGATCACCAGCGCCATATCGGTGGCATTTTTGCCTGACACATAGTCAAACTGTTGTTCTGCTTTGATAGCAAGCCTTTTCAGCTCATTTTCCCAGTGCTTCAGCGCATCTTTTTTCCAGTTGCCATACGCACGCTTGACCACAATACGTCCATGGGTGGAGATTTCCTGTATCACCGCCTCCATCTTGGACAATCTTGTATTGTCGGCATCTATCACAAGCACTATTTTCTGTAAATTATCCATGTAATTGTTCTCTCCTTTTATAAGGCAGCGGCAAAAATCCCCTGCAACGCCTCCCAGTCCGGGTTTCTGTCATCTGCTATCTGTTTTGCCATTTCTTCCTAATACCGGCTGTTGCTTCGCCGGCAGTCACCCAGTGCGACAATCCCTCTGCCGCTCTCTGCGCCGGTCATCTTTTGCCATCTTCTGCGGCAAAGCAGTATCTGCGTTCGCCCTGTCCCGCTCTTTTCCTACCTGTCTGCCGATACGTATTGCCCTGCCTGCATCTTACCATAGAAGCGTTGTTTGCGCAAGGCTGTGTCAGCGAGATGGGGTACACTGCTTCCAAAATCTATCTATCTTATCCTTTCTCCCGCACCGCTCTCGCTCTTCTGTAAAACATGGAAACTGTGATATCACACAATTTCGCGGCCTCCTCTCCGTTTATCTTCTTTGATGCCCACATATCATAAGCCTGACCGAAGTTTTCCGGCAGTGGTTTGGCCGGCCTGCCAAAGCGCACGCCCCGCAAACGCGCGGCTTCGATTCCCTCCTGCTGTCTCTGTCTGATCGTTTTCCGCTCATTTTCCGCCACGAAGGAAAGCACCTGTAATACGACATCACTCAAAAATGTGCCCATGAGATCTCTGCCACGCCTCGTATCCAGCAGCGGCATATCCAGTACTACGATATCCACACTCTTCTCTCTGGTAAGAACCCTCCACTGTTCCAGTATCTCTTCGTAATTTCTCCCCAGCCTGTCGATACTTTTGATATACAGAATATCCTCCGGCTTCAGTTTTTGTAGCAGTTGTCTGTATCTGGGGCGCCGGAAATCCTTTCCCGACTGCTTATCCAGATAAATATTCTTCTCCGGCACCCGCATCTCCTGCAGCGCCAGAAGCTGCCTGATCTCATTCTGTTCTTTCGTGCTGACACGCATATACCCATATACATTTCCCATAAAAATCTCCTTCTTTCCTCTTTTGTCCTTTTTTCAAAGTATTATATTATTCGGCCACCGCAAAAGAAGGAGACAACACACAAAGGAAATGATATAAAAATAAAAAAGGACATTTCCTTTATAAAATTTTGATAAATCAATTTTTATCTATTAATTTTCTGTCAATTTTTACGAAATATATAATAAGAATACACTATTAAAATACACTTCCAGGGAGGGATTGCCGCAGCAAAAGCATATTCGAGTATTTTCATAGTGCAGCCGGTATCGGCTGTTCCCACTGTTGATAAAGCAGCACGCAGACGACGGGATGTCTCGTATTATCATCCCCCCTATGAGACACCGGAAAAAGAGTTTTCACAGGTTCTGCAGGAAGTGCAGGAAGAAAAGTTCCCCGATGCTCCCATGCATTGCCACACCGTTACCTACGGACGTGACCGCAGGCTGCGCACTTTCCTTTATCACCCTGGTGAATACCGTTACTGAAACCGGAAACAGGCAGCCCGGGAATCTCAGATTCCCGGGCTGCCTGTTATCTCAGTTCATTTTCTATCTTTTCTTCCGGTATACCGCCGTTTCGAAATACCTTCAGCGCGCCATATATCTCCTCCTGGCGGTGGAAATATCCGCACCAGCCCCGTCCGCTGCCGTGTATATAAATTTCCATACAAAAGCAGGTCCGGAAATGAGGCCGCAGTCCTATGGTGTATGACACCTTCTTTAATACCACTCTGTCTATATCCCGATTTTTGAGAATCCGGCATCTGCGAAACTGCCGAAACCAGCAATACTCTGTTGCCACCCAGGCTGTAGCCCGGACAGTCTGAGGGCCGCTCAGATAGGAAAAATGCTTAGTCTCCTCTCCTGAAATCTGTTTCGCAAAGGTTTCCCTGTCAGAAAGCGTGGGCAGCTGTGCAGACAGGGAACGCAAAAAGGATCGCATATATTGTATCCTGTAATCCGAGAGCCACCAGATAAAACACAGTACGAAAATACAGAACAAGACGACCACACCTTCGAACACTCTGCCGCCGTCCATCACTAAAATCAGTGCCTGTCCTGTAAAATATACAAGGGGAATTGTCATGATGCCTGTCAGTATCCGGGAAGGCGTCAGCAGCTTTTTGATCTGTTCTTCCTCCTGCAGGAACCAGCGCTCAAACATCGGTGTCTGTGCCAGTTCCTGAGAAAAAGCCAGCTGTTTTCTCTCTGCCCGCCGATCTTTTAGCAGGAGTAAAAAGATGATTCCCGCAAAAAGCAAAGCACAGCTCCCGCCAAAGATTCCCATGCCAACGCTGAAATCCGCCATAACGGCATCACCTTCAGCCAGAAAGACTTTTCTGCGCACTGCAGCAAACGGTACCAGAGCAACAGCCAATACGATACCCATGCCCAAAATCACATATACCAGCCTGCTTGTTTTCTTTTCCACTCATCTGCCTCCTCACTTACCGCTTCCGTATCTGCAAAGCCAACGTCCCCACTGCAGGCAGCAGAGCCCATCCTGCCAGGACTCAGCGATCCCTCATACCAAAACTGCGCAGTTCCTCATGAAAAGCTCTTTGGTGGGGATAGGCCTGTTTATAAGACAGCATAATCCCCTGCTTCTCTTCCCTGTCTCCCCAGGACGCCTTCACCTCGCCCACTGCCGCAACCATTGCCGCACATTCACTATATTTGATGCGATTGTTAATTTCCATAATGCCGGCAATCCTCTTTGCCAAAAGTCCCTCAATCCACTGCAGGTATTCCTTTTTTTCTCCGTCTGTGAGCACCACCTGCTTTTTCCAGCGCCGGAAACACTCCCAAAACCAGTCCTGATCCGTACCTTCTATCGTCCTGTTCAGTCCCTTTTCGTATTCTTTTTTCTCGAAGCCGACCGCCGTTACGATCCGCTTGTACATTTCTCTGCAGCCCTGCCCTGAACCGTCACCCTCCACAAGCAGCAAAAGAAAGGCAGCCAGACCGCATTTCATAAAACTGCCGCTCCAGCCCAGCATCTTCTTTTTCTGCATGGCCTGCTCTCTGACATGAGAAAACTCCCCATTCAGAAAAGCAAGCATATATGCCGTATCGACACTGACGATGTTTTCTTTCCTCTCCCCGTCCGCGTCTGTGTCTCGCTGTCTTCTTTCAGCCTGCCTGTACATCAGGCGGCAAATGCCTTCTACTTCCTGTCTTACTGAGTCAAACGATCTGCACTCTGTAAACAGCCGCAGTAAATTGACAATATTTGTATCAGAGCGAAGCGCTTCCACCCAGCAACGTTCCGCCTCTTCAGGCTGCCCTTCTGCCAGCGCGATATGCCCCATATGCAAAGCAATCTGGCTTCGAATCACATATTTGCTGTCAATGGCTGCCAGCGCCTCTTTTCCAATCGCAAGCAGCTCTCTGTTTTCTTTGTCATGCGCCCCGGCAAGCAGATACTGTCTGTACAGCGCAGGATGCTTGGCATAATATTTTCTGGCAGTTTCCAGCATAAACTCCGGATCATCTGCCAGCTCCATTGCTTCTTTCAGCAAACGATCTGCCAGATGGGAACTGATATCACCCAAACAGGCAACCCATCCTGCCAGAAACGCGTCGCCCTCCGGCAATCCCTCACCGTACCGCATAACCTCCCCTATCGTGATATCATCCCTTGCGGAAGCGGCAATCATCTCATAGACAACCCTGGCCCGCAGCTTTGGCTCATTTGCGCAGTATGCGGCATATATGCCGTCCATTACCATCCTTCTGTAATCCAGCGCACACAACTGATGACGGATCAATTCCGCCACTGTCATCGGCTCATCCCTGTGCGCCGCAATCTCGCCTCCTGTCATCACAGACAGGCCCAACAGCCGCCGGGCGATCTCATATCCATACCCATAAGACTCCTGATCCACACATATATGGACAAATTCGCCGGCTTCCCTGATCAGATCCCCTACGCCGTCCGGATCTTCGTATAAAAATTTATCCTCATCTCTGTCATACCATTCATTATATTCTTCGTTCAAAGAACCACGCAGGCAGAACTCTCCCGCTTCCATGCGCTCCAGCATTCCGCGCACATGCGCAAAGCGCTCTGAAAGCCCTGCACCGTCCTCCATTACCGCTGGACTCTCCCCTTGTGCCCCCTGCAGCCTCTGCAAAAACTCCGGCCGCTTTTCTTCAGGCAACGTCCTGGCGATTTCATGGATAAAGCCGGTCAGTTCCGCCCGCGTCATCTGCTCTGAACACGCATCGACTTCTCTTAAAAATCCGGATAAATTCATCTTTTATACGTTCCTCCGATCGGTATCTATCTCTTTTTGGCAAAGCAATTTGTCATCAGCAATTATGCGTATGTTTTATTGCCAGTTACGCACCCAATAACCGTTCCTGCCCCTCATTATAACACTTCCCCGCCAAATACAGCAAGGTAACTTTCCGGGGACACACGCCAGACACATGTGCGGATAACTTGCAGACCATTCATGTGTTTGTCCACGGCCTTCTAAAAAGACACAAATAAACCCCGGAAATGCCGTCTCATCAATCGGCATTTCCGGGGTTTTACTGTCTGTCACTGGCAGTGGTCCTCCACTGCTATTTCCAAAACCCTTTTTTCTTTTTATCTTTGGTCTCCGAGCCGCCGCTTTTGCCCGATTCGGCTTTTTTGGCCGCACTGAGGCTGTCACCGGTGACTTCATCAAATTTCCGCAGCAATTCCTTGGCTTCATGGGAAAGTTTATCAGGCACCTGTACCACCAGTGTCACATAATGGTCGCCCCGCACATCTTTATTGCGCAGGGAGGGCACACCCTTGCCTTTTAATCTCACCCGTGTATCTGTCTGGGTGCCGGCCTTCACTTCATAAATAACCCTGCCATCTACTGTGTCAATGACAATTTCACCGCCCAGAGCCGCCACCGGGAAGGACACCGGAACGGTGGAATAAATATTATAGTCTTGCCTCTGGAATACGGGATGCCTCTGCACAATGACTTCCACCAGCAGATCGCCTCTGGGGCCGCCATTGGTTCCCGGCTCACCCTTATCCCGTATCCGCACACTCTGACCGTTGTCAATGCCGGCCGGAATGGTAATCTGTATCTTCTTGCGATTGGCAATATAGCCGCTGCCGTGACAGTCCGCACATTTATCCTTGATCACTTTGCCGCTGCCACCACATTCCGGACAAGTCTGCACATTGCGTACCGTGCCAAAGAATGACTGCTGGGTAAATACGACCTGCCCTTTACCGCCGCATTTGGAACAGGTTTCCGCACTGGTCCCCGGCTTTGCACCACTGCCATGACAGGCAGGACACTCATCCTTGAGGGTCAGTTCGATCTCCTTCTCCACGCCGAATACAGCTTCTTCGAATTTAATGCGCACACTCGTGCGAAGGTTTGCCCCTTTCATCGGGCCGCCTCCGCTGCGCCCGCTTCTCCTGCCTCCGCCGAACAGATCTCCGAATATATCACCGAATATATCACCGAAATCAGCACTGTTAAAGTCAAAACCGCCGAAGCCGCCTCCACCGCCTCCGCCGCTTTCAAACGCAGCATGGCCAAACTGATCGTACTGACGTCTCTTTTCGGGATCGCTCAATATGGCATACGCCTCGGACGCTTCTTTGAATTTTTTCTCCGCCTCCGCATCCCCCGGATTCATATCCGGATGGTATTTTTTGGCAAGCGCCCTGTATGCTTTTTTGATCGCCGCTTCATCGGCGCCTTTTTCTACTCCCAGGACCTCATAATAATCACGTTTCTGCTCTGCCATAACCTTCTACCTTTTTCCATACAGGGATACCTGATCGGCATCCCGGATCAATATTCCCGCGTCTTTGCACAAGGTATGGGGCAACCCTTTTGCGGTCCCTGCCCCATACCCTGCTCTCTGTATTATACTTCTCTGTAATCTCCGTCTACCACATCGTCTGCCGCACCCGCATCCTCTGTGGGTTCTGCCTGTGCGCCGCCCATATCAGTCCCCGCACCTGCTGCTCCCTGCGCCTGTGCCTGCTCATATACTTTGGTAAACAATGCCTGCGCGCCGTTCATCAGCTTCTCCTGGGCAGCCTTCATCTCTGCCACCTGCGCTTCGGACATTTCTGTATCTTTTGTCTTCTCCAGAATTTCTTTCAGAGCCGCCAGGTCAGCTTCCACCGTGGCCTTATCGCTATCGGGAATCTTATCGCCCACATCCTTGAGAGCCTTCTCTGTCTGGAATACAAAGGAATCCGCATCGTTTCTCGCGTCAATAGCCTCTTTTCTTCTCTTATCCTGCGCTTCAAACTCCGCAGCTTCTTTTACGGCTCTGTCGATGTCTTCATCGGACATATTGGAGCCTGCGGTTATGGTGATGTGCTGCTCTTTTCCGGTACCCAGATCCTTTGCCGATACATTTACGATACCATTGGCATCTATATCAAAGGTCACTTCAATCTGCGGGATTCCACGGGGCGCCGGCGGGATACCGTCGAGTCTGAACTGGCCAAGGGACTTGTTATCCTTTGCAAACTGTCTCTCACCCTGTACCACATTGATATCCACTGCGGTCTGATTGTCTGCCGCCGTGGAGAATACCTGACTCTTCTTGGTCGGAATGGTCGTATTTCTCTCGATCAGCCTTGTCGCCACACCGCCCATCGTCTCGATGGAAAGGGAGAGCGGTGTAACATCCAGCAGCAGGATATCACCGGCACCTGCGTCTCCGGCCAGTTTGCCGCCCTGGATAGAAGCGCCGATCGCCACACATTCATCCGGATTGAGCGTCTTACTCGGCTCATGTCCTGTGAGGGTTTTTACCTTATCCTGTACGGCAGGGATACGGGTGGAACCGCCCACCAGCAGTACTTTGCCCAGTTCGGAAGCAGATACACCGGCATCCTTGAGCGCATTCTGGACCGGAATCGCAGTCAGTTCCACCAGATCATGGGTCAGTTCGTCAAATTTGGCCCTTGTGAGGTTCATATCAAAGTGCTTCGGTCCTTCCGGTGTCGCCGTGATAAACGGAAGGTTGATATTGGTAGTGGTGGCGGAGGAAAGTTCTTTCTTTGCCTTCTCTGCCGCTTCTTTCAGTCGCTGCAGCGCCATCTTGTCTATGGAAAGGTCAATGCCTTCGTTTTTCTTAAATTCAGCCAGCATATAGTCCGTGATCTTCTGGTCAAAATCATCACCACCCAGACGGTTGTTACCGTTGGTCGCCAGAACTTCGATCACGCCGTCGCCGATCTCGATGATTGATACGTCGAATGTACCACCACCCAGGTCATAGACCATGATCTTTTGCTCTTTTTCATTATCCAGACCGTAAGCCAGCGCTGCCGCCGTAGGCTCGTTGATGATACGCTTTACATCCATGCCCGCGATCTTGCCGGCATCTTTGGTCGCCTGACGCTGTGCGTCATTGAAATAAGCCGGTACGGTAATGACTGCTTCTGTTACCTTTTCCCCGAGATAATTCTCGGCATCTGCTTTCAGTTTCTGTAAGATCATAGCCGAAATCTGCTGCGGCGAATATCTCTTGTCATCAATGGTCCGTCCGTGATCCGTACCCATATCTCTTTTAATGGAAGAAATGGTCTTTTCCGCATTGGTCACTGCCTGCCGTTTTGCCGGCTCACCTACCAGACGTTCTCCTGTCTTGGTAAAAGCCACAACAGACGGTGTGGTCCTTGCGCCTTCTGTATTGGCGATAACGGTCGGTTTACCGCCTTCCATAACTGCCACGCAGCTATTGGTCGTTCCCAGGTCGATTCCTATAATCTTGCTCATGTTAAAGCCCTCCTATATTAATGATATGTTTCCAGTATCTATGCCCGCCAGGCGCCCATCCCCGGTGCGGCGGGGGATCAACTACTGCACCACCGCCACCATGCTGTGTCTTACCACGGTGTCATGATACAGATAGCCTTTCTGCAATTCCTGTGCCACAATCCCGGATGCAAATTCCTCACTTTCCACCTGCATCACCGCATTGTGAAAGTCGGGATTAAATTCCGTTCCGATGGCTTCAATCGGCTTTACACCGATATTCTCCAGTTCCGTCATCAGCTGCTTATAGACCATGTTCATCCCTTCCATAAAGGCGTCACTGCCGCCTTCAGGTACCGGGGTCTGCAGCCCTCTCTCAAAATTATCCACCACAGGCAGTATCTTTTCGATCACACTCCTGGCGCCGTTCTCAAACATCTGGGTCTTTTCCCTTTCTGTCCGCTTGCGGAAATTTTCAAATTCCGCCATCTGCCGCTTCACCCGGTCTTCCAGTTCTTCGATCTTTTCTTTATATTTGTCTTTTTTCTCTGCCTTGGCCTTCTTCTTAAACGCTTTTGTTTCCTCTTTCGTCATCGCCTGTTCGGCATCCGCCATCTCGTCTGCCACAGTCTCATTTATCTCTGCAGCGGCTTCCCTGCTTTCCGCATTTTCCATTTCCTGTTTCACTTCCTGCTCCTGCCTGTTTTCTTCTGACACGCCTCTTCTTCCTTCCCGTCTCTGGCTGCATTTTGCAGCAGACATTTTCGTAACGGCCCGCATCGGCTGATCCGTCCGTATTGATTCCTCCATTACCACCTGCGCTGCGTTGTACGCATGCATCGCATCATACCAGAGGATGCATGATCCTTGCGGATTTTATCTCTTTTTATATAATGTGTCCAGCTGATGCATCAGCGTTTTCAGCGTATCCACCACCCTGTCATAGTCCATCCGGGTAGGACCGATGATACCGATCGTCCCCCGCATCCCTTCTTCCAGTTCATAGGTGGCAGTCACAATACTGCAGTCTTTCATCGTCCTGATCGGTGTCTCTTCCCCGATATAGACTTGAATCCCCGTGTTGCTCTCATCCGCGAGCGTCTCCCGCACAAGTTCCGTCAACATCTGCTTCTCTTCGAATGTGTTGATCAGTTCACTGGCCTTTTGATGATCCGCCAACTCCGGATAGCGGAAAATATTATTGGTGCCACTGGTATAGATTTCCAGATCCTCATCCGCCTTAATGGCATCCGCCACCGCATCAATGACCTCACTGACAATATCACTGTGGATTCCCGCCTGCCGCTTCATGGCAGAAATCATTCCCAGATTGATTTCCTCTGCCGACAATCCGTTCAGATGCGTATTGAGCAGAATATTCAGTTTGAGGATCGTCTCATCATCCAGTTCCTCCTCAACCTGCAGCATATTGTTCCTGATCACATTGCCTTCCGCAACGATCACCGCCAGAAGCTGTCTGGCATCCATCTTGGAAAGCTGGATAAATTTCAGCTTGTTCTTTCTGGTCTGGGGTGCGGAGATCATGGTGGCATAGTTGGTATTGGCTGCCAACAGTCTGGCTACCTGCTTCAGGAGCTGCTCCATCCGGTCCTCCCGTTCCAGAAGCATCCCCTTGATCTCTTCCACTTCCTTCTCTTTTTCCTGCATCATATTATCCACATACAGGCGGTAACCCTTATCCGAAGGAATCCTGCCCGCGGAAGTATGAGGCTGGAGAATATAACCCAGTTCTTCCAGATCCGCCATTTCATTACGGATGGTGGCTGAACTTAAATTGAGATCCGTAAATTTGGAAATCGTCCTGCTGCCCACCGGTTCTCCGGTTTCCAGATAATTGTGGATGATAGCCTGCAAAATCTTCATTTTTCTTTCATCCAGCAACTGTGCGCCCACCATCCTTTCCCCGTTATTAGCACTCGTCTTTTATGAGTGCTAATCTGTTCTGTACCTAAAATAGCACTTACTCTATTTATTGTCAATTCTTTTTCTGAAATAAATTATAAAAATATTCTAAAAAAACACAGCCTGGCCTGCCCGGCCATGCTATAATATCCTTATCCGTAAACCGGGTATGCATTCAATACAAGGAGGAAACACACATGGGATCCATAAAAAAAGAGGACGATAACGCAAAACTCACCCCCGATATGGCCGGTTACAGGCCGGCTCGTGAATGGTGGCCGGATCTGACCGACTATCGCAAGGCAATCCTTCTGCATCGTATCACATACGCCGAAGTGGATGCTCTGCTAAAAGAATATGCCGCCATAGCCCAGAGCAACAATCAGATCACTTGCGATTTTTATTATACGGCCTTACCGGCTGACACATCCTGGATTTATCTGGAATTCCCCAATTTTGAAACGGCAGCTCATTACCAAAATTTCTGGACTTATCAGAATCTTCTTCTCTGGATGAGCGAGAAAGCAGACCGGGAATTTTGCCTTGCGATACCGCAGAAGCAGTATCAACCCCTGTTTTTATCAACTATGGATAAAGAGAACCCTTATGGTGATTCCTGCTGCGGCATCTATGCAGATCGTGACTTTTACTTTGAAGTACCGGGAGAAATCTTTGAATGGGGGCCGGTACCGACAGAAGCGTTTGATTTCGCAGGTTTTCTAAAAGGGGCCTTTCAGTTTGATACACGGTGGATACCCGATGTCGCACACTGTAACCAGGAGCATACCCAGGTCACACTTTGTCTGTAGCGAAATGGCGGAAATGATATTTAACAAGAATAGTAGAATAGTATCCTAATTATATGGTACGCCGGCGCAAAGGGACGTATTTTGCCGGGGCAGGGCAAAATATTAAGAAACTTTTAAAAAATAATTGCAAAATATCTGCAAAAACTCTATACTCTATTTTGTGTGTATCAAAACCACAAAATACCCGGCTCTTTCAACAGAAATACCTGTACATGACATGAAGGGCGGGGACAAGCAGGAGATAGCAGAAATTATGACAGCCAGTACCGTTGCAAAAGAAAAAAAGCAGGACAACGCCAGAGAAATCCGCAGATATAGAGAGGAAGTGCCGGTTACAGGCCGCAAAAGAAAAGACACAGAGCCGGCGCCGCGGGAAGCAAAAGCTGCCACCAGGCCCAAAAGGCGCCCGGCAGCCAAGACAGGACGCAGGGAAACAGAGCTGCGACTGATCAAATCCGAAGAAAAACCGCCAAAGCCAAAAGCAGGCCCTGCCGGAAACAAAGACACAAAAAAGCCGGCCATGGCCGGCAGAAACAGAGCAGGGCAAGCGGACTTACAATCCGGCAGCATGAAAAAAAACGCCGGCGCTCATGCGGCAGACGCGCGCAGAAAAAAGAAAAAGCCACGGGCCGCTGCACACAGGATGGACAGGGCAAATCAACGCCCGATGCGTCAGGATACCAAATCGTCTGCCGCGGGTGCTTCCGCCCGGAAAAGACCGCCTGCATCCATGGCCCGCAGGCGCACTGACGCCAGAAAAAAAACGAAAGCACGCGCTATATGGAAATTCCTTTTGCCGGCTTGCCTGGCATGCATAACTGCAGGCTTCGTTCTCTGGTATCTCAGCTTTGACAACCTGCTGCCCAGTGAATACATAGATGTTACCTACTCTGGCTACGACTCCAAAGGTACGGCGGCTCTCTCCATTCAGGAGACGGAAGAATATGCTGCTTTTTGGGAAAATACACAGGTCCGTCTGCTCTCAGAAAACGGGAATCTGAAAAACGGAGATGTACTGGATGTCCGTCTTGTCTATGATGAGGAAAAAGCCAGAGAAGAAAAAGTGCGGATCAAAGAAGACAGTTTCCAGATAGAGGTAAGCGGACTGCCACAAGGCCGGGAACTGTCCCCCGAACTCCTCTTTCAGGATGTCCATGCCATTTATGAGGGTACAGCGCCGGAGTTATCCGTTACCATAACCAATGAAAGCAGTGATCCTTTTTTACAGACTGTTACTTATGAAATCCAGGAGCCGAAGGAACTATACGATATCGGCGACACCTTCACTGTGACAGCCGCTTTTTCCCCGGAAGAGGCCATCTCTCATGAATATGCCGTAGTCGAGGGCGGCTATAGCAAAGAATTTACCGTGGAAAACGCAGATCGTTACCTGCGGGATGCTTCCCAGCTTGCACAAGAACAGATCGACACCCTGCATGAAACGGCTGTCTCTCTTTTCGGCGATGCCAATGAATACGGACTGCGCATTTTTAGCGAAGCAAACCTGATGCCCATCTGGATCAACGGAAAAAATACATTCAAATGGAGTAATCCCCGACTGATCTCCGCTTATCTGAATGTGCTGAAACCCGAATATTTTCAGACCATCCAGTCGCATAACAATGATATCAAGCTGGTTTACAAAGCTACGCTGTCCCAGGCTGACGGTGTGGCCTGCACCGCAGAAGTAGTCGTCCAGTTTCATGATCTTATCCTGAAAGCAGACGGCACCTATGACCTGGCCCTGGATTCCGGCAAAATCATTGCCGCTTCCTTCCGGGATTCCCATATCCGCGATCTAGTCACGGATACATATGCCCAGGAATACGAGGCCGAAAAACTTACGCTTCCATAGAACATATTTAAAAATGCCCCGACGCAGCTTTCTGCTTCGGAGCATTTTTTTCGTACAGTATGTCAGATCTTGAAATTTCCCAGCACATCTTCATTGATGATATAGTACACCATGCTCTCCTCCGGTTTCACATACAGTTCCACGGATTTGAACTCTCCTTCCTCTTTTCCCAGATCGTATTTCCATACATCCTTGGCAATTTTCACGAGATCCTCTGTCGTATATGACTTGCCGGCAAACTGCAGCGTGATCGTTTCTGTCTTGTCAGCTTTTCTGGAAACAACCTCTTTGGCTTTCTTTTCAGCCGCTTTTACAACCGGGGCCGCTTTCTCTTTCGCTGCTTTCACTACCGGCTTTGCTTTCTCCGCAGCTGCCTTTACAGCCGGTTTTGCTTTCTCTGCAGCACTTTTCACTGCGCTTTCCACCTTTGTCGTCTTCTTACTCTCTCTCATTACTGAACTCCTCCCGGGCTTTCCCCTTTACTGACGGACTATTGCTATTATGTAATACCCAGATGCCTAATGCAGTATAGCAAAGTAAACTTCTCTTGTCAAGAAATGGACAATATCGGCAGAGGCGCAGCATCCCTGCCACGCCTCTGCCGTGGTATCTCATCTCTCCTCCAGCACATATCCCGCTATATTATCCGCATGGTCGGCGATCCGTTCCATATTGCTGAGCATGTCCAGGAAGATAATACCGCTCTCCGTTGTGCACTTCCCTTTTGACAGGCGCTGTATATGCTTGTCACGCAGTTCCCGCTCCAGCCTGTCTACTTTTTTCTCGCTGTCCACTGCTCTTGCCGCCGCCTCAACGCTGGCAAGTTCCCTTGCTTCCAGCGCTGCTTCGAACGTACGGAGGGTCATCTCATACATCCGCTCCATATCCTTCTCGCCTTTTTCCGAAAACTGTACCTTGTCTCTGCGTTTGGTCTCCGCCAGTTCCGCGATGTTTTCACTGTGATCACCGATACGCTCAATGTCACTTATGGTATAGAAAAGGTTTCTGACTGTCAGATACTGGGTCTCTGTCAGCGAAAGATTGCCCACTTCCACCAGAAATGAGGTGAGCAGTTTCACCAGTTGATTGATATGCTCTTCTGTCTGCAATACCTGCCGGATCTGACCCTTATCATTTTCGCGGATAGCAGTCATGGAAACTTTGAAATTATCTCTTACCATAATTCCTATGGATATCACTTCACTCACTGCACTCTCAATCGCCAGCGCCGGATTGTTTAATATTCTGCGATCCAGTTTCCTGCTCATCTGCTGCACGATATCATAGATATCCTCTTTCCTGCCACTGTGATCGGCAATAAGCAGTTCCGATATCCGCACCAGAACATTGGCAAAAGGCAGCATGACTAGTGTATTGGCGATATTGAATATAGTATGGAACATGGATATCTCCACACTGTCAATGGCAGCAGCAGCCATCTGCGGGCGAAAACGAAAATAAAAGAACATGACTATACCAAACCACGCACTTCCGATCACGTTAAATAAGAGATGGATCACGGAAGCCCGTCTGGCATTTTTTCCCGCTCCCGCCCCGGAAAGGATCGCAGTCACACAGGTGCCGATATTCTGCCCCATCATAATAAATACCGCCGACTGCCAGTTCACCACACCATTCATGGCCAGTGTCTGTAAGATCCCCACCGAAGCCGAAGAGCTCTGTATAATCGCGGTCACGGCGGCTCCCGTTATGACTGCCAGCAGCGGATTCTTTCCAAGTACCCGGAAGGCATTGGAAAATATCGGCGCATCCCGGTAAGGTGTCACTGCCCCCGACATAAAACTCAGACCGATAAATAAGATACCGAAACCGGTCAGTATTTCACCGAGTTTTTTCTTCTTTTCCCCGTCGGCAAACAGTATCAAAAAGGCGCCAATCCCCACGACCAAAGGGGCCAAAAACTCCGGTTTGAAAACACTCCCCCACTCACTCAAAGAGACGATCCATGCCGTGATGGTCGTACCGATATTGGCCCCCATAATCACGCCCACCGCCTGCGTCAGTGTCAGCATACCCGCATTGACAAAGCCCACTACCATAACCGTGGTGGCAGAACTGCTCTGTATGATGGCGGTAATCCCCGCACCGACAAAAATCGCCACCAGTCTGTTCCTGGTCAGAAATCCCATCAGCCGTTTTACCCGGTCTCCCGCAGATTTCTGAAGCCCGTCCGCCATAATATGCATCCCATACAAAAACAGCCCCAGGCCGCCCACAAATTTGAATATCATACCCAGATCATCAAGTGTCATCCTTCTTCTCCTATGTTCCCAGACACCGCCTTAACCGGCGGCAGAACTTACTGCCACAATGATGACAGTTTTCCTTATTTTATATATATTCTCCAACCCTCTGAATATGATTCTAACAATATTGTGTAAAAGGAATACGAAATCCATGTAAAATTGATGTAAAATATAAGGGAAAAAGGACATGGAATTATGTCCTGCAAGAAAAGAAAGGAATCCTAACCGTCATGAAAAAAGTAATCATCATCGGCTGCCCCGGCGCAGGCAAAAGCACGTTCGCCCGCAAACTGAGCAGGCTCACCGGCCTGCCACTCTACTATCTGGATATGCTGTGGCACAAACCCGATCAGACTACCATCACCCCGGAAGAATTTGACAGCAGGCTGCAAAAAATCCTCGCAAAGGACAGCTGGATCATAGACGGAAATTATTTGCGCACGCTGGAAATGCGTCTGCAAAAATGTGACACGGTCTTTTTCGCAGACCTGCCGGTGGACGTATGTCTGGCCGGCGCAAAATCCCGTATCGGAAAAAAGAGGGAAGATCTGCCCTGGGTTGAAACCACCCTGGACGAAGAATTTAAAACGTGGATCATGGATTTCCCCGACAGGCAGTTACCCCAAATCCAGCGATTGCTGGAAAAATATCGGGAAGTCACAGAGCAGATATGCTTTCATTCATGGCATGAGACAGATGAATATATCAGACTGCTCCGCGGCAGGTAACCATGCATCCGCTGGCTCCCCTTATGCAATCGTTCGCAGACAGGTAAGATATTTCTCAATCTCTACTCCCTCTTCGTAGACAAAATAGACCGTAAGTGCACTGCCAGTCGTACAAATGGCAGCGGAAAGCATAAGATACCCGTCTTCTGTCATCCGTCTGCCCATACATGTGGTAAATCCGTGCGGATAATACCGGCAGTACTCTTCCACTTTTTCAAGTCCCTGCTGCGCAAAAGCCTGCAAAAAGAAAGACAGAACCGTTTCTGTATCCGCCACTTCTCCTGTCTGTTTATTTTGCCAATGCCATGTTGAAAGATATACGGTCACAGGCTCCTCCTCAACATCGAACATAATCTGCACCGGCTGCTGGTTTTTATCCATAGAAAATTTCCACGCCTGCGGAAACTGCACATGCCAGCCGTCAATCTCATAATTTGTGCAAACCGTATCCATCTTACGTTCCTCCCAATCCGGACTCATTTTATGTGCTGTGCCCTGTTTCTATTATACAGGGCTGTCATGATCCTTGCAACATTCACCTGCATCTCCTGCGAAAGGAATTAGCGGTTCTTGCCGCCGCATCTCTGCCAAAAAGCCATTAAAAAAGGGAATGAACCATTTCTGATCCATTCCCTCGTCTTTCAACTCTCTGAAAACCTGTCTTGGCTTAGCTGAAGTATCTCTTCAGAAGGCCGGCAAATGCCTTGCCGTGTCTTGCCTCATCTCTTGCCATCTCATGAACGGTGTCATGGATTGCATCCAGATTAGCAGCTTTTGCTCTCTTAGCCAGATCAAACTTACCTGCGGTCGCACCATTCTCAGCTTCCACACGCATCTGCAGATTCTTCTTCGTGGAATCTGTCACAACTTCGCCAAGGAGTTCTGCAAATTTTGCAGCATGTTCAGCCTCTTCCCATGCAGCCTTCTCCCAGTATAACCCGATCTCCGGATATCCCTCTCTGTGTGCCACTCTTGCCATTGCAAGATACATACCTACCTCTGTGCACTCACCGTTGAAGTTTGCACGAAGATCCGCCATAATATCATCGCTGACACCCTGTGCCACACCTACTACATGTTCTGCAGCCCATTCCATCTCACCGCCCTGCGCCGTGAATTTCTCTGCCGGTGCATTACATACCGGACATTTCTCCGGAGCTGCATCTCCTTCATGAACATAACCACATACCTGACATACAAATTTCATTGTTACTTCCTCCTGATTTTATATTTTTAAGAATGATTACTAATTTCAGTAACGATTACTGATATTATAAATAGTATGTCCGTTCGTGTCAACACTTTTTTCAAAAATCATCAAATCACTTTGCAAAGACCATAAAATACGCCAGCACCAGGATCCCCAGAATAATCCGATACCAGGCAAACACTTTAAAATTATGACGTTTGATATAATCCATCAGAAATCTGATCACAAGTACCGAGACCAGAAACGCCACAATACAGCCCACGGCCAGTATCGCCCACTCCATACCGCTGATACCGACACCTTCCATGACAAATTTGACAATCTTTAAAAGGCTGGCGCCAAACATGACGGGAATCGCCATAAAAAAAGTAAATTCTGCCGCTGCCGTCCGGGACACGCCCAGAAGCAGGCCGCCCACGATGGTCGAACCGGAACGGGAAGTCCCGGGAAAGATGCCGGCAATCAGCTGAAAGATACCGATTGCAAATGCCACTGGCAGGGTGATCTGCGCGATATTTCGCATTTTCGGTTTCTTCTTTCGGTTTTCAATCACCAGAAAAGCGATGCCAAACACAATCAATGTTATGGCGATCGTCTTATAGTTATAAAAGAGTTCTTCAAAAAGATCGTCAAAAGGCAGCCCGATCACCACGGCGGGAATACATCCCACAATGACTTTCATCCACATGGAAAACACATCTTTGCGTATAAAGCTGCCCCCGTCAAAGCGGAACGGGAAAATCCGCTTCCAGTACAGCATCACCACAGCCAAAATGGCCCCCAGCTGAATCACAACCAAAAACATGGACCAGAATTCCGGTGTTACATCCAGCTGTACAAATTCCTCCAAAAGTATCATGTGCCCGGTACTGCTGATGGGAAGCCACTCTGTGATTCCTTCCACAATACCAAACAATACCGCTTTCAAAATCTCCATCAAAATTTCTGTTCCTCCTATTATAGTTCCGCATCATTCCTACAAGTGCCTTCTCTCTGGATAAAAACCCGGCCCCTCTCGTGTCCGTATTTTTATCCCGGCACTTTCCGGGATGATGCTGGTTTATAGTGCCGCATCATTCCTACAAGTGCCCTTTCTCCGGATAAAAACCCGGCCCCTCTCGTGTCCGTATTTTTATCCCGGCACTTTCCGGGATGATGCTGGTTTCGTGTGCCGCATCATGCCTCCAGGTAAGCGAGCAGTGCTTGGTATTTCTCCTGTGCTTCCCGGTAGCCCTGGTGGTAGAGTGCGGTCAGTTTCTCCCTGTCTTTTTCAATCCGTCCGATACCGCTGGCATTCTGCGGGCGGATGACAAAAGCCCTTCCCTTTCTTTCCTGTTCCTCGAGATAATCTAATGTTTCATGATAAGAAATATGCCTGTTTTTCATAAGCTCGTATACCTTCGGATATCTCAGGTAAGCCAGGCGGATGAGCCACAGGGCGGAAGAGCGCTCTTTGCGGTAGCCCGTTTCCTTGGTCAGAATGACTACATTTTTCCGGTTCCCGTCCCGGATGGCTCTGCGGATGGGGATGGAATCCGAAAGCGCGCCGTCCAGATACAGCCTGTTGCCAATCTTTACATTTCTGGACACCAGCGGCAAAGAACTGGACGCGCGCACCGCTATGATATCCTTTTTCATATCCCGCAGACGCAGGTATTCCGGCCTGCCGCTGACAATATTGGTCACAACCGCATAGGCTCTGCCCGGATATCGGTCGAATGTCTGGAAATCATAGGGATTCAGCCATTTGGGAATCAATTCATAACAAAAATCCGTATGAAACAGATTACCGGTCAGCAAAAGGCTCCTCGCACTGCAATAATCTCTGCATTGCAGATAATCCACCGCCACATGATAGGCACGCTTTTTCTGCCTTGACAGGTAGCTGCACATATGACAGGCTCCCGCAGACACACCATAGCAGTCCGAAAACCACAGGTTCTTTTCCATAAAAAATTCCAGCACGCCGCATGTATACATCCCTTTCATGCCGCCGCCTTCCAATATCAGTCCCGCCTGATACATGACATTCCTTCTTTCCGCTGTAATCTGGCACAGAGCAGACAGATTGCTCTGTCACTGTAAAACAGCACTTTTCTGATCCATCCATTCATCCCTGCGGATATTCCGTTTCCACAAACCTGCGTAGCGCCGGCAGAGATCGTTTCACTTTATCCGTGTCAATACAATAAGCCATCCTGAAAAATCCGGGGCAGCCAAAACCGTCGCCCGGCACCAGAATCAGATCATACTTCCGGCCTTTTTCACAAAAAGCCACCGCATCCTCCTCCAGTGCCCGCGGAAACAGATAGAAGGTTCCGCCGGGCTCCACACAAGAAATCCCCAGTTCCAGCAGTTCCCGGTACAGAATATTTTTATTTGTCTCATATATAGTCAGATCGGAGGTATGATCTAAGTGCTCTGCTATGGTCAGCTGTATCAGGGAGGCGGGACAGTTATGCCCGGTCTCTCTCGATATCTGTCCGCACATCTGGACGATCTTTGCCGCATCCTTACATGCCGGGTTGACTGCCACATAGCCAATCCGCTCCCCCGGCAGAGACAATGACTTGGAAAAAGAATAACAGGTCAGCGTATTGCTATACGCAGCCGCCACAAATGGCGCTTCCACACCGGCAAACACAATCTCTCGATAAGGTTCATCGGAAATCAGATAAATAGCATGCCCATACTGCCCGGCCTTTCTCTCCAGAATCGCCGCCAGGGTGCGGATCGTCTCTTTCGAATACACGATTCCGGAAGGATTATTGGGTGTATTGATCAGCACGGCAGCCGTCCGCGGAGAGAGCATCTTTTCAAAAGCCTCAAAATGAATCTGAAACCGCTCCGTATCCGCGGGAACCAGTTTCAGCACTGCCCCGGTCCCATTCACATAAGGAAAGTATTCGGAAAAACAGGGCGCAAAGGTAAGCACTTCATCTCCGGGCTCTGTCACCGCCCGCACTGCATGCGCAATCGCCCCGGCGGCCCCGGCTGTCATAAAGATATCTTCCGTCCCATAGGGCACTCCAAACCGCTTTCGCAGTGACAGCGCCACCGCCTCTCTGACGGCAGTTATGCCCAGAGAGGGACTGTATCCATGTAGTTCCATCGGATCTTTTTCCCGCAAAAGCCGTATCATCGTCTCCGTCACCGCCTCAGGCACTGGTACGGACGGATTGCCCAGGCTATAATCAAAGACATTTTCATACCCGATCTCTTTCCCACGCGCTGTGGCAAATTCAGACAACTGCCTGATCACCGATTTTTCCAGAAGCATTTTTTCATAATGGCTGGCTACCATGATCTCCTCCCCGATTCCTGACAGATTATTTGTTTTTTTACGCTTTTTATCATAGTCCAAAATTTTTTCCTTGTCCAGTAAATGATCGGTTGGCAAAATGCTATTACGTGCCGTTACGATATTGTTCATCCTCCGGCCATATATGGGCCTGGTCCTTATGGGCATGTTTGCCGCCAACGGTTGACTATCGGCCTGAAAAGTTCTATAATTTAGATATAAGTGACTGCACTACTCAGGTTCTGAAGAAAAGAGAGGTAACATTATGAAAAAGATTGCTTTAGAGCAATTAAAACCCGGTATGGTGACCGCCGAGGATGTTTACGCAAACAGCGGCCAACAGCTGTTGGTACCAAAAGGAACTACCTTAACGGATCTCAAACTCCAGTTGCTGAATGTCTTTGCGATCCGCAATGTCCGTATCGAAGATGAAAGCCCGGAATCTGCTGACACCGCTTCTGCCGCTCAGGACGAAGCCAGCTATTTCGGTGAAGATATTCCCGACTTTACTTCCAAGTTCCCCCAGGAAGTCAGGGAAGCACGTGTAAAGGAAATCAAAGAATACAAGGAAGCCTACAACAAAGGCCTTAACTATTTCCAGGTTGCCGTCAACAATCTGGTGGAGAAAAATGCCGATCTGAATCTGAACGTGGATACCATCCTCAATCAGACCATATCCTTGCTTGGCAACCGGGGAAAAAGCAGCATACTGGAAATGCTCATCTTTATGAAAGAGCGGGACAACGATATTTACAGCCATTGCATCAATACATCTCTGCTTTGCAATATGCTGGCCCACTGGCTCGATTACAGCGAAGAGGACTGCCAGATGGCTGCGGCCTGCGGCCTGTTCCATGATATCGGCCACCTGTCCCTCCCGGAAGAACTTCTTCAGAAAACCGAACCACTGACACCCCAGGAGCAGGACCTGCTCGCTACCCATACAGAAAAGGGCTATGAAATGCTTAAGGCCTTTGATGTGGACGAAACCGTCCGCCTGTCCGCGCTGATGCATCATGAGAAATGTGACGGCAGCGGTTATCCCCGCGGGCTGCAGGATGAACAGATTGACCGCTTCGCCAAGCTGGTCAATATCTGCAATATCTATGATTCGATGACCTCAAACCGGCCCCGCCAGAAAGCGGTCACCCCATTTGCCGTGATCGAAGAATATGAGACGCGTGGTCTGAGCAAATATGACACCCGGGCGATTCTTGTTTTCCAGAAAAATACGGTCAACACCTATTTAAACTGTCCGGTACGCCTGACCAACGGCGCTGTTGCCTATGTGGTTTACATCAATCCCGGTCGTCTCGGTCGTCCTATCGTCCAGTGCAATGGTGAATTTATCGACCTCAGCCAACGTACTGATCTTAATATTGCAGAAATGCTTCCTGTCGTATAAGAAGTATACCTCTATTTCAGGGAGTTGCACAGTTCTATGGGAACAGGTCAGCTTTGTGTGGCCTGTTCCTCTTTTTTCATATATTCATAGAGTTCCATCCCTGCCGTGTCAGTCTCTTTTGCCCGTTGAAAGCCCAGCTTCTGCAAAAGGCTTTTGGAAGCGACATTGGCCGGACTGACTCTTGAAAGGATTCTCTCACTGGCAATCTCTCTGTCCGCATAAGCAAGCACAGCTTTGCAGACTTCGTAGCCATACCCCTTTCTTTGCCATGGGCGGGCGATCACAAACCCCAGCTCCACCTCCCCATCCTTCGGTTCCAGACCGGCGCGTCCAATCAGCAGCCCCGACTGTTTCTCTTCTATGCCCCATATGCCATACCCATAAAACTCATACACATATCTGCGATAATCTTCCATATATCTGCGTTCCTGCTCCCGATCGGCAAACAGCCCCTCCATATAGCGCGTAATGGAAGGATCGGCATAAATTTCATAGAGCCGCTCCACATCCCCGCCTGTCAGTTCACGCAGCCTGCATCGCTCTGTCTCCAGAATCTCCCAGGGCAGGCCCGCCAGACGCCGGTACAACCTGACAAAATCCTCTGCTTCCAGTTCTTCCACCTTTTCCACGGCATATGCAAGCCCGGTAAAATCTTCGCCCCGGTTTTCTTCTGTCAGAATCGCCGCTGCCTTCTCTCCCCTTGCCAGAAGTTCCCGCAAAAGCGGCAGGCAGTCTGTCAGATACAAAATACCGCCGCCCTCGATGAAAATTTTCTTGATCATACTCTTCAGCCTCCCGGTTAACACTTTACGAAACAGCCTTTTTCCCTTACAATATAAAAAGAGTTTTCGGCTAACAGATATTATAACAGAAAGGAATAAAAATACTATGAAAAATCCAATTATCACCATTACCATGGGTAACGGCGATATCATTCGTGCAGAACTGTACCCTGAAATCGCTCCCAATACGGTCCATAACTTTATCAGCCTCATTTCCAAAAACTTCTATGATGGCTGCATCTTCCACCGCGTCATCCATGGATTTATGCTGCAGGGCGGCGATCCGGAAGGCACCGGTATGGGCGGCCCGGGCTATCACATCAAAGGGGAATTTTCACAAAATGGCTTTGACAACCCCTTAAAACATACAGAGGGTATCCTGTCCATGGCCAGAACCATGATCCCCGACTCCGCAGGCAGCCAGTTCTTTATCATGCACCGGAAAGCACCCCACCTGGACGGCGCATATGCCGCGTTTGGTAAGGTAGTGGAAGGTATGGATGTGGTAAACCGCATTGCCGAGACAGCCACGGATCCCGCTGACAGGCCGTTGGAAGATCAGGTGATGAAGACCGTTACCGTCGATACCTTCGGCGTGGAATATCCGGAACCGGAAAAACTCTGAGAGAATCCCCGGCGCCTATCATATAGATAGAAAAAAATCAAAGACCCCGCTGCCTGAAGCGGGGTCCCGCTTTATCGTTTTGGCGGTTGTTCATATTTTATTTACATTTCATTTAAAGAAACTTAATTAGGATAACATTTTTTATCCAAATTCATATCTTATACTATAAACATCAGATACAACAACACACGCCAACTAACATTACTTTATAAATAGCTTTTTCATAATAATGCCAGGTAGATTTTATTTACCTGGCATCCTCCCTTTTCAGGGCAAGATATCCGCCTGGCCGAACCATGGCAGCAGCTTTGCCGGTCTCAACTGTTACAAATTTTCAAATTTCCCGATTTTTCTTGACTTTTTCACTTTACTATATTAAAATATAAAATCAGTGGATTTCAGAGACGTAATATCGCATTGCGTATATTACGCCTTTTTTTAACTGTTAATACCTATATGATGGGAGGTACTGTTATGGAAACATTTTCGAAAGCGGTCTCGGCCGTGGACACTTTTGTCTGGGGACCTGTCATGCTTGTTCTGCTCGTGGGAACAGGTATCTATCTGACGATCCGTACAGGCTTTCTGCCCTGGAGAAATCTGGGCTATGCATTAAAGAGCACACTGAGTAAGGAAGCACGCCAGAAAACCGGAGAGGGCGACATCTCCCCCTTTTCCGCTCTGACCACCGCACTTGCTGCCACCATCGGCACAGGCAATATCGTCGGTGTGGCCACTGCCATGGTATCCGGTGGCCCCGGCGCCCTTGTGTGGATGTGGATTTCCGCCTGTTTCGGCCTCACTTCCAAATTCAGTGAATGTATGCTTGCCATCAAATATCGGGAAGTCAACGCCGACGGCGAGATGTCCGGCGGCCCCATGTATACCATGAAAAAGGCCATCAAAAACAAAGCGCTGGGCAGCACACTCGGCTGGCTGTTCGCCTTTTTCGCCGTTGTGGCATCCTTCGGGATCGGCAATATGACACAGGCCAATTCCATCACCAGCGCCCTCAATGAAACCTTCGGCATCTCTAACTGGATGATCGGCATTATTCTCACACTGCTCGCCCTGCTGATCATCGTAGGTGGTATCAAGTCTATCTCCAAAGTGTCGCAGGTGGTAGTGCCGGTCATGGCAATCTTCTATATCATTGCCGCTCTGATCGTCATCATCGGCAATATCGCCAATGTGCCGGCCGGCGTAGCCATGATCTTCAAAATGGCATTCAGCGTACAGGCCGTAGGCGGCGGACTCTGTGGTACGATCACCGCATCCATGATGAGTGCCATGCGTTTTGGTGTTGCCCGGGGTGTCTTCTCCAATGAGGCCGGCATGGGCAGCGCTGCCATCACTGCAGCCGCAGCCACCACGACGCATCCTGTGCGCCAGGCTTACATAAATATGACCGGGACCTTCTGGGATACCATCGTCGTATGCACCATGACCGGTCTGGCCATTGCGGCATCCGGGGTGCTGGGACAGGTAAATCCGGCCACCGGCGAGTTATACCAGGGTTCTTCCCTGACTATCGCGGCCTTTGGCACGGTACTGGGACCTGCCGGCGGCTGGCTGGTAAGTATCGGCATCACGCTCTTTGCCTTCTCCACCATTCTGGGATGGGAATATCATGGTGAAAAGGCTTACGAATACCTGTTAGGCACCCATAAATATAATATGGTTTACCGTATTATTTTCTCACTGGTGGTTTTTGTGGGCTGTGTTTCCACATTGGATCTGGTGTGGAACCTTTCCGATATCGCCAATGCCCTTATGGCCATCCCCAACCTGATCTGTATGCTGATCCTCAGTGGTGAGATTACAAAAGAGATCAAAGAATTTCAAGATGTTCTGAAAAAGGAAAACATGTATCGATAAGAATACCCGTAAAAATGGCAGGAGACAGATTTGTTACAATCTGTCTCCTGCCGTTTTATAGAAGCAGCCGCCTACTCTTTCACAAACCAGTGGTATATCTTGACAAAAACAGCTTTCAGTCTGCCCCAGACACCAATATCTTCCGGTTCTCTTTCCAGATCCACTGTGTTGTCCGTTTCATCGTCTATGCTGATCTCCGCCGTACGCATAATGATCTGTATACTCTCCGGTGTGGCATTTTTCGAGGAGGTGAAGGAGGGAAATGCCTCCTGTGTGTCAATATTGAGAATATTGGTCTCTTCTTCGATCTCATCGAGTTCCTCATCCACTGCATCCTTCATCGTATCTTTGGCACTGCGCAGCACTTCACTGCCCTCTGCGATACCAATCCCGCTGTCGAGAATACCGATCATGCCGCTGAGACTGGAGTCAATGGCCGCATCAAGGCTGGTCTCCGTGGCATCCAGCAGGGCGCGCATACTGCGCAGGGACACCTGGACTGCCGCTATGCTCGCATCAGAAGCATCCAGCAGCATCTGTGTCTCATCCAGCAGCAGCAGCACATGATCTTTGTAATCCTGCGTCATATGTCCTGCCAGTGTATAGCCTTCGTTGATGACTTCACTTGCTTTGTGTGTCAGATTTTCCACCTCATGGATCAGCCCCTGCGTATCTTCCAGTACCGGAACGGTAGATCTGGTAAGCGTGCCCGCAAAGGACGCCAGATAGCCGATTTCCGCCCCCACCTGCAGATTGCCCAGATCTGCCGGATCTCCGGTCTGTCCATAGATCTGTTTCAGGGTGTTAATAGAATCCTCGATCTCTTCCTGCGTATCTCCCGCTCCGTCTTTCATTGTATGGCGCAGCTTTTTCATGGAATCCTGCATATCTTTTGCCGCGTCTTCCATATCTTTCAGATAGTCATCCATCTCATAAATACTGTTACGGATCGTATCCAGACGCTCCATGGCATCCGTAAAATCCCCTTTTTCTATCACGGTCTGCGCCGAGAGCAAAATCAGGCTGTTCCTGATCCCATCCAGTGAATCAATCGCCGCGTCGGCATCCGATTTTACCTGTCCCTCTCCGGCGTCAAATGTGGCTTTGGCCTGCTGGGCTGCCCGGATGCCTTTCTGCGTCTCCACAAGACCGCCTTTCATCTCCGACAGATTATCCAGTATCACATCCGCGCTGTCACTCATGGCATCCATCGAATCGCGCACTTTATCCTTGACTTCCCGGATATCAGCCATCCGGTCCAGCGAGGAAAGGGTGGCCGGAACCATCAGAAACATCACACCCACACTCTCAAAACTGCTGGTGCCAATGTCAATCCTGAATGTGCCGTCTTCCCCCGGAAGTGCCAGAAACATCACGGCCTTTTTGGTCCCCAATGTCTGCAGCTGAGAACCGGGCGCTTCCAGGGAGTAAGTATCTTTGTCCATATCCACCAGCGTAGCCACTGTAAGAATCATATTATTTTTGTAATATGCCGGGGCCTTGGGATTGGGTGATACCTCTATCAGCATCGTCACCATACCGCTGGCGCCGGCCAGGGATACCGCCTCACATTCCTGACCGTTCAGCCGATAGGTTACATCCAGATTCCAGGGTAATTCCTGCGCCAGAGTATCCGTTTTACAGGAGTAATAGAATCGTTCTTTCTCCTCTCCGCTCAGATCCCACGTCACCTTGCCTTTTTCCACCGTCGGGACGGCCAGATTGCTCATATTGACAACTTCCTCATACGTTCCATAATCGACGATCGTCGTATTGCCGTTGAGCATACAGCCCTTTACGATATTGACCTCTTCCACCTCTCCATAATAATCGAGATTGATATATACGGATTCATCCACCTTCACCCTCGGAGGCGCCGCCTGCAAATCCATGGAAAATGTCCGGCAAAGCAGCATCGTCCCCAGCCCCAGCGCCCATATCCTTTTCCATATATTTTTACACATTCGAATCTCCTCCTTCTTTCCGCTCTCCTGGCTTCTCCGAATCCCGCCTTTGCTGTTTGTCTTCGGTATCTTTCTGCGCCCGCTTCTCCATCCGCTGTGCATGGCGGTCGGCAAGTCGCCGCAGCAGTTCCTTTCTTCTCGCCCGGTGTTTGGCCACTCTCTTTCTGAGACGTTCCACTTCCCAGCGACGCAGCCTGTCTCCCACTGCCTTTTCCTTAAAAATCACCGCATCAAACATCGTCAGCAGTGCCGGCACCGCCAGAATAACCATGCACATACTGATCAGACCGCCCCGCCCGATCAGATGGCCCAGAGAAGAAATGGCACTCACGGATGAGATCTGGTAGATACCATACCCTGCCACAGTCAAAATAGTACCGGAAGTAAGAATGGAAAGAATACTCCTCTGCAGCGCATCAATGGCTGCCTGTTTCTTCTCCAGCCCATGTTCCCTGTTATACATATAATTACTGGTCAGCAAAATGGAATAGTCAACCGTTGCCCCCAGCTGGATGCAGCTTACGACGATAAAACCATTAAACATAAAACTCTCCCCCTGCAGATAGGGAACCGCCATATTCAGATAAGTGGCAATCATAATGGGAATCAGCACAAATATCGGGAGCAACACAGACTGAAACGCAAATCCCACCACCACTGCCACCGCCAACAGCGATATGATATTGGTGACCGCATAGTCCGGCACCATCAGATCTTTCAGATCCTGCGTAGAAGGCGTGTTGCCCACCACATAAGCATTTTGCGGATAGTACTTCTTAACAATGGACTGAATCTCAGCGGACGTCTCAAACGCCAGCTCGCTTTCGGTATCCGTCCTTGTATACAGCAGCATACGTGCATACTGCTCTGTCCGCAGTTTGCCGGTGATACTCTCAGGAATAAAACTCTCTGGAATCCCCACCGGCAGCACATTGGCAATGCCCATCACGCTCTTTACATAGTACAGGTCTTCCAGCTCGTCCGCCAGTTCCCGTTCTCTGATCGGTGTTTCATTGGGTACGATCAGCAGATAAAGGTTACTTCTGCCAAACTTCGCCTCAATCTCCGCCGTATCGTCATAGACTTTCGTTCCTTCACTTCTGCCAAGTGCACTGTTGCCAAAGGTAAAGCTGTTCATATTCTGGGCCACATAGGCCGGAATGACCACGATGGCCATCAGCACAATCACAAGATACCGCAGCCGAAAGACTGCTCTGGACACCAGCCCGAAACGGGGCATGATACTTTTATGCTTCGTTTTTTCAATCAGATCACCGAACCGCAGAAGCAGCGCCGGCATCAGAAAAAGGACCGTTATAACGCTGCATATGATACTTTTTCCCAGCACCAGTCCCACATCCCGTCCCAGGCCAAAGCGCATGGCCAACAGTGCCATAAAACCGACAAAAGTAGTCATCGCACTGGATAAAATGGAAACAGCCGATTCTTTGAGTGCCCCTTTCATGGCTTTTTCCTTATTGCCCGGTTTTTCCTCATTGCGGCGCACATAGGTATGTAACAGAAAGACCGAATAATCCATGGATGTGGCAAGCTGCAGCACCGATGCCACACTGGAGCTCATAAAGGAAATCGTCCCCAGTAAAATATTACTGCCCATATTCAGAAGGATGGCAATCCCCATAACAGTCAGAAACAGAACCGGTTCAAACCAGGAATCGGTAGTCAGGCAGAGAATGACCAGAATCAGGACGACCGCCACTACCATGATGGTCTGAATCTCCTTATCCAACGTTTCTTCCAGCGACTTGTTCTCCACCGCAGGCCCTGCATACCGTCCCCGCTCACCCAGGACTGCCTGTATCCCGTCGATGGCATCCTTGGTCAGCGGATCACCGTCACCTTTTTCAAATGTGATATCCATGACCGCGCACCGGTCTTTATAGTAGTCCTTCTGCGCATCCAGATCAATAAAGTCCTGCGTCATATAGACGTCCTCTGTCATCCAGGTAACCATGTCCACGCCATCAATATTTTCCAGCATCTGCTTGTACATATATGCTTCATAGACCGAAACATCCGTAATCATGATTCTGGCAGTGCCCGGATAACCAAACTCACGCTCCATCAGGTCGATCGCCCGTTTGGATTCCGTATAAGACGGCAGATATTCCGTCAGATCATAATTCACCTTAACAAGCGGCGCATTGATCACACTGAGAAAAACAAGCACGATAAACAACATTTCTATGTAATGCCGCTTTGTTACGATCACATCCACGATGCCATTGTTTTTTATGTAGCGCAGCTTTTCTCCGATGCTGCGTCCCCGGTTTCTTTCTCTTCGTTCAGAGAGCCGGTCAAAAAGCCCTTTCCTTTTTCCGGTCTGCAAATGAATCCCTACTTTCTACTGCTCTATGCTTATGGCAAGCACTGCTGCCAGTCCTGTATCCATTGAAAAGTATATTAAAAAAAGGGGGATTGTTACACATGCGATTTGTATGGTTTGTATAACTTTAGAATACACAGATATGCTTATGTATTTATTCTGACCAGATCAGCAGAAAGGGAAAACGTCATGCCGACAAAACCCATGCGCATGCCATTTTCCCTCTTCTTTGTCTGTACAGGCCCTGGAATTATAGTTGTACTGCATTTATCAGCCTGCTGCAGAATCATGTTCTACCAGCCTAACTCATCCAGGTAATCAACGCCGTCGGCAAATGCCTGGGAACATTCCTCACATTTGTCGAAATAGTCGGGTACGGACCAGTAAGTGCATACGCTGTCGTCATACAGGAAATCGGAATATATGATCCCATGCTTGCAACTGTGGGAAAGCAGGCCAAACATCGTCTGCATCGTATAAGCGTCTGTGGCATCTTCTTTGCCGAGATTGTTGATGACAGACATCTCGAATCTGTCGTCAAACCCATTGCAGTTCAGATCCAGATACCCGCAGCCATTGATGGGATCTCTGTCATCAATGCCATCCCCGTCACTGTCCTGCAGCTGCCCCCAGACATCTGTCCGGCGCACAAGCGCATTGGCCAGTACAGTCTCATCCATATCATCCACATCCAGTTCAAAACTTGCCAGAATCTCCGGTGTCATCACCGGCTGATACTGCTGCGTCTGCGGTGTCTGGGCAATCTGCTCCGGCACTGTCTCTTCCGCACATACACACATGCTGCTCCCCAGTAACATAATAAGCCCTGCTATCGTTGCCAATACTTTTTTCTTCATTATCCTTCTCCTTTCAGACTATGGTATTTTACTGAATCTGACCGCGTTTTCATGTCTTATGACATAAATTTCCCCTCCCCTCTTTCGCTCTCAGATTCCATAACAGTCCCGGCAGATCCCATCCGGTAAAAGTGCCGGGCTGTTTACCTTTCATTTTGCCACCGGATCTGCTCCGTCGCGATCAGCGGATACCGCACCGGCAAAGTGCCGTCCAGATCCTCTCTGTGCATCTCCACGGCTGTAATCTGATGATTGTCATATGTGGTATAGTAGTAGATGCCCTGTGTTGCGTTGCAACAGGATGTATAAATCGTAACTTCATATCTGCCTTCTTCTGCGGTGCTGCATCCCCGCTGCTGCTCCACGGCTCCCAGAATATGAAAAAACTGGCTGACACTTTCCATCTCCCCTTCGCCGGAAACCGCATGCATCTTGGCAAAAGCCGCCCGTACAAAGCGGGACTGGGAAGAAAGATCACCCGGAAGCCCCAGCGCACCCATCCCTCTGCAATAAACCTGCAGCGGCAGTCTGTCGGAAAATTGATTCTCCGGATCACAGGGCGATAAGTGCATATAATTATTTAACTGAAACATCTGCATTTCAAAAGGGGGATTGTTGGTAAGGACTCCCACCGGATTGTCGTAGATATGAAAACCTGTCCTTACTGACTCTATCGTTACCGCCTCCTCGCTGTCCGCCAACAGCCAGTGAAGCTGTGCAGGAGGCAGCCCTTCCCGGAATGATTCTCCGGTAAGGTTGACAGACGCCAGCAGTGCTCTTGCCTCTTTGACCGTGGCGCATCTGGCAAGAATCCATGGTATAAACTCAAAGGTGGCCACATTGTCATGGTTTGGTATCTTATCTCCGTAATAAGCATTGCCGGGAAAATTAAGCCCTGCCATGGCAAGCCCCTTCTCATTGACCGCGTCATAATAAAGGGGACAGCCGTCCTCTATATGCGCCACGCCGATCATCGCGAAATGATGATCCATCATACCCATATTCCGAAAACGAAATGTATGGTTGCGCGGTGTTATTGTCACTTCTTCCTTATAAGACAAATCGTTATCCAGGGTTCGTCCGAAATAAAAATCTTTTGTCCTGTAAGTGGCTGCCGTACACATGACCTGACCTCCCTGTCATTGCTCAATACTCTCTTTTATTCAGGATACATCATATATTTTAACCAGTCAAGTGAAGTCTCATGCATATTTACACGAAACACCAGGCTGTCACAGTAACATGCCGCTGCTTTTTTGGCGAATGCCGGGATCTGTTCCAGCGGTGCAGATACTTCTATCGTCTGTCCGCCTGTATATTCCGTCTTTGTCCAGTAATCCACCCACACCTCTCCCGCCGGCAGGTAAACACTGCGAGAGCGTGCATCGGTAATCTCTCCCATGACAGAACCTCCCTTTTTATTATACCGGTTATTCTCTTACAGACGGCCACTGCATGTTTCATACTTTTGCTATCTTTGATGCTGCCTGCCAGCCCTTTCCCGGCGCTCTCTGTCGCAGATGATCCACTCATCCAGTGACAATGGTTCATAATCGGAATACATGCAGAAACAGTTGATCATATGACAGGGGATGCGCCGGAGGCTGCCCTCTGCACTGATAAATTCCCGCTCTTGTGTTATCTCCTGAAACTGTTCCAGTAACCTCTGATCCCGGGTATCATGGACATGACCATAAAGCATGTAACTTTTGGGAAGTCCGTTTTCATCCAGGCGATATTGCCCGTTGTAGCACATGATCGGATAATGGCACAGGACAACTTTTCTTTTGTGATCGGAAAGTTCCTCGTACTGCTTCACCCATTCAAAACGGCTCATATCCATTTCCTTACTCCAGACAAAGCGGTCATGATTGCCCTGTATCAGATACAGCCTGCCATGTAATCGCTTTAACAGCGCATCCGTCTCCTCCACACTGCCAAAAGACAGATCTCCCAGAATGACTACCTCATCCTTGCTTCGCACTTTTCCATTCCACTTCCCGATCATATATTCATTCATCGCCTCTACCCCGGCAAATCCCCGGCAATCCATACGGTCATTGAGGGCTGCGTGGTAAAAGTGCAGATCTGCAATATAATATCTCACCTTTGCTGTTCCCTTTCCTTTCTCGTCCCATCCATCCTTCTCATACCTGTATCAAAGAATCCCTCTTATACATAAGCGGCGGCTCCTGAAAAAGAACCGCCGCCACCTCTGCATTATTCAATCGGTTTGAGATAAAATCCGCCATAAAAATCTTCAGACTTAAAAGTATTGATGATCACATGAGGATCGGTCTTGTGCATCAGTTTGGCAATATCCTGCATCTCATAACTGGAAACTACCGTGTGCAACAGGCTGATCTTCTTCCCGCTGTATCCGCCGATCCCATCCACTCTGGAGACGCCGTGCCGATATTCCGCCACATAAGCCTTGATTATCTCATCCGGCTTGGTTGTCGTGACCTGCATGGTCATACGTTCATACCGGTGATAGAAGGAATCAATGGTCTTTGTGGAAATAAACTGGAACAAAATAGAATATCCTGCGTATTCCCAGCCAAACATAAAACCGAAAATGATGATCAATGTCGCATTAAATACAAAGACATAACTCCAGATGGACTTCCCTTTTTTATTGGAAATATACAGTGCCACGAAATCCACACCCCCGGTCGAGGCATTGCCTTTCAGCGCGATGACCGTCATTATGCCATAAGAAAACCCACCAAAGATCACGTTCAGCAAAACATCGTCAAACAATGGTTCAAAATGGAGGACCTTCAGGAAAAAGCTGGCAAAAAATACCTGCAACAGCGAGAAAAACGTAAACCGTTTGCTGATACTTTTACTGCACAATATGGCAACCGGAATGTTTAATACCAGCATACCTATAGAAACAGAAAACGTAAACCCGAAAAATGTGGAGGTGATCTTTTCGATCAAAATGGCCACACCGGTAAATCCGCTGGAGAGCAGGTTGATGGGATTCATAAAAATCTGCAGAATAGCCGCCTGCAAAAATCCGGCCAGCAGTACGCTCGTAAATGTGATGGCATACCGCACTTTTTCATTGCTTCTTAACTTTCGAAAATTCATATCGTCTCTACCAACCTCTTCACCAACGCCTCATCCACAATTTCATATGCATCCCTGTGAGGCTGCTCCGTATAGGAGTAGGATACATCCGGCCCGTTGGTAGTCGGATCGCAATGCCATCCCTTACAGGAACTGTGTACCTGCCAGATACCGGTCTTTTCCATCAGTTCTGCGGCATTTCCCGCATTGACGCCGCTGCCGGCCAATATCTGTATCCGCTCGCCGTATTTCTTCTGCAGTGCGGCAATCTGCTGCGCACCATCCATGGCTTTGGCCTTACCACCGCTGGTGAGGACACGGCAGATTCCCATGCCGATCAGCGCTTCCATGGCACCGTCCTGATCCTCCACGCAGTCAAATGCCCGATGGAATACAGCTTCTCCGTGATAATGCTCTATGATCTCCACGATCTCACGAATCTGCGTCTCATGAAGCCTGGCTTCTGCATCCAGACAGCCAAAGGCAATGCCGTCGGCGCCATTTTGCATCAGCAGCTGCGTATCCGCCTTCATCACCGCAAAGTCCGCATCACTGTAACAAAATCCGGCCGCTCTGGGACGCACCATTGCCACTACCTTCAGATCTGTATGTTTCTTTGTCAGAAGCAATGTTCCCACGGACGGCGTCAGACCGCCCAGATACAGCGCACTGTTCAGTTCTATCCGCTTGGCACCTCCGCGGTAGGCCGCCAGCGCATCCTCATAGCTGCCACAACAGATTTCCACTATTTTTTCCATATTGTCACCCTCACGATTGCTATTATAGTTATGTTACATCGTCAGCGCAAAGCTGTAAGCCGGTTTGATGCAGTCCAGTAAAAGCTGCTCTCCTCCGTCCACATGCCCCACATAATTGTAGACATCATCCGCTTTGATTTCGCTCAGTACGATCATCAGCTCTCCCGCATAATGTTTCAGATTGTCATTGACGATGATCACATCGCCTCTGGTAAACATCTCCTTACCGTTTGGCCGCGGCTCGATAGATTTGTCTTTATATTGTATCCTGGGCCAGCTGGATCTGACAACCAGTTCATTGCAGTCGTCTCTGGACGAATGGATACCACAGGTGATAATTTCCTTTTCTATTTCTGAAATAGTTTCTGCCGCATTGACTTTAATAGATATTTTGCTCAGATCCGTTTCCGCCATCGCTTTCAGTTCCGCTTCACTGGCAAAGGCATTGCCGATCAGGAAATCATTGCAAAGACCCATCGCATTCAGATGGCGAAGCTGCAGATCAATCGGCAGATCCCGGTGGATCTCCAGTGTCGGAAGTCCGTCATACACTTCCCAGGGCCCGTGGGTGTGCGGTTCACGGCTGGTGACAAAGGCCGCATTATTCAGTCCCAGAGACTGATACCAACTGTTTAGTTCCTGCCATCTGGAAAGTCCCATACCGGTATTTCTCTGCGGATAAAAGTTACTGCAAAGGCACATATTGCTGCGGTCGGCCCCTTTTTTAATCATCACATCCAGCGCCTGCGTAGAAGAAGCATTGTATTCGATCATAATGCCATAAGGGTTTTTGGTGATCGCAATGTCCTCTGCATCACTGAAATGCTCATCCAGGCGGATAATATCCACATTCATCTCCGCAAATACGGAAAGGTCACGCGGGCCTGCTCCCAATCTTTTAAAAACGGCGCCGTTTGTATCCACTGATACTTTCAGCCCGTTCTCATGCGCTACCTTACAAAATTCTGTAAAGTCCTGTTTGATCTTTTCTTTGTCCTCTTCCACGGACAGCAGGCAGGTAAACACACGCTGAAAGCCGTATTTGCCCGCCAGCTTCATATATTCATAGCATTTTTCTCTGGGTGCACGCTCCGGATACACAGAGATGCCAAGTCTTTTCATAGTAATGTCCTCCCATTCCAGTACCGCTACATTCCTTCCGGCGCCCTTTCCCGGAAAGGATTTCCCAGATGCTTTCGCGTCTGTTTCATCCTTTCAGGCGCCGTCCGGAATTTCGCTGTTTTTTATTCCAGTCCTTCCATCAGTTGATGGAGTGCGTAGGCGTAGATTTGGGTGTTTTTCTCGATATCACATATGCGCATCCATTCGTCAGGCAGATGGCCTATGCCTTTCTGGCCTTTGAAGCTGGGACCGAATGGTACGATGTTTTTCACCACTTTGGCATAGCTGCCGCCGGTGGTGGTCACTGCGCTGCCGTCTTCGTGCATGATTTCTTCATAGACCCGTTCCAGTGTTTTGATCAGGTAGGTATCTTTGTCAAAAAAGACAGGATCGATGTTGGAATCCAGAATGAGGATCATATGCTCACTGCAGAGCTTGCGCAATGCCTCTGTCATTGTCTCCAGTTTGTAGGAAGCAGGGTAGCTGGAAACCAGTGTCAGTCCGCAGCTGTCCTTATCCTCAAACAGTTCAACCTTGCGCACCTGGTTCATGCCAAACTCTTCATCAGAATAGTCGATCCCCAGGCTGGCAGCCAGGTCGCTTTTGTTCAGGATAAACTGGTTGACAAAGGTGTAGAGCTCCTCTGTCCTGTCTTTGGGCAGGCTGTAGCGGAATACCGCACGGCCGCGCTCCGCATAGATAACCGGATATTTGACATCGGGTGTCCATCCCATAAGCGGATATTTGTGGTCTTTAAAATACCACTTCATGTCCTCCATCCCGGTTTCTTCGTTGGTACCGAAAATGATTTTCACACGGATGGGGAACTCATAGCCCAGATCCATCAGTGTTTTGAGCGCATACATGCAGCAGAATGTGGGTCCTTTATTGTCAAGGACACCTCTTGCATACAGGGTACCGTCTTTTTCTGTACATACAAAAGGATCGGTCTTCCACACACCATTCAGATCCACCACATCCAGATGGCCCACACAGGCAATATAATCTTCCGTATCAGGGCCGCAGGCAGCGATACCCACCTGATTGCCCACATTCTCTGTCTCGAATCCCAAACGCCGGGCAATGTCAAGTGCCTGATTCAGGCAGTCTGTCACTCGTTTTCCGTAAGGGTCCTCCGGTGTGGCCGTATCCTGACGCGAGTCCATACTACAGATCGTTTTGATATCTTCGACCAGTTCCGGAAGCAGTTCACTTACATGGGTTATGATTTTCTCTTTCATCTTTATTCCTCAACCGGTGCCATCCGCACGCGCATATATTCCTCCAGCCACTCCTTGGATGCCTCTTCAAATGTGCAGTGGCCGTCTTCTTCTCTGGTTACCAGGTAGACAATGGGGGGCTGCTCCTGTGTGGCTACACTGAAAGAAAATCCGCCGATATTGGTAGCGCAGCCAAATTCCCCTTTATTGTTCATTGCCACGACTGATAAATCGCCCGCTTCTCCCCGTTTTGCTTTCAGCTTCTGATCAAGGTCGTTTACGGCTTTCTCGCATGCCTCCTGCGGTGTCAGACCTTCTTTCATCAGGCGTACGATCTCATAAGAAATACAGCCTTTCATCAGGTCTTCTCCCAGCCCTGTGGCCGTCGCACCGCCCACTTCAGAATCCGCATAAAAACCGGAACCCACAATGGGGGAATCTCCCACACGGCCGCTGCGTTTCATAAACAGGCCGCTGGTGCTGGTAGCCGCGGTCACGGTCCCGGACTGATCCAGGCACACCATACCTACCGTATCATGGCCGTCATACGGTTTGAGTTCCTGATCCAGTTCTTTTTTCTTTTTGCGGTAAAAGGCCTTTGCACGGTCGGTGAGCATCTCCTTTTCTTCGAACTGAAACTCACGTGCATACTTTTCAGCGCCTTCCCCTACCAGTACATTGTTTACTTTTTCTTCGCTGAGTTTTCTGGCAATACTGATGGGATTTGCAAAATCTTTGATGGCCCCCAGCGCACCCACGCTCATGGTGTCTCCATCCATATATCCGGCATCCAGCTCCACGATCTGCTCCTTGTTGGGCAGACCGCCGTAGCCCACCGATTTATAATAAGGAAAATCTTCCACCGCGCGGATGGCAGTCTCGATGGCGCTGCCCGAAGTTTCTCCCTTTTTCAGCATTTCATCCGCCAGTTCTATTCCTTCCTTTGCCATTCTCCATGTGGCTATGATTCCGTACATATCATTTCCTCCTGCCTGTCATATTGCATCATTGTTGCATATCTTTTTAAATGTATCATCATCCATGTCCTTTACCAGCTCACAGAGCAGGCGGATGCAGGCCTCTACATCATCCTCATGGATTATACTGTGATTGGTATGCATATAGCGGATCGGTATGGATACGGTCATATTGATAATTCCCTCAAAGGCCTTGTGTATATTGCCGGAATCCGTACCGCCCTTGTTAAATACCGCATACTGATAAGGGATTTCATGCTTTTTGCAGATGCTCTCCACATACCGCACCAGTCCTCTGGGGGCGATAGAATTGGAGTCAATCATCGAAAGCACCACCCCTTTGCCCAGGCTGCAGATATTGTGGTTGGCCGGGGTATCTCCGGCTAATGTGGTGTCAATGGCGAACGCAATATCCGGATGCACCGCTTCCGTAGCGGTCCTGGCCCCCCGAAGGCCCGGCTCTTCCTGCACGGTATTCGCCAGATAAAGGGGCACATGCACCGTGTCTTTGAGTCTCTCCGCCGCCTCTGTCATGATATAGTTCCCGATACGGTCATCAAAGGCCTTGCAGGAGATATATTTGGGGTTGTTCATCAATTCAAAATGTGCCCAGGGCGCAACCATATCTCCCATGGCAATTCCCAGGGCAAGTACTTCTTCCCTGTCTGCCACACCTAGATCCAGATACACATCTTCTATGGCAACGGTCTTATTGCGGATCTCCTGTGGCAGTCCGTGCGTCGCCATACTGCCCATCAGCGCGGTATATTGCTTTCTCTCTCTTGTGACAATGGTATACCACTGTCCCAGTACCATATGGCTCCACCAGCTTCCCACAGGACGGACCCGGATAAATCCGTTATCGTCAATGCTCTCTACCATAAAACCCACTTCGTCCATATGAGCGGCAATCATCATTTTCGGGCCCGGTTCTTCCACACACTTAAGCCCTACCACACTGCCCAGCCTGTCCCTGATACAGTCAATACCAAGGTTCTCATATTCTTTTGCAAGCATCTCTCCCGCTTCCTGTTCAAAAGAAGAGATCCCGCAGACAGAACATATCTTTTCCAATCTTTCCAAATTCATCATCTATTGTCACCCAGTCCGAATCCTGCAATTTTTTCAGAATCAATGGTTTCCAGATATGCGGCAAGGCTGTCTGTCAGTGCATCCACATCACCGGCTCTGCATATCTCATTGGCACTGCCCATATGGTCCATGGCAATCCCCACACTGACCGCAGGCGTTCCTTTTAATGTCTTATGAATAAAGGAACCGTCATTTCCCGTTATCCCGAAATAGGGTTTTGTCTCTGTCTTTTCCGCAAAGTCACGCAATAGCGACTGTGCGGGAAGCATCTGTCTGTCATAATATCCCAGAATCACGCCGTCCCCTGTGCTGATCTTGCGTTTGGCCGTATCAAATGCCGTCAGGGCAATGGCTGCATCTGGACGGATCACATAAGTGGCGGTCTTCGTCCCCCGGAACCCGATCACCGACTGGGCAATGCATCCGACTGCCAGATGGAAATCAAATTCCTTATCTTTCACCCGTTCCAGCAATTCCAGCGTCACTTCATTGAACACTCTGGGGAACAGTGCCTTGGAAATGATAATTCCGTTTTTCTCACTGTAAGTGCTGGAAAATCCCGCCAGATCACCCGGGTATACCAGTTCTTTCAGTTCATCATAGGGAAGGCCGCAGGTGATAAATAATTCATCCGCATTTTTGGCTTCGCAGGAGTCTTCCAGCGATTTTTTGTCCATCCCGATCACACCTTCTATGCAGGTGTCCTCTCTTGTCAGGATACGTACCCGCTGATGCAGCAAAGAACTGCATGCAAGATGCTCCAGCGGAATAAAAGCAAGAGTGCCTTCCTTTTTCACTTCTGAGATCATCAGGCCCACTTCGTCCAGCGGGGAAGCGATCATAAAGGTCTGTGCCTGCGGATTTTTTGATTTTTTAATGGCAAAGAAAGAGCCCAGACGGTCATATTTTATCTCATCACACAAAGGTCCATAACTCTCCCTGAGTATCTTCGCAACTCCCTGTTCCGCACTGCTGACTCCGAAACTGTTACATAGTTTTTCTAATCTCCCTGTGTTCATACTTCTCCTTTTTGAAAAGACCGCCGCAAAATGCATTTCGTAAAATCCTTTTGCGGCGGCACTTTTAAAATTTTATGACTTAATAGCAAACCCGATTGCGGACATTCTCAAGTTCTGCTGACTGCTCTACGCTGCATTTCATAAATTCACACAAATCTGCAAAGCTGTCATTCAAACCGGTGCCGCCTTTTTTCGGCATTTTCAGTATAGGCGTTTTGTCTTTATAAGCCGCGATTGTATCTCCGTTTTCAACGGACATCATGGCACAAGACTTAATATCGGTGTTTTCCAGAATTGAAGTGGAAATCATGGCAGCCATCCGGGCATAATCCGGATAGTTAAAGCAAGGTCCGCACAATACAAAGTCCGGATTTACTTTCTTGGCCATCGCTGTCATTTTTTTCACAACTTCTTCTTCATTGTTCTGAAAATACTCATTGCCGCAGTACAATGTGGCTGCAACCTGCGCTCCGATCTTTTCAAAATGCGGCTCCAGCATCAGGGAAGAACCGATTCCGCCTTTTACGGCAGTCAGGCCTACATTCGGATTGGATTTTCCACCGGCCCCTGCCAGTCCCTGATCAAAAATCAATACTACTTTCATATTCAGCCTCCTGTTATTTCAGGTGGATTGTCATTAATCCAGTTCCAGATCGTCAAAGGACAGATCATCCAGTTCATCGGTCTCATTGCCCGCTGCACTTTCTTCCTGCATATATCTCTGATCCAGCAGTTTGAAGAATGGATAGTAGATCAGGATATCTACGATCAGCATCACAATCTGGACAACAGAACCCATTACCGACCCCGTTACCAGGAATCCGGAGAAGATGATCGGACAGGTCCATGGCAGCTGAACCCCCAGGGTAATCGGCATAATCCCTGTAACCGTAGCCACATAACCAATGATTGTATTGACCACCGGTGCAAAGATAAACGGAACTGCCATAAGCGGGTTCAACACGATCGGCAGACCGAAAATAAGCGGCTCATTGATACCGAAGATTCCGGCCGGCAGTGACAGTCTGCCCAGAGTTTTCATACGGTTGGACTTTCCAAGGAAGGCCATCATGATAACAAGACCCAGTGTGGAACCGCCGCCACCGAAGTTGCAGAAGAAATCCGAGAAGCCTGCCGTAAAGATATTGGTCATTTCCAGACCTGCCTGTGCAGCTTCGTAGTTTTCCACTGTCAGCACTTTATGGATCGGGCTGAAGATCGTATTGGTTACAGCCGGTCCGTTGATACCGAAGAACCAGAACAGTGTGGAGAGGAACTGATAAATTACCTCAAACCCGGACAGTTTGCCCAGACCCACCAATGGTGTCTGCAGTACTTTGTAAATGAAATAATGTACATATTCAAAAGATGTATGGTCAAAGATAATACCTACAACAAAGAATATCGTCATCGCTATGGCGGAAGGAATCAGAGAAGCAAAGGACTCCATAACCATAGGAGGCACACCGTCAGGCAGACGGATGATCAGTTTCTTTTTAATCGCCCATGCATAGATCTCTACGGACAAAATTGCTGTCAGCATTGCCAGGAACATACCTGCAGTGCCCAGGAAGGTAAACTGGAATCCGCTGAAGGATGCCGCTTCTGCTGCCCCTTCCAGTTCCACGAATGTCTTCTGCGGTGTGATAATCAGGAAACATACCATCGCCACCACGCCGCCGGCGATACGGTTTTCCAGCCCTTTTTCCCTTGCATAACAGTACCCGATACTCAGAACACCAAGAAGTGCCACACAGTCAAACGCTATAGCTGACACTCTGCCCAGATATACATCCCAGCCTTCTCCGAATATGGAGGTCATCATATTCAGAAAACCTTCCAGCGGGAAGTTGGAGATCAGCAGGAAAATGGAACCTACAATGGTAATCGGAACCGTAACCAGAAAACCGTCACGGATAGCGATCAGTATCTTGTTCCTGGAGAGCACATTGGCAATGGGCATCAGGATTTTTTCAAGTTTCTGCATCATAACTTATTTTCCTCTACTTTCTTTGTACAGCTTCATCGCTTTCTTTAAAACTCTCTCTCCGTCTACATTGCCGTAATCGGTACTGTCGATCACCGATACCACATGCTCCTGGCCATATTTCTCGTTTACTTTGTCGTAGAGATGTTTTACCTGCGGTCCCAGCAGAATCACTTCCGGATTGAACTCATTTACGATGTCGTTCATCTGTGCGTCGGAAAATGCCTTGATCTCGATCGGCAGTTCATGCGCATCCGCTGTTTTTTGCATTTTACTTGCCAGCAGACTGGTGGACATACCTGCGTTGCAGAATAAATAGAATCTTTTCATGGTGTTTTCCTCCTTTCCCTCAATTCATCTTTTTATACAGTTCGATCAGTTCCACAGCCAGCAACTTGATCGTCTCTGCCGCCATTAACTGGTCCTCGGCATGCATAAGCAACAGACATACTTCTGTCTTTTCTCCGCCTGCCTCTTTGGTAATCAGTTCAGCATGCTGTTTGTGCCCGTTCAGATAGCATTCCTCACCATGCTTGATCGCTTCCTCCGCCTTTTCATACTCGCCTTTCTTGGCAGCTTCCAGCGCGGAGATGTAATCACTCTTTGCCTCCCCCACTGCGGAGATGATCTTGAAACAGATCAGTTCCATTTCTTCCATAGTTGTTTTCCTCCTTGTTTTATATATTTTCTGTTAGATTTACTACTTTACTGTCTGCCCAGAGGTCATGCACCGCCTGCCCATTTTTATAAACCATCCAGACAGAAATCAGAAATAACCCCAGCATCAGATAATTCCATACACTTCCAACCGCCCCGGCTGTCAACATGGTAAGCATCTGGGTGGCATACTGCCCGGTAATCATAAAAGAACCTTCCAGAATCATAATACCTACCACCTGACGGATCGCAAGCCTGCCCGCCGGAAGGAAAGTGTCATCGCAACCGGTGATACGGATACGCATCAGCCTCTTTCCCAGTGTCTGCCCCGGCCAGATCCTCAGCGGCACCAGATAATAATAGACAGCGCCGGCCAGAAGTCCCAGCAGCCCCGCAAGCCAGCCCCAGGGAAATGCAAACTGGGTAATATCCGTATTGATCGCTGCTTCCCCGGTCTGCATATTCCAGAGAATACCCGCCGGTACAGCGCTGAGCGCCGATCCCAGATACCAGTCCAGTAAAAAAGCAAATGTTCTCTTGTTCAGAGGCGCCGGCACGGCTTTTGGCGTGACCTTTCCGGTTTTGTTTTTCTTCATATGCACCCTTCTCACTTTCCCTGACGGCTCGGCCAGAACCGTTACCATATTCCTGTCCGCTGATCACTCGATCAGGCTGACAAAAGCCTTTGCATTTTTTGCCTTCATGATCCCGGACAAAAGAAGCGTGTTGTCACTGAGATTCCCCAGCCAGTCAAAAAATATCTTTAGCAATTCCCGTTCATCGTCCCTGACAGCCAGCAATAATACCAGCCGGACCTGATAATCACCCCACTGCACCGGCTTTTTCAATATGGCAATCCCCATTGTCGACCGGATCGCCGAATAATTCAGTGCATGAGGAATCGCATACCCGTAGCTGAAAGACGTATATGCCATCTTCTCTCTTGCGAATGTGGAAGCCCTGAAACGCTCTTCCACACGCCCCCCTTCATACAGCCGGTCACACATGTAACTGACCACCTCTTCCCAGGTATCGCACTCCAGATTATAGAAATAATAATCTTCCAGAATCAGGCACTTGATAAAATTTTCAAACTCCGTTTTATAATGTCTGTCATCCAGTTCCGAGAGCGCCTTGAATATCTTATACTCATCATTGGTATTCACAAACATACTGATAGAGATCATGGGAATATCCAGCTTATGCGTCAGCGGTATGGTCGAGATAATCAGATCCGGATGCAGACTCTCAATCACTGACGCCTCATAATATTTCAGTATGGCATCAATCACGATCCGCTCCCCGAAACGCTCCAGCAATTTATCACTGCACGCGCCTGTCAGCGTACTGCTGTTGGGCTGAATCAGTACCACATGATAAAAATATCTGATATTCAGACGGTCATATGCCGCCCCCAGATGGATTGCCAGGAAACCGATCTCATCCTCTGAAATGGAACTGCCCGTATATTCCTCTATCACATGCCCGATGAAAACACTCATTTCAAATACCAGCGGATATGTCTTTTTGATTTCTGCCAGACAGACATTGGAGACAACCGCCCTGTAACGGATCCGCTCCAGAAGATTCTGCAGGTGCAGGACTATTCCATCCTTAAAAATAACATCGCCGGAAAAGTCGATATCATAACGCAGCCGCACGGTGCTTATGATCTTCAGCATCAATTCCTCTGCCTGAACCAGATATTCCTCCCGGTTGTCATAGAGTGTACTTCTCTGCCTGCCGATCAGCAGGTTTGCAAACAAGACCACCTCGTTTTCATTCAGATCAAAACAAAGGGAAGTCGTCACCCGTGAAAAAAATTCCATGGCGATCTTATATTCCAGTGTATCCCTGATCTCATTGCGGCACCGGTTCGTCTCCACATAGTTATAGTTCATCATACGCTGTATGGAAACACCTACATGGATCATCAGCATGGGAAATGTTTCTTCACGTACACGGTAGTTGTATTTTCCCAGAATCTCTTCCAGAATATTTTTTACCCTGATCAGATCAAAATTCGGGAACAGTTCGTCAATTTTATTGATATTGATGAAGTTCCCCCTCGTCTCGTTGGCAAGTAAATCCTTATAAACAGCGCGTTTACATTCCTCACTGCCTTTGAGATAAATATGGCTGTCAGTTCTGATCAGTTCCACACCGTCGTACTTTTCCAGCATTTCGGAAACTTTCTTCATATCGTTTTTGATCGTAAACTCACTGACATAGATGTCATATTGGAGATCAAAAATATTCAGCTTCCTCGTACTGAAAAGAAGTTTCTCAATGATATACTTGCACCGTTCTCCGGACGTCTGCGGGATTCCTTCTCGCTGCTGTGCACTGCCTTGTCCCTGGGTGCTCTTTTCCATAACTTCCCTGTCGATCCGATATCCGTAACGCACACTGGACTCGATCAGTCCCTCACATTCCTTTCTCAGCAACTCCATATCATTGCGGATCGTCCGATCCGAGACACTCAGCATCGTCGATAACTCTTTTCCCGTGATCCAACCCTTTTTTTCTTTTAAAATCTCAAGGATTCTTTTCTGTCTCGCTTGCATGGTCTTATTATAAATCATATCTTACCCGTTTTTTTCCATATTATTTCCTAACAGATAGGAAATTTACTGCATAAAAATAGTAAGATTTGCACAAAAAAGGAAGTACCTTCCGTTTCCGGCCAATACTTCCCTTTTCCTCCGGTCAGACCACCGCTCCATGTCCCGTTGCCGTCTGCCGGATGATTTACTCAGTCCATATGCAATATATCTTTTACTTTGGTGGTAATTCCCTGTACCTGTACCCCATAGATGATCTGCACGGACCCTTTCACATGTACGACCCCGCGGGCTTCCAGATATTCCTTCCACGCCTCATCCGGCGCCAGCAGGCTCTCGTCCTTCAGGTTCACCCGCAGTCTGGTGGCACAACAGGTGACATTTAAGATATTATCCGCGCCGCCCAGCGCCTCGATGATCCGTTCTTCCAGAGACTCCCGCTCATCTTCCGTGTCTGCGGCATCCTGACCGCCCTGACGGATCTCATTGTATTCTTTCTTGCTCATCAGTTTGATATCACTGTCTTCCCTTCCCGGTGTCTTCAGATTGAACTTTTCAATGATCCATTTAAACGCAAAGTAATAAACGACAAAGGTCAGCGGAAGCAGCCAGATCGCAGCCATAGCATGGACTTTCTGCGGCTGAAACAGGTTCGGTATCATAAAGAACAGCGCCGTGCCGTTAATGGAAATCTCAAATATCTCAGCCAGTACATAGCAAAGGCCGCAAAGCGGTGCATAGACAAGCCAGTATAGCAAAGGTGCCACAAACAAGAATGTATACTCCATCGGCTCCGAGATACCGACCATCGCCAGGGTAAAGACCGCCGGCACAAGCAAAGATGCCACTTTCTTGCGGTTCTCTTTCTTGGCGCAGCGATACATGGCAAACGAAGCGCCCGGAAGTCCTGCAAGCTGAAACAAAAGCCGGCCATTGGTAAAATTACGCACAAGATATCCGCTGGCGCTGGCACTGGCCGCCTGGCCGTTCATGATATTTTTGACACCTTCATACAAGACCCCATCAATCATCATCGTACCGCCCACCGAGGAATACTCAATGGGAAAGGCAATCAGATGATGGATACCAAACGGCAGAAGCGCCTTATCCAGCGTGCCAAAGATAAAAGTCCCAAACAGCCCACTCTCTCCGATAAATCTTGTAATCCCCTGCAGCCCTCCCGCAATGAAAGGCCAGATATAATAGGAAGTAATAGCCGCCGGCACAGAAATCAGTGCCACCATGATTACCACAAATTTCGTCCCTGCAAAAAAGGCAAACATGGATGGAAGCTGGGTATCTACAAATCGGTTATGTATCGTCGCTGCCAGAAGGCCGCAGATGATACCGGAAAAAATACCCATATCATAAGTAAAGAAACCGATGGCATTCGTCCAGAGCGCGTTAAAATTAAGTGCTGCCTGCTCCGTATAGCCGCTGGCGAGCAGCGCTTCCACGGATGTGCTCTCCGCGGTCCAGCCGCCAAGAGAAGCCCAGCACCCGATTCCGCTGGCAAAGCAGCAATACATAATCAGACCTGAAAATGCAGCCCAGCCCTTCTCCTTTCCGGCCAGCGCAAATGCAATCGCCACTGCAAACCACAACTGAAGATTTCCCATAAACATAAACCCCATATTGGTGATCATGGAAAACAGTTTGTAAAGCAGTGTCCCCTCAGGAAGGATGTAATTGGTAAAGGCGCTTCCGATACCAACAAAGAAACCAACCAGGACCAGCAGGATCACCGGCACCATCATTGCGCCGGCAAATGTTTGAATTTTTGCCTGCATGTTTTTCATCATTTCTTTCTCCTTTCTTTTTATTAGCCCCATATTACCATGCGCCTTCTGCCCTTTCCACCTGCCAATCCCTATGACTATTTCCCCATCATTGTGGCAAAAGCTGACACCTTTATGTCGTCAGATTCCACAATGCTTCTCCATAAATTTCCATCGCTTTCAGAAGAGACGCACAAGAGATATTTTCATTCGGCATATGAGGATTGGTCATATCGTCGGCGAAGGCCGCACCAAAAGCCACCCCGTGATCCAGGGTTCTGGCATAAGAGGCGCCCCCCTTTGTGAGCACGTCCGCTTTGTCTCCTGTCACTTTCTCATAGGCATCTCTGAGCCCCCGTACCAGTTCACTGTCCCTGGGCACATACAAAAGCCGCTTTTCCTCTTCCACCTGCCAGGAAAAACCATATCTCGCCGACCTTTCCTGCGCCCATTGCCGGATGCATTGCGGATTTGTGGTGCGGGGATAACGGATGTCCACATACAGATGGAGGCCGTCTGCGTTCCTACAGACGCCCGTCGGGCAGATGGATGTGCAGCCCATCTCCTCATCCTCTGCGTAAAGTCCGCTTTTTTTTCCGTACCAGTCATCTGTCAGGCAGTCCCGCAAAAACCGGATCAGGCGCCCGGCTTCCGGCTGCACAAAGATATTCTCGTCAAAGCAGGCCGCAAACTTCCAGAGTGCATTTTCCCCTCTCTGCGGGTTCCTTGACAGTGCATCTTTTCCGCAGAAGGATTTTGTCACCATTTCTCCCCCTGCCTCATATTCCACTTCCAGGCTGCTGCAGACAAAATTACGAAGCGTTCCACAGCGAAGCGCTGTCAGTCGATACCTGCCGCCTCTTTGCTCCTGTCCGCCTGTAAATACCAGATCCAGTTTGAGGATTCCTTTCTCCCCGTTTACCACCGGAAAATTCCCGTCCGGTGAAAATCCCATGACTGGCTGTCTGTTTCGGGCAAAATAATATTCCATACATTCCCATGTCGTCTCTTCTGCACCGCCGGCAATCACCCGGATGCTCCTTTTGAGCGGTATTTTCATCTCTTTGAGAATCCGCGCCGCATACAGTCCTGCCAGCAGCGGCCCCTTGTCATCACTGACCCCTCTTGCATACAATATCCCCTCCGGTGTCTGATGCAGGACAAAGGGAGACGTCTTCCACTGCTCCGGATGCAGGATGCCCACCACGTCCAGATGTCCCAGTACTCCCACGTATTCTTCGCACTCTCCCAGTTCCAGATGACAGGCATAGCCGTCAAAGTCCCGTACCGAAAATCCGCAGCGCTTTCCGATCTCCATAAAGCAGTCAAACGCTTCCCTGATCCCGCTGCCAAACGGGGCGCCCGGACGCGCAGTCTCCTCCTCCCGCACGGACCGGATTCTGACCAGCCTGGCCAGATCCTCCAGATATTCTTCCCTGTATTCCTGTACCTTTTTCTCAAATCTCCGCATTTTCTTTTCCTCCCGCGCCAGACGGCATCCTGTCGTTACTTTTATTTTACTATAAACCGGCCATTGCCGTTATTTCCCGCAGCTCATTTTCCTGCCACATCCATACGGTACTTTTGACACACCGCAGATCGAAACAGAGAAAGATTTTTCACCTCTTTTTTCACCGGCTCTTGACAAATGCCCGTTTATCTTCCATGCTAGAACATAATGCACATCCGGCAGAAAACAATAAGGAGAATTTTTTCATGGAAAACAGACGGATTCCGGAGATCATACGAATCCTGTTACAGCAGCAAAACTATATTACCATCCGTGAAATCGCCGCACTTTTACATGTCTCTAACAAAACAGTACGCAACGACCTGGAACCGGTGGCCGCCTGTCTGGAAGAATATCATCTGTTCCTGCACAAAAAGACCGGCACCGGCGTTCGAATCGAAGGAAAAGAAATGCATAAACTCAGTCTGCTGGAATCTGTCAGTCAGAAAATACAGCAGCCCTGCAGCTACTCCCCTCCGGCCCGGAAAGTATATATCGGCCTGCGCCTGATCGCCTGTACGGAAAGCTGCCGGATCTATGAACTGGCTTCGGAACTTTATGTCAGCCGCGCCACCATTCATAAAGATATTTCTTCGCTTGCCCGGCGTTTTGAAAAATATCAAATACAAATCATCCGCAAAAACAACAGCGGGATCAGTCTTGCGGGAAAAGAACATAATCTGCGTGATCTGATGTTTGATCTTATGACCGAAGACAACGGATATCGTGAGTTTCTCCGGATTGTCCGGGACCTTTCCTGTCCCTGCAGCGGCAATTTCCTTTTTGACGCACTGGATTATACAGACACTGATATCCGCAGATTCATCAGCCCCATCATGCACTGCGGCGACCCGTATGTGGACAGTCTGCCTTTTAATGCCCTGATTACCGTATTGCTGCGTGTCCTGATCAGCCTTATGCGGATCATCGACGGGCATCCCATCCAATTATCTGCCGAGTTTGTGGCGGAATTAAGAAAAGAGCCTCTGTACCCGCAGGCCCGTCATCTGACTCTGCTGGTGGAACAGGCCTGTCATATCGCTTTTTCCGAAGAAGAACTGCGCTACCTCCAGACACACCTGCTCGCCCTACAAAACAAAAATCTTTCTCCGGACAGAGAGCAGACAGCGGCGCGGGAACTCTCGGACGCACTGCTGATGGCCTGGGAACAGCTTCTGCACCTGCCCTTTACCAAAGATCAGGAGCTCAGAGAGTCACTGATGACCCACCTCACCCCGGCGATCACCCGGATCCGGCATGGAATCCCCATCGAAAATCCTATGATGGACACCATCCGTGCCCATTACTCAAATACGCTGGAGATCGTCAGAAAAAGCCTCTCTATGCTGAAGCTGCCTCATCTTTGCCCTGTCAGTGATGACGAAGCCGGTTATCTGGCACTCCACCTGGCCGCTGCTCTGGACCGTGCCAAACAGCCCCTGCAGACAATCCTTGTATGTCATGGCGGCGCCGGTTCCAGCAGCCTGCTCCTGCGAAAACTTTCCACACAGATTCCGGAAATACAGATTACCTCGCAGGAAACTTTTCTGACCATACAGAACGCGGATCTCACTTCGGCCGATCTGATTATCAGTACGATGGAACTGCATCTGCCGGCCCCAATCCCCATTCTGCAGATCAGCACGCTGATGTATGACCACGATATCCAACGTCTCAAAGAAGTCATCCGCGACTACTATAAAAAGAAAAATACGCCGGCAGAGCCCGGTAATGCCAACGGCAATGTCAAGTAATTGCCACAATGATGAGCCGCTAAGGGATGCACACCGGCCTTGCCATTCTATCTCAGGACCGATACAATAAAGTCATCAGCTGATCGGGAAATCAGATAAAGAGAAGGAGAACCTACATGAAACATATCAAAATCGCTGCCGGACTGGCACATGTAAATTATGGCAATATTGCCGGGATTACGAAGGAGATCAGTGACGCAGGTGTGGATTACATCCATTCGGATGCCGCAGACATGCATGACCTGCAGAATATGAAACTGATGGGCGGGCATCAGATCATCGCCGGTATCCGCCCGTTTACGGAAAAGCCTATCGAATGTCATATTTACACCGTTTCCATGGACCGGATGTTTATCGAACAGATTGACGAGGCGGGCGCAGACATGCTGATCATTCCCGCCGAGCATTTCCTGGGCGCCCAGCTGGCTTATATCATCAACTGGTGCCGGGAACATAAACTGAAAATCGGTCTCACCGTGGGCTGCTACGCGCCTCTGTGCTTTGTAGAAGAATCCATCTATGACATTGACCGTCTCCATATCGTTACCCATGGTGTGGATGAAACGGATGGAAAAGATAACTGGGGATTTCGCAAAAGTGTACCGGACCTGATTCGCAGAGCCCGCAAAATGATTGATGAAAAAAATCCCCGTTGTGAACTGGCCATCGACGGTGGCCTGCGCGCCGACAATATGGACCCGCTGATCGAGTGCAATCCTGATGTTATCGTACTCTCGTCCGCGCTGTTCAAAGATCCCGCAGGCATCGCCGCCGCATATGCAAAATGCCGCCAAAATATAGACGCCGCAGCAGAGAAATTCCATTTGTGTTAACCAATACCTGCAAACTTCATCATCAGATCCCTATCTCACAGGCGCCGGCAGTTGACCACTCCGGCGCCTGTCTTTCTTCCCTGCTCTCCGATACCGGCCCTGTCAGCTCCGCCTACAGCACTCCTGTGATCTCTGCCGCGAAATATCGCCCCTGCTGTTCCAGTACCTGTGCCACCCCGTCCTCTTCATTGGTCCCGGTGACCTCATGACAGATCTCTTTCACCTCCCGGGCTGCATTCCCCATGGCAATCGCCCTGCCTGCACTGCGAAACATCGGCAGATCATTCCAGGCGTCTCCTATGGCAAGCACCTGTTCCTTTGTAAGGCCCAGTCCCCTGCGCACCTGTTCCACGGCGCTCCCTTTATCTGTCCCTTCTGCCGTCACATCAAAACTGATATCCCTGTACCAGCTCACCTGGGCATGGGGAATCCGCTGTGTATGCGCCGCCAGAGCCATCAATCCCTCCCGTTCCATGCCATAGACCAGAATTTTATGGATATGACAGGCCTGCTCTTTTAAGTCCTGCCAGGAAAGTTCTGTAAAAGACTGTACTTGCAGTCCTGCCGAAAACCAGCTATTGTGATGGTCGTACAAAAACCGGTCGTCATAGGCATCATGTGTATAAAACCGGGTCAGACCCTTAAAAAAAGCATGGGCGCCGGACAGCGCCAGGGCATCTGTAAAACTGCGGATCGTTTCTCCCGACAGCTCCTTTGTCACCAGCCTGCCGCCCTCTTCATAACAGGCCCCCGCACAGGCGATAACACCGATCCTTTTGTCCACAGAATCCGCCAGTGATCTTGCAAAGCAATATGGCCTGCCCGTCACAAAATATACGGCAAGCCCCTGTTCCAGAGATAGCTGCAGGCTTTCCCGGTTCCTGTCAGTGATGTCTCCGCTGCGGTTTAACAATGTCCCGTCCAAGTCCAGGCATACCATCCCTCTGTGTACTGCTTTGCTTCTCTTTTGCTCTGCCATTTGCATCCTCCCATCCCGCCTGCACACCGCTTCTTTCCTGTACATATCGCGTTGTTTTTGTTTCGATTTGTGGTTAGGCAAAAGTATAGCTGCCTGCCGGTCAAAAAACAATTCCGGCAACCCTGTCCATTGTTGTCACTTCTTCCCGCATCCTTGTGGCAACCGCTTGACACTTTGTATCTTTGTCCTTATCCGTGGCCGTTGCTATACTGAAACAGTACAATAACCGCCCACAACAAAAACAGGAGTGATCAATCTATGAAGTATATCATCGACAGCGCAAATCTGCAGGAAATAAGAGATGCCCTGGAACTGGGGGCCTGCGGAGTTACGGCCAATCCATCCATGTATCTGAAAGAAGGGCAAAAATTGCTCCCTTTCCTTCGTGCCTGCAGTACAATGGGACCGTCTTTTCTGAGCGGGGAGGTCATGGGCACCACCCCGGAAGAAATGGAAGAAGAAGTGAGGCAGATTCAGGAGGTCAGTCCGGATATCATTATCAAACTGAACTTTTCCCCCCATGCCCTCAGACTTTGCAAAAAGCTGCATAACAGAGGAATCCGCACCGCGGTCACTCTGATTTTTACCACTGCGCAGGCCGTTGCCGCCATCAGTGCCGGCGCTGATTATCTCTTTCCTTTCCTTGGCAGAAGCGACGAATATGGTCTGGACGGCCTGCAGCTGCTTGACAATATCCAGCGTATCATCAGCCGGAACGGATATCCGGTCTCCGTGGTAGCCGCTTCTGTCAAAAATATACATCAGCTGGAGGCAGCAGCCGTGTCAGGTGCCAGCTATGCGGCGATCCCTTATTCGCTGTATCTGAAATCCCTGGAACACCCGCTGACCGCGCGGGGCGCCCGGGATTTTGCACGGGACTGGACAGCTGCAAACCATAAAGACAGTTAACGCACACGCGGCAGACCGCCGCTTCCCTTGTGCCTCTACCGAAAGTTGATCACCCATCGGTTTTCGGACTGGTAGTAGATCAGCCACGCCCTCACGCACCGGCCCTGCAGCACCAGGGTGCAGTCATATTCCAGGGAAGGGATGCCCGCATATCTCTTTTTCTCCTGGGCATGTATGGTGATTTCACGAATTGTCCGGATTTCCCCGTTCTCATCCTCTATCTTCAGCATAAGCGGCATCACCTTCCCCGTGCTGGTAAACCAGCACTCACAGGCCACCTTTTTCTGTGTTCCTCTGACACCGCCCGCGTCAGCAGCGGGCGGATTGCTGCCAATTCCAAATGCCATCAGCCATTCCTCTCTTTCAGGTTCTGTGATTCCCGCACGGCCACTCTATCGAACCGTCTCTCTGTCGTAATCCACCGAACGTTTCTCCCGTGATATCCCTCCGCTCATATGGTCAACAGGCCCGTTTAAAAATACGGCACGCATCACCGCATCTGCGCCAAACCGGCTTCTGATCCCGTCGACTGTCTGCTCTATTTTGCTCAGCTTCTCATAGGCGATCTCATCAAATACAGTCAACTGTCTCCCACAGTCTGCCCCGCAAACCCGCCCTGTATGCACACCCAGATGGCGGATGGGTCTGCCGTCCCATAATTCCCGGAACAGGCTACAGGCAATCCGATGGATCTGCGCTGTCAGATCTATCGGCTCCGGCAGGCATTTCTGATGCGAAGTATCGGACAGATCCGCATAGCGGATTGTGACAGAGATCACACCGATCTGCACCCGATCCGCCCGCAGACGGCTGCCCACTGTCTCGGCAAGGGCCAGAAGCACCTGCCCCGCCGTCTGCTCATCTGTCACATCATACGGCGTCGTAGTGCTGTTTCCGTACCCTTTGTTGGCGGCCGGCTGCTTCAGCACCACGGACAGATCAAATCCATGGGCAAAGCCCCATATAATCTCCCCCTGCTTTTTTAAAATACGTTTCAGCCATAGCGGGTCTGCCGCCGCCAGTTCCCCGATCGTACAAATACCCATCGAAAGCAGTTTATCGGCGCTAGCCCGTCCCACGAAAAACAGATCCGATACCGGAAGCGGCCACATTTTCGCCTTGATTTCCCCCGGATACAGCGTATGCACCCGGTCGGGGGCTGTCGGTTAATAGCGATTTTGGCCCCTGATTCCTAAGAAAGAGGGAAT
>CANPIC010000009.1 GCA_947574055.1 uncultured bacterium
TTGGGGGCCGCTTAAAATTTTTATATTTTTTTCGCATTTACTCTTGACATTTGCCGAAAATTTTGCTGAAGTTCCGTCAGTGACCATTCGTTTCTACAAAATCGTTGCACCTCCCGCCACACAGCCGTCCCGGTAAAATACCACTGCCTGTCCCGGTGTCACGGCCCGTACAGGCTGTTCAAATGTACAGTGCAGGCAGTCGTCTCCGACATGTTCGACCTGACAGTAAGCGCCCTTATGCCCGTAACGTATCTTCGCCAGAAATCTGTCTCCGTCCTCAAACCGCTCCACAGCCATATAATGCAGATGATGACAGTGCAGTTCTCTGGTCATGACATCTTCCGCCTCCCCGATAATGACTTCATTGGTATCGGCACAGATTCGTGTGACAAAGACCGGATGCCCCATAGCCAGATTCAGTCCTTTTCGCTGCCCGATCGTATAATGTATAATGCCCTTGTGTGCTCCGAGCTTCCTGCCGTCTTTTGTGACAAAGCTGCCGGGAGGCGGGAGCACCTCTTTTGCCTCACGTTCTATAAATCCGGCATAATCCTGATCGGGAATAAAGCAGATTTCCTGGCTGTCCGGTTTGGCGGCCACCGGCAGGTGATAGCGCCGCGCCAGTTCACGTACCTCCTCTTTGGTATGGCCTGCAAGGGGCATCAGCGTCCTTGATAACTGTTCCTGTGTCAGACTGTACAGAGCATAGGTCTGATCTTTGACCGATGCAGTCATTCGCAGCGTGTAGCGGCCGTTTGCCAGCCTTTCAATCTGCCCGTAATGGCCGGTGGCAATATAATCCGCGCCGATGGCAAGCGCTCTCCCCAGCAGAGCCTCCCACTTTACATAGCGGTTGCAGGCAATGCAGGGATTGGGTGTCCTGCCGCACAGATATTCTGCCGTGAAGTAGTCGATGACCTTTTTTTGAAATTCGTCCCTGAAATTCATGACATAATGCGGGATACCCAGCATCCCGGCCACACGCCGGGCATCTTCCACGGCGGACAGGCCACAGCAGCCCCCGTTTTCCGACGCCTGCAGCGCATCTTCCTGCTGCCAGATCTGCATCGTCACGCCTATGACATCATATCCCTGCTCCTTTAAAAGGCATGCCGCGACGGAGGAGTCCACCCCGCCTGACATGCCAATCACTGCCTTTTTTCTCATATTAATACGCTTCCTCTTCTGCCTCCTCACCCTCATGAATATCCGATTTGGGCTTTTCCAGCCCCTCGATGGTAATTTCATGCTTCTGGGCATAGTCCCAAAGCGCCGCATGGATGGCTTCCTCTGCCAGCAAAGAACAGTGCATCTTCACCGGCGGCAGCCCGTCCAGCGCCTCGGCGACGGCCTTGTTTGTAATCTGCATCGCTTCCTTAATATGCCTGCCCTTTACCAGCTCCGTAGCCATGCTGGAAGTAGCCACTGCCGCACCGCAGCCAAAGGTCTTGAATTTCACGTCACGGATCACCTGCTCCTCGTCAATATCCAGATAAATCCGCATGATATCCCCGCACTTGGCATTTCCCACCGTACCGACACCGCTGGCGTCCTCTATCTCCCCCATGTTACGGGGATTCTGAAAATGATCCATTACTTTTTCGCTGTACATGTTCTGGTTCCTCCGTGTCAAATCTGTTTTTCCGCTTTTCCGCTTTTGATAAAGTCTTCATATAAAGGCGACATGGCGCGCAGACGCGCGACAATCTTTTTCACCGCTTCGATTACATAGTCCAGTTCCTCCCTGGTCGTCTCCTCACCGAGTGTCAGGCGCAGGGAACCGTGGGCAATCTCATGGGGCAGCCCGATGGCCAGCAGCACATGGGAGGGGTCCAGAGAACCGGAAGTGCAGGCCGATCCACTGGAAGCACAGATCCCTTCCATATCCAGCATGATCAGCAGCGACTCCCCTTCCACGAACCGGAAACTGAAGTTTACATTGTTGGGCAGCCTTTTTTTTCTGTCGCCGTTGAGCCGGCAATAAGGGACCTCCGCCTCGATCCTCTCGATCAGATAATCCCGCAGCGCAGTCTCCTGTGCGGCCCTTTGCTCCATATGTTCCATGGCACGGGCCACTGCCGCGCCTAGTCCTACGATGCCGGGCACATTTTCCGTCCCCGCCCTTCTGGCTCTCTCCTGTGCGCCGCCATGGATAAAGGAACGGATTTTCAGACCCTTTCTGATATATAAAAAGCCAATGCCTTTGGGGCCGTTTAACTTGTGCCCGCTGGCGCTTAACATGTCAATGTGGCAACGTTCCACATCAATCGGGATCTGACCGTAAGCCTGTACGGCATCCGTATGGAAGAGAATGTCATGCTCTCTGGCCAACGCCCCGATCTCTTCTATGGGCTGGACTGTCCCGATCTCATTGTTGGCAAACATCACACTGATCAGTATGGTATCCTCACGGATAGCCGCTTTTAATTCATCCAGTTTCAGGATACCGTTTTCATCCACGCCTACATAAGTCACTTCGTATCCATGCTTTTCCAGAAACTGACAGGTATGCAAAACCGCATGGTGCTCTATGGCGGAAGTAATGATATGCTTTCCCTTTGCCGCATAAGCCTCCGCGGTGGCTTTCAGCGCCCAGTTATCGGCCTCCGAACCGCCCGCTGTAAAATAGATCTCATTGCTCTGTACCCCCAGGGAGTGGGCGATTTGCTCTCTTGCCCCCTGGACTGCTTCTTTTCCGGCCGCGCCGATGCCATAGATACTGCTGGGATTTCCGAACTGTTCCGTAAAGTATGGCAGCATCGCATCTACCACTTCTTTTGCCGTTTTCGTCGTTGCCGCATGATCCAGATATATGAACGGTTTCATGACACTCACCACTCCTTTTATTTTCTAGTATTGTACTATGAATTCAATGATTACACTATAGCACCGCCTACCGGTTCTGTCAATAAAGGCCGTTACATATAATGAAGCAAGAACAGGAAGCAAGATAGCCCCTCGGACAAAAGTCCTGTCTGCGCGGCTGTCGGACTGCAGGTATTTCATGCGAAAAAATAATCCTTTTCTCACCGGTACTCTGATCCTGACTCTGGCCGGATTTTTAAGCCGCCTGATCGGCTTTTTTTACAGAGCTTTTCTCTCCCGTACGTTTGGCGAAGAAGGTATGGGTATCTACCAGCTTCTCGGCCCTGTGATGGCACTCTCCTTTTCTGTAACGGCAGCCGGTATCCAGACTGCCGTTTCCAAATTTACGGCCTCTGAGACAACCACGCATGACCACCGGGCATCCCTGCGTGTACTTACCGCAGGTTTCCTGCTCTCGATGCCGCTTTCCCTTGGCTGCACCTGGTTTATCTACAGCCGTGCAGACTGGATTGCCTCCGCATTTTTACTGGAAGAACGCACCGCGCCTCTGCTGCGCATTTTCGCTCTGTCTATCCCGTTTTGCTCAACCCATTCCCTGATCAACGGTTATTTCTACGGGATCAAACGTGCCGGCATCCCGGCGCTGACGCAGATCCTGGAACAGCTGGCCAGAGTGGGAAGTGTCTTTTTGATCTGTGGATGGCAAAAGGCACACCAGGGTGTGCCACTGATCGCCTCTGCAGTCATCGGTCTGACCATCGGCGAATGTTTTTCCATGCTGATCTCTCTGACAGCGGTTTATCTGCGCTTCTTCCGTCTGCGGGCGTATCCCGCCGTCCCGGGCAAGCGGCAGTATTCCACCCTGACCATGGCCGGAAAAATCATGACTTTATCCGCGCCGCTGACCGCCAGCCGGATCGCCGTCAATCTCCTGCAGAGCGTGGAAGCTGTCTCCATCCCCAGCTGCCTTGTGCGGCACGGCTTTTCTCAGGCGCAGGCCCTCTCCGTCTATGGCGTGCTCACCGGTATGGCCCTGCCGCTGATTATGTTTCCCACGGCGCTGATCAATTCCGCCTGCGTCCTTTTGCTTCCCGTTATCTCAGAGGCAGACGAAAGCGGCAACCGGGCAACCATCCGCAGCGCCGTGCGAAAATCGTTCCGCTACTGTACCCTCTTTGGCAGTCTGTGTACCGCCTGTTTTCTGCTCACCGGCAGATATGCGGGGATATTACTGTTTCAAAGTGAAATGGCCGGTTCCTTTATTCTCACGCTCAGCTTTATCTGCCCGCTTTTATACCTCTCCGGCGCTCTCTCCAGCGTCCTCCACGGACTGGGAAAGACCGGTATCACCTTCCTGTTTAATATCACTGCCCTGACAATAAGGCTCCTGTTTGTATTTTGGCTCATTCCTGCCATTGGTATACAGGGATATCTGTACGGACTTCTCTTCAGCCAGTTTCTGGTCACAGCGCTGGAGATACTGGCAGTCCGCTATCACGTAAGGAGGGGGAGATAAACGTCCTACCCGTTTATCTCCCCCCTCTTTGTGTTGTCGCAGCTTACGATTGTTTCCAGCGCTTTAATGTCGGAAACCACTGAAGCATGGCTTTTCTTGCCGTTTCCTCATCCATATCCGGATGCGCGCCTGCCATATGCGGTACACATACCTCGATCATCTCTTCCATCGTACCCTGAAATGTAAAAGCCCCGTTTTCCAGACAATAGCTGCAATATTCCTCATTTTTGCTGCCATCGGCATTGGTTCCGTACAGCTCCCGGGTATCTCCCATGGGCATACCACAGCTCTGACAAAAGTTCTGATTTGTTTCCTTCATTTCTCTTACCTCAGTCTTTCCTTTATATGTCGTGTGTTGTTATGTTTCTGTCATATCTAAGATAACACACATAACCTGACATCCTATGTCATGTTTTTATAAAGCGGCTACTGCATGTATCAAAACCATCTCCTGCCCCGGCGCCTTCTCCTTCTCCTGCGCTGCCTTACTCTGTGTGCATATCTCCTGCGCTCGATTTGTTCCCATCTTTGCCTCTGACTGAGGAAACAATGTCGTCTTACTGTCATCATCCCCAGGACTGCTCCCGCCGCCAGAAGAATCCCCGCAGCGCCCCATGCAATATATTTCCAGGGAAAGGGCTTCTTTTCTTTTTCCTGCTCCCTGGTGCCCACTATCTGGATCGTCGCCTCTGCCGCTTCCTCCTCCACACCTGCGCTGCTTACCTCCAGCAGCGTTTTTCCGGCAAAATGATCCTGCCAATACCAGTTTATGGCCAGATCCTCCTGCTTTTCTCCGTATGTAATTTCCGGCACCAGTTCTGCACTGTCTGCTCCCTTTGGCAGCACAGCGAAGGCACTGTCATCATCCGGCAGGGAAATCTGACAGTCTGCAGGCAGAGAGTTGTCTTCTCTGAGCAAGTCTTCATAATACTCTTGCTCTTTTTCTATTTTCACCTTAGAAAAGTGATCCAGGCCATACGACAGCAATGCTCCCGTATCCACATAAAGCTGATCCTTCACATCTTTCATCACCACACAGATCACTTCCATACCGTCTCTCTGTGCACAAGTAACCAAAGTATGCCCGGCTACAATCGTATAACCGGTTTTTCCGGCAAAAACCTCACTGTTATAAAATGTACTCTTACTGATCATTTTATGATGGTTGTACATGCAGATCTGGTCTTTCTGCCAGGGCATGGAAGGGATCTCATAATAAGCAGATGCCGAAACCGTCCGAAAGGCCTCATATTCTAGTGCCGCTTTTGTAATCAAAGCCATATCATAGGCACTGGTCACATGTGACTCATCGGGGAGCCCATGCGGATTTGTGAAAACGGTATCCTCACAGCCCAGTTCCCTGGCCTTCTCATTCATCATCTCCACAAATCCGTCTATCGTACCGCCCACATGCACAGCCAGCGCATAGGCGGCATCATTTGCAGAGGCAAGCATGACCGCATACAGGCACTGTTCCACGGTCAGCTGCTCTCCCACATCCAGCGCAATATGCGTCCCCTTGTCCTCCATATAGACGGCTTCCGGCGGCACGGTCACGACCTCATTCATCTTACAGTTCTCTACAGCCAGCAAAGCCGTCATAACCTTCGTAATACTCGCCGGATAATGAACGGCATGCATATTATGATCAAACAGCACCGCTCCTGTGGATGCCTCCATCACAATCCCCGCTTCCGCCGCAATAACCGGCCCCTCCGGCCAGACAGTCTCTGCCCCCGGCTGATCCCTGTCATCAGTGGCATACACACGGAGCGGACATGCCAACAGACTGATGCACAAAATCATGCACAACACTGTCTGAAACCGGTCCATCCTCTTTCTGGTATCGTACATCCGTTTGCTCCCTTTTATTTCCGCTCTTCTTCCGGCAATTCTCTGCGGATTTCCTTTGTGCGGATCTCCTTACAGATCTGTTCGATAAATTCCTCCACGCGCTTTTGCCCTTCATCACCCGCAAAACGGCTTCTGACACTGACCAGTCCCTGTTCCTGCTCACTGGCTCCGACTACCAGCATATAGGGCAGCTTGGCCATCCTGGCTTCTCTGATCTTATAACCGATCTTCTCCGAACGGTTATCCACAGTCACATCAATACCGTTTGCCGCCAGCCGGCTGCACACCTGCTCCGCATACTCGTCAAATTTTTCCGAAATCGTCAGAATACGCACCTGTTCCGGGCAAAGCCAGGTCGGGAACTTGCCGGCATATTTCTCAATCAGCCACGCCAGGGTCCGCTCATAGCAGCCCAGGGAAGTGCGGTGTATAATATACGGACGGATCTTATCCCCGTTTTGGTCAATGTAATACATGTCAAAATTTTCGGCAATCGCACAGTCAAGCTGAATGGTGATCATCGTATCTTCTTTGCCATATACATTTTTGGCCTGGATATCAATCTTGGGACCATAAAAAGCAGCTTCCCCGTCCGCTTCCGTAAACGGCAGATGATTCTCAAGCAGAATCCGGCGCAGCGCATCCTGTGTCTTTTCCCAATAAGCCTCGTCTCCCAGATATTTTTCCCGGTTGTCAGGATCCCATTTGGACAGGCGATAGGTCACATCTTCCAGCAGCCCCAAAGTGCCCAGTACATAATTGGCAAGTTTCAGACAGTTGCCCAGCTCCTCTTCCGCCTGATCAGGCCGGATGACCAGATGCCCCTCCGAAATGGTAAACTGACGGACTCTTGTCAGTCCATGCATCTCACCTGAGTCCTCATTGCGAAACAGTGTCGATGTCTCGCCGTAACGAATCGGCAGGTCACGATAGGAATGTTGGCCGTTTTTATAACAATAATACTGGAACGGACAGGTCATGGGACGCAGGGCAAACACTTCCTTATCCGTTTCCTCATCGCCCAGGACAAACATGCCTTCCTTATAGTGGTCCCAGTGGCCGGAGATCTTATACAGATCACTTTTGGCCATCAGTGGTGTCTTCGTCCGCACATATCCCCACTCACGATCTTCCAGATCCTCAATCCACCGCTGCAGCTTCATGACCATCTTAGTGCCCCTGGGCAGCAGCAGCGGCAGGCCCTGTCCGACCACATCCACTGTCGTAAACAGCTCCATCTCCCGGCCCAGCCTGTTATGATCCCGTTTCTTAATCTCTGCCAGGTGCTCCAGATACGCCTCCAGTTCCTCTTTTGTGGCAAAAGCGGTGCCGTAAATCCTCTGTAGCTGCGCCTGATCAGAATCGCCCCGCCAGTAGGCCATAGAGGAAGAAATCAGCTTAAACGCTTTGATCCCTTTGGTGCTCATCAGATGAGGGCCGGCGCACAAATCCACAAACCCGCCCTGGTCATAGAAAGAAATCTCGGCCTCCTCTGGCAGATCCCGGATCAGTTCTACCTTATAAGGCTCACAGCGCTCTTCCATATATCGGATTGCTTCTTCCCTCCCGAGAGTAAAACGCTCCAGCTTATGCCCCTCTTTGATGATCTTTTTCATCTCTTTCTCCAGATTGTCCAGATCTTCCCTGGAAAAAGGCGCATGATCAAAATCATAATAAAATCCCTCGTCTATGGAAGGGCCGATGGTCACTTTCGCATCCGGAAACAACCGCTTGACCGCCTGTGCCAGCACATGGGAACAGGTATGACGCAGCACCTGCAAGCCCCCCGCATCCCTGACTGTGAGGATCTGCAGATGGCAGTCCTCTTCGATCACTGTCCGCAGATCCACCACTTTCCCGTCCACTTCACCGGCACATGCCGCTCTGGCAAGTCCCTCGCTGATATCTAAGGCAATCTCATAAATGCTCCTGGCCTGTGTATACTCTTTACAGCTTCCGTCTTTTAATGTGATCTTCATATCAATTCCTCCCTGCTCCCATACCTTATAAACCCAAAAGGCCGAACCATCAGCGCAGGATGTATTCGGCCTTTTGTCATCACGGCAGCTTACTCTGCCCACGTTATCTTTATTTCTGCGCTACATCCTTCATGGAAAAGCTGATGCGTCCCATCTTATCCTTTCCAAGACACACAACTGTCACTTTATCGCCCAGGGTCAGCACATCCTCCACACGATTGATCCGCTCTCTGGCAATCTTGGAAATATGCACCATCCCTTCCTTACCGGGTGCAAATTCGATAAAGGCACCAAACTCCTTGATGCTTACCACCGTTCCGGTAAATACCTGTCCCGCTTCAAAATCCGTGACAATGATTTTTACCATCTCAATGGCCTGATCAATCATGGCCTGATCCGTACCACATATGGACACAGCGCCGTCATCATTGATATCTATCTTGACACCGGTTCTTTCAATAATTGTATTGATGGTCTTGCCGCGCTGTCCCACCACATCACCGATCTTCTCCGGATCAATCTGGATCTGCATAATCTTGGGTGCATACTTGCTGATCTCTGCACGCGGTCCGGAAATCACCGGCTTCATACAGGTATCCATAATAAACTCGCGTGCCTCCCGGCATCTGCGGATCGCACCTTCCACAATCGGTCTTGTCAGGCCATGGATCTTGATATCCATCTGAATGGCCGTAATACCTTCCGTCGTACCTGTCACCTTGAAATCCATATCGCCGAAGAAATCTTCCAGCCCCTGGATATCGGTAAGCAGCACATACTCCTCATCTGTATCTCCCGTCACCAGACCGCAGGAAATACCTGCCACCATCTTTTTCATCGGCACACCTGCCGCCATCAGGGACATACAGGAAGCACAGGTGGAGGCCATGGATGTGGAACCGTTAGACTCAAATGTCTCCGAAACCGAACGGATGGCATAAGGGAACTCTTCCGTAGAAGGCAGCACCGGCAAAAGTGCCCGCTCTGCCAGCGCCCCATGGCCGATCTCGCGGCGTCCCGGCCCTCTGGAAGGTTTTGTCTCACCCACGGAATAGGACGGGAAATTATAATGGTGCATATAACGCTTGCTGACTTCATTTTCATCCAGCCCGTCCAGCTTCTGCACTTCTGACAGAGGCGCCAGCGTAGTCACATTACAGATCTGCGTCTGCCCTCTGGTAAACATGGCAGACCCGTGTACTCTCGGAATCAGATCCACCTCTGCCGCCAGCGGCCGGATCTGCGTCATCTCCCTGCCGTCAGGACGCTTTCCGTCCTGCAGAATCATCTTACGCACTGTTTTCTTCTGATACTGATAAATCGCCTCATCCAGGACAGGCAGCCATTCTTCCTGTCCGGCAAAAGCCTCCTCCAGACGCTCCGTGATCTGTCTGATATTCTCCTCACGCACCTGCTTTTCGTCCGTGAATACTGCTTTCTCCATTTCCGCGGGCGGAACGATTTCCCTGATCCGTGCAAACATCTCTTCCGGGATGGCACAGCTTGTATAGGAATGTTTGGGCCTGCCCACTTCCGAGACAATCTGATTGATGAAGGCAATGATCGTCTGATTGATCTCATGCGCCTTATAAATGGCCTGCAGCATCGTCTCCTCCGGCACTTCATTGGCGCCCGCCTCGATCATGATTACCTTCTCCGCCGTGGAAGCAACGGTCAGCTTCAGATCACCGTTTTTCCATTGTTCCTGGGAAGGGTTCACAACAAACTCCCTGTCCACCATCCCGATCTGTGTCATCGCACAGGGACCTGCAAAGGGAATATCGGAAATCGACGTGGCAATGGATGCGCCCAGCATCGCCACCAGTTCCGGCCGGCACGTCGGATCTACGGACATTACCATATTATTCAGTGTGACATCATTTCTGTAATCCTTGGGAAACAGAGGGCGCATAGGCCTGTCGATCACGCGGCTGGTCAGAACCGCATTTTCAGAAGCCTTTCCCTCTCTCTTATTAAAGCCGCCGGGAATCTTCCCCACAGCATATAACTTCTCTTCAAACTCCACACTCAGCGGAAAGAAATCAATCCCTTCCCGCGGCTTTTCCGAAGCCGTCGCCGTGCTGAGCACAGTCGTCTCGCCATATTGCATGAAAGCACAGCCATTTGCCTGCTTTCCCACTTTGCCAATCTCCACCTTTAAGGTGCGCCCGGCAAGTTCCATCGTGTAAGTCTTAACCATAATCTTCTCCTTTTTCACTCTTTTTTCTTTGTGACAGACAGAAGATGCCGAAACTACTGAGCCGCCCACAGAGCATTGTCCTCTGTATCCGCCTCAGTGGTCTCGGAAGCACTCTTCTGCCTCCCGCTGGTACAACTTTGTCTGGACATATGGAAAAGGCGGATCAAAAATCAATCCGCCTGCTTACGTCCTGTTATTTCCTCAGTCCCAGCCTCTCGATCAAAGCACGGTATCTTGCAATATCTTTCTTCTTCAGATAAGCAAGCAGACCACGTCTCTGGCCGACCATCATCAGAAGACCTCTTCTGGAATGATGATCCTTCTGGTTTGTCTTCAGATGCTCTGTCAGTTCCTCGATCCTTGCTGTCAAAACTGCCACCTGCACCTCCGGTGAACCGGTATCGCCTTCACTTCTCGCATACTCTTTGATGATTGCTGTTTTCTTTTCCTTAGAAATCACGTTCTCTTTCCTCCTGTTCCTGATACGCCTGCCACTGAGTAACGGGTCTGAGGATATCGGCAGCACATTCTGTGATGGACTGCCCTGCTCCCTGTCCCAAGTGACGGTAAATTTCATACCGGAATAGTTTAGCATATTCGGAACGGAATGTAAAGGATTTCTTTTTTTATTTTAGCAGGCAGTAACCGTTCGTGCAATACTGACAGAATTTGCTGTTTTCCTTCTGTTACTGCTCCCCCATCCATGTTAGTATCTTAATACAGAGCATTGCAAAGCCGGCGTCAGTGGCAGCAAGGCCGGGCCGGGCAAACTTTTGCAAGTTTTTGCAAGTATCAAAATCACCGTAAACCGAAAGGAGCAAGCAAATGCAATATCAAAATAGCTACCATTCGCCTGTCGGCGAGATCCTTCTTACCGCTGATGACACAGCGCTGACCGGGCTGTGGTTTCAAGGCGGTAAGTACGACGCAAATCACCCGGGCCAGGAGCAGGAAGAAAAACGCACACCGGCCCTCGCACAGGCCAGGGAATGGCTGACCATCTATTTCTCAGGCCGGCAACCACATTTCCGCCCGCCCATCCACATAAGCGGCACCTCTTTTCAGCTTGCCGTCTGGAACATCCTGCAAAACATACCCTACGGGGAAACTGTCACCTATGGCGAAATCGCCAAGGAAATCGCCGCTCAGAGAGGACTGTCCCGCATGTCCGCACAGGCGGTGGGCGGTGCAGTGGGACACAATCCACTCTCCATTATCATCCCCTGCCACCGCGTAGTCGGAGCAGACGGAAGTCTGACCGGATACAGCGGAGGCATCGAAAAGAAAGTAAAACTCCTGGCACTGGAAAAAGTTGATCTGCGTAACTTTTATCTTCCCGTATAACAGCTTACGGCAGCACTCTTCTGATAGTCGCCGGTGAACGATATGTGGCATTGGAAATACGTATCCCTGTTCTGGGGTTGCTGGCGTGTACTACCTGACCATCTCCGATGTACAGCGCCACATGATTGATCGTCCCGCCCTTGGCATAGAAGATCAGATCACCCGGTTTGGCATCCGCCAGGGAAATCTTGGTTCCCACACCGGCCTGCTCTCTGGATGTCCGGGGCAGATAGACACCGAATTTTTTGAATACACTCTGCACAAAGCCGGAGCAGTCAGCACCTTTTGTCAGACTGGTACCGCCCCATACATAGGGATTACCCACAAACTGTTTGGCATACTGGCACAGATCAATCCTTGTATTGGAAACACCGTTGCCATATAACAGCTCTTTCATGGTGACAGCCGTTTCCAGCTCCTCTTCCACCACACAGTAATCCGTGGAGACATAGGCTTCCTCATCATCCAGCATGATTTTCGCCCATCCCTCGGGCTGCTGCTCCACCACTTCCAGACGCTCGTCCTGTGCCACAAGTGTGATGACCGGACATTCCGTGCTGGGCTGTTCCCGCACTTTCAGCGTCTGGGTATTTACCTTCGCAACCGTGTAGACTACCTCCTGGGCTTTGGCTTTGGCCGCTTCTCCGGTCAGAAGATAATCCGTATGCACATAGCCTTCCACCTTGCCGGATTTGACGTGCGCCCATTCCCCTTCGATGGAAAGGATCTCACAGGCCGCGTTTTTTGTCATCTTGCCCACCAGTTCCCCGTCTTCACCGGCTTTGTCCCGCACGTTCAGATGGTTGTCTACCTGGGCAATTCCCAAGTTGGTATACCCCCAGAGATTATTTACGCTATTGGCCTCCTTCTGGGCCTCGGCTGTCTGCAAAATCTCCGCGTCCACCACTTCTTCCGGCTCCGCCTCCGCCATGTTCTGTGTTTCTTTTTCTTCCTCTCGTTTTCGGCGCTCCTCTTCCACTGCCCTTGCGGCCCATTTTTCCATTTCCGGATTTGATGTGATCTCCCCGGCATCGGCTATGATCCGGTCAAAACCTGCCTGTACCCGCACGATTCCGCCCGGCCCGGCAGCCACGCCGCCGATTCCGCAGCCGGCAAGCAATACCCCTGCAAGAAGCCCGGCCCGGTATGCTATTTTTTTCTTTCTCTCTATTGTCATCGCTGTCCTCATCTCTTTTCTTTGATTTGTTACAAATTTATTACGTCTGTTACAAATTGTAACAAATCAATGAAATGCTGTCAATGCGCGATGCCCAATTCTAATATATTCCAGCAGGCAGCCGCCGGATACGCACATGGCCTAGCCATCACACGCATCTGCCCCCTTATCACAATTCTTTCTTATTCTGCACAAACTCCCATTGCAGTCCATACTTATCCACAAAATGAAAAAATCTCCGGGCCGAAATTTTTTCCGCTTCCTCCTGCTTTTTATCAAAATTTCCTTCCATCTCCCAGTTAAAACACAGGAAGTCAAACGGTTTGGTAACACTGTACTGCGCCACTCTGTACTCGCCGCTTAGATTGATCAGTGTCACATCCGGCTGTGCGCTGATATAGGAAAAAGCCTCTTCTATATTTTCCGTTTCCAGTGACACAAATCTGGCGCCGCTCATATCATTGGCCTTGAAAATCACAGGTGTCTTTCTTCCCTCCGGATAATGAAAGCGCATCAGGGTCAGCGTCAATCCTGTCCCTGGCACATCCATGATCCCTACGGAGACTTCGCTTTCCCCCGCTTCTTTGAGAAATCCCATCCCCTTGAAAAACCCTTTGTTCCTCCAATAAGGGAAATATTCTCTGGAAACGGCGCCCAGTATTCTTTCATAATATTGAAAGGCTTCATTCACATCGTCAACCATGATGCAAATGCAGGATAAGCCGGAGAAAACTGGTCTTTTTAAATCATCTCCAGCCATGTTTCACCCCCCCCTCACCATCACATCCAGTATAAAATATCCCTTTTCCGTATAGCAGAACATATCACCGCCAAGCCGCTGTGCCGCCTCCTGTATCGTCCGCAGCCCAAGTCCATGCCCCGGTTCTTTTTTCTGTGTATCCGGGAGATGGCCCTTTTCCACATGCAGCCCCTCGTCACATCTGTTTTTGATGCGCATCAGCAGCCATCCTTTATTATAACAGGTTTTGATCGAAACTTCCTGCTGCGGTTGCCGCAAAGTCCGCTTACAGGCTTCATAGGCATTTTCCAGCCCATTGGAAAAGATCTGGCAAAGTTCCATATAAGGCAGGATTTCATCCCCCACCTGGATATCCAGTCGCAGTGGTATGCCCAGTTCTTCGAATTTCATCACATAATGGCTCAGCACTGCGTCCAGATACGGATTCTCACAGTAATGCTCCCCTGACACTTCATGGCTGGGAAGCAGCTTTTGCAGATAATTCTCTGCTTCCTCGACCTGCCCGGAAGAAAGCAGACCGGACAGCGTGATGATATGGGCTCTCATATCGTGTTTCAGGCGATGTATATGCTTTTGATTGGCAAGCTGCACTTCCATCTGCTGTCTTACCTCCTGAATAACCGACTCAATCTTCTGTCTGCGGTACAACAGAAGCTGCCGGTACATGGCCGTAAAAATAGTGGCATAATTCAGTGGCATCAGAATCAGGATCATCAAAAATCCCGGCATGGCCTCCGGCCGGCTGGTAACAATGGTCGGAAAATTAGCCGTAACCGCCAACAGGAGATAATACAGGACAGACATACCCGCAAACACATTCCAGCCCTTGTCCACCGATTTTTGCAACTCCATATAAGGCCGGCGCAGTACTCTGTAAGCCCACCATTCCAGCAATGGGAATAAAACAAGTCTGCCTGCAAACATCAGCACATACCGGCCTCCTCCGATATAATAATCCAGCAGATTGGTAACAATGATAATCCAATATGCCATGGTATCCGAAAGACAGAAGGTAAACAGGAAACGCCCTCTTCTGTCAGCGGATATATAATAGTAAAAGAGCGCACTGGGCAATGTACAGGTCAGCAAAAACAGTCTGCCCATCCGCTCCGGCCCCAGAATCGCCACTCCGGCCATATTGACTATGACAAGAGGTGCCATCACCACTATCGTCAAAAACCGCGTTTTTTTCGCGGAATAACGGGAACGGTAAAGCATCATAAACAAAATCAGGATATGTAAAAGACACCATACTATGGACAAGTCACGCAAGATTATCAAATGCATCAATCCATTCCTTCAAATAAAATCTCCTGATAACGCCTTTTTATTTCCGCCTGATAACGTCTGGAAACCGGCAGACTCTGACCGGCTATGGTCACTTCATTGCCATCCAGATTATCCAGATAATACAGGTTTACCAGATAGCTCTGATGACAGCGGCAGAACACATCTTTGGATACCCTCTCTGCCAGTTCATCCAGACGCCCGGCGCATTCCTGCACCGAACCGTCCCTGCAGTGAATATAAAGCGTATGCCCCCGGCTTCCGATATAGAGAATCTTATGATAGGGAATCGAGCCCATCTTTCCCCGCCATCGGTAATACAGCGAAAGTTCCCTGTTCCTGGCAATATTTTCAGAGACACGATCCAAAAGCCGTCGTATCTCCTCCGGTTGTACCGGCTTGAGCAGATACTGAACGGCGTACAAATCATATGCCTGCCTGTAAAAAGCATCACTGGAAGAAATAAAACAGACAGCGCCATATTCATCCAGACGGCGCAGCTGTCTGGCCAGTTCAATGCCATCCATCAGTTCCAGATAAATATCCAGAAGATACAAATCATAGTGCACCCGGTCATCCTTCACTTCGGCCAGAAGTTTTTCCGCATCCTCATATAGCCTCGTTTCATGCATCCCACTCAGCAGTGTCTGCAAGTACAGTGCATCCTGACGGCAGTCATCACATATGGCAATTTTCATAAAAAACTCCTTTCCGTACAAAACCTTTCTCTTAAGTCCAACGTCCCTAATTATAAAGAAGAATTTTATGTCAATCAATGTCATTTCTGACGCGGAATACGCTGTTTTTGCAACACTGCCTCTGACCTTTTCACACGCTGACCGGCAACAGGGAAGGCGCCCGCTGTAAGACAGGCGCCCGTATATGCATCATCTATGCCTTCACCGCTCTTTTCTCTTCGGCGTCGTCATTGTTACTGTTCATGATTGCAAAGGCAATGTTTGTGGCATGATCTGACACCCGTTCCAGACCGGATACAATATCGGAAAACAGCATGCCGGCCTCCGGCGTGCACTCGTTTCTTGTCAGCCGTTCCACGTGCAGTTTTTGCAGTTCCCGCTCTTTTTCATCTATTTCATCTTCCAGTCTGATAATGTCCTCCATATGCTCTTCCTTACTGGTCGCAAACATCTCCACCGAATACTGCACGATCTTATTGACCATATCCAGCATCTCGCCCAGTTCCTTTTGCGCGCCCTTACTGAAGCTGGTCCCTTTTTCTTTCCTCTGACGGGCAGAATCCGCCACATTCTCTGCGTGATCGCCAATCCGCTCAATATCATTCACCACATGGAACAGGGCGCCGATACTTTTCAGATCCTCAATCGGCAGGGTAGTCTGGTTAATCTTTACCAGATAGTTGGTAATGGCATGGTTGAGAAAATTGATGTTCTTTTCTACCTCATACACTTCTCCTATATCTTCCTCATCGAGCGTAATCAATGCATTCATGGCCCGGTTGAGATTTTCGCTGGCAAGCGCTGCCATCCGTTCAATCTCTTTGATCACCTCCACCACCGCTGTCGCAGGATTAAACACTACCTTGTCACCAATATATTTGAGTTGGAAGCTGTCCCGATAGCCCACCTTTTTATCGTCTCCCGGCACCAGCAGATAAGTCATCCTGACAAGGAACCCGGAAAAGGGAAACAGCAAAATCACCTGTACGATCTTGATAATCGTATGGGCATTGGCTACGCACCGGCCCGGGTTGCCGCCGGAAATATCCGAAAACAGTTCCACGATCGGTCCGACCGCCACCAGAAAGACGACATAGAAGATAACCGTGCCCACCACATTAAACAGAAAATGTATCATCGCGGCCCGCCTGGCATCTTTCTTGCCCGCGAGACTGGCCAGCATGGCCGAAGCGCAGGCGCCGATGTTACAACCCAGCATAATAAACATACAGATAGGCAGTCCCAGCAGTCCCTGATTGGCCATCAAAAGGATGATACTGACCGTCACCGAAGAACTCTGAATCACCGCCGTTACCACCGTACCAAGCAGCACTGCCAGAAACGGACTTGTCAGAGAAGCGAACAGATTCACGACAGCCGGATCTTCCTTCAGCCCCGCCATAGCGCCTGACATGCCGGAAAGGCCCATAAAAAGCACCCCGAAACCAAGGACGATCTCACCGATCTTTTTGACCATATTGTTTTTTACAAACATAACGGAAAGGACACCGCCCAGCAAAAATACCGGGGCGATTTCGGATAAGTTAAAAGAAACCAGCTGAGATGTCACGGTCGTACCGATATTCGCGCCCAGTATCACACCGGCAGCCTGATACAGATTCATCAGGCCGGAATTTACAAAACTGACTACCATGACCGTACAGGCACTGGACGACTGGATTACCGCCGTAAAGACAATACCCACAAGCATGCCTGTAAAACGGTTTGTCGTAAAAAACTCAAGAATCCCGCGCAGTTTTGCGCCGGCTGCCTTTTCAATGCCCTCACTCATGAGCTTCATGCCAAACAGAAACAGGCCAAGCCCGCCCGCCATAGATAACAGTACCGAAGCGTTCATCTTATGTATCCTTTCGTTTTCTCCTTTGAAAACCTCTGCGGCGATCTCAGACCACCGGCTGTCCATATGTGTTTTTAAACATTCCAAACACTATTGTACGTGATTAGAACCAAACTGACAAGTACTAATTTGCAATTACACCGCCTGTTTGAACGATTGCGCCTGCGCCTTCGCTGATATCCTTCCTCGCCTGGGCCTTCAGTTCCCCCACCGAGCCAAACTTCATCTCCGGCCGCTTAAACCGCAGCAGCTTCACCGTAATCTCCTGTCCGTAAATATCCTGATCAAAATCATACAGATATGTTTCCACACCAACAGCCCGTTCCCGGCTGACCGTAGGCTTACAGCCCACATTGCTGATACTTCTGAAATGCTTTCCCTTCCAGGAAACTTCCGAAAAATAGACGCCAAAAGGCGGCAGTAGCTTCCCCGGCGGTGGCGCCAGATTGACCGTGGGCATCCCTATCGTCCTGCCCAGCCTCTTCCCATGCACCACTTCCCCGGTAACACTGTAGGGAAAGCCGATCAGTTCTTCTACCTGTTCCATATGTCCGGCAGACAACTCCTCCCGTATGCGGCTGGAACTGACTTCTCTGCCTCCCACACATACCTTTTCTATGATCTGCACGGAAAAGCCCAGTCTGTTTCCATACGACGTCAGCATGGCACTGTTTCCGGCCCCGTAACGGCCAAACGTCACATCCGTACCGGCCGCCACAAAGGCGCTCTTCATCCGCCTGACAAGGATCTCTTCGATAAAAGTCTGCGGCGCTATGGCGGCGGTGTCTTCCCTGAGCGGAAACTCAATCAGCACATCGATCCCCAGTTTGTTGAAAATCCTGCGCTTTTCCTCTCTGGTTGTCAGTTCCTGCCCGTCCGTCCCGGAAAAAAAAGCTGCCGGAGCCGGGTCAAAGGTAAAGACCGCCGAAAGCAGTCCCTTCTTTTTCTCTTCCCGTATATTGGCCAGAAGTGCCTGATGTCCTCTGTGGATGCCATCGAATTTCCCGATGGCAGCCGCACACGGCCGCTCCAGCACAAAGTCTGTCCTGCCTGCTATCAACTGCATGGTATCTCCTCATTCATCGGCCCGAAAGCAAAAAGGCATCACGATACACTGCCTGTCCGCCCCTTCCCGTCATTTTGTCTCACCGTTACAGAAACATCTTCACCGGTTTGAAAGAGCCTTTCATCACCACAAAAGCATAGACGCCGTAAAATCTTCCTTCCCGGTCATAGACTCTGGCTTCTTCCCCTTCCTGCCAGCCCGATTTGCCGGTAATCTGGCGCAAAAAAAGGGAGTTGCCGTTCTGCACTGCCCGCACGGCATCCTCTCTGACAACAATGGACGGCAGTCCGGCAAACATCTCCTCCACCGGTATCACCAGTTCACTGCCCCGCCCCGCTTTTACAGACTCCTCTATCTCTGCAAGGCGCCTGGCTCCGTCCAGCGTAAACCTGCCGGATTTTGTCCGCAGCAGGCTTTTCATGGCAGCTCCGCAGCCCAGACGCTCGCCGATATCATGGCAGAGAGTCCTGATATACGTCCCTTTGGAACATACCACCCGTATTCTGACCAGCGGCAGGTCCATGGAGAGTATCTCCAGCTCACGGATTGTCACCGCTCTGGCCTTTCGCTCCACTTCTTTTCCCTGACGGGCCAGTTCATACAGGCGCTTTCCGTTCACTTTACAGGCGGAATACATGGGAGGAATCTGCTCATAGGTCCCCCGGAATCCTCTGATGACAGTCTCTGCCTGCTCATTCGTAACCGCAACTTCCTTTTCCGCCAGTACAGCGCCGGTCATATCCTGCGTATCAGTGACCACACCCAGCAAAAGTTCGGCCACATACTCTTTTTCCCGGTCGGTTAGCATATCACAAAGCCTGGTGCCATTTCCCAGGCAGACCGGCAGGACACCTTCCGCTTCCGGATCAAGTGTTCCTGTATGACCGATTTTTTTCTGTCTGAAGATGCCCCGCAGACGGGCTACCACATCATGAGAGGTGTAGCCCTTTTCTTTATATACATTGATCACTCCGTTTATGACTGTTCCCACTGTCTCCACCGATCCTGTCCGCCGCCGTGGCAGTTGCGACAGCCTGCCCTGTCTGCACTGCTATGGACGGTTATCATGCTTCTTCGAGTTGCCTTTCTATATGTAAGGACAGATTGTTGACCACATCATGAAAAGTCCCTGTCATGGTACAGCCTGCCGCCTTTTTATGCCCGCCGCCGCCAAAATAGGACGCGATCTGTGCCACATCCACCCGGTCGGAAGAGCGCATACTCACCTTATAAACCATCGCATCTGTCTCATACATAAAGATGGCACATTCCACACCCCTTGTATTTTTCAGCAGGCTGGCAATCCCGTCCAGATCCTGTGGTGCGGCATTATAAAAGTCCATCACTTTACGGTCGACCACACTGACGATGCCTCTTCCATGGAGAAAAAGAATACTCTCCAGCAATGCTCTGCCCATGATCTGATTCTGCACATAAGTCTTTTCATAAAAGGTCTCCTGAATCAGACCGGAAAAATCAAACCCATGACTGACCAGATCGGCGGCAATGCGCAGCGTCTCCGGCGATGTATTCGAATACTGAAACACACCGGTGTCATGAATGATACCAATATACAACGCCTTGGCGATCTCTGTATCAATCCTGTCTTTGTCTAACAGCCGATATACCAGTTCACTGGTGGAACTGGCCGTCGGATCAATCACATTGACTGTCCCGCAGCCACTGTTGCTGATGTGATGATCAATATTAATCCGCCTGCCGGCACCGTCAAACAACCGCTCTGCTTTGCCAAGTCGGCTGCTCTCACAATCCAGTGCGAAAAATACATCCGGCGGCATCGTCGCCGCATCAGGCTGTTTTATCTCCGAAATATCCGCTATTTGTGCAAAAATATCCGCAGGCTGTTCCAGATAGACAGAAACCTCCGTTTCCGGCCCTGTACACTTTTTCAGATATAAATACAATGCCATACAGGAACCCACACAGTCTCCGTCCGGTCTGATATGTCCGCTGATGCCAATACTGCCCGCGCCCTTGATCTCTTCTGATAACTGAAACATACTACCCCTTCCTTTCTGACTGCAGATCCCGGCCCGGTTTTAGCCGGGCTGATCCGCTTCCTTTAAGTCCCTGTTCACTTCATCAATCCTGCGCGACATAGATACCCCATAGGCGATGGACTGATCCATGATAAACCGAAGTTCCGGCGTATTGCGCAGGTTTATTTCTCTGGCCAGCTTTGACTTGATAAAGCCTTCCGCACTTTTCAGACCTGCCAGAGTATCGGCCACTGCCGCCTCATCTCCCAGCACGCTGATCCATACCTTACAGCTTTTCAGATCCGGCGCCACCTCCACAGACACCACCGAAGTCAGCGGTGCAATGCGGGGGTCCTTGATCTCACTGCGGATGATCTCCGCCAAAACCCTCTGTACCTCTCCATTGATACGTGTATTTTTTATACTGTTTTTTTTCATATATAATGATTCCAGTTCTACCTTTATTTCTCTTACTATTTTACTTGCTGGTCCTTTGCGCTCTCTATCTTGGCACTTCCACCATGATAAAGGCTTCAATGATATCCAGCTCCTGCATCTGATCAAAGCCTTCGAACACGAGGCCACATTCAAAACCGGCTTTTACTTCCTTTACATCATCCTTGAATCGTTTCAGGGATGCCAGGCCGCCTTCAAAGATCTGTTTTCCTTCTCTGGTGATACGGACTTTGCATCCGCGCTGGAACATACCATCCAAAATGTAAGAACCGGCAATGTTCCCCACTGCGGAAGCCTTGAACAGCTGACGCACCTCTGCATGCCCGATGACCTTTTCCTCGAAAATCGGATCCAGCATACCTTTCATGGCCGCTTCCACATCTTCAATCGCCTGATAGATGACCTTATACAACCGGATATCAACGCCCTCTCTTTCGGCAATGGCCTTGGCGGTCGCATCAGGCCGGATGTTAAAGCCGATGATAATAGCATTGGAAGCTGACGCCAGCGTCACATCGGATTCGTTGATCGCCCCTACGCCGCCGTGGATACATTTGACCACCACTTCTTCGTTGCTCAGTTTGAGCAGGCTCTGTTTTACGGCTTCCACACTTCCCTGTACATCCGCTTTTACAATCAGGTTCAGCTCTTTCAGATTGCCGGCCTGAATCTGGGAAAAGAGGTCATCCAGAGACATCTTGCTCTTTGTCTCTTCCAGTTTCTTCTCTTTGTTCTGCGCAAGGTAAGTATCGGCATAGGACTTGGCTGTTTTGTCATTTTCATGCGCAATAAATATTTCACCTGCGCCCGGCACATCAGACAGACCCAGTATCTCCACCGGTGTGGAAGGTCCTGCTTCTTTCACTCTGCGCCCCTTGTCATCAATCATGGCTCTCACTTTGCCATGGCTGGCACCGGCAGAAATAAAGTCACCCACATGCAGGCTTCCTTTCTGTACCAGTACGGTAGCCACCGGCCCCCGGCCTCTGTCCAGTTCGGCCTCGATTACCAGACCTCTGGCCCGGCGGTCCGGATTTGCTTTCAGTTCCAGTATCTCCGCGGTCAGCAGAATCGTCTCCAGCAGTGTCTCGATCCCCTCACCGGATTTTGCGGATACCGGTACAAATTCCGTTGTCCCGCCCCAGTCTACCGGAATCAGTTCATGCTCTGTCAGTTCCTGTTTCACTCTGTCAATATTGGCACCCGGCTTATCAATCTTATTCACGGCCACGATGATTTCGATACCCGCCGCCTTGGCATGATTGATGGCCTCCACAGTCTGCGGCATCACACCGTCATCGGCTGCCACCACCAGGATCGCGATATCCGTGGAATTGGCGCCGCGCATACGCATGGCGGTAAACGCCTCATGCCCGGGTGTATCCAGAAACGTGATCTTCTCATTGTTGATATTGACAGTATACGCACCGATATGCTGGGTAATACCGCCCGCCTCCCGGTCCGTGACATTGGTCTTGCGGATGGTATCCAGCAGTGAGGTCTTGCCGTGGTCCACGTGTCCCATCACGCAGATAACCGGCGGACGCTTCACCATATCTTTTTCGTTCTCTTCCTCTTCTTTCAAAAGTTCTTCAATTACATCCACCTTCACTTCTTTTTCGCAGATGATCTCGTATTCGATGGCAATCTCTTCTGCTGTCTCAAAGCTGATCTCCTGATTGACCGTTACCACCTGTCCCTGCAGGAACAGCTTCTTCACGATCACGGAAGGCTGGATCTTCATCTTATCCGCCAGTTCCTTCACGGTCAGTTTTTCCGGAATAATGATGGTTTTGATCTGCTCTTCTTTCTTCTCTTCTGCCTTTTTCTCAGGCTTGATAAATTTGCCCGGCCTGTTCTTGTTTTTGCCGTTGCCGTCTTCGTAGATGGCATCTTTTCTGGAGCGTTTGTCACGCTCCTGACCCAGACGACGTTTCTCATCGTCACGATGCTTTTCTGTATCCTTTACCGGCGTTTCGGGAACAAACGGCTTAGCGCCTGACGGCTTTCTGAACTTATTGTCCTCCCGTCCATTTCCTTTTTCAGGACGAGCATTATCGTTAAAAGTCCTGCCACGGCCCGGAGCGCCCTGACGGCTGCCCATATCCTTCTGAAAACGATTATTGCCGGGGCGAGTATCCGTCTGACGGCCTCTGCGATCATTGCTGCCACCTGTTCTCTCCGCTCCTCTCCTGTCCTGTCTGTTATCCGTTCCCTGTACTCTGCCGGCAGGGGCCGCTGTATTCCTGGCTGCGGTCTCCTGCTGCGGACGCACCGTTTCCTGCTGCTTTGGCTGGCTGCGTTTGGGCTGTTGTACCGGTTTGATCTGTCCGACAGACGGCGCCGGAGACGGAGGCGTCAGCGGACGGATCAGCGGACGGGTCAGCGGACTGTTACTGTTATTATTTCTGTTATTGTTGTTGTTATTCCTGTTCTGGCCGCCGCGCTTACCACTGTTAGCGGAACCAGCAGCACGCTGAGGCAGTTTGCTGTTATGAGGATTGCTGACGAAAATAATATTTTTCTTCTTTTTGGCCGGCTCCTGTCTGCCCGCCTCTCCCTTCGCCTGCTCCGCTCTGCGCGCCGGCTTTGCACTGTCAGCGGATTTCTGCCCATTCCTGGCACCTTCTCCGCTTTTGACACTGTCACTGCTTTTGACGCCTTCGCCATTTTTTACCCCTGCAGATTCAGCGGTTTTGGCAGCGGCTGCTGTTTTTTCCCTGCCGGCAGACTCCTGACTGCTTTTCACTGTCTCCGCGGCTTTCGCCTCTTCCCTGGCCCGGGCCTGCTTACCCAGATCCCGGCGAACCATTTCCGCCGCCGCGTCCTCCACCACGCTCTGCGCTACCTTGACCTCGACTCCTTTGCTCTGCAAATAGGCAATGACTTCTTTACTTTGTTTATCTATTTCTTTTGCAAGCTCATGTACTTTTATTTTCGCCATACTCACGACCTCCGTATTTGTTATTGTTCACACTCCAGCTTATTTATGATATTTCTGGCAAACCCTTCGTCCGTCACGGCTATCGACGCCCGAAATTCTTTTCCCATACTGTGTCCCAGTTCTGTCATCGTCCCGTAGAAATACAGAGGCACTTCATAAAAGCTGCACATATTCGTAAATTTCTTTTTTGTATTGTCAGATGCTTCCCTGCTCACTATGACAAGGCGGGCTTTCCGTCCCTTCACCGCCTTCTCTGTCATAAATTCACCGCTGACAAGATTTCCGGATCTGGTTGCCAGGCCAAGCAAAGACAAAATCTTATTTCCCATTTTCTCCCTGAAACTCCTTTTCCAGATTCTCGTAAATCTGCTCCGAAATGCCCATCTTGAAAGAACGTTCCAGCCCTCTGTTCTTTCTGGCCTTTCGCAGACACTCTCCGGAAATACAAAGATATGCGCCTCTTCCGTTTTTCTTTCCTGTCATATCCAGTGTTACGTTTCCGTCAGCGTCCTTCAGCACACGCATCATTTCTTTTTTACTCTTCATCTCCCCGCAGCCAATACATTGCCTGACAGGAATTTTTTTATTTTTCATATCCGTCCGCCGGCTCCTCCTGAGAAACTTCTTCTATGCCGTCCTCTTCATAAGAATCTGCTTCTCCGGCCTCCTCCGGCGCCTCCTCATATCCGTACGAATCCGCTTCCCCGCCGTCGTCTGCCCCCGGCTCATCCGCTTCCCCGCTGTCACTGGCTGTTTCCGGTTCTTCTGACTGCTCATAACCGGTCTCTGCCCCGCTCTCATCTCTCTGATTGGCAGAGTCATCCGGGCCGTCGCCCTCAGCCATCTCCGGCTCTTCGTATTCCGCTTCGCCGTATTCCTCATCAGAATCGTAACTTTCGTCTTCTTCGTACTCTTCCTCTTCGTCATACATATAATCTTCATAGCGAAAGCCCGGTGTATCCTTGGCCTGTGTCTCGCTTTTGATATCAATTTTATAGCCGGTCAGTCTGGCTGCCAGTCTGGCGTTCTGCCCTTCTTTTCCGATGGCGAGAGAAAGCTGGTAATCAGGTACCACCACTTTGGCCGTCTTCTCATCCGGATCAGCGAATACCGCCACGATCTTGGCCGGAGACAAGGCATTCTGGATCAGATTGCCCGGATTTTCGTCCCAGTTGATGATATCAATTTTCTCCCCCCGCAGTTCCTCTACAATGGCATTGACTCTGGCTCCGTTCATCCCCACACAGGCCCCCACCGCGTCAACATTGGGATTTTTGGACCAGACTGCGATCTTGGTTCGGTTGCCCGCCTCTCTGGCTATGCTCTTAATCTCCACCGTGCCGTCTCTGATCTCTGTCACTTCCGCTTCAAACAGACGCTTTACCATCTCCGGGTGTGTCCTGCTGACGAGAATCTTCGGCTCCTTGGTCATATTGCGTACTTCCAGGATATAGACCTTGATTCGCTCCGTGGGCTTGAATACCTCTCCCTTGATCTGTTCTCCTTCTGTAAGGATCGCATCCGCCTTGCCCAGATTGATGCTGATATTGCGGCCCAGATATCTTTGTACCACGCCGGTCACGATATCTTTCTCTTTTTTCACATACTGGTTATAGATAACATTTTTCTCTTCTTCCCGGATCTTTTGCAAAATCACATTTTTCGCGTTCTGCGTGGCAATGCGGCCAAACTCCTTGGACTTGATCTCTATATGGATGATATCGCCTACCAGTGCATTTCTGGATACCTCTCTGGCATCTTCCAGTGCTATCTGCAGGCAGTCATCCTCCACATCCTCGGCCGTTTCCACCACTTCCTTTTCCGCATAACAGATAAAATCACAGGTATTTCTGTCTATTTCAACCTTGATATTGTCCGATTTTCCGAAATGGTTCTTACATGCCGTAATGAGAGAATTTTCAATCGCCTCAAACAAAGTGTCCTTGCTGATCTCTTTCTCTCTCTCCAAAATATCAAGGGCTTCCATTAACTCTTTGTTCATTTTTCCGATTCCTCCTAATCCCCGGTGACAGTTCGGGCAGGCCCCCTGTCAGATCTGTCACAATCCTTTTGAAAATTAAAAATCAAGCGCCAGTTTGATGCGCGCAATCTCGTTCCTTGCAAATACTCTGGGCGCGCCGTCCGTCTCTATCGTAACGCTCTCCTGATCAAAAGCCCTCAGAATACCAGAAAATTCTTTCTGTTTCTCTATTGGTTTATAGGTCCTGAGTTCCACCATTTCTCCCAGGCTCATCTGCAGATGCTTATCTTTCTTTAACGTCCGCCCCAGCCCCGGACTGCTCACCTCCAGGATATAGGCATCCCCGATAAAATCCTCTTCATCCAGTCTGTCAGAAAGCGCCCGGCTCACTGTCTCACAGTCCCCGATCGTAACGCCTCCCTCTTTGTCAATATAGGCACGCAGATACCACTCTCTGCCTTCCTTCACATATTCCACATCATAGACCGCCACACCTGCGGCGGCCGCAATGGGCTCCAGCAATGCTTCTGTCCGCTGCTCATACTCTCTTTTTGCCATGCTATCACCTCTTTTTGTATCTGAGTCCTATCCAAAAACAAAGAGTGGAACTTCTTCCACTCTTTCCGGTTTCTGCTTTATACACTTGAATCGTATACATTGTAGCACTTATGTATGGGAAATGCAAGGTTTTTTGGGAAATAATTCCGTAATCATGCAAAAACACCCCCGAAGCCGTGCTACTCCTCCTCCGTTCCCTTCTCAAGTATCTCCGTAATCTTCTCGATCATCTCTTCCTCTCTCAGACGGAACTTAATCTCCACGCGGCGGGATGCTGCCATATCGACTTCTCCGGTAGCACTGTCCATAATCGGCACGCTGTAGGAGCGTCCGTTGACAGTCAGCATCTTTTGCAGCTGCGCAATCTGATCCTGGGTCAGCCCGTTTTTCTCATCCATGCAAAACTGCGCCACCGAATCCGCTCTTCCCGTGGAAAGTACCATATTGCTCTGGTATCCGCCATCCGTATCGGTATGACCCTCTATGATAATCTCCGAAATATAAGGACGAAATGCATCCTGCAACAACACGCCCAGATACATGGGAATGATTTCTGTTAAAGTGGCCTTACTCTCCGCAGTCAACCTGTCACTGTTATATTGAAACAGTACATCGGAGGAAAAGGTGATTGTCCCTGTCTGTGCATCCACTTTCATAGAAGAATTATCAAAGCGCTTTTGCAATTCTCCGATGATATCCGTACGTATCCCCACGATATCACGCAGCTCGCTTCTGGTGGAATCCAGTTCCGCCTGCGCCTCATCAATCTTTCTGTAAGCCTCCTGCAGTTCATCCTCCGTCATCGTGGCCCGGGCCGAAGCCTCCTCCAGTTCCTTCATGGAAGCCAAAAGCTCCTCTCTGGAATCCATCAGTTCCTGCCGGGTCGTATTGAGCTGCAGACGGGCATTTTCCAGATCTGTTCTCTTTTGTCTGTATACGAACAGGGTAATGGCGATCAGCAGGATAAAAATCAGCAACAGCGCTGCCATCATATCCGAATATGACTGCCAGTAACCCGGCTCTTCCCCTATCGCTTTTCTTTTATTCCTCATACCTATCCCTCATCCTGCTCAGTGTATATAACTCATTGCCGATCTGCTCGCAGGTATCCGACAAAGTCTCTTCCAGTCTCTTCTGACGGTCCAGTGCATGATCCAGTACATCATGGATGGTATTGCAGGACTCCAGCATCCGCTGCATCCGTTCCGTCATCTGCCGCAGATCCTCTCCGCATGCACTCTGCACCTCACAGGAACGCTCCATGGATCTGCCCAGCTTCCCAAACTCTTCCCCCATTATTTCTGACATGCCTGTCATAAAATGGCGGACGATCTTGTCCACACCTTCGATCTGTTCTCTGGCATTGCCCTGCAGCAGCTCCTGGATCTTTCTCAGGGAAGCGGACATACCTGCCTGATAGAGCATCATGCTCCCCAGGGCATCTTCTTTCGTGCGGATTCCGGGCTGTGCATATTCATGAAAAGCCGTCAGAAACTGATCGAGTTTCTCATAGGCATCGGCCATCAGACTCCGATATACAAAAGAAAAAATCAGCGAAAAGAAAATACCATAGACAGACGTATGGAAGGCTACCTTCATGCCGTCCAGAAGGGGCGCCACATTCTCAGAAATGGTAAAAATATCATTGCCCGAAAAGGAACTCAGCCCCAGTGAAAGGCCAAGGAATGTACCCAGTATGCCAAGTCCCGTCATCGCGCCGGATATATTGGAGTTAAACCAGGTTCTGCCCACCTGATTCACGAGGTCTTCGTTTATGTACTCTTCTATCGGACAGGTATGACTCACATTGCCTTTTTTATCCGTATGGATACTCACATGTTTCTGATACCTGGCAAACCTGCGGTTCAGTACCGAACTGGAAAAAGGATCTGTTTTCTTCCGATAATCCGGCCATAAATTTTTCCGCTCCGGTTCAAACTGGCGCTCCATTTCATCCGCTGCCCGCACCATGGCGCCGGTCAGGGAATTGAGCCTGATAAAACTGAAAATGGAAAACAGAAACAATACACCTATGATTGCCAGAAACGATACATTGATAATCAGATTGGCCGTGAGAATCACTTCTTCCCCAAAGACACCATTGATATCCAGAATAAACCCAAAGGTCAGAATATAAACGATGATCAGCAGAATATACCACTTATTTTTCATACAAACCTCCTCTTAGGAAAATCTTAATATTTTCCTCATAATGTAAAAGAATCCTGCCAGGCAGGATTCCGAAACTGTGCGAAAAGCGCATCTCAGCGCTTTCCGCATTGTTTGACCATATCTTACTATATCATTTCCGGGCCTTAATAGCAAGCCTTTCCAGCGATTCCCTTACGCCGTCATCCAAGAAAACTCTGCAGGACACGCATACATTCTGCAATATCCAGCGGCTTGGGAATATGGGCGTTCATACCACATTCCAGACAGTGCTGCGCATCATCGGAAAAAGCATCCGCCGTCATCGCAATAATAGGCAGACTGCTGTCCGCACGGTCAAGTGCCCGAATAGCCAATGTGGTATCATAACCATTCATCACCGGCATACGGATATCCATCAGGATCGCATCATAGAACCCGACCTCGGATTTTTCAAACATCTCCAGACAGATCTTGCCATTCTCCGCACGTTCCAGTTCCATTCCGGTCACAGAAAGGATCTCACTGGCAACTTCCCAGTTGATATCCATATCTTCCGCCAGCAGGATATGTTTACCGGTGAAATCCACCTCTTCTTCCTCCACATCCGCTGCGGCGTCATAACCGTCCACATACTGTTTCAGCCGCTCATACAGAGTGGACTTAAACAGTGGTTTGGAAATAAAGCCCTCAATCTCCGCCACCTCCTGGCCCAGATCATTCCAGTCATAGGCAGAAATAAGGAAAATGGGAACACTCTTACCCACACGCTTGCGGATTTCCCGCACGGTTTCCAGGCCATCCATATTGGGCATCTTCCAGTCAATCAGTACAAACCGGTAATCATCCCCCGCCTTATGTCTCTGCTCCACCAATACCACGGCATCACGACCATCCAGCGTCCATTCCGCATGGACACCCAGTTCTTCCAGGTTGGAAACAGCACTGAGACAAAGCCACTCATTGTCATCGACAACCAGCACATTCCATTCCGGCAATCTCATATCATGTTCATTGATATCCGCCTTCCGCAGATCAAGTGTCACATGAAAGGTACTTCCTTCCCCGATCTTACTCCTTAATTCGATGGTCCCTCCCATCAGTTCAATGATACGCTTGGTAATGGAAGTACCCAGACCGGCGCCCACGATATGCCGTACCTGATCAGTCTCTTCTCTGGAAAAATTATCCCAGATCTTTTTCTGAAACTCTTCCGACATACCGATACCCGTGTCCACCACCTCAAAATGGGTACGAATATAATCATCACCCTTTGGCGAATCTTCCTGATATACATGTACATCCACCCTGCCGCCTTCCGGTGTAAACTTGACCGCATTGGTCAGCAGATTGATCAGAACCTGATTCAGACGGACCGTATCACAGTATACGTCTTCTTTACTGATCTTTTGAATATAAATATCAAATACCTGCTTCCTTGCCTTAAGCTGAGGCTGAATAATGTTGACAATATCATCCATCACCCCGCGCAGAGACATGGGAACTTCATTGAGCGTCATCTTACCACTCTCGATCTTGGACATATCCAGCACATCATTAATCAGTCCCAGCAGATGCTTGCTGGAGAGGCTGACTTTCCGCAGACAGTCTTCCACCCGGGACTTATCATCAATATTTCTCTGGGCAATCTCTGTCATACCGATAATAGCATTCATCGGCGAGCGGATATCATGACTCATACTGGAAAGAAATTCGCTCTTGGCCATATTGGCGTGAACCGCATCCTCCACAGCCCGGTCCAGAGCGTTGATCTGCCGCTTGGAAATCCGGTAATAGACAATAAAGATCACTGTCATCACAAGCAGGATCGCCATCACACTGCCCAGCATCATCACACCGCGGATCCTGTCCAGCTTGGAAATGACATTTTCCATATAATCATTGGGCATCACCGTGATCAGATACCAGGAAGTGCTCTCCGAAAGCGGGATACAGTAAATATTCTGCCATTGTCCGTCTATCGGCACTACGGAAGAATAGACCTTTTGCTCGTCAATCGCCGACTGCAATCCGTTCAGATACGCCTCCACTTCCTCTTCCGATCCGAATTCATACCGCGCACTGACACGTTCAAAATAACTCTCCCGGAATGCATCATTATTGCGGACCACAAAATTCCCGTTTTTATCTATGATATGGGAATATGCAACGGAATCGTTCTCATCCAGAAACAGAATCTCATTGAGATACTCCATGGGCAGACCTACAATCAAAATATCGCTGACCTGATCGTTTTTCATGGGATATGCCGCTTCCATCCCCAGCACAAGTACCTTGTCCCCATCGGAAGTCACTGCTTCTGTCACGAGCGTACCATCCGCCATCAGAGAAGTCCAGGTCTCCTCATCATCCAAAAATTTCAGATCCCCGCCATACAATTTTTCCACAATGCCTTCTCTTGTGCACAGTCCCAGATAGGAAAAATTCCTGAGGTCGGCACTTGTCCGCAAATCTTCTATCATTTGTCTGCCATATGTCACAGTATCCGGCGGCGTACGTTTGATAATACCTTCCACCTGTTGCAGCCGCAGCCCGATGATCGCCGCAAATTTCTGTTTGATCTGCCTGCTCATCTCGGCCATATATGTATTGCTGATCTCTGTCACTGTCATTTTAGTCTGCCGCGTCATAAAAGAAGTCAGACTGATAAAAACAACTGTACATACAGCCACAACAGCAACAATACTGAATCTGAAAAACCTTAACGTTTTTTTATCCATATTCCCTTCGCTCCGTATCGCAAGAGTTGTGCGGATCTTTACTCCATATGATTTTTAATGCAGGATACAATATCTGTCTGTACGGGAAGGACCTCCTCCAATATCGGTCTGGCCTCTTCAATCTGGCCGCTGCGCAGCAGATCCACGACCTTTGTATATGCCTCATAAACCGGCGTAATCGACAAATTTCCCGCTGTACCCTTGATGGCATGTGCCTTTTCGATCTGCTCCGTCACATTTGCTTCGTCAAAATCTGCCGGCACATACTGAGAATCTATGGACTTCACAAAAGAACCGAGAAGCCTCGTGTACAGTTTTTCATTGTTATTGATGCGCTTCAGACCTCCGTCCACATCCACGCCCAATGCTCTCAATTCGTCAAATAAACTCACCTGAAACCATGCTCCTTTCGTTTCTATTCCTTTGCCTGATCACTCTGCCCGGAAAGGCCCGGGGCATTGCGCCCCGACACCCTGACCCTGTCAGTATTTGCCAAAATCGTCTCCCAGAGAAATCACCTGTTCGTTTGCATTTGATGACATGGATGAATAAGAATAGGACCCACCGCTCTGATAGGAAGAAGAAGACATCCCCATGCCACTCATACCACTGCCTGCGCCCAGATTATAAATAGAAAGCATCTCGCGCATCCGTGCCGCCTGATTGGACAACTCTTCACTGGCTGCCGCACACTGCTGGCTGGTAGCGGAATTGGTCTGTACCACCTGCGATACCTGGGAAATCGCCTGCTCGATCTGCGCCACTGCCGTCGCCTGATAATTGGACGATTCGGCGATGCCATTGATGATCATCTCGCTGTCCTGCACCCTCTTGGTAATGGCTTCCATGGATTTCACCGTGTCGTCGGCGATCTTTGTTCCTGCGTTCACCTTCTCGATGGAATCTTCGATCAGTTCCGCCGTCTCTGCCGCAGCGGAAGCACTCTTTGCAGCCAGGCTTCTGACTTCTTCAGCCACTACCGCAAACCCTTTGCCGGCCTCTCCTGCCCTTGCCGCCTCAACAGCCGCATTCAGAGCCAGGATATTGGTCTGGAACGCAATATCATCAATGACTTTGATGATCTTGGAAATGCTCTCGGACGCCTTATTGATTCCCTGCATAGCAGCCATCATATTCTGCATCTGGCTGTTGCCCTGCTGTACATCAGAAATAGCCTGTGCTACCAGACCGGCTGCCTCATTGGCCTCTTCCGCGTTCTGTTTGGTCTTTTCCGCTATCTCATCAATCGAAGCCGTAATCTCCTGGATCGCACTTGCCTGCTGGGTGGAACCCTGTGCCAGCGCCTGGCTTGCACTTGCCACCTGTGAGGAACTAACTGTTACCTGAGAACCTGCATCACTGATATTGCTCAGTGCATTGAAATTGTCTTCCACCAGCTTCTTTAACGAATTGCCCAGGAGATCATCTGCAGATTTCGACGATACCTGTATGGTCAGATTACCATTGGATACCTCCTCTGCCACCTCAGCCTGATATTTGATATTATCTATTACCTTCTTATAATCTTCAACCAGATCCCCGAACTCATCATTGCCATACTTTACCAGATCCACATTGACATGCCCCATGGCAATCTTTTTCGCAGCAGCGGAAAGCTGCTCAATGGGTCTGATGATGGATTTGATGATCGCCATGGCCAGCAACACCGTAATGATAATGGAAATAATACCAAACCCTGTCGTCACAGCAGTGGCAATCTTTGTATAGATATCCTGTTCTTGGGGATCAGTCAGCCCTATCGCCAGACGTGTCGTCACATCACCGATGATAATATTCAATACTGTGATTATAATGGGAACCATGAATCCCAATATAAGTTTTGTCTTGATTTTCAAGTTTTTCATGTTTCTTTCCCCCTCACTCTTCTTCCAAAGTCATATCATTGGCCTGTTCCATCACCGTCAGATCGTCATCATTGAGCAATTTATCCGGGTCCAGTAACAGTTTTACGGAATTCCCCACCTTGCCAATCCCATACACATATTTATGGTGAGACTTATCTGCCCGCCCGATGGTAGGAGGCGGCAGTATATTCTCTTCCTTAATCTCCACCACCTCTGCGATCTTCTCCACGATCAGCCCTACCAGCATGGATTTTACATTGATGACAATGATACAGGTCCTGTCGTTATACTCAAACGGCTCCTGCTTGAAACGCAGCCGCACATCCACGACAGGGATGACTTTGCCCCTTAAATTAATCAGTCCCTTGATATAATCTTCTGTTTCCGGAATCGCCGTGATGGACTGGAACTGAATGATCTCATTGACATACTGAATCTCCAGTCCAAAGAACTCATTCCCGGATTTGAAAGTCATATACTTGCCTTTCTGTGCGTCATGCTCATTTGAAGCGGCCTGACTGTCATCCAGTCTCTTCAATTCGCTCATTTCATTCATATGCTTTCTATTCCTTTCTGTATTTGCTTGTTCGTAACAGTCCGGACAAGCCGTCCTGTCACCTACACCTGCCTAAGCTGTTACGTTCATTCCACTAACCCGCCCGCATCCAGGATCAGTGCAATACTGCCGTCTCCAAGCTGTGTACAGCCCGACAGTCCTCTGACCTTTTTGATGTAGGAAGGAATCGGTTTTACCACGATCTCCTGCTCTCCGACGAGTTTATCCACCAGAAGGCATATCTTCTTTTCTTCCACTTCCAGAATCAGCATCACACCCTCTTCCACGGACTCACAATAGTGTGTGAGACCATACCATTTGCCCAGACGCAGTACCGGGTAACACTCTCCACGGATCATGATATATTCCTCACCGTTGGGCTCATGGATCATCATATCCTCTTTTACACGGACAAACTCTTTGATCACGCCCGTTTCCATGACAAAAGAGGAGGTTCCTGTCTCCATGACAATACCGTCGATGATGGCAAGTGTGAGCGGAATCTTCAGACTCATAATCGTGCCGAGCCCCTGCGCACTCTCAATATCCAGGGTGCCGCCGATCGCCTGTATGTTCTGCACCACCACATCCATGCCTACGCCCCGGCCTGAATACTCCGTGATCTGCTCATTGGTGGAAAAGCCCGGCAGTGTGATAAACTGATATACTTCCTTATCGGTATAAGCGCTCTCCGGTTTGCTTTCATCCAGCAATCCCTGCTTTTTGGCCTTTTGCAATATCTTTTCCCGGTCCAGACCCTTGCCGTTGTCTTCCACACTGATCCATACTTTACCGGCTTCGGTTCTGGCTGAAAGCGTGATTTTGCCTTTGTCCGGCTTCCCTTCATCCAACCGCTCTTCATTGGTTTCGATGCCATGATCCACGGCATTTCTCACCAGATGCATCAGCGGATCAGAAATATGTTCGATAATGTTCTTATCCACTTCGGTCTGTTCCCCGACCATGACAAATTCAATATCCTTGCCCAGCTTCCTGGATACATCAAATACGATCCGGTTCATCTTCTGGAATGTATTGGTCAGTGGCACCATCCGCATGGACATAATTACATTCTGCAGATCCGTGGAAATCTTAGCCAGCTGCGCCGCTGCTTTATTGAAATTATCAAGATTTAACCCAGGCACTTTCAGATCCGGATTCTGGAGTACAACAGACTCGGAGATGACTAATTCCCCGATCAGTTCCATCAGCTGATCCATCTTGCTGACACTGACACCGATAAAGGAAGCCTTCTCCCCTTTTGGTTTATCTTTGGCCAGCTTCTTTTGTTTACCCGGTTCTCTGGACTTGATGACAAAATCACCGGGTGCTATGGCCGGTTTTGCAGGTTTGGCCGGCTTGGCAGGTGCTGTCTGTCCTTCTGCCTCCCCGCCCTGTGCCTGTTCCGCACGGGCTTCGATATCTTCCACGCTCGAATCCAGATCAATGAGCGGCATCCCGTCTTCTTCATCACCGAAATCAAATCCCTGCAGAAACTCTTCCGCCTTACACTCAAAGACATCCACTTTTTCGATGTCATACCCGATGCCGATAATCTTACGTACTTCTTCCTCGGTAGTCTGTGCCTGCAAAAGGATACGGAAACCTTCTTTGATGATAATATCGGAACTTTCTGCATCCGAAATAATATCCTCCGGCGAGTACAACAGATCTTCCGCAATCTCTTTCAGCGCATAAACCGTCTTATAGGCATGCACATTGGCCATTTCCGTCTCCGGGAAAAAGTGGATATAAATCTTATAAAAACGGCTGGCGCTGGTGGCAACCGGCGCAATATAAAACTGCTTGGGTTCCACATGTACATTTTCCGGCGGGGGTGCTTCCCCTTCCTTTACACCGCCGTCTTTGATCTGTTCCAGAAAACGGTCCAGATCGGCTATAATCTCTGCCGGATCACCATCGGGTGTCTCCCCGTTTCTGATCTTCTCCATCTCATCCGAGATAAAGCCCTCTACTGTCAAAACATGCTCCACCAGATCCACATGAGGGACATTGTCAGGATGCGACTCCCTCAGATAATAAAACACGTCCTCCAGTTTATGAGAGATCGCCGTAATATTATCAAACATCATAATACCGGATGAACCCTTGATGGTATGCATGGTTCTGAATATTTCATTTATGCTGTCTTCGTCAAAGCAGTCCGCATCTTTCTGTTCCAGAACCATATCCTGAAGCTGCTCTAAAAGCTGTTCGTTCTCGAACAGATACATGTCAAGCATGCCGTCCGTACTAAATTCCTCAGCCATACATTCTCCTTTCCCGCAAATTTCGCTTTCTATTCATTAGTTTCAGATCAGTCCCAGTTTCTTCATTGCCTGTTCAAACCGCTCCTGATCAATCGGTTTGCCGGAATATATGGTACAACCCAGTTCAAATGCCATTTTTACATTTCTTTCTTCGTTCAGCGCCGTGGTCATAATCACCTTTACGGCCTGATCTTCCGGAATATTCCGGTCTTTTTCCAGATTGCGGATACCTACCAGCGCCTGATAACCGTCCATTACCGGCATCATGATATCAAGACATACCAGATCATAAGGTTCATCATCCTCCAGGGCCATCATAAATGCATCCACTGCTTCCATACCGTCCACTGTGGCATCACATTCCCCATACTTTGACAGGAAATTCACCATAAACTTCCTTGTCGCGAAATCGTCCTCTGCCAATAAAATCTTCATGTCCTCTCTCCTTTACATTTTATTCAATAACGCATAGGTTCTTCCTGCGATTTGATTTAACTTTTCCTGATATTCCACTGCACCCAGATCATAGGCCACCTTCGGCATCCCGTAGACCACACAGGTGGATTCATCCTGCCCGATCGTCCTGGCACCGGCTTTTCTCATGGCCAGCAGTCCCTTGGCACCGTCTCCGCCCATACCGGTGAGAATGATCCCCACCGCATCGGAACCCGCCGACTTGGCCACCGATTCAAAGAGCACATCGACGGAAGGACAGTGTCCGTTGACTCTCGGTCCCCGCTTACACTCGACCTGATAGCCTCCGTTCATCTTGATCAGACGCATATGCTGGTCTCCGCCGGGGGCGATCAGCATACGTCCCGGCATCACCCGGTCCCCTGTCTGTGCCTCCTTGACCTGAATCCGGCACTGATCATTGAGACGCTTCGCATACATGGAGGTAAAGCCCGGCGGCATATGCTGGACAACCACGATACCCGGGATATCCGTTCCATATTCCTTGACCACGGCAAAAATAGCTTCCGTGCCGCCCGTGGATGCGCCGATGGCCACTATCAGATTATGGCGTTTGGAAGAGATGCATTGATGCTGGTTCTCCTGCGCCATAACCTTCTTTTTGATATTGCTGATTTTGGCTGTGGAAGCTATCTTGATCTTGACCAGCAACTCATTTCTGATAAACTCCTCCAGCTGTGCCCTGTTGGACACGGCCGGTTTGGCAACAAAATCCACGGCACCCGCATTGAGCGCGTCAAAGACCTTGTCACTGAGGGAACTGATGACCACGACCGGAAGCGGATATTGTGGCATCAGTTTGCGCAGGAACTCAATGCCACTCATTCTGGGAAGTTCCACGTCCAGAGTCATCACATCCGGCTTCTTTTCCAAAATGGCGTCCCTGGCTTCAAAAGGATCCCTGGCAGTCCCTACAACCTGTATCGCCGGATCTCTGCTGAGATTCTGTACCAACAGTTCCCGGAATACGATGGAATCTTCTACGATCAACACTCTGATTGGCTGCATACATTACCCATTCCCTTCTCTTTTTCTGAATATTGACGGTTGAATAATCTGAAACGGTGTACTGTTGCGGTCCAGAGTCTCCGTCGTGCCTATAAAGAAATACCCACCGGGTTCCAGTATGTCATAAACTTTCTGCACCAGTTCCCGTTTTGTTTTCTCATCAAAATATATCATAACATTGCGCAAAAATACAGTATGCATTTTCTTTTTAAACGGAAAAGTGTCCATCAGATTAAACTGTCGGAAAATCACTTCCCGTTTCAGTTCCTCTGTTACCTGGAATCTCCCGCCGCCTGCCGGTTTGAAAAAATGTCTTTTCCATGTATCCGGAAGGTTTTTTAACTGCTCTTCCTCATACACACCGGCCAGAGCCTCCTGCAACACTTTGGTAGACAGATCTGTAGCCAATAGTTTTTTGTCCCACTGGTTCTTTTCCAGCCCGAAAAAATCAGCCATGACCATGGCGATCATATAGGGCTCCTCTCCGGAAGAGGCTGCGCCGCACCAGACACGCAGATCTTTTTGCGCTGCCGCCTTTGTTTTGGCCCAGGGCAGTACCACGGACTTAAAATATTCAAAATGCTCAAATTCTCTCATAAAATAAGTATGATTCGTCGTCAGCAGATTGACCAGCGTCTTTTCCAGCCTGCCTGATCTGTCGCGCTCCACTGCATCCATAAATGCGGTAAAGGTAGGAAAACCGTCTTTTCTGATCCGGTTCTCCAGTCTGCCGTTGATGATCACTTTTTTCTGATGCAGATCTATCCCATAGCGCTGCTTCATATAAGTCGCTATTCGTAAAAATTCCTCATCCGTTATCAACTCTATTTTCCTCCCCTCAAAAAATAACAGAATGATCTATATCAGCATAGCTGACGCAATATTTTCCTGCAAATCGAAAAAATATCCGGATTGAATTTTATACCCACATCTTTTTCCATGAAATCCAATGCTTCCTCCCGGCTCATGGACTGCCTGCCGGTCAGCGTACAGAAGGCTTCCACGACAGCCACAATCTGCGCTGCCAGAGGGATCTGCTCTCCCGACAATCCTTTGGGATAACCGCTGCCATCATAGTTTTCATGATGATAATTGGCAATATCTATGGAAGTACTGATGAAATCATTATAATCGTTGCTCACATGCAGATCACGCAAAAGTTCCGCGCCAATCTCCGCATGGGTCCGGATCACTGCCGCCTCCTCCCCAGTCAGTCCTGTCTTCTTTTGCAGGATTTCCATGGGAATCCCGATATTGCCGATATCGCACAGCGGCGCTGCCAGTTCTATCGTATCAATATAAGTATCCGATATTTTATCTTCAAACAGGGGTGACAGCTGCATCCCCTGCGCCACTATCCTGCAGTTTCTGCCCAGCCGCTCCATATGTTCCTTTTCATAGGCGGAATTTTTGGCCGCTATGCCTGCCAGTGCATAAAGAATACTTTTCTTTTCCTGCTCCATCTGCTGTAGCTGCTCACTGACCGAAACCTGCAACCGCCGGTTCATCTCCATCAGATCCCGCTTTGCCACATGCAGACTCAGATGTACCCCCACCCTGGCCTGCACGACTTCCGGTATAAAAGGTTTCGTAATGTAATCCTCGCCGCCCAGGGAAAGCCCTTCCACAATATCCATCGGATCGTCATAGGCGGAAATAAATATAACAGGGATATCTTTTGTCTCTTCTTTTCCTTTTAAAGCCTTGCACAGGGCATAGCCGTCCATACCGGGCATGGAAATATCAGTCAGGACCAGCTGAGGCCGGGCCGTAAGGACCATTTCCAGAGCTTCTTTGGCATTTTCCGCCAAAACGGGAATACACCCCATACTTTGAATGATTTCCTCCAGGACCAGCCTGTTGGTTTCCACATCATCCACAATCAGAATCTTTTCCTGGTTCTGTTCTCTTTTTCCGTACATCATAGCATCCCTGCACCTCCTTTCCTGTGATAGGCAGTCCACACGGTGTAAGCCGCCCGTACTGTCTTTGCTCAGACTCCCTGTATCTGCTCTGTAATCAGCGTTTCCAGCTCCTGAAATTCGGCAATCGTCTTTTCATAATTTTCTTTCTGGATAGCCATCTTCAGCCGCAGCACCTTCCTGCTCACATCGCGGGGCGCACCGTCCGTCAGCTGCCGGATGGTCTCCATAAACATCTCTGCCTTCTCCCAGTTATCCATCTCCACGCAGAGGATCAGCTTGGAAAGATTACGCTTCAGTGTCTTACCGTTTTCTTTGGTGCCAAAGGTTCTGACATCGTCTTCTTCCCCTTTGTCACCGCCGGCGCCGGGCGCCGTCATCAGTGGTATCTTCTGGTCGTTTGCCCCTGAGAGTGTGTCCTTATCCTCTTCGCAGACGCCTGCCCAAATGGAGAACGAAAAGGTACTTCCCCGGTTCTTCTCACTCTCTACTTCGATACTGCCGCCCATCAGTTCCACCAGCTGTTTGCAGATATTCAGCCCCAGCCCTGTACCGCCGTACTTTCTGGAAATCGAGGCATCCACCTGCGAAAAACTCTGGAACAACTTCTCCTTATCGGCTTTGTCCACACCGATCCCTGTATCTTTTACAAGGAAAAATAACTCCATGCGATCATTGACCCGGGCCGTGCGGATCACCTCCACAGTGATCTTGCCCACGCTGGTAAATTTCAGCGCATTGGATAAAAGATTGTTCAGAATCTGTACGATCCGCAGTTCATCCCCTATGATGTACTCCGGCACCTGGGGAGAAACCGTCATAAAAAATCCCAGCCCTTTTTCAGTGATCTTATTCGAGTGATGGGATTTGACATAGTCCAGCATATTTCTGAAATGAAATCTGCGGGGTTCCAGTGTGAATTTCCCTGCCTCCAGTTTGGAAAAGTCCAGGATATTATTAATAATCTTATTCATATCACCGCAGCAACGTTCTATCAGCCGCAGCGCTTTTACCGTCTTTTCGTCCGTCACATTTTCTGCCAGTTCACGGACATTGCCAAGGATACCGTTGACCGGCGTCCGCAGTTCATGGGTTATATTGGCCACAAACTCAGATTTGACCTTCAGAGCCTGACGCGCCTCTTCCCGGACCTGCTCCACTTCCCGGCTCAGAAATTCCTTTTCCAGTATATCATTGGCCATGCATATGTATGCCCCGGACCCCTCATCGCTCTCCAGGATTCTCGCCTCCACCGGAAAACAGGTGAGGTTTTTGCGATATGCCACCAGGTTTTTTGTCTCCTGGCCATAAACATATGTGGTCTCCAGGGCTTCACCGCTGGCCCTGAATGTCCCGGGAAACACATCACTGATTTTTTTCCCGCATAACTCTTCGCCGTATTCCAGCTTCGCCCTGGCCGCACCATTGGCATAAAAAATCTCTCCGGAGCGCCCGTAAATGAGGATCATCTCCAGGGCGTCTTCCATCGGAAATATATACGCTTCCTTCTGCTCCATTCCCTATTCCTCATACATAGAAAAAAGGGCAGTAAAAAATGAAGAACTTTTCACTGCCTGTCATCCGTTTCAAAGGGGATTATTTAAATTCAAACATCTTTATAACTTCAACAATGTTAAAGAAGTCTTCCTTGGCAAGTTCGAAGCACTCAAGTACGTCCGGTGAAAACTGTCCACATTCACCGTTCAGTATCATATCATAGGCTGTGCTGTTCACATATGACTCTTTATAGACCCTCGGGCTCACCAGCGCATCATACACATCCGCAACGGCAACCACCTGTGCACTGATCGGAATCGCATCACCTGACAGATGATCCGGATATCCTTTTCCGTCCCACCGCTCATGATGATAACGGCAGATCTCATAGCAATACCGATAAAACTCAGTCGACTGGTTTTTATAAGACCGTTCGAGAATACTGCAGCCAATGGTCGTATGGGTTTTGATCACTTCAAATTCTTCTTCTGTCAGTTTGCCCGGTTTGAGCAGTATGGCATCGGGGATCCCGATCTTACCGATATCATGCAGAGCCGACGCTCTGGCGATCATATCAATCTTGGAGGTATTCAGGCCATATTTGGGGAAATATTTCATCATATATTTCAGCAGGATTCTTGTGAAATATTTGATACGTCTGGTATGTTCGCCTGTTTCCGCGCTCCGGAATTCCACGACGGAACTGAGCGCATCAATCATAAATTCGTTGGTCTCACGGATTTCCTTAACCTGAGCCCTGATCTCCTCTTCCTGTCTCTTCAGGCGTAATTCCATATTATGCCTGTTCTGATACAGTTCGATGATATTCTTGCTTCTTCTCTTTACGATATGCGGATAAAAAGGTTTATGTATCACGTCTGCCACGCCGTAGGAATACGCCTGGTCATCTGTGTCCAGTTCATCTTCACTGGTAATCAGTATCGTGGGGATCTCCTGCAGCAGATGGTTCTCATGCATATATTGCAGCACACTGAAACCGTCCATGATCGGCATGACCACATCAAGCAGGATCAGTACGATATTGTTATGAGCCTCAATCTGCAGGATCGCGTCCTGCCCGTTGGTAGCCTCCAACAGTTCATACCCTTCTCTCGCATCTTTGAACATCTCATGCAGTATCGCTCTGTTCACTTCTTCATCGTCAACAATTAATATCTGTTGTTTATCCATCTCTTCTCCTGAACCATTCCTTTATATAATTTTAATACTTTTTCCCTTCACTAACATAACACTTTTCAATCCTTATTGTCAATAAGAAAATGTTGCCACGTCAGGCGCCGCATCACACTACCGCCTGCAGATTCCACTGCCATGTGCCTGTGTAAAAAAAATACCGAAAACCTCAGTTTTCGGTATTTTTAGGGTTGGGCTGTATAAAACAGTCGCAGCGTGTAGGGGAATCGAACCCCTGATTCCGCCGTGAGAGGGCGGCGTCTTAACCTCTTGACCAACACGCCATGTTTAACACTTGCTTATCTTATTACAAATTCAGAAAAAAAGCAAGTGTTTTTTTCAAAATTTTTCAATTTTTATATGCACTGCCTGTCAGATCACCAGATCAAAGAGACTGATCTGGTTGGATTCGGGCAGATCGCCGAGCAGATGGAGGCTGTCCATCAGATCGGTGATCGTCTTGGACACCTTGGTCCGTTCTCTGAAATCGTCTTTGGACAGAAAAGGCCCGTCTTTGGCCGCTTCCACGATAGCGTCCGCCGCTTTGTCACCCAAGCCGTCAATGCTGCGCAGAGAAGGCATCAGTCTGGTATCGTCCTCGATGCGGAAGTTTCTGGAATCCGCCGTAAAGATGTCGATGGGCACGAAGCCGTATCCCCGCACATACATCTCCTGTACCACCTTCATATCCTTATAAGAGTCCTGTTCCTTCTTACTCAGCGTATCGCTTCTGCTGCGGTAGTCTGCCATAATGCGTTCCAGATGCTCCTGTCCCTGACACATCAGTTCATAGGAAAAAGCAGACGCCCGGATACTGAAATAGGATGCATAATAGGCCAGGGGATAGTTGATCTTGCAGTAAGCGATCCGCCATGCCATCATCACATAAGCGGCCGCATGGGCTTTGGGGAACATGTACTTGATCTTTTTGCATGACCAGATATACCAGTCGGGCACGCCTGCCTCCACCATCGCTTTTTCCATCTCTTCTGTCAGTCCCTTGCCCTTGCGGACAGATTCCATGATCTTAAAAGACAGACTGCTCTCCACCCCCATACCGATCAGGTAGACCATGATATCATCACGGGTACAGATCGCCGTGGAAATGGTGGCTTTACCCTCCTCGATCAGCGTCTGGGCATTGCCCAGCCATACGTCCGTCCCGTGGGCCAGACCGGCAATACGTACCAGATCGGAAAAAGAGGTCGGTTTGGTATCCAGAAGCATCTGGATGGCAAATTCCGTGCCAAATTCCGGAATCCCCAGAGAACCCAGCCTGCAGCCGCCGATCTGCTCCGGGGTAATGCCAAGCGCCTCCGTACTCTGGAACAGGGTCATAACCTGACGGTCATCGAGCGGAATCGTTACCGGATCAATACCGGTCAGATCCTGCAGCATACGGATCATGGTGGGATCGTCGTGGCCGAGAATATCCAGCTTCAGCAGGTTGTGGTCAATGGAATGATAGTCAAAATGGGTGGTCACGATGTCGGTGGTCATATCATTGGCCGGATGCTGTACCGGGGTAAAGGAATTGATATCCTCTCCCAGAGGCAGTACGATAATACCGCCCGGATGCTGGCCGGTACTGCGGCGGATACCGGTACAGCCTGTGACGATACGGTTGATCTCACAGTTGCGCTTTTTGGTCCCCTTTTCCCCGTAGTACCATTTCACATATCCGAAAGCCGTCTTATCCGCCAACGTGCCGATCGTCCCTGCGCGATAAGTCTGGCCGGCGCCGAAAATCACTTCCGTATACTTATGGGCCTTACTCTGATATTCGCCGGAAAAATTCAGATCGATATCCGGCTCCTTATCTCCTTTGAAACCAAGGAATGTTTCAAACGGTATGTCAAACCCGTCCTTTTTCAGCGGCTCCCCGCAGACGGGACAGTTCTGATCGGGCATATCGCAACCGGCTTTGCCGGCATATTTTTTCACGGCCTCGGAGGTAAAATCATTGTAATAGCAATTCATACAATAGTAATGCGGACTTAAAGGATTCACTTCCGTGATCCCCGACATGGTGGCCACAAAAGAAGAGCCCACACTCCCGCGGGAACCGACCAGATACCCGTCCTCCACCGATTTCCACACCAGTTTCTGGGCTATGATATACATCACGGCAAAGCCGTTGCTGATAATGGAATGAAGCTCCTTTTCCAGACGTTCCCGCACGATATCCGGCAGGGGGTCTCCGTACATTTCATGCGCTTTCCTGTAACAGATATCCGTCAGCGTCTTATCGCTGTCCGGGATCACGGGCGGGCATTTATCCGGTCGCACCGGCGAGATCGTCTCGATCTGATCGGCAATCAGATTGGTGTTGGTCACCACCACCTCATAGGCCTTGTCGCTTCCCAGATAGGAAAATTCCTCCAGCATCTCCTGCGTGGTGCGCAGATAGAGGGGCGCCTGATTGTCCGCATCGGCAAACCCCTTGTAGGACATGATAATACGCCTGTATATCTCGTCTCCCGGGTCCAGGAAATGCACATCACAGGTGGCCGCCACCGGCTTATGAAACTGCTCTCCCAATTCCACAATCCTTTTATTGATCTTCTGAATATCTTCCACGGAATTTACACTCTCTATTTTCGGAGAGGGGATCATAAACTGATTGTTGCCCAGGGGCTGGATCTCCAGATAATCATAAAAGTTTACAATGCGGGCAATCTCCGTATCTGCCTTTCCGTCCAGCAGTGCCCGGTATAGTTCCCCTGCTTCGCAGGCGCTTCCCAGCAATATACCTTCCCGGTGTTTCACAAACAGACTTTTGGGAATCCGCGGCCGTTTGCTGAAATAGGTCAGATGGGACTGTGACACCATCGTATACAGATTGACTCTGCCCACATCGTTTTGTGCCAGCATAATGGCATGATAGGTAGGCATCCTCTTCACCGCCTCCGGGCTGCTGGCCCCCATGGCGTTGATATCTGACAGGGTATGTACCCCTTCCTTTTCCAGCATCGGCAGAAAACGGATCAATATCTCCGCTGTTGCCTCCGCATCGTCCACTGCGCGGTGATGATGTTCCAGTGAGACGCCCAGTCTCTTGGCCACTGCATCCAGGGTGTGTTTGGCCTGATCGTGCAAAAGCAGCCGGGCGATGCCCACCGTATCCACATAAGTATAGGCACAGGGAAGTCCCTGCCGCCGCGTATTCTCCCCGATAAAACTCATGTCAAAACCGGCGTTATGCGCCACAAGCACACTGCCCTCGCAAAACGCCAGAAACTCCGGCAATACCGTCTCTATCATCGGTGCATCCATTACATCTGCATCCCGGATCCCCGTCAACTGTTCGATCCTGAAAGGAATCGGAATCCCGGGATTGACAAAGGTCGAAAAACGATCCGTGATCTCGCCGTGGCACACTTTGACCGCTCCGATCTCGATGATTTTCTCTTTAACCGGTGAAAATCCGGTCGTCTCCAAGTCAAAGACCACATAATCACTGTCCAGCGTCTGCTGCCTGCAGTTTGTCACGATCTCTTTCAGATCATCCACCAGATAGGCTTCCATACCATATATAATCTTGAAAAAGTCATTGGCATCCGGGTTTTCTTCACCGGCCTCTTTACGCCGCCCCTTTTCTTTCTTCCAGAGATCTTCCCATACATGGTTGGCATCCGGGAAAGACTGCACCACGCCATGATCCGTGATGGCAATGGCAGGATGTCCCCACTGATAAGCGCGCCTGATGATATCTTTCACATCGGATACCCCGTCCATATCACTCATCTTCGTATGGCAGTGCAGTTCCACTCTCTTTTTGACACTGTTATCCGTGCGGACAGAGGTGAAGTCGGCTGTTTTCTTAATGCCTGCAATAGAGCCCAGCGTCAGCTCACTGTCAAATCTATCTATGGTGGTCACGCCCTTAATTTTCACAAAAGCGCCTTTTTTGAGCTGCTCCGAGATCTCGGACACCTGATCGTTGTGAACAAACAGTTTGATGGTAAGCGTATCCGTAAAATCCGTCACATCAAAAATAAGAATCGTCCGTTCGTTGCGTATCTCCCGCTTATCCAGGTTCAGGATCATACCGCGGATCACCGCCTCACCGATCTCTCCTGCCACATCCTCGATCCGCATTGCTTCCTCATCAAAATCCCGGCCATAGATAACATCCGGATTGTCGCTGCGGTACGAGCCTTTTCTGCCCATATTGCCCTTTCCCCAGCTTGTCCGGCCACTTTTTTTATCTTCTCCGGCTTTCTGAGGCGCCCTGGGTGTCTTCTCTGTCCTGGCCACCGTCTCGCTTCGTCCCCGGGATGTCTCCGTTCGCTCTGTGGGCGCAGCTTCGCCCCCACCGGTGCCTTCCGCCTCCCGCTGCATCCGCGCGGATATTTCCGCCACCTGGCCGGCAATCCGCCTGTCATCTTCTCTTTCCTCCGCATACGCCTCTTGCCGGTATGCCAGTTCTGCCGTCACGGGCAGGCCAAACCGCTCACCGAATATCTTTTCCAGAATACGGATCAGTTCCGGTCCTTTCTCCCTGGCGGGAACGGTATCTTTAACGACAAGACACATCTTACCTGACTGCGGAAACGAGATCTCGGCCCCTTTGAATATGACATATTCCATATGGCTGTACTCTTTCAGTTCCAGAAGAATACTGTCGCGGTAAACCTGCATCAGAGTCTGTGGATCATACTGGGCAGACAGGACATATTTCTCATAAATCTTAACCACCATTTCCACCTGCGAAAAGAGCTGCTGTCTGATCTGTTTTTCCAGGCCAAAGATCACCTCCTTGGCGAGTAGATGGGTGCTGGACAGATAAATACGCAGAAAATCTCTGCGTTTCGTAGCGGTGATCCGTTCCACGTTCACCTGTTCGAGCAATGCCCTGACTTCCTCCTTTAGCTGTAATGTGGGAAATACCTCCAAAAACTGATGTGTCATCCTCTACTCCTGCCAGTTTAACAATTCATCCCGCAGTACCGATAGCAGTTCTGCTTCCGGCACTTTGCGGATAATTTCACCTTTTTTAATCAAAAGTCCCTCGCCGTCTCCGCCGGCAATACCGATATCTGCCTCTTTCGCTTCTCCCGGCCCGTTTACCGCACAGCCCATCACGGCCACCTTCAGATCCAGCGGGATATCGGCCACCATCTCTTCCACCTGCGCCGCCAGGGAAATCAAATCAATCTTCGTTCTGCCGCAGGTGGGACAGGATACCACTTCAATCCCGCCCCGGCGCAGGCCCAGCGTACGCAAAATCAGCCTGGCACTTTTGATCTCCTCCACCGGATCTCCCGTCAGCGATACCCGGATCGTATCGCCGATGCCCTGGTGCAAAATCACGCCCAGGCCGACCGCCGACTTGATATTGCCACCAAGTACTGTCCCCGCCTCCGTGATCCCCACATGCAGGGGATATTTTGTCTTTTCCGCCAATATCTCATGGGCCCTGATACACATGAGCACATCCGACGATTTGATGCTGACCACCAGATTGTCATACCCCATATCCTCTATCATATGCACCTTGTCCAGTGCACTCTCCACGATGCCTTCCGCTGTCACACCGTGATATTTCTCCGTCAGTTCCTTTTCCAGAGAGCCGCTGTTGACCCCCACCCGGATGGGAATCCCGCGCTCCCGGGCCATCCGCACCACCGCTTCCACCTTCTCCCGGCTCCCGATATTACCCGGATTAATGCGTATCTTGTCCGCGCCATTCTCCATTGCCGCCAGCGCCATCTGATAGTCAAAATGGATATCCGCCACAAGAGGAATCTGAATCTGTTTCTTAATCTCTTTCAGCGCCAAAGCCGCCTCCGGCGTGGGCACCGTGCAGCGGATGATCTCACACCCTGCCGCCTGCAGACGCAGAATCTGCGCCACCGTAGCCGCTACATCCTCCGTCCGCGTATTGGTCATCGACTGTATCAGCACCGGATTCCCGCCGCCGATCACACGATTTCCGACTGGAACTGTCTTTGTTGTATTGCGATGCATTTTGCTCCTCCTGATCCCATTTTCTATGTTTCCTGCTGTCTGTCATATCCATCCAGGCCGCCCCGCCTGAACGGTTCTATCTTATCATCTGCTTTTATAAAAAACAAGTCCTTCGCTGCCACGGCACATGGCAAACACATGAAAGCATAAGCCGTGAACCGCTCATCAATGTATTCGCGGTTCCTGGCCGCTGTATCACAGCCGACAATACTAACCCGCACATATCACAAAAGAGCGTTCCCTGACTGTTCCATTCTCCTGTTCCTCCTGACGGATCGTCACTCTGTATTGTCGCCCGGGTTCAAAATAGTGCAGAGGCAGTTCAAATATGGGGTTTTCTTTTGTGTAGTATACCGCATCAAAGTCCACCAGCAGTTTTTCTCCTGCCCCGTTACGGACGCTGACCGGCAGGATCTGCATCTGCGCCGCATGAGCAGCTTTTGGCGCGGCAAAGCCGCCGAGACAGATACCGGTCAGCAGCAACAGCACACAGCGGAGAAAAGTGCCGCCCTTTCCCCGGAAATTCCCCTCCGTCAGCAACACGCAGCGAACTGTCTGAAATCTATGTTTTCCCTCCTTCTCCGGCAGCAGCCGTTTCCGTATCCCGCCTAAACGCCCCGGATTCTTATGCTGTAAAAGCAATGCGGTCAGTTTCGTTTTCACCTCTCCCACAGAAGCATAGCGCTCCCGGGGATTCTCATTCGTACATCGCAGCACGATCTGCTCCAGTGCGGCCGAAAGAGACGGATTTTGTTCTCTGACAGGATACATCCCTCTGTCACTGTCCGGTCTGTCTCCGGTCACAAGGCTGAACAAGGTGGCACCAAACGCATAGATATCGCTCAAAACCGTCACCTGGCCACCTTTTTCCAGTTCCGGCGCCCCATATCCCGGCGTATAAAAGTATCCCTCTGCCGCACTTGCGCCATACTGAAAGACCGCCCCACCAAAATCAAGAAGCGCCATCCTGCCCTGGGATAACAGCAGGTTGGCAGGTTTTAAGTCCCCGTGAACCAGCCCTCCCGGTAACCCATGCAAAAATTCCAGCAGTTCCGCAATCTGCAAAGCGTATCTGATGGCATCCGCTTCCTTCATTGCCCCTTCCCTGTCAAGCAGTTCCTCCAGTGACACACCTGTCATATACTCCATAATCAGACATACCGCATCCCTCTCATAATATACATCCGCCAACACCGGAATCCCTTCCCTGCGGACCTGCTGCAGGGCGGTCATCTCCCGCCGCACCGCTTCTTCACCGCCTTCCCGCCCGGTTCTGATTCGTTTCATCACCCAGTTCTGGGCAAGCCGCCTGTCCCATATAAGATAGGTCTCCCCGCTGCCGCCCTCTGCCAGTTTCCTTATTACCCGATACCGATCATCCATTGTATGGTTCTCCTATTCCAGTTCCGCAACATCCCTCCCGCGGCTCCTTCACCGGATCCATTTTCGTCCGCTTTCTCGTCCGTCAATGGATCCACGCCGCATCCGGTATGTTGCTGTTTTCCAGTTCCGCAACATCCCTCCCGCGGCTCCTTCACCGGATCCATTTTCGTCCGCTTTCTCGTCCGTCAATGGATCCACGCCGCGTCCGGTATGTTGCTGTTTTCCAGTTCCGCAACATCCCTTCATTTCCAGTATGTTGCTGTTTTCCAGTTTCCAGTATTTTCTGCCAAAGTCTCTCTCATCTTGCTCCGACTATGATTCCGACCGCCGCCATGTGGTCTTTGCTAGCAGCAGCCATGGCCTGTTCGCCCAGCAGTTCCAGGCGTCTGTCAAATATGTTATGTTCTGTTGTCGCGGCCTGCGCAGTCCGTATCCGCTTCTCTCCTTTGGGCATCTCCAGCAAAGGGCCCAGTACCTGCCCGATGCGTTCCTTTCCGTTTCCACGGTAAAAACCATCCGTGCAGAGCAGAAAACAGGTCTGTGGCAGAAGGCGGCCTGTCTCTATTGTGGCTCTGTCCTCTCCTGAGACACCGACGCATTTCAAAAGGCGGCCTTCCTGGTCCTTATCGTCCTCTGTCAGGCGGCATATATGATATTTTTGTCTGTAAATGGGGATTTTTCGTTTTCGGATGCGATAGATGCGACTGTCGCCGATATGAATCAGATAGTATCTGTTTCCGATCAGTAAAAGAGCACTGAGCGTAGTTCCTGTTTCGCTGTTTTGTGTGATTTGGAATTGTCTGAGAGTTTCCTGTATGTGACAGAATCGCCTTTGAAGGGCGAGTAAGAACAGTTCTCTGGAACTGTTTTGAAGGATCAGATTCTTTCCCTCATGATAAAACCAGTCGGTCAGGCAATGGACCACAAAGCCACTGGCTTCCTGAGAAGCCGTCAGGCTGCCTATGCCGTCGCAGACCGCGGCCAGCAGACATTCTCCTTTCCGCAGGCAAATATGCTGCAGGGAAAGGGAATCCTGATTTCTGCCGTGTCCTGCGGCTGCCGACCAGTAAACACCAGTCGTTTGTATCCGCATATTTTTCTCCTTATAGATCCGGCGGTATCCGCGCCTGCGCAGCTGATATCCGCCCGCCGGCAACCTTCCTGCCGGCTGCCTGGCCGGACAGGAGGGTGTACAGGCCTCTTTTATTGAATCAGTTTTACGATATCATTATACATAATCAGTACCATCAGGCCGCATAACACCGCAAACCCTGCCAGATGTACCATGCCTTCCTTTTCCGGCGGAATGGGCTTGCCGCGTATGACTTCCAGCAGCAAAAAGACCAGTCTGCCACCGTCCAGTGCCGGCAAGGGCAGCAGATTGAGCACGCCCAGATTCACCGAAAGCAGCATCGCCAGATTCATCATATTGACAATCATCACCCACAGGCCGTACGGTCTGGTCTGTTCCGCCACATCGTCCACCAGCACAGCGATACCAATCGGGCCTGACACCTCGTCTTTGTCCGCCTTTCCCTGTACCAGCATCTGCAGGCTTCTGACCGTAGCCTTCAGTCCATAACGCACCTCATAATAGCTGTACTGCAAGACCTGCAAAGGAGAACATTTGAAATATTCCGCATATCCCTGGAAGCCCAGCAGGTATCTGCCACTTTCCTCATCCAGCTTCGGTGTCAGAACGGTCTCATAAGTCTCCCCGTCCCGGCTGTATTCCACGGACAGCGTTTCGCCCTGTTTCAGCATCGTGATCAGACCGATCTCCCGGGAAAGATAGACCCGTTCCCCGTCCAGACGTAAGAGCAGATCACCGCTCTGCATCCCTGCCTCCTGTGCCGGAAACCCGTCGATCACATCCTGCACCACAGGACGGTCGGAATAAGTCGTGCCTATGATCACCACCGCCAGAAGATACGCCAGGATAAAGTTAAAAACCGGGCCGGCCAGCACAGTGGAAATCCGCGCCCACACACTGGCATTGGGAAACGCGCCCGGCGTCAGGGGAAGCGCTTCCCCCTCTTCGTCCTCGTCCGTTTTGCCGTCTTCTCCCTCGAACACACAGGCACCGCCCACCGGAAAGAGTTTGAGAGAATATTTGGTGCCGCCTTTTTCAAACGAGCACAGCGTGGGACCCATACCGACAAAAAATTCTTTGACCGTAATGCCATTTGCTTTGGCCAGCAGGAAATGTCCCAGTTCATGTGAAATCACAATCAGACAGATTATGAGGATAAAAATAAGGATTGTCAAAAAAACACCTTCTTTGATTGATATATGATAATGACGTCTGCCCGGCCGGGGGCAGCAGTATTTTCACTGTTCTCACAGGCGCAAGCCGTCTATCAGTTCATACGTCCACTGCTCTGTTTCCAGAATCTGATCCACATGCGGATTGCCGATTACAGAATGCCGTTCCATGCATGTCTCAATGATTTCCGCTATTTGCAGGAAGGAAATCTTGTGATCCAGAAACAGGCTGACCGCCTTTTCATTGGCCGCATTATACACTGTCGGCATACTGCCGCCTGCCCGCATGGCCTCATATGCCAGAGCCAGCCCGCGAAATGTCTCCGTATCCGGCTTCTCAAACGTAATGCGCGCCAGTTCATAAAAATCCACCGAAGGCGCCTCCATCGGCCTGCGCTCGGGATAAAACAGAGCATACTGGATGGGCAGTTTCATATCCGGCAAACCGAGCTGGGCAATGATACTGCCATCCACATATTCCACCATCGAGTGAATGATGCTCTGCGGCTGCACAACCACCTGAATCTGTGGCAGTTCCACATCAAAGAGCCATTTGGCTTCCATCACTTCCAGTCCCTTATTTACAAGCGTGGCAGAGTCGATGGTAATCTTTCTGCCCATAGACCAGTTGGGGTGTTGCAAAGCATCCTCCGCACGCATCCCTTCCAGTTCCCCGCGTTTCCTGCCCCGGAAAGGCCCGCCGGAGGCCGTCAGCAGTATCTTTCTGACCTGACTTTTTTTCTCTCCGTTTAGTGACTGGAATATAGCGCTGTGCTCGCTGTCCACCGGAAGAATGGCCACCTGCTTCTCTCTGGCCAGCGGCATCAGCAGATGCCCCGCGGTGACAAGCGTCTCTTTATTGGCAAGGAGGATATCTTTGCCATGTTCGATGGCAGTCAGAGTAGGCCGCACGCCAATCATCCCCACTACTGCCGTCACCAGCGCATCCATTTCCTCCATGGCTGCAATTTCCAGCAGGCCATCCATACCCGTCAGGATTTTCACATCCAGATCCCTGACCCGGTCCCGCAGATCGCGGCAGGCTTCCTCACTCCAAAGGGCCACTGCCTGTGGACGATATTCTCTGATCTGACGCTCCATAAGCGCCGCATTGCTGCCTGCCGCCAGCGCCGTCACCTGTATCTCTTCTCTGTGACTTCGCACGATTTCCAGTGTCTGTGTACCGATCGAACCGGTGGAACCCAGTATCCCTATCTTTTTCATCTGTCTATGCCCCTATCAATATCCTTGCCATAAAATAGATCACCGGCGCCGTAAAAATCACACTGTCGAACCGGTCCATAATCCCGCCATGGCCGGGAATACATCTTCCGTAATCTTTGATCTCATGGTTTCTCTTGATGGCGGAGGCCGCCAGATCACCGATCTGGGAAATGACCGCGCCAATCGCCCCCAGTACGGCAAAAGCCCAGGTCACATTTCTGTCGGGGATAGCCTGCTCTGCCACAAAAAAGGAAAACAACATCCCTGCCAGAGCCGATCCGGCCACACCGCCCACTGCCCCTTCTATGGATTTCTTGGGACTGAGCACCGGCGCCAGCCGGTGCCTGCCAAACGCCATACCGGTGAAATAGGCGCAGGTATCACACACCCATGAACTGATAAAGATCATCCATACAATATATATGCCATATCTCATACTTTCTGTCAAATAAATAAAAGAAAGCATAACCGGGCCGTAAATCATACAGAAATAAGCGGCCATAACCTGTTCCGAGCGGTATCTGGGAAAGGTCAGTACATATACAGCCATCAGCAGCATCAGCTCCCCGATCAGCAGCATGAAAAGAAACAGGGTCGTCTTTTGTCTCAGATACACCGGTCCGGACGTTCCCTGCCAGATCAGGAAATAATAAAGTAAGATCCCCAGATATCCCGCCGCCTCCAGCGCATCGACCCCGGCTCTGGCATGAACCCCCACAGCCTTGCACAGTTCTCTGTAAGCAGTGCAGGAAATCACGAAAAGCGCCGCCGCCAGATAGATACCGCCGGCCAGTATGGCCGCTACGGCCAGTACCAGCACACCGGCTCCGCTCACGATCCTCTTTCCCATACTAAGCCTCCTTCACACCGCCATATCGTCTGTCTCTGTTATTGTATGCTTCTATGGCTTTGCCCAATTCCTCTTCGTCAAAATCAGGCCAGGGCACCGGCGTAACATAAAATTCCGTATAAGCAAGCTGCCAGGGCAGAAAATTGGAAATTCTCTGTTCCCCGCAGGTGCGGATCAGCAGATCGGGATCGGGTATGCCCCGGGTATCCAGATGATCGGAGATCAGACGCTCCGAGATCTGCTCCGGCTCCATCCGCCCTTCCCGGATCTCTTTGCAAAGGCTGACAAAGGCCCGGCGGATCTCGTCGCGCCCGCCATAATTAATGGCAATCTGAAAATGCAGCCCGTCATTTTGCGCCGTAGCTGCCTCCAATTCTGCAATCCGCAGACGGATATCTTCCGCCAGCCCTGTTTTATCCCCGATCACGCGGACACACATACGGTTCTTTTCCGCCGTTTTCAGACAAGTCTTCATATAATTGCGCAGCAGCTTCATCAGCGCATCCACTTCGTCTTTGGGCCTGCTCCAATTCTCAGTGGAAAAAGCATAGACGGTCAGATATTGGATGCCCATCTTATACGCCTTTTCGCAGATCAGTTCCACCTGTTTCGCCCCCTGCACGTGACCGTAATTTCTGGGCATATTTCTGCTCTTTGCCCATCTGCCGTTTCCGTCCAGTATGATGGCTACATGGTTCGGTATGTTCATGTGCATTTCCTCTTTTAACAGAAAGGGGAGGCTGCCTGATATCATACGGCGCCCGCCCCTTAGTCTTTCGTAATCACTGCTATTTTATACAGTCAGAATATCCTTTGATTTCTCATCCACAGCCTTGTCGATCTCTTTGATAAACTTATCTGTCAGCTTCTGCAATTCCTCTTCCAGCTGCTTAATCTCATCCTCCGAAACCTCCGTCTTGCCAAGTTTTTTCAGGAAATCATTCCCGTCCCGGCGGATATTACGGACAGCCACTTTGCTCTCTTCCCCTTTTTTCTTTACATCCTTTACCAGATCTTTTCTGCGCTCCTCCGTCAGTTCCGGGAACACCAGACGGATCACGGAACCGTCGTTGGTGGGATTGATCCCCAGATCCGAAACCTGGATCGCCTTCTCGATGGCTTTCAGCAGATTCTTCTCCCATGGCGCAATCTGAATCATCCTGGCTTCCGGGACAGAAATATTGCCCACCTGCTGAATCGGCGTGGGTGTCCCATAATAATCCACTTTTATCTTATCAAGCACATGGGGATTGGCTCTTCCCGCGCGGATCGTCGCGAAATCCGACAACAGAAAATCATAGGCTTTCTGCATCTTGTCTTCAAATTTTTTAATTCTTTCATCCATGGCCTTTCCTCCTGTCTAAACCGTAACTTTCGTCCCGTGAAAAGTGCCTTTCACGGTATTTACAATGCTGTTTTCTTCGTTCAGTCCAAATACCCACATAGGCATACGATTGTCCCTTGCCAGAATGGAAGCCGTCATGTCCACGACCTGCAGATTCCTGGCAATCACCTCATCAAGGGAAACCTCATCATAGCGTCTGGCTGCGGGATTCACCCGCGGATCGTCGTCATAGACACCGTCCACCGCCTTGGCCAGCAGGATCACATCTGCTTCCACTTCCACTGCCCGCAGCACCACGCCCGTATCGGTGGAGAAATAGGGATGGCCGGTTCCGCCGGCAAAAAATACCACCATGCCCTGCCTGAGATACTCTACTGCGAGGTCTTTGGAAAAAAGTTCCGTAAAGGCACCGCAGACAAACGGCGTCAGGATCTTTGTCTTCATGCCCACGGAGCGAAATATCTCAGATACATAGATACAGTTCATAACCGTAGCCAGCATACCGATCTGGTCCGCTTTCGTCCTGTCAATAGTCTCGCTGGAACGTCCCCGCCAGAAATTGCCTCCGCCAATCACAATGCCGGTCTGTATCCCGTCGTCAATCAACTCTTTTACCTGCAGCGCCACACCTCTGACAGTCGGCTCATCAAAGCCTGTCTTTTTATCACCTGCCAGTGCCTCTCCGCTGAGTTTTAATAATAATCTCTGCATCCTGCTTCCTCTCACCTGTCTAAAACCATTCTCCGTCGCCGTAAGCGGCCCGCGCAGGCAGTGCAGATACCCTGTCTGCACTGCCGCTGCCCGGCCATCCTTTCAAAAGTGCTGTCCGGTCTCTTTATTGAAATGCTTCAAAGAAAGAAGTCGGATTAACATCCGCATAAGCCAGGGAGCACATACCTTCGATCACCGCACCGTTATTGATCTGTACGGATTTGGACTTGATATTGCCCATTACGATCGCCGTGGTATCCAGAATCACCGGCCCCTGTACATCAATATCTCCCTTAACCGCACCGGCAATCACAGCGCTGGTGGCATAAATGTTACCAATAATAACGGAACTCTGGCCGATCTTCACACTGCCTTCGCTGGTGATCTCTCCGTTAATGCGGGCATTCTCCGCATAGACTTCCATCGCTTTGGAATTACCATTCACCGTACCGGCTATGTTCAGCTTGCCCCAGATATCAATATTCCCCTTAACCATGCCCACAACTTCCAGAGAACCGTCAGAAGTCACGTCACCCACAATCTTCATGCCTGCCGTCACCACTGCCACTTCATCGCTGACAACACGCTGGGATACCGCATCCATTGCCGCGCTCTCTTCTTCCGGCGCGGTCTCCTCACCTGCCTGTACCTCTTCTGTAACCGCCATATCTTCCGCTGCTGTCTCTGCTCCGGTCATCTCTTCCATCGTCACTGTCTCTCCCAACATTGCACTTTCCCCTCCTGCTTCGCTCTCTGTTTCTGCCTCTATATGCTCCGCTACGTCTTGCGTCTCTGCGGATCTGAGAATATCCACGGCCGTCATAGCCTCTGCTGCAGCTCCTGTCTCTGCCATCTCATCCTGGGCCGGTTCTTCCTCGTCCTCCTTTGCCTCTGCCGGCGCTGTCTCCGGTAGCTCCGGTTCGGCTTCCGTCACTTCTGGCACTTCCGGCATCGCATACACCGGCTCCACGGAAGCAGAATCACTCCCAAGATCCTCTGTTTCCTCTTCTGCCGCAAATAAGTCCGCGGCACCATCCGCCTGCTCTTCTGAGGCAAATAAGTCCGTGACACCATCCGCCTGCTCTTTTGCCGCAAATAAATCCGGAATATCGTCCGCCTGCTCTTCTGTCGCGAATAAATCCGGAATATCGTCTGCCTGCTCTTCTGTCTCATCCGGCCACACCGCAGCCTCCGGTGCCGTCTCAGGCACTGCCAGTCCCATCTGCTGCATCTCTGCTTCCGTCAGCCCGGTCTCCGCCATCAACTCATCGGCCGAAAATCCGGCCGACTCTCTGCCCGGAGCTGCCACTCCCAGAATACCCATGCCGCCGGTTTCCTCTGTCTCTTCCTCCTCCGGGATCATCTCCTGCTCATCCAGCTTTTCCAGCATGGAACTCAGCCTTTCCGCCATATCGTTTTTCTTTGACACTTCCTCCGGGATCTCTTCCTCCCAGTCTTCATCGGCCCAGTTCTCGTTTTCCGCCCAGATTTCTTCTTCTGATGCAAAATCATCCGCCATGGCACCCGGCTCTGCCGGTTTCGCCTTTCCCTGTCTTCCGTCCTGCTCGTCCGGAACCAGTTCATTCACTGCCTGTGACAGATCTTCTTTCAAATCAGTAAAAAATCCCATCTTTCTATCCTCCATTTCTTTAAATCCGATATGAATTTTATATTCCATGCTGTATCGGCAGCGTATCTTTTGTGATCGGCACGATCACTGTGTCTTCCATCTTCAGTATCGTCTCAATAATCCCCCTCAGAGCTTCCACTGTCGTCTTTTTATCTGCCGCATCATGGAGCAGGATCACGGCTTCCCCGTAATTTTCCAGATTGGCCGTACAGTTTCTGATGATCCTGTCTTTATCCAAATGTCCGGTGGCATCTCCGCCGGATATGTTCCAGTCATACCATGTAATACCGATCTCGTTTAAGTATCCTTTCAGCTCCTGCATTTCCACTTTCGAGGTGTGGTTGCTGCTGCCACCCGGAAAACGGTAAATGTCCGGATGAACCCCTGTCACTTCATACAGATAATCCTGCAGCGTGTTCACATCCCAGATAAAGGCCTCCCTGGAAGCATATATCTCTTCATAGACATGACTATAAGAATGCATGGCCAGCGTATGTCCCTCTTCCACTATCCTGCGCAGAGATTCCTCATACGGCTCCTTTCCCTTTCCCACAACAAAAAAGGTCGCCTTTACCTCATATTCTTTCAGAATATCAAGAATATCATCCGTATAAATACTGGGACCGTCATCAAATGTCAGATAAACCTTGCGGATATCCGACTGCGGCGTGCCCGCCGGCACTGTCCCCGCCGCCTGCTCTTCCCATATCCGGATACTGTCCTCCTCTGTCCGTACCTGACTGCGCTCAGCCCTGTCCTGCATCTCCTGCATGGACGCCTCCAGCTGCTGCGCCTCACTGCGCAGGCGTGCAGTCTCACTCTGCAGCTCTTCCACCCGGGCTTTCAGGACGCCTACGCGAATCCCCAGATAGATACATACCACAACAGGTATGGGAATCGCCGTCAGAAGGCAGACAACGATCAGTCTCTTCAGTATCTGTACCCGTCCCTTTCTCTTCCTTCTCTTTCCTGCTGCCATAAATAAACGAACTCCTTTTTGATTGTATCACACAATATGGCAGGAGGAAAGTACTAAATTTATCCGTTCTGACGCTGCTTCGCCCCCGCTATTCAAAGTATAGCATTTTATGACTGATTGGGCAATAAATGTTTTTTGTCTGTTCTGTCTGCCCTGCGCGCATGAAAAACGGCCGCACATATCGCTATGTCACGGCCGCTTTTCAAAACGTCCCTGTTACCGGATTTGACGTACCGGTTTTACAGTATCAGATTTACAGTTTATCAAGTGCTATCTTCTTTTCTTTCTTTTTCCGCTCTCTTCTTTTCTCCTTCTTATCTTTGCTCCGTTTATGAATAATCATATAGAAGGTAGGGAGCAGGATAAGGGTCAGGATCGTGGAGGCTGTCAGGCCGCCCACAATCACGACTGCCATACCCTGTGTCATCTGACCATTCTTGCCATAGCCCAATGACATGGGAATCATGGAAAGGATGGTAGTCAGCGTGGTCATAAGGATGGGACGGAGTCTGGACTTTCCGGTCTCGATCAGCGCCTCTTCCGTACTCATGGTCTTTCGCAGCATATTGGTATAATCCACATAGAGAATACCGTTATTCACCACAATACCAATCAGCATCAGAAAGCCCATCAGCGATACCATACTCACGGTACACTGGGTGAGCAGCAGCAGCAAGATGGAACCGATCAGGGAAAACGGAATACAGAACATAACCATGCCCGAGTACCGCAGGTTCTCAAACTGAATTGCCATCACAATGTATACAAGCAGGATAGCCGTAATAATGGCGGAAATCAGAGAACCAAACTCTTCGTTCATCATTTCCTCCATGGTATTTGTCACCTGCCTTACCCCTTCCGGTAAGAAGGTCTGCGCCATCTGCTGCCGGATCGTCTCCTGGGCAGTAAACTTGGCATCCGCCTCCAGGGTAGCCGTCACACTGGCCGTATAGCTGCCGTCCTTGCGGCTGATCGTCTGTGGGGAATCGGTATACACAATCTCTGCGATCTCTGACAGAGGCACCAGGGTACCGCCTGCATTGGTCAGTGTCATACCGTATATATCATTGACGGTGGGATACTCATCGGCAGGATACTCCACTTTTACTGTATAATTATTATCATCTATCATCACATCCATGGCATCGGAACCGCCCATGGCGGAATAGATCATGCCACTGGCCATCTTGGGCGTCATCCCTGCCGCCGCGGCCTTGATGGGATCAATGACAATTTCCGCTCTGGTCGCCGCATCCGCAAAAGATGAGGTGGCGCTGATCACACCGTCCGCTTCCACCACTGCATCCGAAACGATACGGCAGGCTTCTTTCAGGTTTTCCAGATCATTGCCTTCCAGCGATATATCATAGGTATTGCCGCCGCCCATGCCACTCATGCCCATGGAAGAGGAGGAAGAAACACTGATCTCGCAGTTATTCTCATACCCGTCCACAGCCAGCGTCCATTCGTCTACAATCTCCACTGTCGACAGCTTACATCCGTCTGCCACATATGCCTGAATACTGCCGCTGGCAGATGATTCCGTTACCGTCGTACTGTAATCACTGACATAGGGACTGTCCTTGACGAACTGTTCCAGTTCCTGCACTTTGGCATCAATGATATCCAGCTTCGTGCCCGGACGGAACTGTACCGACACAGCCACCTGCCCTTCATCGGTCTGTCCCATCAATTCCATATTCAGGAACCGGGTCAGAAAAATAGAAACAGCAAAGATGACAATGGCAGAAAGTGCCACCAGTTTCTTTTTATGTAACGCCTTTTGCAAAATATGCGCATACCGCTCACCAACCGCTTCCAGAAAGCGGTTTACCGGTGTCTCTTTCTTTTCCACCGGTCTGTACTGGGAAAAACAAAGCGGCACCAGCGTAATGGCAGAAACAAGGGAGGCGATCAGGGAAAACACAATCGTATATCCCAGCTGCCCGAACATCTGCCCGGACATCCCTTCCATCATGGAAAGCGGCAGATATACCACTACCGTAGTGATGGTGGAAGCCACAATGGAGGCCAGTACTGTCTTCGTTGCCTCATAGGCCGCATCCATAAAGCTCATACCCTCATCCGTCTTGCGAAAGCACATCTCGATCACCACGATGGCGTTATCCACCATCATACCGATACCGATGACCAGGGCGCCCATCGTGATCAGATTCAGAGAAAAGCCCATGAATTTCATCAAAATAAACGTCACCAGCAGTGACACCGGCATCGAACTTCCCACGATCAGACTGCCCTTGAAATCTCCGAAAAAGACAAACAAGACAAGCATGGTAATGGCAATACCGATCAGCAGTGTCTGCGCAATAGAGACAAGAGAGTCGATAATCGTCTCACTGCTGTCATAGACAGCCGTAATCGTTATGTCCGGATTCTCCGCATTGAGGCGGTCCACCACCTTCATCACCTTATTCGAAAGGGTAACGGCGCTGGAACTCTGAATCTTGGTAATACCGATGCTGACATTTTCCGCTCCGTTGTAACGGCTGTAACTGGTAGGCTCTGCCGACGCATACTGTATATTGGCAATATCCGACAGATGAATCACATGCCCTGTGGGCGTGGTGATCGGAATGGTCGCCAGTTCCAGCGGCGTCTTATACTCTGCAGTGGAACTTACATTCAGACTCTGGTTCCCATAATCCGCCGTACCCGCCGGAATGGTATAATTGGCAGAAGCCACCGTATTAGCCACGGTGGAGACATCCAGCCGGTACTGGCTCATCAGCTCCGGTATCAGTTCCACACTGATATATTCCTCATTGCCGCCGGAAACAGAGATATCTGCCACATCACTGACTTTTTTCAGTTCCGGTTCCACGGTTTCATTCACGTAGCCGAGAATATCCAGATCCGGATCTTTTGCATCCACCGACAGCATCATCACCGGCTGTGCGTTCATATCCATGGCAATGATCGTGGGATCTTCCGCATCTTCCGGCAGATTCCGTTTGATCCGTTCCACTGCCTTTTGTATGTCATTGAACGCCTCGTCCATATCTGTCCCATATTCATAGGAAAACATAATCATAGAAACATTTTCCTGGGAAGAAGAATAGACGTTTTTAAGGCCGGACAGGGTCCCCAGACCGTCCTCAAGTTCCTGCGTCACGAGCCGTTCCACATCCTCCGGCCCCGCCTGCGGATAAACGGTCATAACAAGCATCACCGGCATATCCATATCCGGCGTCAGCTGGAGATTCATCCCTCTGATGGAACCGATGCCGAATATGATCAGAGATACCACAATGACCAGAGCGGCAACGGGCCGCTGCAGTACTGTTTTTGTCAACTTACTCATCCGTCACCTCTCCTTTTACTGTGCCGCTTCCGGCTGCATGATCCTCGCCTGCATCTCAAGATCCAGCCTTTTTGTATCACTTATTTCCGTAATCCCGGCTTCCTCACTCTCCTTCGCCTGTGTGCTCTCTGACTGCTTTTTGCCGTTATCCGTACTGCCTGCTCCCTGCTCCATGCTGTCTTTTTCACTCTTTTCTTTCACATTCGAGCCGTCTTTTAACTGGGAAGCCCAGGTGGTGATGACCTGACTCTCTTTTGTCAGCCCGGTTTTCACTTCCACCCTTTCATTGTTAGTGATACCTGTCTCGATTTCTGTCCTCACGGCCTTTCCGCCCTGCATACAGTAGACATAAGCCTTCTGGTTTTCATAGTATACGCTGTCCACGGGAATGGTCATCACCTGATCCGCTTTCTGGGTCGCCAGTGTCACCTTTACACTTGTTCCGGTGATCAGCTTGCCTGAAACACTGCCATCAAGCTGCGCTTTTACTTTGAACAGGCCGCTGGCCGCATCCGCCACCCCTGCATTTTCGGAGATGTGGCCCATATATTCCGTGCCATTTCTCTCCACTCTGACTTCCTGTCCCTCTGTCAGCTCTGTCATTACTTTTTCCGATACATAAAACGTGATGCACACAGCATCGTCCGGCGTAATCACATAGGCCGGAGAACCCTGGGCAGCCATGTTATTGACTGTTATATTTTTCTGTGTCACGACACCGGAAACCGGAGAGGACACTTTTGTATAATCAAGCTGTAGCTGCGCTGCCTCCACACCTGCCTGCGCCTGTTTCACACCTGCCTGCGCCTGCTTCACACCTGCCTGCGCCTGTGTCACGCCGGACTGTGCCTGTGTCTGGCTGGCCTGCGCCGAAATCAGTCCCACGTTGGAGCCGGCAAGCTGATAATTGGCCCCCGCTATGACAACCGCTTTTGTATACAGTTCATAATCTTCCAGCATTTTCTGCGCCAGACGCAGTCCGTCTTCAGCAGAATAGACATTATTTTTCGCCGTTTCTTTGCCAATGGCCGCCTGAAACTGGGAGAGTCTCATCTGATCCTTATTTCCGTCCAGTGAACTTCTGGAAGAACGCATGGTCTCTTCCTGGGATTTGGCCGTACTGATCATTACGCCCAGATCATATTCTGAGCCTGCCGCACTGCCGGTCATACTGTATATGTAATAATCCGCAACCTTCTGCACCGAATCTCTGTCTCCCGGTACACTGATGCCTGTCATGGCAACCGCATCCGTAACCGTTTGTGCGCTTTTGATCTCATCATAGCGCTTCTTTACCCGCTCCAGCTGCTTCGCATATTTGCTCATATGATCTGCATTGTCTTTCAGATCATCCAGGTTATCCTCCAGATCCTCATAGGCATCTCTTGCCAGTCCGAACTGTTCGGCTGCCAGGGCTTCGTTTTCCTGGGCCGCCTTGAGCGCATATTTGGCAGATGCCACGGCATTTTCCAGCTGCATCTGATTGGTTTCCACCTGTCCCAGAGACTGTTTGATCTGCTCCTGGGTATAGAGCAGGTTCAGCTGCTGCAGTACCACATTGGCCTCTGCACTGGCAGCAGAAGCATTGGCACTGTTCACGGATGCGGACGCACTGGCCACAGAGGCAGAGGCGCTCTCCAGGCTGGCCTGCGCCTGCGCCATGCCAATCTGCGCGCTCGTATCATCAATGGTGAAAAGCAGGTCTCCCGCATTGACCCTCTGTCCCTCCTCAAAAAAGGCACCGGTCACATCACCGCCGATCTTTACCATGACTGTGATCGCATCTTCGGATTCCACACTGCCGATAAAATCGCCGTCCAGCTTTATGCTTTCCACCGAGGGCGTCTGCGCTTCCACATAGATAAATGTTTCCTTTTCCGCACCGTCTTCCCCCGCAGCCGCTCCACCCGGGCCGGCCGGGCCACCACAGCCGCCCAGAATCAATCCCGAGGAAACCATGGTCACACAAGCAAATGTGGTAAACCGCGACACTCTGTGCCTTTTGCTGTTTCCTGTTATAACCTTCCTTCTCATCTAGCCTACTCCTCTCCATGTTCTAAATTATGTAAAAGCTTTCTCAGAGACTTTGACATCCCTTCCAGCTCTTCTTCCGTAAACCCGCGAAACAACCGCTCTCTTTCTTCTATGATCCGTTCTTCCACCCGCTCATACACGCCATCCATATCTTCCCGCAGCCGGATCTGCTTATTGCGTTTGTCAAGACAGCCCGGCCTGCGCTCAATCAGTCCCTTTTTTTCCAGCCGCCTGAGTATGCCTGACATAGTGGGGTTACTGACCCGGAAACGCGTTTCCAGCTCCTTGGCCGTAATTTCCCTCTCTCCCCCCCGTCGCTGCTGCCTGGCTATATAAAATATGACCTGCATCTGGGTGACTGTCAGCCCTGTCCGCTCCAGTTCCCGATCGAATTTCGCCTTCAGCGCCTTGCCCATAAATCCCAGTATGGTGGCAACACGCAGTTTTACATCCCCGGATGTATCCAGATTCTTCCTGATCTTTTCCTCTTCCTCCGGGTCCATACATTCTATATTTCCAAAGTTTACCTCTTCCGGCTCCAACTTCCTCTCCCCTTCTTCCTTCTCTGCTGCCGTTAAAATCCATAGCACGCTATGTATTTTAACTCCCTTCTATTTTTATGTCAATCGCTTTCACAATATTTTCACTTTTTTAATAATGCCTTAATAATTGCAGATTCCACATTTGCCCAAATCCAGACAGTTGCGCAGAAAGCAGAGCCAAATCAAGACAAAAGAAAAGCGTTCCTTGGTTTTCTTCCAAGCAAACGCTTTCCCGCCTTCGCATGTGTCCGAAAATCGCTCTCTGGAAACACACTCTGCCGCCTGTTGCGATTCCAGGTTTTCCCGGTCAGTCAGGTTACGATTTTTCGTTTTTATCTTCCTCCTATGTCATGGCAACAGCCGCCGCAATGTCTGCAGTCACCGCCACAACCGGCGGATTTTCCCTCCTTGCGATCTTTGCGTATACTCCTGATACTCAGAGCGACCACACAAACCAGAATCAGTGCTATGATACATGTTCCCATGGTAAAGACTTCCTTTCTTATCCGAATGATCCGAATGATCTGAATTACCTGAATGATCTGAACTACCTGATTGCCAGTGCTTTTCTGCCACGCCTCTTCCTGCCGCGTAATGGCCTGGCCTCCGGGTAGGGGCGCAGCAACAGATACCCAAAGCCAATAAGCAGCAAAAAGGCAGCCAGTGTGCCGATGCCAAAGACGCCGGTCATCACCCATGTCCCGATCTGGTAGATACACAGAGAGGTCACATAGGCCAGCAAGGACTGGTAGCCGATGGCAAACCAGAACCAGCCCCGATGATTCATCTCGCGTCTGATTGCCCCCATAGCTGCAAAACACGGCGCACAGAGGAGATTAAATATAAGGAAGGAATATGCCGACACTGCTGTCATATTCTCTGCCAGTGTGCCCCAGTATTCTGCACCATCCTCCGCTACTTGTGCAAATCCAAAGAGGATACCGAAAGTTCCGACCACGTTTTCTTTTGCCACCAGCCCTGTGATGACTGCCACCGCAGATTTCCAGTCGCCAAATCCCAGCGGAAGAAAGAGCCAGGCAAACGTATTGCCGATCAGTGCCAGTATACTATGATTTATTTCCATCTCTTCCAGCATGCGAAACTGTCCATCCACCCATCCAAAGTAGGTGGTAAACCAAATGATGATCGTGGACAGCAGGATGACCGTACCTGCCTTTTTGATAAAGGACCAGCCCCGCTCCCACATGCTGCGCAGGACAGCCGCGGCTGTCGGCAGATGATAGGCAGGCAGTTCCATCACAAAAGGAGCCGGCTCTCCCGCAAACATCCTGGTCTTTTTCAGAAGGATACCGGAACAGACGATGGCAGCGATACCGGCGAAATATGCGCTGGGACTCACCCACCAGGCCCCCTGAAACAGAGCGCCCGCAATCAGCGCTATGATCGGCAGTTTCGCCCCGCAGGGAATAAAGGTTGTCGCAATAATGGTCATCTTCCGGTCTCTGTCATTTTCTATCGTTCTGGATGCCATAATGCCGGGAACGCCGCACCCTGTGCCGATCAGCATCGGAATAAAAGATTTTCCGGAAAGGCCGAACCTGCGAAAGAGGCGATCCATAATAAAGGCTACGCGGGCCATATACCCGCAGGATTCCAGAAACGCAAGAAAGAGAAAAAGCACCAGCATCTGCGGCACGAAACCAAGTACCGCGCCCACACCCGCCACAATGCCGTCCAGGATCAGCCCTGCCAGCCAGTCTGCACATCCTATGGCCGCAAGCCCGCTCTCCATGGCTGCGGGAATCCCCGGCACCTGCGCCAGTCCCGCCAGGCTCCAGCTCTCACCAAACAGACCGTCATTGACCCAGTCCGTGGCCCATGTTCCTACAGTCGTGACAGATATATAATATACCAGAAACATCACAACTGCAAATATGGGCAGAGCCAGCCAGCGGTTTGTCACAACTCCGTCTATCCGGTCAGAGAGCGTTATGTTCTCCCTGCTCCCTTTCCTGTAACAGGCCTGCATCACGGAAGCGATATAACCATATCGCTCATTGGCAAAAATGCTCTCCACATCATCGTCATACAGTTCTTCCAGCGTGGTAATCTCTGCGCAAAGATCCGCTGCCTTTCCGATCTGCTCTGCAATCTTTTCGTCTTTTTCCAGCAGTTTCACAGCATAGAAGCGCCTTTGTTCTTCCGGCACGGCATCGCCCAGATGCGCTTGTGTCTGGCGGATGCTCTGTTCTATTTCCTCCGGAAATACAGGAAACAGAACTGATGCCTCTTTCTTTCGGGCCACCTCCACCACTTTGGCGGCGGCCTTGCCGATCCCCTTTTCTTTCAGGGCCGAGATCTCAACCACTTCACAGCCCAGCCTCCGGCCCAGTTCATGGATCTGTATCTGATCTCCCCTCTTTTCCACAATATCCATCATATTGACCGCGACGACAACGGGAATCCCCAATTCCATAAGCTGCGTGGTCAGATACAGATTGCGCTCCATATTGGTACCGTCCACCAGATTCAAAATCGCGTCCGGCCGCTCCTGTAACAGATATGTTCTGGCCACCACCTCTTCCGGGGTATAGGGGGACAGAGAATAAATCCCCGGAAGATCCGTGATGGTTACATCCGAATATCCCTTCAGTTTTCCTTCCTTCTTCTCAATGGTAACCCCCGGCCAGTTTCCCACAAACTGATGGGAACCGGTCAGTGCATTGAACAGTGTCGTCTTTCCACAGTTGGGATTACCCGCAAGTGCGATTTTCACTGCCATCTCACTCTCCTCCTTGTGTTCGATTATACTTATTTAAGTTTGTTGTCACTCTTTTTGATTAGTTATATCTAACCTATAGTTAAAAAAAATTTGCCCCTTATCCTCCGCAATTCACTCTCCGCCCGCTACACATACCTGTCACAAGGTGGCAGCAGTCATACTTCTTCGTATGATTCCACCTCAATCATCTCTGCATCCGCTTTGCGCAGTGACAGTTCATATCCCCTTACCATGACTTCCACCGGATCGCCCAGCGGCGCCACCCTGCGCACATAAACAGACACGCCTTTCGTAATGCCCATATCCATAATCCGCCTCTTTACCGGCCCTTCCCCTGTCAGTCGCTTTACCGTCACGGTCTGCCCACAGCCAATCTCTTTTAAACTTCTCATCATACCCCTCTTTCTATACAAAAATCTTATTTGCCATCTCTGTTCCGATCGCCACCCGCGCATCCCTGATATTCACAATCACACTGCCGCCAATCACAGATATGACCGTCACCATACCGCCGGTCACAAAGCCCAAATGCTCCAGAAACCGCCTCGTCTCTTCCCTGCCGCCGATCTTTTTGATCATCCCGGGTTCTCCTCTTTTCATCATCGTCAGTGGCATAAATACACCCTCCTTTATTTCCCATACAAATCAGGCTCTTTTATTTCTATGAAGTTAGTATATACTAACTACCATTAGATGTCAATAACTAAAAAATCTTTTATCCTACCTTCCATAAATTTTTTCAGTTTCTGTCCCGCTGCCTCTACGAAAGATTCACAGTTTATCCATGCATGCGTTTGTCGTGTCGAACATAGGAAATCACTGGAAAACAAAACAACAGTATGGTACAATGCACTGAGAAACATTTGGCCATATCACCTAGTGTACTGACACATTTACATTTCGCCAAATGACTTGCCTGGATTTCCATCT
>CANPIC010000010.1 GCA_947574055.1 uncultured bacterium
ATGAGTCAAACCTGCCCCTGTTTTGGTCTATCTATTAACCGACAGCCCCTTTTTGTATATCTTCTGGACACCGTGACCAGAAGTGCCCCCCATTTTCCCCGCTTCGTCCACGGCTGATATGTTGAAAATTAGCAATCTCAAAGCCTTGCCCCGCAAGGGTTTCCAGCTCCGGTTTTGTGGGGGCTGGTATAGTATCATTCCCCACCCCCGATTTATCGAAATACTGTCAACATCTGAATTTATGGGAGGTATCTATGAACGGTCAAAATTCAATGCCTTACAGCCCTGAAAACCAGTCAACGCTGGTCGCCGGGAAAAAGCGTATTCGGAGTACGTCCGTCTGTGTCTGGCTGTCCCCGGATGAACAGGCAAAAATCCGGGAGCGCATGGCAGACGTGGGTATTCGCAACCTTTCAGCATATATGAGAAAAATGGCTCTCAACGGCTATGTGCTCCATGTTGACCTTGCGCCAGTCAAAGAGATCGTTTCCCTGCAAAGGCGGTGTGCAAATAATCTCAATCAAATTGCCGTTTAGTGCCACCCCAGAAACTGCACCAAAACCGGGGACGGTACTTTTTTGGTGCTCTTTGCGGCAGTCTCTATAATAATGGTATTTTATAGCAGTATTTTACTTCGTATTATGCTGCTCTGGAGAAATAATCACTCCGATTGTCCGCAATTTCCGACCAGGAGCAGGCTTATTATTTTGGAGCGGGGTCAAAGTTTTTGAAATGGCGGCAACGGTATTTTCCAGTTCTTCATCTGTGAGATAAACATAGGACAGCGAAAAGCCTGATTTGTCATTTTTAATATCAATACCTGGAGCATCACAATAAGTCTGGAATTGTTTCGCAAAGGTCAAAATGTACTGCAAAAACATCTGCATATACATTTTTCCTGAGTTCTCACCAATCATCGTATTGGTGTCATTCAGATCAAAGGTCGCAGCATACGTCTTTTCAACGGTTCCTCTAATCTGCGTTTCACTTACCACTTTGAGAACTCCATCTTCGGTCATACGCTTTAAGTTTCGATATAGTGTGGTTTGAGGAATATCCATACACTTTTCAGCGAGTAGTTTTGCAGTTGTCTCCCCGCTTTTCAGTATCTCGATCAGCATCCGGCACTTGATTGGATTTGAAACACATTCCATAATTTTAAGATTCAGATGTTGCTTATCCATGAAGAACACGCTCCTTTCCCTGGAAATATTACCATGATGAAAATAAAAAGTCAATCACCTGCTCAAATCCCTTGATTTTACATTTCCGTTATGGTAATATAACCGACAAGGAAATATAAAGAAGGTTCCTTTTGGATATGCAAGTATCCACAATCAAATCATTTATGGGAGGTATTTACAAATGGATGCTTTATTGGAAATACTGCCGCTGCTCATTCCAGTTTTAGTGCTGGATGCTGTTCTTGCTGTGGTTGCGGCGCTTCATGTGTTGCGGCATCCGCATTATCGGTTTGGCAGCAAGGTGTTTTGGCTGGTCGTGGTTGTTGTGTTCCTACTCATGGGCCCGATCACTTACTTTGTTATTGGGAGGGGCGAAGAACAATGAATGCATTGACAATACAAGGCTTGTCAAAAGCTTTCGGCGGACAGAAGATCATTGACAATTTGAATATGGCCGTACCGGAGGGAAGTGTTTTCGGTTTCATCGGCCAAAACGGAGCCGGAAAAACAACGACCATGAAAATGGTACTCGGTTTGCTGCGGCCCGATCAAGGTGAGATTACTGTCTGTAATGAGACTGTTCACTTTGGGCAGACGAAAACAAATCAGTATATCGGCTATTTGCCGGATGTCCCGGAGTTTTACGATTACATGACCCCGATCAAATACCTTGCGTTATGTGGAGAGATCATTGGACTGTCAAAGGTGGAAACATATCAAAGGGGTGAGGAACTTCTTTCTCTGGTGGGACTGGGAAACGTCAAAAAGACGATTGGTGGCTTTTCGCGTGGTATGAAACAGCGGCTTGGAATCGCACAGGCTTTACTCACCCGGCCCAAGCTGTTGATTTGTGACGAGCCCACCAGCGCCCTTGACCCAGTGGGCAGAAAAGAAATTCTGGATATTCTTCGCAAAATCAGTGGCACAACAACGGTCTTGTTTTCCACACACATTTTGTCTGATGTGGAGCGAATCTGCGACCATGCAGCCCTGCTCAACCAGGGAAAGATCGTTGTCGGGGGAACGCTTTCGGAAATAAAAGCCCTTCATGGTCACGAAAGTCTACTTCTGGAATTTTCTGGGGATGATGCCTTGCATACCTTCAAAAGTCAGGAGGCAATACAGCCCTTGCTGAACACGGCGGAAGAAAAAGGGAAAGAAATCATATTACACAGTCAGGAGATGGAAAAAGTTCAGCATACGGTATTCCGCATTTTGGCGGAGACGGCACTTTGCCCCATCAAAATTGAGATTATGGAGCCGTCTCTTGAGAGCCTGTTTTTGGAGGTGATACAATGAACGGCTATGTTGCCTTTTTGAAGAAGGAACTAACTGAGAACATAAAAAACTACCGCTTTCTTATCCTGTTCGCTGTCTTTCTGATTTTTGGGCTGACCAGTCCTTTCCTTGCCAAGTTTATGCCGGAGATCCTCTCTGCGGTGGCGGCGGATATGCAGATGGGGTCGGCCCCTGTTGCTTTGGATGCGTGGGAGCAGTTTTATAAGAACATCTCCGGCGTTGGGTTCAGCGCGTTTATTATCCTGTTTGGCAGTTGTATGTCTGGTGAATATTCCAAGGGGACTTTGGTACTGCTGGTAACAAAGGGCCTGCCCCGCTCGGCGGTTATCTTCGCAAAATATACTGTGGCGGCAATTCTTATGACCGTCTGCTACTGGACCGGATTCCTTGCGACCTACTGCTACACAGCTTATTTATGGCCGGGTACAATGCTTTCCAATGTCTTTACTGCCGCGTTTTATCTGTGGCTGATCGGTTTTCTGTACCTGAGTATTCTGCTCCTTGGCTGTGTTGTTTTCAAGCAGACTTTCACCAGTATCCTTTTTACCGGCGGTATCGTGGCGATCATATCCCTGCTGGGGATTGTCGAACCGCTGGCTAAATTCAATCCGTTCCTTTTGACCTCAAAGAACGTGGAGCTGATCTCCGGCATAACTTCTGTATCGGAATTTTTAATGCCAACCATCATTTCTATTGCTATTACAATCATAGACCTTTGGATTGCAACGATACTTTTTGACGGGAAACAGCTTTGATCAAAAAAATAAATTTGATTTCAAAAAACCCTGATAAAAACAAAATACAAGCAGCCCTGCGGCGGTTTTGAAATAACAAATTTCAGACCGCCGCTTTCTTTTGAAAATACGGAAAACGGAGGGTGTGTTAAAGTTGCCCATTTTTAAGGACACGGCGGTGTCCGGGAGGTATCGCCATGTTCTTTTCTCGTAGTCTGTTGTCAAAAAAAGCCCGCCCCCTCTGATGGGAAACCTTGACCGCAACTGCGAAAATTGTAATATCCTGTCGCCCCGACACGTCCGTATGGCCTTGCTCTGTGTGGACGTTTTTATATCTCCTCACTTCTGGTCACAGTATCCAGAAGTCCGGGGCAGCGCTCCCGGGTGCCGTTCTCCGCCTCCTCCATTTCGATCCGTCCTTTTCCGCCAACATCGAAATGGAGGTTACATATGACAACTATCAAATTGAAGCGTTATTACCCCTATCTGACTGAAAATATCACCCTGGAAGTATCGGATGAAATCGCCGCCATTAACCAGCTCCCACCCGTCCAGGCCCGAACCATTACTGTTGAAAATCTGACCCCCATTCTTGCGCCCAAGGTGCGGACAAGCGCAAACGGGAGATCGAGGCGGGACTTTCACATGAGCGGCGCGGCCCCCTATGGCTTCAAGCTGGAGCCTACCACCCTCCAGGACATCCGCACGAAAATGATGATCCCGGACCCCGCCACGGCGAATATCGCCCGCCTGATGTTTGAGATGTACGCCGAGCCGTCCACGTCGTTCGGGGATATTGCCCGGTACTTTGCTGAAAACAATATCCTGATTTACGGCAAGGAATTGAAACGGGGATTTATCTCTCAGTTGCTCCGCAACCCGATTTACGCCCAGGCCGGCCTGGAGCCGTACAAATTTTTCAAGGGGCAGGGTGCGGTGGTGGTCAACGACGCGGCGGAGTTTGAGCAATTTGTCTATGGGGAGATGGTGAAGAAACTCTCTGAATTTCAAACCCTGACCGCCAAAGCAACGACCGTCAATCCCAAGCTGACCGCCTTGAATGTGGAGCTGGCCCAGGTGGAGGACGAAATCGAAAAACTGCTGAACACCTTGACCGGAGCCAATACGGTTCTGCTGTCCTATGCCAATGGGAGAATTGAGGAACTGGACGCAAACCGCCAACGGCTGATAAAGGAAATCGCGGCGCTGAACGCGGAAACAATCATCTCTGTCGTTTAACCATAGGAGGGAGCCCCTCATTAGCGGCGCATATCCGTCTGTTGTTCCAGTAGCCGATGAAATATCTAAAGATGAGGGGTTCCACTTCCTCCATGGCGTCTGAAACGTCAATGTCCCTCTATATTATCTGCAAAAGGAGCCGATGTATTGATATAAATTATGTAATACCCATCGTCTGTTTTATTCACATAACAACTCCATCCATCAAAAACATAGTATTTGGACATACATTCCTCTATTTCAGTTTCCCGCATTTCTGTTGAAAATATGATAGAGGACAGACAATCAACATGGTTCCCAGTTCCTGATGTATTCCCTGTTTCCGAATAAACACTAATAATCTCAACATCAGAAATTTCACTTTCTAAATTCGTCCGTAGTGTATTCGTTTGTTCTTTGGTTGTAATGTGATTTATGCACATACCAAAGATTTCATATAGCACCCAGACTACTGCTAGCGCAATTGGTAAAGACAACATCACAATCCCAAATCTTTTTACCCACATCATAAGCCATTTCCATAAACTTGAAGTTATAAACTCGTAGCAATATCAATTCCAATACCATATATTATACGCTATCCCATTGAAAAAGTATAGCTGGGTTTCATTCTGTGTCCTCTTTCCGGTTCAGCATCTTTATCTGGTGTTCCAGCATTTTTTCTTTATGCTCTGCCCGCACCACTACACGGAAAAGGCAGGCAGGAGCATTTGACTTTTAAAGCAAAAAGGAGTGCAGGTACATCCACACAGCTATATACCCACACTCCTGCCTTATATACTTTTTTTCAAAATATCCAGGGCGTCTTCCTGGGTCAAAATCTTATCTCTGCCCAAAGGTTATGAATCTGGCTTCTTCCCGGCTGTAACCATCATTCCAAAGGCATACGGTAATCATAAATCTTGTCGAAGATATCTGCCTCCGCCCGGATCAACTCGGCGTTGCCCGCAGTAACCAGGTGCTGGTTTTCCAAAAGCCTGCGTAACGTCTGCACCGCCTCTTCCTTATCATCCAGGGTCGCGGTCCTGATCTCGTCGGCAAGCCTGCGCCAGTTCGCTGTATCAAACCCGGACATATCCTGGTACATGGCAGTCATATACCTGTCCAGGTTCCCGGCGGGAGCAGTCACAGCGGAATAGGCATTTAGGATATAACCGTCCAGTTCCTCCTGGGTCAGCTCCAATGTCTCCAGCTGTTCAGCCTCTTTCTCAATGACAGCCACCGTTTCAGCTACCTTGGGATCGCTGTACGTATAGGTTACTATGAATTCCAAATCCCAGGGAGACATCAGACCCGCACTGTAGGCCAGCCCCTGGAACCGGATTTTGGGAACGATATACCGGTCGCTGAGTGCGCTTAAAAAAGGAAAGAGAGTCCCGGACAAGTTGTCAATCTGGGTGGTATCGCTGACCGAGAAAGTATAGTAATTGGCTCCCTCCACGATCACCCCTGTCCGGTCCGCAAATTCCGGCAGTTTATAGTCTGCCTCTGCACCGGGCAGCGATGGGAGATTTTTCAGCATCTGACGGGAAATGTCCGAAATCTGCCCCACCTGTCCCTGGGGGGGCCACATTCATCACCACCATCCGGTCTCTGTGCAGGATGCTCTTTTGAACCGAACGAAGTTTTTCCCCAATCTCTTTCGCGGCATCCGGATCGGAATCCAGCCGTGTACGCAGTTCCTTCGCAAACTCATAAAACCGCTGGCCGTTTAAGTATTCCCGATACCGGTTGTCCCGATCAAGTCCGGCATAGGCAATCATAGAATCCAGGACATAGGGGTCGTTTCTGGACCAGTCTAAAGAAGGCAGGTATTTATCCAGAACCCTGATAAGCTCATCTTTGTCCTCCAGGTTAAGCCCTTCCATAATCTCCAGGAGAAATCCAAGGCTTGTCTCGTAGTCCTCCGTCATACAATTCCACTGGACACCAAACATGGGGTACTGCCTCTCCCCATCTTCCGGGTACGCGACATCAATGTCCAGGCCATGGAGATACTGCTTCATCAGGTTATCCTTCTGCGCCTTGGTGTAATTTTCCGTTGCCAGTTCTTCCAGCAGAATGCTGTAAAGACCGATATAGTGCAGATCCTCCTGGGACACGGCGCTGGTATCGAAGAAGAGCTGGTGACAACTGATCTGCTCCGTCTGGGCGGCAGCAGTATAATAGAGCGCCCCGTCGTCCTCCTCCTTGTGAAATTCCGGCTGGGCCTCCAGAGAGGGAAGATCAGCCACCGAAATAACAAAATCATTGTTGGACTGTTCTGACGCGTTCCACTCATCAAATGCCAGAGTGTCCTTTACCATCTGTTCCAGTTCCTCAGGCGTCATGGCGGCCTTCATCTCGGCCAGATACGCCTCCTGCTCCGCCACCAGTTGTTCCGCCAGCCCCGACTTGGGGACCGTGGTAACCATAGCGCTGCGGGGGGCATTTTTAAGGGATTGCGCCAGCTTTCGGATTAATTCCTGATCGGTATCCTTTTCCACAGCCCGGAAAACGGCCTCCGTTTGGGGCAGCAGATCCATCTCTCCGGACTGTACCCATTTCATGCAGATAACAGGGAAGATCTCCTCAATAATAACAGAGGTATTTTCCATCATGGTGTAATCGTCTAATGCCTTGGATTTCAGCACTGTGTCCACCAGCTCATCATCCAACCCGTTTTGAGCCACATCCGCCAGAGTCTTTTCTACCACGGCCTTAAAGGGCGCGGCGTCCTCCGGATTGGCATAATCCATTCCAAATATAAAAAACGGTTTTGCCGTATCCATGGAAATAGACGCAAAAGCCGGAGCGGTCACCGGGTCATCATAGGCGCTTAAATCGGTGCCCCGCTTTTCGGTTTTGGATAAATATTCCCTGTCCATAAATTCCAAAAAGACGCGGTAATCCAAATCCCCGTAGAGAAGAAGCAGGGCGTTGTCAAAACGGTAGCACCGCTCATGGGTTTCGGCCACATGTTCAAAGGTCAGATCCCGGTAGTTGGCATGGGCCCGTCCGATATAATTCGCGGCATATTCCCCGGGATAAAGCCCCTGCAGAATGTTGCGCCCTCCTTCCATACCGACGGAGGTCATATATCCCATATCCTCGCTGAACACAGTCCCGCCCATGGATATGGGATCGTCCACATCATAGAGCATATAGCGCAGTGCCTCCCGTTTGAAGATCTGCGGATCGCGAAGCAGACCTGGGCTTACCATGCAGCTTAAATAGACATCCGCCCCAAGAAGAAGCTGCTCCTCGCTCTGGCTGCCAAAGGGAAACATGGTAAAGTTGTTGTAAGTAGAAGCGTTGACATAGGTATTGTAGGTCTTGCCCACCATGTCAAAAAACAGATTATTGCTGGGATACTTTTGGGAAGATGATAGAATGGCATGCTCAAAAATATGATTGGAGTCCGTCTCATCCACAAGGGGCGTCCGGTAGGCAACGCTAAATGCCCGGTTGGTATCGTCATTTTTGATATAGCAAAGCTGGGCCCCGCTGTATTCATGCTCAAAACTGAGAATCTCCGCGTTCAGCGGACCATAGGACTCCACACTTTTCAAAGTAAAACCTGAGATCTCCTCCCCCCCCCACGGCTGGAAAGGCGTCTTCATCGTTCTCGACCCCGCCGGATGGGGATACGCCCGCGGCAGCCTGATTATGCGCGTCAACGTCCGTTGACTGGGCGTCGCCGGATTCTGTCGCAGGCGGAGCCAGCGCATAGCTGCAGGCGGTAACCTGCAAGAACATGGCTGTCATCAGGAAAAAGGCAATCCATCGTTTTTTCTTTTTTTTCATCCCTCTTTTCCAAGACACGGATAAATTGTTAAATTCTATTGGTTTCTTCATTTTCTTCCTCCTCTCGCGCAAAGGAGCGTTGCGTTTTGTATCCCGCCTGATTGTGCCGGAATCCCCATTGGCTGTTTTTTATCATTATAGCAAACCAAGCGCAACAAAACCGCAACATATGTTATTGCCTTTTCCTATCCCCAAAGCCAAGCTCAGCATTGCGGATCTCCGCCCAGCTGTAGGCAGGCAGATAGTCGCTCTGATACAGATTCACCGCTTTTGCATCCCCCTCCAGAAACCGGTAGAAATCACAGTCAAAAGTTTCCGGCACAACGGCATAGCTGTTCCTTTCTTTTCGCAGGATTTCCTCGGCACCCGCTTTTTTCAGCGCCTTGACCAGTTCATGGAGGAGGGTTCGGAAATAAGATCTGCCGGAGGGCGTATCCCCGGCATCCTCAAACAGGGCTGCGCAGGCTTCCCTGGTTGTCACCGACAGCCCCCGGCGGTCTACCAGATATGCCAGCAGTTCTTTTGCCTTTTTGCGTTCAAACCGGACCAGCTCCCCGTCCACAAAAAGGTCGAAGCCGCCAAACGTCTTAACCTGAATGCGGCTTTTTAAACCCGACACGCCGTAAAGAAAGGTCAGCTCCCTCTCCACATCTTCCCTTTCTGCCGGCTTCAGCAGATAACCGGTGGCGTGCATGGCAAACGCGTCCACCGCATACCGGGAAAAACCTGTGACAAAAATAATATGGACGTCCGGTTTGATCTTCTTTAGCCGGACGCCCAATTCCAGACCAGTCATTTTGCCCATCTGGATATCCAGAAACGCCACATCCGGCGGCTTACTTCCTGCCGCCTCCAGAGCGTCCTCTGGCCATTGAAACGATAAAATCTCCGCATCGGGCCTGACCTCGCCCAGTACGGATACCAACCCCCTCAGCATGATCGGTTCATCATCCACCGCAAAAAATCTCATACTCCCAATTCCTTTCTACCGGGGTATCCGTATGGCAACTACCGTCCCCTGACTGCTGCTTTCGATTTCCAGACTGCCGTATACCATTTCCTTAAGGCGGCTTCTGACATTGGAAATACCGATGTGGGCGTGATCTCCAAGGCTCGGCATCTTTCTGGCCTGGTCCATTCCCACCCCGTTGTCTGTAATGGTCAACAGGACTTCTTCCCCTGTCTCCTCCGTGCGGATCATAACCGTGCCGCCCTCTTTTTTATTCAGAATGCCATGCTGCACCGCATTTTCCACAAGGGGCTGCAGAGTAAGGGAAGGGATCAAAAAATCCGTTGTCCCGATTTCATAGACAATCCGCAGCCGCTCTCCAAACCTCTGCTGCTCCAGATAGAGGAAATTCATCACATGATTCAGTTCTTTTTCAAAGGGAATGGGCGCATGAGCCTTTAAACTCTCCATATTCCCCCGCAGGAAATCCGAAAATTTTCGTATGGACGATTTTGCCATGTCGGGATCAGTCCCGCACAGATGGTAGATGGTTCCCAGGGAATTGTATAAAAAGTGAGGCTGTATCTGGCTGAGCATAATATCCATCTGCTGTCTGGCCAGTTTCTTTTCCCGCTCCCCCAATGCGACCTCATACTGAAACTGGATATTCACAAGAATAAACATGAGCGCAAGGGTCACTCCGGCATTGACAACGGCAATGCCCCGGGTAAGCATCTGTGCCATTTCTCCTCCCAGGGGCACGAAAATGTAAAGCAGAAAAAACACCACCTCCCGCCGTTTCAGTTTCCTGTGGTAACGAATCACCAGAAAGGTAAATAAAAGGTAGCAAAACAGCGGTATCAGCTGGGAAATCAAAAACAGCGCCCCCCGCTGATACCCCTCATCAGTCACATAAAAAAAAGAACCGGTAAAGGGGCTTAGAAGCGCGAACATAACCTGCACCCCGCACACCGCAGCCACAGATAAAAGACACACCTTTTTTGTCCTGCCCTTCAGCTGCATATAGGTGGTGATATAGCAGGAAAAAAATACAGTACAAAGGCCGAAGCAGTATAATAGAGGGCACTTCCCGCCGCCAAGAGTCTTTTTTCCCATGACTGGGCCGCGCTTTGAAACAGCCAGTCGGAAAGGTCACCGATGATCATAAAAACATTGGAAACGGCAATACCTAAAAAGTATAGATTCAGCCGCTGCCTGTACCGCTTTCCGCTAAGAAGATACACAATGAGGATCATGGCCAGTATGACGCTGTACACATCTAACACGATATTGGCCGTCAACATCTGTTTCATCTCTATCTTCACATTCCTTACCTCAGCTTTCGGTTTTCTATGGACAGAGCTGTCTGAAAATACTCCTGCCATCATACAGGAAAATCCATGTAGCAATGTACCATAACGCAATGGCTTTTTCAACGGGCTGCTGTTGTATCCTTTTAGCTGGCACTTTATACAAAAAGAAGACAAAATCCCCAAAACGTATACGTTCTGGGGATTGAAATCCATATTTGATATTCCGTTTGCTTATCTCTTGCTGAACTGCGGAGCGCGACGAGCCGCTTTGAGGCCGTACTTCTTTCTCTCTTTCATACGAGGGTCTCTTGTCAGGAAGCCTGCTTTTTTCAATACAGGTCTGTAATCAGCGTCTGCCTGCAGGAGCGCTCTGGAAATACCATGTCTGATCGCTCCGGCCTGTCCGGTATAGCCGCCGCCGTATACGTTTACCAGGATATCAAACTTATCCGCGTTATCGGTCGCCACCAGAGGCTGGCGCACGATCACTTTCAGTGTCTCCAGTCCGAAATATTCATCAATGCTTCTTTTATTGATTGTAATATCGCCTTTTCCAGGTACTAAGTATACTCTGGCGATTGATTTTTTCCTTCTGCCTGTTCCGTAGTATCTAGCTGTTTTAGCCATTTCCGATTCCTCCTTTTTCGTCCCTTTCGATTAAAATGTCAGCACTTCAGGTTTCTGAGCTGCATGTGCATGCTCCGGTCCTGCGTATACATGAAGTTTCTTGAACATTTGTCGTCCCAAAGGTCCTTTCGGAAGCATTCCCTTTACTGCAAGTTCAATCACCTGCTCCGGTTTCTTCGCCATCTTCTCTCTCAGGGTAGCCTTTTTCATACCGCCCACATAATCTGAGTGATGATAATAGATCTTCTGATCCATCTTCTTACCTGTCACTTTGATTCTGGAAGCGTTGATAACGATCACGTTATCCCCGGTATCCATATGAGGAGTAAAGATCGCCTTGTTCTTTCCTCTCAATACTTTCGCAACTTCTGATGCCAAGCGTCCCAGTGTCATATCTGCAGCGTCTACTACATACCATTTTCTGTCGATTGTAGATGGACTCGCCATAAAAGTTTTCATTATGTTACCTCCATAATAAATCTCGTCTTATCAATCTGTTCTGTGTTTTCTCTCACTTCTCCGGCAGATGTCCGGGCCGCCGCATACGTTACCGAAAACCAATCCAAAAGGCACATCCGAAGCACCCTGCCCGGGAATTGACAGCCGCTTCTGATTCCGCCACACTGAGTAATTATAGTATACTGTCCCGTGCGTGTCAATATCCTGATGGCCAAATTTTCCCTGATTTGCAACAGTTCAGACAAACTCATAGCCTGTCAGCATCAACCCCCTGGCCGGCATGGTAGGGCCTGCCTGCTGCCGGTCGCGTGCCTGTAAAATATCTCTGACATGTACGGGATCATATCTGCCCTTTCCGCACTCTACCAGCGTACCGGCAATGATGCGTACCATATTATAGAGAAAACCGTTTCCGGAAATCCGCAGGATAAGCATTTTGCCCTCCTCACGCAGTTCGATCCGATAAACGGTACGCACAGTACTCTCCGCCTGGGAACCCGCAGAGCAGAAACTTTTAAAATCGTGTTCGCCCGTAAGGAAAGACGCAGCCTCCCGCATACGGCCCACATCCAGCGGCGTATAGATAAAATGGGAATAGAGCCGGACAGTCGGCATGGGAAATTCGCCCCGCCAGATCCTGTATTCATAGGTCTTGACACTTTTGCATTTCCTGGGATGGAAATCAGACGGTGCCTGGGAGGATTCCTGTACGCGGATGTCCTCCGGCAATCTCTGATTCAGCGCATAGCTGATCTTCTCCGCCGGCATCCTTGTCTCAGTATCAAATACCGCTATATTACAGAGTGCGTGTACGCCCGCATCTGTCCTGCTGGCACCGATAACCTGAATGTCCTCCTGCAAAAGTGCCGACAGATGCCTGTTCAGTTCCCCTTCTATGGAATTTCCATTCTTCTGTACCTGCCATCCATGGTAAGCGGTACCATCATAGGCCACCTGCAGTCTCACCCGCATCATATCATGCCCTCGGCTATCCTGACTGCAGCCAGCGTCACGAGATAGATCAGTAAAACAGCATAGGCCAGATAATCCCGTTTCTTATATTGCAGAGGCTTCATCTTTGTCCTGCCTTCCCCGCCCTGGTAGCATCTGGCTTCCATCGCCATGGCCAGATCGTTGGCCCGGCGGAAAGCAGAGATAAAAAGGGGGACAAGCAGGGGAACCATGGCCTTTGCTTTGCGAAGCAGATTGCCGCTCTCAAAATCCGCCCCTCTCGCAATCTGCGCCTTCATAATCTTGTCCGTCTCTTCCATCAAGATGGGGATAAAACGAAGCGCAATGGACATCATCATGGCAATCTCATGCACCGGCACCCGTACTTTTTTCAGGGGATTCATCAGTTTCTCCATCCCATCTGTAAGATTGTTGGGTGTGGTTGTCAGCGTCATCAGGGAAGAGCCGATGATCAGGAAAGTAAGCCGCACTGCCATAAAGACCGAAAGCCGAACCCCCTCCCTGGTAATGGTCAGCTTCCAGATCTGTACCAGCGGCTCACCCGGCGTCAGAAACAGATTGAATACCACTGTCAGAAGAAGCAGAAACAGTATGGCCTTCATCCCCTTGACCATATAGCGGAAAGGCACCCGCGACAGTCTGATCATCACAGCCAGAAACAGCGCCGCCACTGCAAATCCGCTAAAATGCTGAAATGTAAACAGGGAAATAATATAGACAATCGTTCCCACCAGCTTGACTCTCGGGTCCAGTCTGTGAATCAGGGATTCGGTCTGATAATATTGTCCCAGTGTAATATCTCTTAACATAGTTCCTCCCATGCCGGCGACCTGCCTGTCATTTGCCGTCCCTTCCCAGCGCGCGCAGAATTTCCCTCTGCGCCTCTTCCAGAGTGGTCGCATCTGTGCGCACCGCCAGCCCCTTCTCCCGCAGGGCCTGCATGATATAAGTTACCTGTGGCGCGGCCAGTCCCACACTTTCCAGCTCTCTGTAATGGGCAAAGACAGCTTTCGGGATATCATCAAACAGCACGCTCCCCCGGTTCATTACTATAATACGGTCTACATATCTGGCAATATCTTCCATACTGTGAGAAACCAGCACTACGGTGATCCCTGTCTCCTCTTTCAGTGCCGCGATCCGGTCCAGTATTTCATCCCTGCCTTTGGGGTCCAGTCCCGCCGTAGGCTCATCCAGTACGAGCACATCCGGCTTCATGGCCAGGACACCGGCAATGGCCACCCGCCGCTTCTGTCCGCCGGACAGATCAAAAGGGGACTGATAAAAATAGTCCTCGGGAAACCCCACCTGACGCAGCGCCTCAAAAGCCCTCAGTTGTGTCTCTTTCACGGAAAGGCCCAGATTTTTCGGCCCGAAACACACATCCGTAAAAACATCCACTTCAAAAAGCTGATGCTCCGGATACTGAAATACCAGCCCGACTTTACTCCGCAGTTCCTTTTTATCAAAACCGTCTTCATGGATATCCCGGCCATTGAAATAAATATGCCCGCCGGTCGGCGCCAGCAAGCCGTTCAAATGCTGGACAAGGGTGGATTTTCCCGATCCCGTATGACCGATCAGACCGATAAACTGCCCGTCGGGAATGGTCAGGCATACATCTTTTAAGGCAAAGGCCGCCATCTCCGTATCTTTTTCATAGATATGACTCACATGGTCCAGAATAATTGCCATCGTTTTCCTTTCTTATTTTAAAAAACATACCTGACTGCCGACTCCGCTCATGGAAACATCACTGCATAAGTGCTTGCGCCAATTCCTGTGTGGTCAGTATCCCGTCCGGCAAAGATATGCCCTTTTTTTTCAGTTCATGCGCCAGCATCGTCACCTGCGGCACGTCCAGCCGCAGCTCTTTGAGCTTCTCCACCCGGGAAAAAATCTCCCGGGGAATCCCCTGCATTACCACTCTGCCCTGATCCATGACAATGACCCGGTCCGCATATATCACTTCTTCCATATAATGTGTGATCAGCAGGATCGTCACATGTTCCACCTGGTTCAGTGCCCGCACCGCACGGATCACTTCTTTGCGTCCGTTGGGGTCCAGCATGGCCGTCGGTTCGTCCAGAATGATACATTTGGGGTGCATGGCGATCACACCTGCAATGGACACCCGCTGTTTCTGCCCACCGGACAGTTTATTGGGGGAGTGTTTTCTGAACTCATACATCCCTACTGCCTTCAGACTCTCCTCCACCCGTTCCCAGATCTCTTTTGTGGGCACTCCCATATTCTCCGGGCCAAATCCCACATCCTCTTCCACCACCTGTCCGATGATCTGATTGTCGGGATTCTGAAAGACCATACCGGCCTTCTGCCGGATTTCCCAGATATGTGCTTCGTCCCTGGTATCTTTTCCATCCACCAGTACCGTACCTTCCGTAGGATACAAAATGGCATTGATATGCTTGGCCAGAGTCGACTTGCCGGAGCCGTTGTGTCCCAAAATAGCCACAAATTCCCCCTGCTTCACATCCAGATCCACCTCATCCACGGCGCGGGTGATCCCTTCCGCATTGCCCTCTTCGTCCCGGCGGATGTATTCAAATACCAGCTTACTTGCCTGTATAATGCCCATATGCCCGTTCCTTTCGGAGATTACTCGTACGCATTTGCCGCACGGGCCAGTCATGCACCCCTGCGTTTTTACCTGCTCTATTGTACTTGAAAACGCCGCGAATTACAAGCCTTTGATCATTGCCTCCGCCAGACGATCGCAGGAATCTTTTCCCGGTAATTGCAATGTATAGCCTGGGGTGCTATACTGTCCATGTAAACTTGTAAGGCCATGGACTACGGCTCCGGGCTGTCATGCCATTTCGCTGCATCTGCCGCCGGCGCCAGGGATCTTGTCTCTGTTGCCAGACATGGGCAGCACAAAGCAAAGGAATGAAACAAAAGGAGTGAACCATATGAAAAAATATATGAAGTTTACAGGCGCGGTCATCTGTTTTATCCTGTTGTGCACCTGCGCTTTTATCATCAGTCATAATTCGAAAACACTTTCCGATTATGCAAAAGAAGAACCGGAAATCGCTTATATGCAGCAGCAAACCGAGGAGACGGAGGAGACCGCAAATGAGACCAAGACAGATGACGCGGCAGCAAAGGAAGCGGACTTTGTCAATGACATCAGTGTCACAAAAACCACCATTGAGGCCGCCGCGCCTGCTGAAAACGGGGAGGAAACCATGAGTGAACTGCAACTGTATCCTGACCGGACTGTTTATCAGCCGGATTTTTATTATGAACCTCTGACGGAAGATCTGAAAAAACGGATCACCGGTGTCTCCTATAAGGAGGACTGTCCCATTCCCTATGAGGAGCTCACCCATGTCAGCGTCTTGTATGTCAATTTCAAGGGCAATATCAGTACCGGGGATATTATCTGCAACAAAGCCATTGCTCAGGATCTTGTGGAGATCTTTTACGAATTGTACCAGGCAGATTATCAGATTGAGCAGATCCGTCTGGTAGATGAATATGGCGCCGACGATGCGCTTTCCATGCAGGATAACAATACCTCCTGCTTTAACTACCGCACCATCGCCGGCACCAATAAGATTTCCATGCATGGCCGGGGGCTTGCCATTGATATCAATCCCTTTTTCAATCCCTACATCACCTATAAAAACGGGCAGCAGCAGGTATCTCCTGTCGGCGCAGAAAGCTACGCCGACCGCAGCCAGCCGTTTGCCTACAAAATAGATGAAAATGATCTCTGCTACCGGCTCTTTACCGAGCATGGCTTTAGCTGGGGCGGAAACTGGAATCACAGCAAAGATTACCAGCATTTTGAAAAAAAGATTAACCAGCCGTGATCTGCAAATCAGGAAACCGTCACTTTACAAACACCAATTCGAGCCCTTCGCTCTCACAGTAAGAAATGATTTTCTGTAAATACATGTCCTCTTGTGACAGGCCGTTATCAACAGCCGCCGTTATCTCTCCGGCAACGGCCTGTCGCCCGTCCCGCTCCTCATATCCATAAAGACAGACCCGCAAAAGGGCGTAACGCGCATCCGCCCTTTGCAGCAGAAAATAAGATTCCTCTGCTTTCTGTCCGCGGCTTCTGAGATCGCAGAAATCTTTTGGCTTCCCATCGCCTAAACCGGCCCTGCAGGGCCCGCTTCCCTCAATCACTGCCCTTTCTCCCATCGCTCTTTCCTGAGCCTGCGGTGGCAACTCTCCCAGATATAAGGTATGAATCTCACTGTTTTTGCCAAAGAAATCATCATTACGGCCCAGTGTCCTTATCCAGTCATCTTCTTTTTCATACATAAGATCGCCGATCACAGCAAATGCTGCAAGCATGAGAAAACCGATTACAAACAATTCCATTCCCTTTTTCAACCTGACAATACGCCATGATCGCAGGGCAGCCCTGTTACTGTTCTGTCTCATTTTACGCCCTTTCCTGCTCCGCAGGGATACGAAAGGCGCCTGGCACTTTCGTATGGTTTTGCGGGCTTTCGTTTCCCAATGCAAGTCTTTGTTTAGTAAATGCTTTTACTATATTAACCTGAATCAGGTTGTATTGCAACAACCTGATTCAGGTTAAATTATTGAAGGCAGATATGTGTCAGATACAATAAATATAGTATGATCCTCTGTCCGCAGCCACCGGCTGTACACAGATGTACTTTACTATATCTTTGAAGCATAACAGGAAGAGGGCAAAGACCGTGTATCCACGTTTAAGAAGTCTGCGATTAAGCAAACAAATATCACAAAGCGAGATGGGCAAGATACTGGGGATGTCCCAGACCGGTTATTCGAAATACGAGACCGGGGAAAATGACATCCCCACTACAATCCTGATCCGTCTTGCCGCCTTTTATAATACCAGTGTGGACTATCTTCTGAACCTCACTGATGTAAGAACTCCCTATCCCCAACCGGAAACCGGCAGGCACCAGAAAAAATCATAACCGTTCCCTTCATCACATCCTATACGCTGACTTCTCCTGCCAGCACCCGTTTGTAATCCTCATAATTTTTTTCCAGCAGCGCTGGCGTGTCCAGTTCATAGGGGCATTTGCTCCGACACTGGTTACAATGAAGGCAGCTTTCGATTTTTTTCATCTCCTTTTGCATTTCTTCGGTAAGCTGGCGAGCCCAGGGGGCACGCCGCAGAAGCAGTGACATCCTGGCACAAGTATTGATTTCGATCCCGGCAGGACACGGCATACAATATCCGCAGCCCCGGCAAAAATCCCCCGAAAGTTCCTTTCTGTCTTTTTCAATCAATGCGCGGATCTCCTCCGTCATGGACGGCGGATTATCTATATAGGAAATAAACTCCTCCAGTTCATTTTCCCTCTGCACACCCCAGATGGGCAGCACATTGTCATACAGAGCCAGATAGGCATAAGCAGCAGCCGAATCTGTAATCAGCCCGCCAGACAACGCTTTCATAGCGATAAATCCCATCTGTTTCTCTTTGCAGGCTCTCACCAGGGCGAGTTCCTTCTCCCCGCTCAGATAGCAAAACGGAAACTGCAGCGTCTCATACAGACCACTGTCGATTGCCTCCTGGGCCACGGACAGACGATGATTGGTTATACCGATATGCCGGATCATTCCTTTCGCCTTTGCTTCCCGCATCGCTTCATACAGACCGGTGCCGTCCCCTGGCAGCGGACAGAACGAGGGGTTGTGGAACTGGTACAGATCCACATAGTCTGTCCGCAGATTCCCCAGGGATGTCTGTAAATCCGCCCAGAAGCCCTCTGCAGTCGTGGCACCTGTTTTGGTCGCAATGTATACCTGCTCCCGTATCCCCTGGAGCGCCTCCCCCAGCTTCTCTTCGCTGTCTGTGTAAAATCTGGCCGTATCGAAAAAATCCATACCACCTTCAAAGGCGCGGCGTACCAGCTTCACTGCCTCCTCCCGGGAGATGCGCTGCATCGGAAGCGCACCAAACCCGTTTTTATTCACGGTAATCCCTGTCATCCCAAGTGTGACTTTTTCCATTCTAATTCCTCCCATTCTTCAAATAAATGTCCGAAATACTTCTCTTTTTGCACAAGCCGCCCGGCCGGGTTCCCGCCAGGATCTGCCTTACTCCGTCCGGCTGCCCCATACCTTTTCCATCTTCCTTCTGATCACCGCAAAACAGATCAGATGCGCTGTAACGGTCAGAATCCAGCTCACGGGATACGTCAGATACAAAGATGTGGTCGTATGAAATGCTTCCAGCCTGAAAAAGGTAAAAATCCATAAAAGACGCAGGCCGCAGGCGCCAATCAGGGATACGATCATCGGCAGTACCGAATGTCCCAGTCCCCGCAGGGAGCCTACCACCACTTCCATCATCCCGCACAGGACATAGGTACGGCACACCACCGCCATCCGCTTCAGCCCTGCCTCCACTACCATCTCACTCCCCGTATATAAGGATAACAGGCCCCTGCCCAGAAATACCACACCATTTCCCAGCGTAAGCCCCACCACTATCACACACAGCAGCGCCGTATAAAGAATCCGATTGATCCGTTCATATTTCGCCGCACCCAGATTCTGCCCGGTAAAAGAAATGGCCGCCTGATAAAAAGCGTTCATGGCCACATAGACAAACCCCTCGATATTGGCAGCCGCCGAATTTCCGGCCACCACAACAGGCCCGAACGAATTGACCGAAGACTGAATGATCACATTGGAAAAAGAAAACAAAATTCCCTGAAAGCTGGCCGGCATACCAATTTTTAAAATACGGATCAACTTATCCTTGTGGATACGCATCCGGCGCGGTATCAGACGAATACCGCCTTCCGCTTTTGTCAGGCAGCGGAAAATCAGACCGGCAGAAATACACTGGGAGATCACCGTGGCAATTCCCACCCCTGCCACGTCCATCCGCAGCCCGATTACAAAAATCAGATTCAGCACCACATTGACCACACCTGCCGCCAATAAATAAAACAGCGGGCGTCTTGTATCCCCCACTGCCCGCAGGATGGCACTGCCAAAATTATAGATCATGGTAGCCGTCATGCCCAGAAAATAAATCCGCAGATAAATCACCGCCAGTTCCAGCAGATCTGACGGCGTCTTCATCAAAATCAAAATCTCCCGCGCACCGATACAGCCCATCAGAGTCAGTAAGATACCGCTGCCTATGCTGAGCAGCATCGCCGTATGCACGGTATCCCCCAGATCCCTTTCCTGCCTGGCCCCATAGAAATGAGCTGCCAGCACATTGGCACCTATGGACAACCCCATAAAGAAATTGGTCATCAGATTGATCAGCGCCGTATTAGAACCCACCGCCGCCAGCGAATTGTCCCCCGCAAACCGGCCCACTACAATAATATCCGCCGCATTAAACAGTAACTGCAAGATGCCCGAACACATAAGCGGTAGTGCAAAGAGCAGCATTTTTCCAAGTACGGAACCGCTGCACATGTCCATCTGCCAGGCAGCCCCGGTCCCCTGCTTCTTTGCTCCCTTTGCTCCCTTTGCTTGTGTATGGCCAGGCTGTGTTCCTGTCATGGCATTTTGTTCTCTCCGATCCCGCAACATGTCCCGCTTTGTTCTCCCACGCACTTTTTACAGATCCATCCTCTGATCCCATTGACAGCCTCATCATATGCTCTGACTGCGCTCTTTGTCAACAGCGGATTTCCATATCCGCAAAACCATGTGCTGTTTTATGTCACAGACCATCCTTTTGACAGACCGGGCAATACACACTGCTCCTGCCGCCCACAATCATGCGGCGCAGCATTTCCCCGCAGACCGGGCAAGGGCTCCCCTGATGCCCGTAAACCTGCAAAAATGGGGTATTTCGATAATCCCGTCCTTTGGTTTCCAGATATTCCTCTGCCGTTATCTGATTCTTTTCGATAAAATAAGCAAGCCGCTCGGGAATTACCGACGCCAGCTGTTCCCACTGCGCACTGCCCAGGCTGTTTGCGGGACGTGCCGGGTATATGCCTGCCGTAAATAAGATTTCATCTGCATAGATATTGCCGATTCCGGCGATCACCGTCTGCTCTAACAGACATTCCTTGATCGCTTTTTTGCGCTTTCCCCAACCGGCACATAGATATTGGGCCGTGATTGTCTGTTCGAGCGGCTCTCTGCCTAACTTGTGCATCCCGCTGTATGTATCCGCCTCGTCCTTTTGGATCAGCCACACTCTCCCGAAACGACGGGGGTCGGAAAAGCGCAGCTGCCTGCCGTCATGCAGGGTGAAAATAATATGGGTGTGCTTTTCTTCCGGAAAATCCGCCGGCGTCAGCAGCAGGCAGCCCGTCATCCGCAAATGCAGGATAATCCGGTCCTGACTGTGCAGCCAGATCAGCAGAAACTTTCCCCTGCGTGTCATATGGGAAATGCTCTGTCCGCTGAGCCGCCTGCAAAATTCGTCTGCCCCGGGATACGCTGCTACCTCCGGGCGCCTTACCATAACTGTTTCAATGCCAAGCCCCTGTATCTGCGGCCCGATCACCCTTTTGACTGTTTCAACCTCCGGCAATTCCGGCATCTCTCTCACCCCTTTCCAGACTTTTCCCTTTGATCGGCAGGAAGGTACCGCGGGCATGTGCGCCCAGGCTACACCTCCCGTGGAAAACAAACAAGTGGCAGCGCAAACCACTGCCACCAGTTCTGCCGACTATTTTCCTGTCCGCTTCATCCCTTCTTTTAAAATGGGACTGATCTTCTTATAAATCAACATGATAATCAGCGAAATCAAACCGCCTTTCAGCAGATTAAGAGGCGCAATCGCCAGCACCACAAGGCTCGTCACGCTTTGAATCGCCGGATTGATCTCCGTGCCCATGGCAATGATCGCTTCCATGGGCATCCCAAACATCTGGGCAAATTTGGGTATGAGATAAATCGCATTAAAGGCAGTGCCAAATACTGTCATACAGATTGTGCCCGTGAGTACGGCAATCACCGCATTTTTCCGCGTCTTATGCAGGAGATACACAGCTGATGCGGGCAGAAGATAGCTGCATCCAATCACAAAATTGGCAAGTTCTCCCACAAATGCCGTACTGCTTGGCTTGAACAGAATCTTCAATACCACTTTGCAAAACTCAATCAGCACACCGGCCACCGGGCCAAAGGCAAAAGTCCCCACCAGTACCGGCAGTTCACTGAGATCCAGGCCACAAAAGGGCGGCGCAAAGGGCACCGGCATCTCCAGTATCATCAGCACTGCCGCGATCGCCGCAAACATACCACAGACAGCCACCTTTCTCGTATGTAAAACCCGTTCCCGGCTGCCGCTCCTTTTTATGGCCATCTTTTCCATCAGATAGGAAACCAGCACCAGTGCCACCACAATGGCAATGAACTCGGCAACGAAAACCGCATTTTCCGCTATGGACTGCAGTAGTGTCTTTTCCATGTAAGTTCTCCTTTTCGTGTGCTATGCACACATCACTGTTTCTCTGCCTTGATTTTCATCGTCAGGGAAATGCGTTTTTTTTGCACATCCACGGAAAGCACCTGTACTTCCACAATATCACCCACACGTACTGCCTCCAGCGGATGTTTGATAAAGCGATCAGTGATCTGGGAAATATGTACCAGTCCGTCCTGGTGAACACCGATATCCACAAAGACACCAAAGTCAATGACATTGCGGACAGTTCCTTTGAGAATCATGCCCGGCTTTAAATCTTTCATATCCAGCACATCGCTGCGCAGAATCGGTCTTGGCATATCATCCCTGGGATCTCTGGCCGGCTTTTCCAGTTCCTTCAGAATATCGGTCAGCGTCAGTTCACCAATGCCCAGTTCTGCCGCCAGCTTATTCTTATCCCCTGCCCGCTGTTCCAGACTGCCGGCTAAGACACCTTTCTCGGAACGTGCCTGGCCTGCTTTTTTGTCCGTCTTTTCCGTGGCTTCCACCGTCATACCGCCCATGGCTGCGGCAAGTGCCTTTCCCATGGCCGTATTGGTATTACGGATCACAAACTGGTTCTTTTTCGGCTTCTTCTCCCGGGCTCTTGCCTCCTGACGGGCTTCCCCCTTTTCTGCTGCCACTTTTTTCTGCGCTTCTTTGACATCCTCCATGGTCATCCCCAGATGAACCAGCAGTTTCTGCGCTGCTTCGTAGGATTCGGGATGGACGCTTGTGGCATCCAGCGGATTGTCACCGTCCAAAATACGCATAAATCCCGCACATTGCTCAAAAGCCTTGGGCCCCAGCTTGGCCACTTTTAAAAGCTGTCTGCGGCTGGTAAACCGTCCGTTTGTCTCACGATAGTCCACAATATTTTTGGCAATGGTCTTTGTAATGCCGGAAATATAAGATAGCAGCGGCGCCGACGCAGTATTGAGGTCCACGCCCACCCGGTTGACACAGTCTTCGACCACACCTCCCAGGGCTTCTCCTAGTTTCTTCTGGTTCATATCATGCTGATACTGTCCCACTCCGATGGACTGGGGGTCAATCTTCACCAGTTCCGCCAGCGGGTCCTGCAGGCGCCTGGCAATGGAGGCGGCGCTTCTTTGTCCCACATCAAACTCCGGGAACTCCTCTGTGGCCAGTTTGCTCGCCGAATAGACGGAAGCCCCCGCTTCGTTGACAATCACATATTGCACCGGCCTGTCTAGTTCTTTGAGCAGTTCCACAATCACCTGTTCCGATTCCCTGGATGCCGTCCCGTTTCCAACAGAAATTAAATCTATATTATATTTTGAGATAAGCCGTTTCAGTTCAGCCTTGGACTGCTCCACCTTGTTCTGCGGCGCAGTGGGATAGATCACTTTGGTATCCAGCACCTTGCCGGTGGCATCCACCACAGCCAGTTTGCAGCCGGTACGGAAAGCCGGGTCCCAGCCCAGCACAGTCTTACCTGCAATAGGCGGCTGCAGCAGAAGCTGCTCCAGATTCTTTCCAAACACCGCAATCGCACCGTCTTCCGCCTTTTCCGTCAATTCCCCCCGGATATCCCGCTCGATGGCCGGTGCAATCAGACGTTCATAGCTGTCCTCTATGGTTTCCTGCAGGATCGGCGTGGTCACGACATTCTCCCCGGTAATCACCTGTTTTTCCAGATAGCGCAAAATACGCTCTGTCGGCGCCTCCACTCTGACGGTAAGGAACTTTTCAGTTTCGCCCCGGTTCAGTGCCAGTACCCTGTGCCCGGCCGCTCCCTTGACCGGTTCGGTATAGTCATAATACATCTCATAGACGCTCTGGGCCTTCTCATCTTTGGCCGTGCTGACCAGCCTGCCTTCCTCAAACGTCACCTGTCTGATATAGGTACGATACTGCGCATCATCAGAAATGTTCTCGGCAATGATATCCTGCGCCCCCTTAAGCGCTTCCTGTGCCGTAGCCACACCCTTTTCCTCATCCACCCAGTCGGCAGCGACTTCCAGAGCAGGACGGGTCATATTCTGTTCCAAAAGCAGTTCTGCCAGCGGCAGCAGCCCCTTCTCCCTGGCCACGCTGGCACGGGTCCTTCGTTTGGGCCGATATGGACGGTACAGGTCCTCCACCGCCACCAGCGTCTCCGCAGCCTCGATCTGCGCCCGCAGCTCTTCTGTCAGCTTTCCCTGTTCCTCAATGCTGCCCAGCACCTGCACTTTTTTCTCTTCCAGATTGCGCAGATATGTAAGCCTCTCATGCAGTGTACGCAGCACTTCATCGTTCAGTGCGCCCGTAGCTTCCTTGCGATATCTGGAAATAAAAGGAATGGTATTTCCCTCGTCGATCAGGCCGACTGCCGCCTCTACCTGCCACTTTTCTACCTTTAGTTCCTCTTTCAGTTTTACTATAATATCCATCTTGCTAACTCCTTTTTTACACCTCCCCATTATACTGGAAAGGGATGCGGGATTGCAAGTCAGAATGGTGAAAACACTTGTTTAAAATACGCCGTACAATCACATAATATTTGAAATCTTCCGCGGAAAGTGTTATCATCATACTATATTACAAAGCAGCAGGAAAGATATCCCGCCTGTTACAGAGGGAGCAAAGCTATGGATTTTCAAAACAACCCCTATCACCAGCATCCGGAAAGCGACCGGGAACAGACTACCGGCTATGGGCCGGACAATAAACCGGAGCAGACACCGGAGTATGTGCCTGACACTTTTCAGAATCAGGCACCCGGCAATAGTCCCGGCAATTATCAGGGCCAGGCACCTGCCAATATGCCCGGTAATCCTCCTTATCAGGCACCCGGTCATAGTCCCGGCAATTATCCGTACCAGATACCCGGTCATGAGCAGAATCAGATGCCGGGTGTTTTTCCGGACAAAATGCCCGGATACAGGCCGGTCACGGTCAGGAGTATGCCACAGACGGAAAACGGGCTCTCGTCGGCTTCCATGACGCTGGGTATCATCGGTGCAGTGAGCACACTCTTTTTTTTCTTCCTCCCGTTCGTCCCTTTTATCCTTATGAGTATCAGCATTGTGCTGGCATTGCTCTCAAAAGGCAGCGGCAGGCAGTTTTCTCCTCACGCCAAAACCGGACTGATCACTTCGACAGTCTGTCTTAGTATCATCGTTTTGCTCTTTACGGCACTGGTATTCTTCTTCGCCTCCGCGGATCTGATCAACGAAGCCGGAGGCCCGTTCGGCGGGGATTCTTATGAAGATATCTATGACGATTTTTATGAATTTTATTATTAATCAAGTGGAAATGAGGTGGCAGTATGACAATGAACGGAATCAGCAACAATCAAAATACCATGCGTCCCGGAGCGGATTTCGGTGATTCTTCCGTCAGGGCTTCCGGTGGGAAACCCTCCCCCGGCGAATGTCAGACCTGTAAGAACAGGAAATATCAGGACGGCTCCAACGAAATGGTCTCTTTTAAATCAGCAGCACATATTTCTCCCAATGCTTCCGGCAGTCGGGTCAGGGCCCATGAGCAGGAGCATGTAAACAATGCCTTTAAAAAGGCTTCCATGAAAGGCGGCAAAGTCATTTCTGCCGCTGTGTCGATCCGCACAAGCGTCTGCCCGGAATGTGGGCGTACTTATGTGGCCGGCGGAGAGACTAATACACAGATTAAATACTATAATGAAGACAATCCGTATCAAAAAGGGAAAAAAACGGCGGATTCTGCCATCTATTCAGGTATGAATATTGATATCGCCGGCTGAGCCCGTACCCGGTGCAGGTGTACGCGCCTGCCTGACAGGATACTCTGAAAATGGAGAACATTTTTTATGAATCAGAAATTATCTGTTGCTCAATTAAAATCAATTTCCAGGGGCCAGCTTCTGGGAAATTACGGCATAGCCATCGGCGCGGACGTGACAGCAAATGGTATTATCTTTTTTGTCTCACTGCTCTGTTCCACCCTGACAGCACAGAATCAGACGATAGCCGGTACAATGATCACCTTTCTGATCACATTGATCCTGGATATTCTCAATGGCATCTTTTTGCTGGGTCTGGCCCGGTTTTATCTCAACCTGGTATGCCGCCGACCCTGCAGTGTCACAGATGTCTTTTACGGATTCCGTTATCATACGAATAAAGCGCTGATCACCCGGGCTCTGATCGTAATCATGGAACTGATCGTGATGATTCCCTTTGTCGTATGTGCCGCTTTTTCCGGGACGCGGGAATCATCCGTGCTGTTTCTGTTCTCCTGTATCACACTGGTGATCGGTGGTATTTTATATATTTATATCATGCTCCTTTATTCTCAGGTATATTTTATTATGCTGGATTTCCCCGGTTACTCCAGCAGGCAGATTATGTCCACCAGCCGGCGTATTATGAGAGGGAACAAAGGACGGCTTTTTTACATGGTTGTCACACTGATTCCCTATTACCTGCTGGCATTTCTTTCCTGTGGCATTGCCCTGCTCTGGATTAACCCCTATCTGGAAACGACTCTGACCAATTTTTATCTTGACTTAATGCACAGGGAGTACGCCGTATAGCGTACTCCCTGTCTTTTCTGCTGTCCCATCTCTTTGACAAACATATTTTTCGGTTATAATTTGCGAATCCGTTCTATCGCTTCCACTGTATTTTCATAGCTGCCAAAAGCGGTCAGACGGAAGTATGTCTCTCCGCTGGGGCCGAAACCAGAGCCCGGAGTCCCCACAACATTGGCTTTTTCCAGAAGATAATCAAAAAATTCCCAGCTTGTCATGCCTTCCGGCGCTTTCAGCCAGATATAGGGAGCATTCACACCGCCGGATACGCTGTAACCGGCCGCCTTCAGTCCTTCCAAAATGTATGTTGCATTGTTTTTATAATAAGCAATCTGTTCTTTGATCTGGGCCTGTCCCGCTTCTGAGTAGACCGCCTCTCCGGCACGCTGTACAATATAGGGCGCCCCGTTATATTTGGTGCCATGGCGTCTCGCCCAGAGCCCGTGCAGAGCCACACCGCCCACCTGCAACTCCTTGGGAACGACCGTATAACCCAGTCGCACGCCGGTAAATCCGGCATTTTTGGAAAACGAATGTAATTCTATGGCACAAGTTCTGGCGCCTTCACATTCATAAATACTGTGTGGTTTGTCCGCCTCGGAAATGTAAGCCTCATAGGCTGCATCATAAATGATGACCGCTCCTGTTTTATTTGCATAATCCACCCATTCCTGCAGGCGGCTCCTGGTAATCATGGCGCCGGTGGGATTATTGGGAAAGCAAAGATAGATCAGGTCAGGTGTTTTCTCAGGCAGCATGGGCGCAAAATCGTTTTCTGCCGTACAGGGCATATAGATCACATCACTCCATGTCTCTTTTTCCGGATCATAGGTGCCTGTCCGGCCCGCCATCACATTCGTATCCACATAAACCGGATAGACCGGATCGCAGACAGCGATTTTATTATCAACGCTGAATATCTCCTGGATATTGCCTGAATCACATTTTGCGCCGTCTGATATAAAGATCTCATCGGCGCTGATCTCACATCCTCTTGCCTGATAATCACAGCGGGCAATGGCATCTCTGAGGAAGTCATATCCCAGATCCGGTGCGTATCCGCGAAACGAAGCCGCGTCTGCCATTTCATCCACTGCACCATGCAGAGCAGAAATAACAGCCGGTACAAGGGGCTGTGTCACATCGCCAATGCCAAGACGGATGATTTTTTTATCCGGGTTGGCTGCCGCATAGGCATTTACTTTTTTTCCGATCGTGGAAAAAAGATAGCTGCCCGGCAGTTTTAAATAATTATCGTTTACTTTTGCCATACTCGTATCTCCTCTCGTTTTTCAGTCGCAAATGTCAGTTTCTCCTTCAAAGACCGTGACCGCAGGTCCGCTCATGTAGATGGTGTCTTCCTGCTCATCCCATTCGATCAGGATGTCACCGCCCCGAACATGGACTGTTACTTTTCGGTCAGTCAGATCATTCAGGACACAGGCCGTCACTACGGCGCAGCAGCCCGTCCCACAGGCCAGCGTCTCACCCGCGCCCCGCTCCCAGACACGCATCTCCACATGCGCTCTGTCAATGACGCGGACAAATTCCGTATTAATCCGGTTGGGGAATCGTTCATGCCGTTCGAAACCGGGCCCGATCGTCTCAATCGGCAGCTGCACTACTTCATCCACAAATACTACTGCATGCGGATTTCCCATGGAAACGCAGGTCATACGATATTCCTTCCCATCCACGGTAATCGCCTCGTCAATCACCTGGTCCCGGTCTGCAGTGACAGGGATTTTCCCGGCTGTCAGTTCCGGTCTGCCCATATCCACTCTCGCCGATACGGCCTTACCGTTTTCTGTCTGCAGCAGGATATGCTTGATCTGCCCGGCACTGACAATATCCAGTTTCCGGCTGTCTGTCAGGTGTTTGTCAAAGACGTATTTGGCCACACAACGTATCCCGTTTCCGCACATCTCTCCCCGGCTTCCGTCCGCATTATACATCTCCATCTCAAAATCTGCCTCTGTGGATGGATTGATAAAAATAACACCGTCGCCGCCCACGCCAAAATGCCGGTCACTGAGTCTGCGCACCAGTTCCGGCTTTTTCTCCTGCGGTATCTGCTCCACTGCACCGTTCACATAAATATAGTCATTGCCGCATCCATGCATCTTTGTAAACTTCATCGCCCTACCTGCCTTTGTTTCTTTTCCTTATACTATATCATACTATTTTTACCCGATAAAAGAGAAATTAATGCCGGATACCATGCAGATACTGCGGACCTGACTATGGCGCAGATGACAGGCCCCGTACATCGGTTCAGCGCATCATCGACAGTACCATCTGTGCCATCTCAGCCATATTGGTTCCGCTGTCCATACTGCACTTTTGCAGATAGCGGTGGGCCTCTTTTTCTGTCATATGATTCCGTTCCATCAACAGTCCCTTTGCTTTACGGATTTGTTCCTGTTCTTTGCTGCTCCTCTCAACCGGAGTGCTCCGGCGGCGCCTTCTCCTCCTTTCCATATTCTGCACCATCATGTCCACGGTGTCAATCAATTCGTGCACTTTCAGCGGCATGGTCACGCAAAGACAGCCCCGGCTTCCATATTCCTCCAACATATGTCCGGATGCAAGAAGCAATATTTCAAACCGTTCCGGGAGCATCTCACGCAGTCTGGTATACATCATGTCCGACAGGCGGCAGCCGCACAGGACAATGCCATCGTCAAGACTCTCTGCCTGGCTGACAGCCTGTGCGCCGGTGGCGCAGACCGCCGTGACCATATGCCCGCTCCGAACCAGAATATTTTTCAGTTTTCTTGCATCTTCTGTTTTCGAAAAAGCTATGATGATTCCTGTCAACAGACCACCTCCCCTTCTCACCCGTTCCCGCCCGAAACCGGATCAGGAAGCGGCAGGTTCTTTTGCAGACCCGGGTGCACCGGCGTTTAGTAACGATTCAGATATTGTTCCAGTTCCCACATGCTGACCTGGGCTTTATAGGCATCCCATTCCCGGCGCTTCAGTTGCAGATACTTGTGATAGGCATATTCACCCAGAACCTCTCTCACCAGCTCATCCGCTTCCATTTCCTGCAATGCTTCCAGCAGGGTCCCCGGTAATTCCCTGGCCCTGCCCCCCTGTTTTTGCGCTTTTGCCACCACCGACAGATCACAATCCATACATTCCGGGGGCATGGTCTGCTTCCTGATACCGTCCAGCCCCGCCCGCAGACAGAGTGCCAGTGCCAGATACGGATTGGCAGCAGAATCCGGAGAGCGCAGTTCGATTCTCCTTCCTTCCACCTTATCCTGCGGAATCCGGATCATGGCCCCGTCATGGGATACATCCCATGCCATATACAGCGGCGCGTCATAGCCCGATACCAGCCGCTTGTAAGAATTGACAAGCGGATTGGTAACGGCGCTCATACCGCGGGCATGTTGCAGGATCCCCCCGATAAAAAAAAGGGCCTCCCTGCTCAGGCCATACCTGCCCGTCTCCTCTGCAAATATATGTTTGTCTCCGCGCAGCAGTGACATATTAAGGTGCATCCCCGAGCCGCCCACGCCGGCTCTTGGCTTGGGCATAAAGGTGGCATGCAGTCCGTGCCGCCTGGCCAGTGTCTTCACTGCCAGCTTAAAGGTCATAATATGATCCGCTGTCCGCAGCGCTTCGTCGTGCCGGAAATCAATCTCATGCTGCGCCGGCGCAGATTCATGATGCGATGCCTCAATTTCAAATCCCATCTCTTCCAGCGTCAGCACAATATCCCTTCTTGCATTCTCTCCCAGATCGAGCGGACTCATATCAAAATACCCCGCCTGCTCATGCGTCAGTGTCGTGGGCAGTCCGTTTTCATCACAGTGAAACAAAAAAAATTCACACTCCGGCCCCACTTCGAACCGGTATCCCATATGCTCTGCTTCCGCCAGCGCCGCTTTCAGAATATGCCTGGGATCTGCCTCATAGGGCGTGCCATCCGCATGACAGATATCGCAGATCATCCTCGCCACCTTCCCCTGCTGGGGCCGCCAGGGAAAGATCACAAACGTATCATAATCCGGGTGCAGGTACAGCGTTCCCGCACTGTCCCCGGCCAGTCCCTCCACCGCCGCGGCCTCAAAACTGCAGCGGTTATCCAGTGCCTTTTCCAGCTGACTGGCTGTTACTGCCACATTTTTAAACGTACCGGGAATATCCGTAAACTGCAGCCGGATAAACTCCACATCCTCATCCTTTACCATTCTGATAATATCTTCTCTCGTATAGCCACTCATATGCCATTCCTTTCCATACATTCTGTACAAAAAAAGGCATCCCTACCCAAGTAAGAACGCCTTTGCTCTGTGAGTTATCATAACAATCCGTAAAAGGATTGTCAATAGGGAGAGCGGATTTTGCGTTTACACGCCTTCCGCTGCATCCGCCAAAGAGCAGATTATTTTCAGTGGTGCCACGAAGCTGCCTTTGTCAGAGGAGTCGCTCACGCTTGCTGTCTGTGAATACTGGCTGAAATGCCTGGACGAGATCACGGATGCTCTGCCGGATGCCAGATGGCATGTTCATCTGGACGATGTGGATTTAAGGTTTGATGAGTCAATGGATTAAAAAGGGCATAAATCCCCGTTTCCCATAATACATTGTATAAATAAATGGGAAACGGGGATATCGTTATGAGTTCCAGAACCAAAATTGTTGTCCTTCATCTGAAGGAACTGCTGTATACGGGAATCTTTCTTGTGCTCGGTGTTCTGTTTGTCGTCCTGCTGGTGATCATGTTCCTGCCGGATCAAAAACAGGAAACGGGCAGCATAGAACCACAGCACGCTTATACACCCGGTATTTACACCACCTCCATCCAGCTCGGCGGGAGCAGCGTAGATATCGAAGTGGTGGTGGATGAAAATCACATCAATTCCCTGCGGCTGAATACGCTGGATGAAGCAGTGGCAACCATGTATCCGCTTATTGAACCGTCCTTTGATGAATTGGCACAGCAGATTGAAACCAATCAGTCTCTGGAAGGAATTACATATTCTGACGATAACAGATATACTTCCATGCTGCTCTTACAGGCCATCTCTCAGTCACTGGAAAAGGCAGCAGCCGGCACGGATATGGGTACGGAAGATCCGGCAGAAGCAAAATAGCCGCCGCAACTGCTTATAATTCCTCCAGTTCCTTCTGCCATGCACTCATACAGGCATCGGAAGGCATGCGCAGGTCTCCCCGGGGAGAGAGTGCCACGGTTCCCACCTTCGGCCCGTCAGGCAGGCAGGAACGTTTGAACTGCTGCGAAAAAAATCTGCGGTAAAAGGTTTTCATCCATTTCAGGATCACGGCATCCTCATATACGCCGGCAAAGGCATAGCGTGCCACACGAAAGAGTTTTGCCGGAGGATATCCGCCTCTGAGCATATGATACAGGAAAAAATCATGCAGTTCATAAGGGCCTACCAGATCTTCCGTCTTCTGTGATATCTTTCCTTCCACAGGAGGCAGAAGTTCCGGGCTGACCGGTGTATCCAGTATATCAAGCAATACTTCTGCAAGCGCCTGATCCTCACAGGTGTCGGCATAGTAGCGCACCAGATGACGCACCAGTGTTTTGGGGACACCGCTGTTTACGCCGTACATAGACATATGATCGCCGTTATAAGTCGCCCAGCCCAGCGCCAGTTCTGACATGTCTCCCGTACCGATCACCAGGCCGCTCTCCCGGTTGGCAAGATCCATCAGTACCTGTGTCCGTTCTCTGGCCTGGCTGTTTTCATACGTGACATCATGATTTTCTTCCTGCTGTCCGATATCACGGAAATGCGCATGTACGGCATCGCGGATATTAACCTCTCGCAGTGTCAGTCCCAGTGCCCGGGACAGCTTGCAGGCATTGTCGTAGGTTCTGTCCGTCGTGCCGAAGCAGGGCATGGTCACCGCCAGGATTCCCTGTCTTTTCAGCGCCATCAGATCAAACGTACGAACTGCCACGATCAGCGCCAGTGTGGAGTCAAGCCCGCCGGAGATACCGATGACTGCCGTCTTGCATCCGGTATGTTCCATCCTCTTTTTCAGCCCAAAGGACTGGATGGACAGGATCTCCTCACATCGGCGGCGCCTTTGCGTCTCATCCGCGGGGACGAAGGGCAGTGCGGGAAAACTGCGGGTCAGTTTCGTCTCTTCCCGGTCCAGATGAAACGCTACCACCCGGTATCCGCCGCGCTGCGCAGCCGGCCATGTGTTCATCCGCCGCCTCTCATAGCACAGTCTGCTTATATCCAGCTCCCCATATATAGTATTGCAGGTAAACTCTTTTTTCTGCTCCAGGATAATACCGTTTTCCGCAATCAGAGTATGCCCGCCAAATACCACATCCTGCGTGGACTCTCCCTCTCCTGCACTACAGTACAGATAGCCCGCCACAAGCCGTCCGCTCGCGGAACGCACCAACATCTCCCGATACGTGTCTTTGCCGATTGTCTCATTGGAGGCTGACAGATTGATCAGTACATTTGCGCCTGCCAGTGCATGGCGCGTAGACGGCGGGTCCGCTGCCCACAAATCTTCACAGATCTCACAGGCGGCCAGCAATCCCTGCACCCCATCGGCCTGAAACAGAACATCCGTCCCAAACGGAACACTGCCCCCTTCCCATGAAAATTCCTCGGCCGGCCCGTTCCCGGGAGTAAAATGTCTCGTCTCATAAAATTCCCCGTACGAAGGGATATGGCGTTTGGGAACCAGTGCCAGAAGGCGCCCGTCCGATATCACGGCTGCCGTATTGTACAGTTTTCCTTCCCGCTCCACAGGCAGTCCGATCAAAATCAGGGCATGGAGCCCTTTGGTACTGAGAACGATCTCCGAAAGCCGCTGTCTGGCCTCCGCCAGCAGACAGTCCTGCCAGAACAGATCCCCGCATGTATAGCCGGTCAGGCACAATTCCGGAAAAGCAAGAATACGTGCGCCCGCTTCATAGGCTTCGCGGATCTTCTTTTGTATGATTTCACTGTTATATTGTGGATCTGCGACCCTGATATGAGGTGTCACCGCAGCCACTTTGATAAAGCCATGTTTCATATTTTCCTCCATGCTGTGCACGTTTCCCGGCACAAACAGACAGGGATGAACTGTTTTTCTTTCAGCCTGATACCGCCTCGTGACTGCCGCACTGTGTTAGGATCTCCGACAGTTCCTCCATGGAAAAGACATACTCTTTCTCACAGAAATGACAGTTTACCGTAATCGGTTTCTCTTCCCTGATCATGTCCGCTATTTCTTTTCTGCCGATGCTGATGATCGCCTTCTCTACCCGCTGGCGGCTGCAGCCGCAATGGTAACGGGTGGGCAGTCGGTCTGTCATCTCCGGCTGCAGCCCCGCAAGCAGACGCTCCAGTATCTGCTCCGGTGTATCCCCCTCATCCAGCATCGAGGTTACGGAGCAGATGGCTTTTATATTTTCCTCCAGCTTCTCTATTACTTCCTGTTCCGCAAAAGGCATAAGCTGAATGAGAAAACCCCCGGCCCGCCGCACCGTATTGTCCCTGTTCATCAAAACCCCCAATCCTACCGTGGAGGGCACCTGCTCCGAAGAAGCAAAATACCACGTCAGATCCTCTGCGATCTCTCCGCTCTGCAGACTAGTCTGCCCTGTATAAGGCTCTTTTAATCCCAGATCCTTGATCACTCTGAGCGTGCCGTGTCCCACGGCGCCTCCCACATCCAGCTTGCCCGCCGGGCTGGGCGGCAGCATCACATCCGGACAGACCGCATACCCTTTTACATCTCCCTTGCCGTCTGCCGTCACCAGCAGACCGCCTATCGGCCCGTCGCCGTCGATTTTCAGCGTCAAAAGATCCGTTTCGTTTTTCAGCATACTGCCCATCATACTGCCCGCCGTCAACAGCCGGCCCAGAGCCGCCGTTGCCACCGGGCTGGTATGGTGCACCATTCTGGCAGTTTCCACCAGTTCTCTCGTCGTGGCGGCAAAGGCCCGCACTGTGGCATTGGCCGCTGTCGCTCTCACAATATAGTCTTCCATTTTCCTCTCCCCTGCCGGTTATCTTTCTTTGTCAGATCTGAAAAATCCCTCACCGCAGGCGGTCCGCTTTTTCAGATCTGACATTTGCCCGCCTCCCGGGCAGTCACATAGATCCGCTCACTGACAGACGTCACCATATCCCGGGTATCGGCATCCATCGCTTCCACAAAGACAAGCCCCGCCCGGGAAAGAAGTGCCTTGATCTCCGCCAACGTATAGCCTCTCTGATAGTGTGTTTCCACAGCCCTGCGAAACCGTCCATCCGCTTCTTTCGTAAAGACGGTCAGGTCATATTCATTGATCCGCTGCGCTTCATGATAATAGTTTTCCCAGATAAAGCTGCAAGTCTCCCGGTTCTCCGCGATGGTCGCATCACCGATCACTTCCCGGTATTTATATTCGGTATTAAAATCAAAGAAAAAAATACCGCCCGGGTCCAGATAATTGTTCACGAGTGCAAAGACCCCTGCCAGTTGCTCTTCTTCCAGAATGTAATTGATACTGTCACACAGACTGACCACCGCCCGCACCGTGCCATACAGTTCAAACTCCCGCATATCCTGACACAGGTAGAGGATATCATGGCCTGATTCGTCCCGTTTGGCCATGGCCCGTCCCAGCATCTCCCCGGCATTGTCAATGCCGATCATATCATAGCCCCGCGCCGCCAACAGTTCCGTCAGCGTCCCGGTCCCGCATCCCAGATCCAGCACCAGACCGTCCGTGATCTGATACCGCGCCAGGACTTCACAAACCGTATCGCTCCATCTCTCATAAGGTGTCTCATCCATAAAGATGTCATACACCCCGGCAAAATCCGTATATGTTTCCATAGCGCTCCCACTCCGCCGCCTGTGCACCGTCTCAGCTGACGATCGCTCCCAGCAGTCCATATGAGACGATCGACATAATGACCGTCGCCATGGCAATCCCGATCAGCACAGCCAGAATTGCTTTCTTAAAATCCACTTCCAACAGCGCCGCGATCAGCGAACCGGTCCATGCACCGGTTCCCGGCAGAGGCACCCCCACAAAGAGCACCAGCCCCCAGAACTCATATTTGCGGATACTGTCACTCTTGCCCATGGCACGGTTTTCCAGCTTACCGATGATCTTTCCGATCACGGGTACATTCCTGAACCATTTAAACACCTGCCGGATAAAGAGCAGAATAAAAGGCACCGGGATCACATTCCCGATGATGCAGATGGGCACCGCAGTGGTAATGGGTACTTTTAAAAGGGAGGCTGCAACCAGGCCGCCCCTCAGTTCCAGGATCGGTATCATTGATATGATAAAGATAACCAACTCCCTGGAAATATAACCACCTAATGTCTCTGTAAACCAAACTACCAGACTTTCCATAAAATATCTCCTGTTATTTAATTATGATCCATATATTCCTGCAGATAGGCGATCAACCTCTCCATCTGCGCCTGCGTACCGATGCTGATCCGCAGATAGTTGTCAATCCGCGGCCTGGAAAAATACCTGACATAGATTCCCGCCTGCTTCAGGGCCGTAAACAGCTCCGCCGCCGCAACCCGCTTATGCGAGGCAAAGAGGAAATTGCTCCTAGAATCGGTGCACACAAACCCCAGATCCTGCAGTTTTTCCTTAGTCCATTCCCTTGTCCTTATGACTTTTTCCAGAGCCTCCCGGAAATATACATCATCCCGGATACTTGCCTCACCGGCCATCAGCGATGGCAGATTCATGGTATAAGAGTTAAAAGAAAACTTCACATCCTGAAGATAACCGATCAGCTTCTCCCCGCCCAGTGCATACCCGATCCGCAGCCCTGCCAGTGAGCGGGATTTGGAAAATGTCCGCACCACCAGCAGATTGTCGTAGCGCTCCAGCAAAGACAGCGCGCTTTTCTTATCACCGCTGAAATCTATATAGGCCTCATCTACGATCACTACCACATCCGCATTGTCACGGATCATGGCTTCCACCTCAGCAGAATCCATTAAAATCCCGGTGGGCGCATTGGGATTGGGGAAAATGATGCCCCCGCTGCCGCCTCTGTAATCGGATACCGCTATGGTCAGATCGTCCCGCAGCGGTTTTGTCTCATAGGGTATCCCATACAAATCTGCCCACACATCATAAAAGGAATAGGTAATGTCCGGGAAAAAGATGGGCCGCCCACTGTGAAAGAAAGTCAGAAAGGCCAGAGCCAGCACATCATCCGAACCGACACCCACAAAGACCTGTTCCTTTTTCAGTCCGTGATAATCAGCCAGAGCCTGCCGCAGCCTCCCGGCATCCGGATCGGGATACAGACAATACCGCTCTGCTCCGATCCCCCGTATGGCTTCCATCACACCCGGCGGCGGCGGATAGGGATTTTCGTTTGTATTCAGCTTAATGATATCCTGCTGCCCGGGCTGCTCTCCGGGCGTATAGGGAATCACTCTCCTCACATTTGCTTCCCAGCTCATAGATCTTCTCTCTTTCTCTGATAACTCAGGTTAATCTGCCTGAAACATAACCGGACCGCCAATGCTTTGCAGTCCTGTTCCATACTAACAAATTTTTCCGGGTAATGCAACGGATTGTTACAGTTCTAAGTATCCAGCCCCGCCCTATTGACATCATCCCTTCCATATCATAAACTTTCTATAAAAAACCGATGGGAGAATACTATGAAAATTGTCAGATATAAAACCCCGCTTACCGCTCTGGCTGCCTTTGTGGCCGCGTGGGCCTGTGTGCGGGCCTGCGGCATCAGTACGTTCCATCTGATGGGCGGACTTATGTTTCTTGTCTTTTTTCTCACAGGCAGGCAATTTATACAGTGGCAGGGCAGGCGCCGGCCCACGCGGCGCTATATCATCACATCCGCTGCCCTGTCCGGGCTTTTTACGCTTTTTTATCTATGTGCGGATTATGGTTCTCTGTTGGCAGGACTGAACAGCCCGCTCTTTTGCCTGGGGATTATGCTCATCAGTGGCTGCGGTTTGTATATGATCTTTTATGTGCTTGTGATGTCTTTTTTCCTGTGGACGGATGAACGGACAATTCACTGTCAAAAAGATACCGTTTCCCGCTTTTACCAAAGGCTGCCTCTTATTTGCTTTGTCTTTTGTCTGCTGGCCTGGCTGCCCTATCTGGCCGGGAATTATCCCGGCGTCATGACAGTGGACAGCCTGAATCAGTATGGACAGATCATCGGCGAACTGCCCATGAGCAATCATCATCCCTGGGTACATACACAACTGATCCGCGTTTTCTGGCTGGCAGGCATGGCGCTGACCGGAGATCCCATAACGGGGCTGGGACTTTTTACCATCTTCCAGATGCTTGTGATGGCAGGCATTTTCGCCTATCTGATGGATACATTCGTAAGGATTTGGGTGCGCAAAGGCATCTGCCTGGCCGTACTGGCATGTTACGCACTGCTGCCCTACAATGCCCTCTATATGGTAACCATGTGGAAGGATATTCTGTTTTCCGGCATGGTGCTGCTCTATTCCACTGTACTGTTCCGCTTTGTGAGCGGCATTTTCCCTGTCACCGCCCGCACTTATCTGCTCTGCCTGTTGTCGGGCATCTGTATGTGCCTGCTGCGTTCCAACGGCTTTTATGCGTTTTTGCTCACACTGCCTTTTCTGTTATTTTCTTTTCGCAGGGCATGGAAAAAACAGCTGTTGCTGAATCTGCTGATTCTGCTTTCCGTGCTGACCGTAAAAGGGCCGGTGATGAATACCTGTCAGGTGGCTTCGCCGGATTTTGTGGAAGCGCTCTCCATCCCCATCCAGCTGGCCGCCAGAGTCTATGCGGACGGGGAAACGGTCAGTGAAACTGACAATGAGATGTGGAATCGTATCGTGGATACCTCACAGATTGCTCAGACCTATGAGTCCTTCTGCTCTGACCATATGAAAAACCTGATCCGGCAGGGAGATCAGGCTTATCTGGAAGCACATAAAAGTGACTATTTGAGGCTGTGGTGCCGGTTCGGCCTGGCACATCCTCTGGCCTATCTGCGCGGCTATATTGACGCCACCAAAGGCTACTGGTATCCGGATGTCCCCAACCGCATCGGCTTTGACGAACGGATCGCGGAAAATCCCTATGGCCTTACCGCCAGACCTCTGCTGCACAGCCCTGCCACCATTAAGCTGCATGAGATTGTGTTTAAACTGCCCGACATGATACCATTGTACGGACTGCTCTTTTCCCTGGGCGCCATATTCTGGCTCTGCATCCTGCTCGCCGGCAGAACGTTTCTCTCCGGCGCCGGACGCCGCCTGCTGATCTTTCTGCCAAACGGCGCCATTATGGCGACCCTCTTTCTGGCCACGCCTGTCTACAATGAGTTTCGCTATGCCTACTCGATGCTGCTGAGCGTTCCGCTGTTTATGATCTGCGCCTGCGCGAATTTAGATCAGACAGACGCAGCGCCATAAGGATCGCCGCAGTGGCTGCGCTCAGCAGCAGGCCGGCCACTGCGCCCGGCGGTGTATAGGTAAAAGTCACCTGATGCACCCCTTCGGGCACTTCCACGCCCAGCAGGGCACCGCCAAAGAGCCGTACCGGTACCGGCCTGCCATCCACCACTGCTCTCCATCCGTCTTCTCCGGGAATGGCAGTGACCAGCAGGCCCGCCTGCCTGGCGTCGACCTGCCCGGACAGGGAATTGCCGGTGACTTCCGTAATCTCCATCGGACTCTGCCCCAGACAGCGCAGGGTCTCCTGCAATGCCGGCGCCGACAGGCGAACGGCAGACACACGCAGGCGTTTCCTCTCATTTCTCGTCTCACCGCTCTGCGACAACCGCACCTTTTCCCCTGCCTGCAGCCAGCCCAGATCCAGCATCCTCGGATAATACACCTTCTCGTAAACAGATTCTTCCCCGCCCGCGCTGACCGTAATATCACAGGTCGCACAGCTTTCCGGATACACATAATAATGGCCGTCCGACGCCGCTTCCACAACCGCCTCGCCCTGCTCATATATGACAGGAACGTCATAAAACAAAGGCTGGTCCACCCCCAGCGCTTCTGCCAGAGAATTTTGCACCCGGGCCGGATCGCCTTCTTCCATCTCCCATCTCTGTTCCAGCTCGGGATCGACAACAAACCCGGGTGGCAGCGTATCATGGTTTTGGTACAGGCAGCACTCCCCCTCCTGAAAAAGCAGGGTATGAAGATCCTGCGATAGGGCCGGGGAATCTGACAGGAGATAGCGGACACCGAGCAAGGCCGCAGCCAGTGGTGTGGCACCGTCAAAGCAGTAAAATACCTTGCTGCTGCTCATTCCCATCCGCTTGTAAAAATGAGCCATGGACGCATTGACCGTGGAGGAAAAAAATGTCGCCGTGGGATAATCTCCCAGCATACCATCATTTTTCGTCATACGGCCGATCTCCTCCACACGATAAAATTTCTCCCTCTCTCCCAATGCGGCAAGCAGCTTCTCCCGGCTGTCCACATACGCCTGATACTGGGAACGGCTGGTGGTCATCACACTGGTGGTCATCATATTACCCGCTGCTTCCGTGACTGCCACACAAAATAACAGCGCGACCGCCATATTCCTCATATTTTTGCTTCTCTCACCATAAAAACCGGCAGTCGCAAGTGCCAGCAATAAGATTGTATACAGCAGCAGATACAGGATGGTAAATAACACATTCTGCGATGATACATTTCCCCAGTCCCGGTAAATAAGGCACAGTCCCAGAATACCCAAACCCGCAAATGCAGACAACAGCAGTAACCATAACGCATGGTTTCGCGTCCTTGGCCCTGCAGGAGACAATGCCTGCCGCAAACATATCCTGTGACAAAAGATGCCCGCTCTTCTATACTGGTAATATGCCTCATAACTCATCACCAGTATCAGAAACAGATAGAGAAAAGACTGCCGCGCAGGCAGGTTATCGGGAAAATTCATCCCATGCCAGAGAAAATCCGCAACATTGACAGAAAAACTCAGATAAAACATCCCCACCAGGGCCAGCCTGAGCAGTTTTTCACGCCAGCGGATCTGCCGGCAGAAAAGATACAGCGGAATCAGCAAAAACACCGCCGCGCCGCAGTAAATATTGGGCCAGTGCGCATTTCTGATTTCCGTACTTACATTCATACAATGTCTGGCCAAAATCTCCCATGGCGGAAAATAAATCTCCGTCCGGGACGGAAAACGCATCTGGTCAAAGCGGGTGGCACGTATGGCCAAAGCACCCGGCAGCAGTACCGCTGCGGCCAGACCGGCCGCAAGCATAGAATACAGGACAAACTGCCCCAGTCTCCTGCACTGCTGCCAAAATGACAGCGCAGCGGTGCGCGGAGGCGCCAGTATGAGCACCACACAGTAAAATACAAGAAAAATACAAATCAGCATGGAAATATAATAATTGCTGAGAATGGAAAAGCCCAGAGAAATACAGTACAGAAAGGGCCGCCCACGCCAGATCAGTTCCTCCAGCCCAAATATGATAACAGGTGCTATGATAATGCAGTCCAGCCACATAATATTCCAGTTATAGGCCGCCATAAACCCGGATAACGCATAAAATAGGGAGAAAAGCGTGATATCATATCCATCTGTGCCAAAATGTCGTTTCAGATACCAGGCAAAGGAAAGGCCACACAGACCGATCTTGACCACTATCATGCCTGTCATCCATTCGATCAGATATTCCTGCGGACAAAGAAACAGCAGCCAGTTAAACGGGCTGGCCAGATAATAGGCATACAATGCCGGAAAATTGGCGCCCAGACCCGCCCGCCAGGAAAAAAGCAGAGTCTCACCTTCCCGTATTTTGCGGTGAAATTCCGTAAAAAAGGGCAGATATTGATTGTACAGATCGACCCGCAGGAAACAGCGATCCCCAAAGGGATAGATCCCTTTATAAATGATAATGGCGATCATAACCGCCACCGGAATACAAAAGGCCGTCAGAAACGGCCTTCTCTTGCTTACCATATTACTCACCCCTTGCCACACATAGCCGCGCGCCGCGCGGGCAGGCTATGATCTGCCCGCATCAAACAGTTGATAATACTGCAGTCTCTGATAAGTCAGCAATTCTTCCGCTTCTTTTCTCTCCTCATCGCTCAGCCGCCGTCCACCGGCATCCAGGATCTGTTTGCCACTGATGATTGGATACCTCTCCTGCAGTGTTTCCAGATACCCATAATACCCCTCTACCGGAAGCCCGGCCTGCCGCAATATCTCCAGCGCCAGGAAATTAGCGCTCGTCTCTACGTTCTTTCGTCCCTGCAGGCTAAAATTGGCCCACAGGACAAACGGCACCTCATATCGCATCATCTCCTGCTCCGGTGACAGTTCTCTGAGTGTGGTACCATTTTTCTTCAGGATCGGCGCTGCCACCGTATCATTAGGCTGATGATCTCCGAAAAACAGCAGTATCGTTTCTTCCTCCTGGGCGGAGAAATAGGTGATCAGCTCTTCCAGCGCCTGATCCGTCAGACTGAGCAGGGACAGATAGTTTGTCAAAGACTGTGATTCTATCCCCTGCGCCTCAATCTGCGGGGTAAAATTGGCAAATTCCTGATCATAGCCGCCGTGATTCTGCATCGTCACATTAAACAAAAACAGGGGACGGTCCGGATCGCGTTTTTCAAAAGTCTTTATAATCTGTGCAAAATCCGCCGCATCACTCACATATTTACGCACGTATTGCGCATCGGCATAATCCGGCAGAAAATGCATCTCGTCAAATCCCATCCACGGATACACCTGCTGTCTGCTCCATCCCTTTGCATGATAGGGATGCATAGCCACGCAGTAATATCCCCATCTTTTCAGCTCCGATGCCAGCGACGGGAGCGCGCCCCGGATATGCTGCTGATAAGGGATACTACCCTGCGGCAGAAAAGCCATGGTATTTCCCGTCAGAAATTCAAACTCCGTATTGGCAGTATTACCGCCCAGCACGGAAACATGCAGGCTGCCCGCTACTGTGTTCTCATCTTCCTGCAGACTGTGGAAATACGGCATATAATCCCGGTTGCAGGTAAGTTCCCCGATTGACGCCATGTCAGCAAATGACTCATTCATGATTACTATAATATGGGGGGATCTTTCCTGCACCGAAGGGCTCTCATCCGCTTCGCCCGCCCCGCCATATGCCTCCAGCAGTTCCTTACAGGCCTGCGCCTCATAGCCGCGCGGCTTCTCCGCCCTCAGATATTTCAGTTCCATCAGAAAAGCAACCGCGCTGCCATTGCGCTTTTGCACCACTCCGGGCGTAAACATCTTATCATAGAGCCGCAGTCCGGAAACTACTTCCTCCTGATGCAAGAGCGACGTCATCCCGGTCAGCAAAAGCGCCGCCGCCAGACCACCTGCAGCCCGCAGCCGCCGGTTTTCCACCCGCCCACAAAAAAACTGCTCCGCCAAAAGCAGTACCACAAACCCCAAAAGTACCAGCCAGGCCCTTACAGAAAGCGCGTAACTGAAATTGTCCGCCACCGATGCCGCCGTCCCTGCCGAATAGATATCCCACGGCAGGATCGGCGAAGAGCGAAATGAAATGACATAATAATTCGCCAGACCGGTAAACATAAAAAGGGCCGTCTGTATCCGCAGTGCGGCCCGCAGCCGCCCCACAGACAGAAACAGTAAAAGGGCCACAAGCCAGTAAAAAATAAGATTCAGAACCCAGACAACAGGCTTCATATCCATAAACGGATTATAGCAATAGCTTTCTGTCAGTAGAAACGTAAAGAAAGGGCAAAGGAAAAATCCGAAAAAGGGCAGACCCCTGCCCAGTATCCTCTTTTTCATAATCTCCTCCGTCAAAAACCGGTCTGTGAAACACCATTCTCACCTCAGACCGAAATCACCTAGAAAGAGATTATAACATAATTTCTGAAAAAGAAAAGTTCTTACGAAAACGATTTTTCTTAATTTTTCTTAATCGGCAACCGTTCAGACAGACGATGCCGTTATAGACAGGAGCATTTAATGTACAGCCATAACATCTGTTATTTCTCCGTTTTCACTGCGAAACCTCCAGAGCGAATGGCCCGGCAGCCTGTGTTCTGTCAGGTAGTAACATCCGTCTACCGCAGAAATATAATACGGCGTACCGCCGCCGATAAAAGCCGCGTATACATCCTCGTAGCCGCCATTTTGCAGTTTTTTCAGATCCTTTGTGCGAATGATCGTGGCAGCATCCTGACTGCCCGCCAGATCCGTAGAAACCGTGATATAAAAATAACCGTCAATCCATGTCAGCTGTATCATGCCGGCAATGGCATCCGGCACCGGGTATTCCTCCAGTACCCGCAGCGAATCCAGCTCAGCCCGGATAATGGAAGAATTTCCAGAAACAAAATAAATCTCATCTCCCATGATGGTAAAGGAACGGACATAACTGTGATACAGCGAAGGGATCGAACGGATCTCGCTCAGATATACCCTTGTAGAATTGCTCTCCCGCCGCAGCACATACATCTCTCCTGTCATGGAACTCCATGCATAAAAACAGGCGTCCTCTTCCCGGTAGACGATGTAATGCGGTCGTATCCCGATATCCGGCAGCGTCTGGGTATGGACATATCCGCCGCCCTTTCGTTCAAATACAAGAATACGGTTATGTTCCGTATCATCTGCCAGATAGACCGTCCCGTCTCCGGCCAGTGTATGGCCTCTGCAGATCTGATCCGTCATCACATACCATTCCTCCAAAGGTCTGTCCGGAGAATCAGAATAAATGATCTGGTCATGGTAACAATCCACAAGAAAATAAGTCCCGTCAATCTTTGTCAAAAGTGTGGGGACACTCAGGTCAGAAAACGGATTCCTCACCCGCTCTTCCTGTACAGACTCTTGTGCTGCCACAAAAAAAGCCTCTTCTGTCTCAGAAAGCCGAAGAACCGGCGCAGCTCTGTCAGAAGTTGCAGCCAGGAAAACGCAGACAGCCACAGACAGCACAAGGACCCCGGCCGCCACTGCCTGGCTGTTCCATAACCGGCCTCCAGACCGCCTTGTATGCCTTGCTGTCATCATCCTCCCATCTCCCCTCTGCCGCTATACAATCCTTTTTCCCTTCCATTTCCCTCTGATAAAACGGGTGACAAATAAAGTAACACGGAACACCCAGTCCATCACCATCGCAATCCATACACCCATCGCCCCCAGCCCCAGATACACACCAAGGACTGCACTAAAACAGATCCGAAACGCCCACATGGAAAATATGGATACTACCATCGTATATTTTACATCCCCCGTCGCACGCAGCGCATGCGACAGTGTAAACGAAGCCGGCCACAACACCATGGCAAAACCGTTATGTACAACCACCAGCCAGAAGGCAAGCTGCCTTGCCTCATCAGAGAGTGTATAGATCCGCAGAATCCAGGGCAGGGCCAACATGATCACACTGTTTACACACCAGGTAAACAGGTAAGTAATCTTCAGCAGTTTTTTGATATAATAGGCTGCCTGTTCCTCATCCCCGGCTCCGATACACTGTCCTACGACAGTGATCATGGCCAGATTCATGGCCTGGCCGGCAATACAGCCCATGGCATCCAGATTGTTGGCAACTGCGTTGGCTGCAATCTGCACAGTGCCAAATTTGGCAATGATACTGACAACGATCACCCGCCCGAACTGAAAAATCCCGTTTTCCACACCACTGGGTACGGCGATAAAGAGAATCTTCCGGATCAGACTTCCCTCCCAGGCAAAGATCCGCCGCGGTGTCAGATAGACTTCATAGTTACGCTTTAGAAGGATGCAGAACATGACAATCGCCGCCATTGCACGGGCGGCAAAGGTAGACCAGGCTGCCCCCGCCACGCCCATGGAAAACCCAAAGATCAAAATGGCATTGCCGATGACATTCATCACATTCATCCCCACCGATACATACATCGGCAGTCTGGAATTGCCGATGGATCGCAGCACAGCCGCGCAGGAATTAAAAACTGCCAGAAACGGGTAGGAATACGCGGAAATAATCAGATAAATCAGCGCATTTTCCATCACATCCGCTTCGATGGAGCCAAACAGAAGTGCCAAAAGCGGCTGCCTGCCCACCAGTGTCAGTGCCATGATACCGATGGAAATCAGCCCCGTTATCATAAGCAGCTGATCGGCCGCATTGCATGCCTGTCCGCTGCTTTTCTTTCCAATATACTGGGAAATGACCACACTGCCGCCTGTCGCCACTGCCGCAAAAATATTGATGACCACCGTATTGATCATATCCACCAAAGATACACCGGATATGGCGGCCTCTCCTGCATAGGAGATCATCATCGTATCCACCATTCCTACCGTGATCGCCAGCACCTGCTCCACCACCAGCGGAAAAATAAGCGCCGCCAGTGCCCGGTTGCTGAACAGAGTATATGACGCCGCCTCTTTTTTTGCCATTTTGCTTTTTAACATCTCAAAGTCCCTTCTTCCTACGTCCACGGCCTGCAACCTGCCAGATAACTCTGTGACAGGCACAGGTCTGTGTCTCCCGTTCCGGGAATGATCAGATACTGTAAGACCCTGCAATCCGCTCCTGCTGACGCTCCACCAGATCGGCGACTGTCACATGATCCACCACATTGTCGATAGCCGCCGCCAGTTCTTTCCACACTTCCAGCGTCTCACAGGTGTCACAGCGCTCACATTCATTGATATCATCATCCAGACAGGCTACCGGGTTGAGACTGCCTTCGGTCAGACGCAGAATCATTCCCACCGTATACTCAGCCGGATCTCTGGCGATCCGATAGCCGCCCTGGGCTCCCCGCACACTCTTCACATATCCTGCCTTATTCAGTACGGAAATGATCTGCTCCAAATACTTTTCTGAAATCTCCTGTCTGGCCGCAATGTCCTTGACCTTGATATATTCCCCTGTATTATTTACCGCCAGATCCAGCATCACGCGGACCGCGTAGCGGCCTTTTGTTGATATTCTCATATTGCTCCTTTGCATGAACAGTCATCACGGCATACTGCCTGTCTATGCTATGACAGCTGTTTCTTTTCTCCTCCAAATCATACTATATCAGTATGGATTTTGCAAGGGCTGCAAAACCACGTCATGACAAACACAAGTCTGTCATGTATGCGTTCGTCATAGGTTCTCCACGATCAAAAAAACAAGGGGAGTCTCTGCTCCCCCTGCCACTTTAATAGCTTTCTGTCAGGATATCCTCAACATCCTCTTCGACGGCCAGCCCATTTTGCTTTTTTAATCCGGTCCAGTATTTATCTCCGGGCTGAAATCTGATCACTTCCAGTTTATCGCGCGTGCGAAGCAGGGTAATGAACTCGTATATCAGTCCGTTGATGTAATCATCCCGGATATCCAGGATGGAATCAATCAGCCTTTTCATCTTTCTGATATCCTCGTTACTTATCTTTCTGCCATGCTTTTTCAGGTATCTTATCTCTTCCAGCACATAACAGTGTACCGAAAAACTTTTTGCTTTGTTTTTATAATATTCGTGGCTGTTGATCAGCTCAAACATCTTTTTCTCGCCGGTCTTAAACAGCGCTTCCGCCTCTGCAAGATCTTGCGTATAATTGGCCTGTTTTAGGTAGTTCCTCGCTATAGCATGCTGAATCTGATATGATTTGGGGCGTATGCCTTTTGCCATCTGCAGATGATTGAGCGCTTTTGCATAGTCCTTTCGTCTCTGTTCGACAATGCCCATTTGCAACCAGTAATAACTGATTTCTCCATATTCTTCTTTCAGTTGATAAAACAGCTGCAAAATATCTTCCAGCTTAAAACGCAGCTTATTTTCCAATATGTCTTCTTTGAGAAGACTTTCAAAAATCATTCGCCAGTAGTTGTTATCATTTTCCGAAAAATAGGGGGCAATGTATTTCAGTACATCAAGTACCATCTCCCGCTTCTCTTCCTGTGTCGTATGTTTCCATACCTGATCCAGCATGACCTGGTTTTTGAGGGTAATCCCTTCGGCATCAACCCTCACAAAATCCACGATCACTTCCTCACTGGCTGACATCTTCTCCGTGCCTGCTTCATAGAAGCAGGTAAAATCAATGGAATATCTGGCCGTAAGCATTTCACTGGGATAATAGGGCAGGTCAATCTGATCAAACAGGGTCAGCTCTTTAAACAGTCTCAGCCCCTGCTCACTGTAATCTTCCAACAGATCATGCAGAGAATCCTGTACCCTTTTTTCAAAATATTTGCCATAGGTAATCTGTACAAACAGGTTGGAGAGGATTTTGTATTTGGTAATCTCTGCGCAGCCCTGCGCTTCCTGTCTGGACAGGCTGCCCAGATATCCTTTCTCAGTTAATTTGCGGTAAATAATCTGTGCATATTTGTAATCCAGTTTATCCCTGACTTCATAGTCTTCATAGGGATTCCCTTCCAGATAGTAGCGTTTTTTCAGATGATAATAATTGCGCGAAGTCGTAATCACCAGCAGCTTTTTACCGGTATTATTTTCCCGGTACATCTTTTCGATTACTTTATAGTTAAAGCTGGCATCCTCAATCAGCAGCACATAATGATTCCCTTTGTCGATCTTCATAAATTCAAACAGTCGCCTGTAATCAAGGCTTTTGCCTCTAAATTCCAGCACTGTACAGCCACTCGTATGCAGCCAGGCCCCCATCTGTTTTAAGAGACAGCCTTTCCCGACCAGCCGCTTCCCATACAGCGCGATACAATATGTATTTCCCTCTCCGTAGTCAATCCTGCCAATCCGTTTTTTCAGTTCTTCAAAATGGGGACTCTCAAACAGCCAGTTTTCCAGCACATCCCGCCATTCACAAATATAGCCAAAGTACAGGTTGCTATCATACCCCTCCTTTTGTTCCATGCTGCCAACGATGTCCTGATAGAGATGAATGCCGGAATAATTCAGCCGTTTCACACACTTTTCCTGCTCATTGGGATCATAATGAACAGTCTCTAAAAATGCCATAAACTGTTCTGTCGTCCATTCCAGCAAAATACCGGAAAAAGCATTGACGCGGTTCCTAAAGCGGATGGTCGGTTTGGGATCGACAAAAATCATCTTCCCTTTTCGGAAATATCCGGCCTGTTCATATTTTGTCACATAAGAATCAATGTCCGCTTCATCGAGACTGGCACCGATAAACAGAAAATTCTCCTTTTGAATATCATGCGCCAGATCATTGAGTTTAAAATTCATCCTGCCGCTGATCAGATTGCTGTATTCTTTTCTGCTGAACACAAGATCTTCCCTGGGCCCATTGACACATCCATGCAGTTTCACATACTCCAATTCCTCGTCTGTTTTCTTCTTCTGTGACATCTGGTTCTGGACAAGGAGTTTTTCTTTGTTTTTACGATAAACGGCCTCCACCAGATCATCAATATTGACCGTATAAATCTTCTTCCACGGATAGCGAGATACTATATAATGAAAATCCGCAGGTTTTACATCACTTAGCCGCTCCACTAAAAAATCGCGCAGTTCCGCATACTGTTTCAGAGAATCATCCACGTATTGGCATACGTCCTGCAGTTCATACTGCTCGACTTCTTTTTTCTCGTCCTCTGTCGCCTTCCCCTCGATAAACTGCTCAAAAATCTCACGCTTCAGCCCCTCTCCCAGCGGAATATCTCCATGCAGATTGGAGGCGCCCACCGAAAAACCTGCCCCCAGAAACAGCATCGGCGGTTCCGCCTCCAAAATCCGTCTTACCTCATCAATCGTTTTCTGATCCATCCTTTTCCTTTCCAGGTGTGCCACTCTTCCACTGCGCCACTCACGCAAACACCACCCCAAACTCCGCAAAGACTTCCTGACATACTTCCATATTATAATGCCCGGCATCCCGCAGTACTTCCTGCTCTTCTTTTGTCAGTACTGCCTGTTGTGTGAGAGATTTGATGCGTTCCCGGTAAAGACGCTCCGCCATCTCCATTCTGGGCTCATCCATGGAGCAGACTTCCCCATAATAAGGCATGGCCTCTTCAAAAGGCTCCATCTGATGCTGCAGAAGATATCCGCCATGCAAAAGCCAGTCCTCATAATCATCCCGGCTCAGTATCTCCCCGTCCTCCTGCCAAAAGCCCGTTGTCACATAAGGCAAGGCTTTTTCCCCTTCGCCTTCCTCAAACAATTCGGACAATGTCACTGCCATTTTCTGAATCTCTGGCGGGGCCCCCTTATAATGCGATCTGGCATACTGTTCTGTGAGAACCAGTTCGGTCCGCTCACTGAAATACATCCAAAACATGCCTAGAAGCAATCCCCTTTCTTCCGCAAAAATAAGTGCCACTTTTCCCTCACCGTTCTCTGCCACATAGAGTCCACCGGACCATTTATGCTCCCCCAGGGTAAAAGGATACTCTGTCAGCATCACGCCATTCACACAGGACGCCAGGACGCATCCTTTCCATAATTCCATGCCATCTATCGGCAGTTTGTTTACATCCCTGCCATCTGAACTGTCCATTTTAATCCTCCATGGGACATGCAGATAAACCGCATGTCCCTTGCCCACATGCTCTTATACAGATACAATCAGCATAACTTGTCAATCTCTTTTTTCAGACCCGTCTTTCTTGATTTCTGCAACGCCTCTGACCATTCACAGGGGTTATCCAGTGTACAGATTTTGCAGTCCTTCCCTTTGTAGCCATCAATCATCCCCGGTGGTGTTTTCGGTACTTTGTTCGGCGCTTCCTTTCCATTGTTACATAGTGTATTGCACTTCCAAAGTCCGTCAACCGGTTTGCCGTTCGCGCTGAATAAATCTCCGGTGGAATTTGCAACTGTCTGTGCACAAATACAGCCAAATGCCTTATTGCTTTTCTTAATATTGGCCAGACGACCCAGCATCTGCGCATTACAGAATCGGTTACAGCCGCCCTTTGATTTGGAATAAATATGATCTACATTCCACTCATTACTTTTGTACTCACCTGACGCAGGAATTACCTTCTCATATCCACCTTTTTTCTTACTGTAAACATCAGAACGCATAATCATTCCATTCTGTACAAGGTTTGCCCGTCCCACCATCAGCTTCTGAAAATTGGTATAATCGACAGCATTGCCTATCTTCAGTTTGGCCATATGTTTATCAAGGTAATTCTGATCCAGTTTCGGAAATACAAGCGGCTTCGTCCCATCGATGCTCAGACTGGCACGGAGTGCCTTGTAAAGTCCCTTTCTATATGTCAGGACAGCTGTCGTCGCACCTACGCTCTTATAAGAGATCGCGCACATGGCAATCTTCCTTTTACCGGCATCTGCCCATACCTTTGCCCCATAAGGGATGCGGGTACTGCACCGCAGAAAACTGTTGCAGGGGCAGTCAACTGCCGGGTTATTGGCATCCGGTTCTACCGATGCGCCTTTACATTTCTTTGCCCCATCTACCGCTTTCGTCATACTGTTCACCTCCCAGTGTCCTGATCCGTTCCAGCTCCAGGTTCAGATAGCCACGCCGCAGCAGGCTTTCCGCCAGAGCCAGATTGATCACATAAGATACTTTTTTATAATTGGGCACCATAAAGAGGGGCATCAGCCCCATCGGCCTTACCGCACTGACCGAGCCGTCCTCCCGAAACTGTGCCCCCTCTTCCTGCGCTGTCACCGGCTGGAATGACCACAGGAGGGGGACACCTTCCCCTTCCAGGACACATGGCGTAAAATCCATGGATGGCAGAAACTGTTCCAGTAACTCCTTCAAACGGTTGCTGATCAGCGGGCAGGGACGAAGGGTAAAATCCGGCAATTCTCCTTTTTTACTCATATTACAAATAAGGATGTCTTTGTCATGATTGAGGATCTTTACCCTGCACCCACCCTCAAAAGGTTTCATCAAAAAATATTCCATCCCATACCTCCATGCCACCAGGGCAGGCAAATGATAACCCACACACAACCGTCTGCATCCATGCAATTTCTGCCGCCCTGTATCGCGTCTTACCGTCTATATGTAAGACACAGACCTGTCCTCGTTGCCTTTTGTCAGAAGTTCAAAAAGTGTGCCTGCTCTCTCTGTCTATCATCCAGTTCATAATATTCCTTATGAATTTCATTCAGCACAGCACCATCCAGATCAGCGCCGCGAAAGTCCGCGCCTTCCATCGCACTGAATGTCAGATCAGCCTCTCTGAGCACGCATCCGCCAAAACTGGCCCATTCACAATCCGGACGTGTCCATGTCGAATCGTTGATCATGCAGACGCTGTGCGCGCCTGTCAGCACGGCCTTCTCCAGATTGGCACCGTCAAACCTGGCGCCGGGAACCCAGGCGCCTGCAAGAGATGCCGCCTTCATGCTGCTGTCACAAAACCAGGCGCCGTCCAGATTGGCCTCTTCAAAATGACAGCCATCCAAAATACATCCCCTGAAATCACATCCGCTCAGGTCAAGGCCGCCAAAGTCCCAGCCGGAAAAATCAAGCCCCCGATAGTCCCGGAACCGATAAGACTCCTCTTCCTTTTTGTCAAACCACTTTTTCCTCTCATCCGGTTCCATCTCCGGTGTAAAACGCCGGCAAACCCGCCCATAACCCATATATTCACAGGCTCTGACACAAAACATATCACTGATCTGCATACCCTGCGTGGAAAATCCCATAACAGCTCTTCTGCATGCCATCTCCGCATACTTCCAGAAATTCGCCGCCGACAGGCTCTGACAATTTTGCAGCATCCGCTTCGGCAGTTTGGCCCGGTATTTCTTTACCAGACTTTCCGTCTCCTTCATCATCTCGTGATAGTAACGGAAAATCTCATCACCACACACTTCCCCGGCCTGTGCCTGCTGCGGATCCGCATACCACTTCGTGCCATAAACCATGATGGGAATCCGATAATCCTGCATCAGCAATCTTGTCCGCAGCATGGTCACTTCCATATAGGTAATTTCCCCATAGCCACAATCCTGCATCTCTCTGACCCGCCTGCAGGCAGCTTCCAGCCCCTGCCCAAAGAGACTGGTCAGTTCTTCCAGATGCGAAAAATAATAGGCATTGGCACCAAGCAGTGCCCGGTTATTGATTTCTATGTACTCATTCCTGAAATCTTCATTCATAGATTCACTCTCTTGCTCATCCTGCCAGTGTACAGCCGCTAATTTTCTTTGATTGTCGACGCTTTCAGGTTCATGGCCCCATCCATCTTGATGGAACTGGACTTGCAGGAAATCCCCACTTCCGACTTAGCGCTGATACTCATCTTCTTTTTCGACTCCTGTATCATATCTTCCTTGGAAGACAGAGACATCTTCTTCTGGGTCACCACTGTCATGTCTTTTTCCACATTTAGTACAAATTCCTTCTGTGTCTCCATCCCCAGTTTATCCATCGCCGAAAAGATCATTTCCTTACCACTCTTTGTGACCACTCCTTCTGCGGCGTTCATGGATATATCTTTGCCCGCTCTCGCATCAATACTCTTGCCCGCGTTGATGCTGCAACCATTACCCGCATTCAGAAGGATACTGTCCCCGGCTGTCATGGATATATGACCGCCTGCCAGCACATCAATACTGGACAACGTATTCACCCGAATCCCATGCTGGGAAAACACTTCGATTCCCTCGTCCTCATTCAGTTTCACAAACAGCCCACCCGTTTTGGCCGTGATTAGAATTTCCTTATCGCTGATCTTGATCTCTTTGTCATGCGGCGTCCGCAGATATTTGATCCCCGGATCTACGCTGCGGTCACTGCTCACCTGCCGGTAAGAAGACTGGGCCACTGCCATGCTTTCATCTTCTGTAGGAAACTGAATATGCACCACATCATCCACTTCCGGCATCAGATAGAGGCCGGTATGGTTCTCCGCACTATACGGGGTAATATAGGGAAACGCATATGCCGTAGCCGTGTCCTGACTCTCGTCCACACACAGAAGGACTTTTACGGTATCTTCTTTCACTTCCAGCACCTGTCCAGGCAACGTCAGCCCGGTGATATGCTGGTTATACACAACCGGGACTTTCAGACCATTTTCCGGACAGAGTACGTAGCGACAGGTAAGCATGGCATCCCTGAGATGGATCTGCGCCTCCCGCACAAACAATGTGTTACCGCCATAATCCACCGTATCGCCGATCGCAAGGACACTGTCATCAGCCGTAACCGTATACTCCATCGAATCTTCCGGTGAAACTTCTACCCCCGCACCGGAATACCGCCGAAACCGTCTGATATTCTTTCCCACGGAAAAACGATACGAAAGCAGACTTCCCATCTGATTTCCCTTCGGTATCCCAAAATAGAAGGATGCCTCCTTTACCGACGGCAGGAGCACCGAATGATCATGGGAAGCAATCCGCTTTAAAAATTCCCAGTTCGTTTCCTGATATTGCAAAAGTAGGTTATTGACAGGCAGCGGGGATGTTTCCACGCTCGCGGTCAGGGCGCCTTCTCCTGCCATCAGATCCGCAATCTGCTGATAATTCATGCCCGCATCCTGGAAAGAGCGTGAAAGCACCTCTGTATCCGCCTTGATGCTAAATGACACCGCCCATACTTCCAGATAATATACCTGCCCTTCAAAGGACGCCCTGATGTCCTGCACAAGCCCGGTAAAAATCACATCATCAGGCCCCGATACCGTGATCACAGTGGAATCATCCGTGTCCATCACGCCCGCATCGCCTGTTTCTTTTGGTACTATCCCTTTTAAATACATCGCCGCATGCTGGTTCAGAGACTGCTCTATCTTCATCTCCACAATACCTTCTATCGCAAAAGGACTGACATGCAGCTTGGTCACGTCAATTATCATTCTAAGCCTCCTATTCCAGTTCCGCATCCACCCTACAAGTCCCCTGCTTCTGGAATCTACATACGGCCTCACTCGTGCGTCCGTATGTAGATTCCGGGACTTTCCGGGCTTCTGCTGTTTTTTCCAGTTCCGCATCCGCCCTCCATGCCCCCGGGCTTCTGCTGTTAATGGGGAAGATCAGTGCGGATTTTCCCTATCTTCCGCTTCGTCCCCGTCGTCTTCACGTTCCTGCTCGTCTATCTCTTCCTCTTCCTCATCGTTTTCTTCTTCAATCAGTCCTGCCATCCAGGCAATAAAGTCTTCATCTCCATATGGCATATCCGCGTGCCTCCCGGTTCACTCTATAAACGTGGTATCTCTACAGCCAGAACCCGGCCTTCAGCTAGTCAGGTCCTGACATACCCAAATTATGCCCGCTGTTATGGCACTTCTTACGGCCTGTGTTTTTCCTATTGTCCATCCTTCTGGATTTTGATCACGCCCCCGCCGCAGGAGCAGATCGCCATAGAGTCGCTCATCAGTGCCGGCATCCCTCCTACCATGACATTGGTCTTACCTTTCAGCCAGGTCCCTGCGATCACCGGTGTACAGGGGACGGGCGGTGCCATTTTGGCACAAGTGCCAAATGGTTTGATGTTTACCATAGGCTTACAGTCTCCGATATTGGCCTTGGCTTTCCCGCTAATCTCAACCCGATTCATCGGCAAAACGGTCAAAGTGGAAGGCGCCGCTCCCAGAACACATTTTAAAGTAGCTCCATTCACAACATACGATTTCCCCATTTTTGTACCTCCTATTCCAGTTCCGCATTCGCCCTACAAGTCCCCTGCCTCTGGAATCTACATACGGCCTCACTCGTGCGTCCGTATTTAGATTCCGGGACTCTCCGGGCTTCTGCTGTTTTTATTCCAGTTCCGCATTCGCCCTACAAGTCCCCTGCTTCTGGAATCTATATACGGCCTCACCAGTGCGTCCGTATTTAGATTCCGGGACTTTCCGGGCTTATGCTGTTTTTATGCCAGTTCCGCATTCGCCCTACAAGTCCCCTGTCTCTGGAATCTACATACGGCCTCACTCGTGCGTCCGTATTTAGATTCCGGGACTCTCCGGGCTTCTGCTGTTTTTTATTCCAGTTCCGCAGTTTCTTTTTCTGCCCAGGTTTAGTCAATGATTGTCTTCCCGATCATCCCTTTGGTTCGCTGGCGTATTTCACCACCGGAAACCAGACGGGTATACAAGCGGGCCAGGCTCTGGTACATCTGCAGATTGCTCTGCGGGCTGTCCATGCCGCGCTCTCTGGCTGATACATAATTGCGGATCAGTTCCGACGAGATAACAGGGCTGTTCAGGCACAGCGCCGCAAAGGATAAATCCAGGGGCTCAGACTGCGGAGAATGTAACACACCCTTTCCATAAAGGCGCAGAATAAACGGCGACAGGGTACTGCCACCCTCACAGGCAAAGCGCACATGGACAGGATTCAGGGTATTAAATCCCGTCACCAGATCATTAAAGTCCTTATAATCGGCATAAGTCCGCAGTCTCGCCCCCTGCTCTAACAGAAAACGGCCCAGTTCATACTCCCCTGCTCCCGGCATTTTCACCGGTTCCAGTGACAGACCATAGCGCTGTGTCCGAAAATCCGGTGTAGCACTGTCTCCCAGTTTGCGCAGCAGGATCTGTGCCATCTGGCCCTGTAATGTATATTCCAGTCTGGCCTCCTCCTGCATACAGAAAAAGGAAGCGCCACATTTCAAAATACCCGGACCCACCCAGATCTCTCTTCCCTGTCCCCGAATCTGAAATCCTGCCACGATACCATCTCCATATGTCCGGAAAAGGAGGGCAAAAAAGTCCGGCGCATAATCCCGTATGATATCCAGCGCATCCTTTTTCAAAATACGCCCCTCTTCAAACAAAGGATAGAACTGTTTTATTTCCATCATAACCTCCGGCATCAAAACGATCCGCAAAAATAATCCACACTGTCATCATCAAAGAGAAACCTGCTGGCCTGACCCACGAGCAATGTTCCCTGCTTTCTGGCCGCCGGAAGTACACAAAAGTCCCAGTTTTCCTCCCGGTATACAAACAGACGGATCTCCTCTTCCCCTATCGCATCAAAATCCCCCTGAAACTCCGGGAAAGCAGGATATGCCGCAAATAATTCATCGTAGGTCATCCGGGAAAATGTATGAATATCCAGTTCCACCGTCCGCCTGCCCGTCTCATTGCCCAGTCTGTCACAGATGGTAAAGTCCACTTTTCGGGTAACCCCATGTCTTCTTACGGACCCGAATACCTCCTGCCCCAGGCCTGCCTGCGACACAATCCGTATCGTATCCCCTTCATGTGACTCTACTGTCACAATATAGGAAATTTCGGCTTCCTCCTCCGTAATTTCCGGTACGATACGTCCCAGCCGCTCCATGCGACTGCGCAGTATGGCGCCTTCCAGCGCACGGAGTTTGAGTCCTTCCCTGTTCCCTTTTTTCAGTCTGGCCCTGCGCCCCACCGTAAATTCCCGCAAGGCATCACGAAAGATGGGGAGCTGGCAACTCATCCCCGTAAACTTGATCCGATATCCCATCAAAATCCCATATTCATTACACAAAGGCTCAATAAAGCGTTTGACAATCCTGTAGATCTCCGGTGCCATCACCAGTTCCAGTGCATCCCTGTGGACGGAAAAAGTAAGCCGATATTCGATACTGCCTGATTCTGTCATCGCATTGACAGCACAAAATTCCGCAAATGCTCCCGGCAGATCAATGGTACTCACCGGATCGCCGGAAAAAAACGCCAATTTTAAATGTTCGGCCAGAAACCACAGTCTGTAAAAATTCTGACGTTTATACAGACCGGATTCCTCCGCCAGTCCAAACCGGGTGGGAACCACCGCTTCCGCCTGTTCGTACAGTTCTTCAAACCGCTGATAGACCTCTCTGGTCCCGCCACACGCATCCACACTGGAATATGGGTCCTGAAAACTCTCTCCGAAAATTTCCTCCCCACATTCCGTTATGGCAAACATCACCCGGATTTTCAGATACATAAAGATCAGACAGGTCAGGCGATTACCGCCAAATCCACTGTCTCCGTTCAGATACCGTTCCTTCATCCGCACCTGGTAGGCCACAGTCGTATTCTCCGCCTCATGTTCACAGGCCACCAGCGAAGCCGAACCTGCACCGCAGTGAAAGGCCAGTTCTGTCACCGCCTCTTCCCCCTCGTAGTCCGCCCGCTGAATGATTTCCTGATACACACTGTTTACCGACTCTGAACGGGCTCCTTCCACCTCATAATCCGGCAACAGACTGCGCAGCCTTGCCAGAGCCAGCGCCCCTCTTTTTTCCGGAGTCAGAAAGCAAAGTTTTTTATAATTTTTCCCATGCTCGCCCTTCGCCAGGGAGATAAGATAAGCAAAAAAACGCTGCAGCAATTCATCTGATGAAATCCTGGCCACATTCCCGTCACCATCACATACATCCAACTGTGTTTCTTCATATAAAAACAGCCGCAGATTATGAAAAAAAGTCATCCCACAGCCATAACCGTCCCGGCGGATCAGCCGCAGCGCCTCATGGCCGAAACAAAGTGCCACCTGTCCGTCGCGGCACCGCTCCACCGCCGCCACACTCGGGCAAAGGCGGCTTCCCTCCTGAAACAGCACATCCCGAATCTGATCCGTCCCCTCCTCAGCCGCCGAAGCTGTTGTATGTCCCGCTCCGAAATCAATCACCAGCGGCTCTCCGGCATCCTCCGGCTGGACAAAGGAAAAAATCGGCAGTTTTGCTTTGGCGGCAACCATTCCCCGCTCCCGGAGCGGATCACATTTCTGACTGTTATACGCCCGAATCACCTTCTGACTGGAAACCGCATCGAACAACAATACCGTCAGATCCTGCCTGGTGCCCAGGGGCAGTGTCTGCACTATGCGCCCCGGCGAAACAGACATGCGCTCTCCCCGCACCTCAAAGACAACCAGTACTTCTCCCTCCTCATCGGAAAGAGTGCCCACGAAATGATCTCCCGTAAACCCATGTCGAATCAATACGTCCTCTGCCTCAGACAGGGGCACATCCTTTTTCATCTCTATCTTATAGGGAACTTCCAGTTTCTCCGCGGCCAGTGACACCCTGCGCGACAGATCCTTTATCATTTCCGCAGACTCCGGCGACAGATCGTCTGCCAGATAATCCTCTTCCCTTCCTCTGTACCGAAATAACAGCGCAATCAACTCTGCCCGGTCAAGGCGCCTGGGATCTATACCTGCAGACCGGGTCATGATCTTCTCACTGACGCAGATATCCCGCAGCATAAAAGTGCCCATATCCCTCAGTTCATGCAACGTATAACGACGGTTTTCCTGTTCCCTGCCGTTTTTATAAAGCCTGTATCTGTATGACATATTTTTATCCCAGTTCCGCAGAAGCACTCCCAGCACCTTACTCCCAAATAAGTCCCCGGCCACCTGCACGGCCGGCAACAGAATCGGCGCTGCCCGCATTTCTGCTGTTAAAATAATACAAAGTTACCCAGCGGCGTTTCCCCACATTCTATGATACCTGGCGGGACATCCCAGAAGATGCGACAGGTTCGGCCCGCCTGTAAAAAGATACTCCGCATGGCATTCACCCTTCTTTCGTCTGACGGCGAAGGCGTATGATTCACAATCAGTACTACGCTGCCCCCTTCCCGCACGTTGACCCAGGCATTTTCATACAGGCTGCGCATCATATCACAGAAACAACGTTCCTGGTTCCCGGTCCGGCACAGCCTCAGATAATAATAAGCAATGCTGCGAATCTCTTCCGCCGTAAAATCTGACAGCGGCAGTTCCGGACCAAAGGCTCCGGCCAGAATATCCTGCTCCAGGAATCTGACCTGAAACGCATCCCGGTTCATGCCGGAAAAAGAATCTATTTCCCACAGATGATGAAGCAAAAGATCACACAAAAACTGTGTCAGCCTGGGTATCCGGCCCGGTTTGATCACCGGATTGAATATGGCCTCATAACTGTAATAAGGGTTGACGGCAATCCGGCCTTCCGACGGCCCGTACGGATTGTAAGCGTTTTTTACCGTCGCCTCCCCATAAGGCGAACTGGTATCTGTCACATCAAAAAACAGATCGTTTTCCCGTATTCCGTTTTCCAGGGCCTCCATCGCGGCCTGCCACAGATGTTTCATATGTTTAGTCTCGCTCCCATGTACTGTTTTTTTATTCGAGTTGACCGGTAATCATAAACTGCGGATAGCAGTTCTGTACTTCCCGTATGAGAAACAATACCTGATCTTCCAGCAAAAAACCATCCTCTATGGCCCGGAACTTCAGGAGAAATTTTTCCCGGCCTGCGGGGCTGAACTGATACAGGCTGTTTTCCCGGCCGATAGGACCTTCCCCGCCCTCCTCGATCTCCAAAAGTTCCAGGCCCTCTCCGGCTTCATAGCCGGTGACGATCCGTGCGATCTCTGCCCTGGTACGTGGCCGGAAGACGGCATTGTCCGCCTGCCGGTCGATATGGCGCATCCGCCTGAAATTCGATGTAATGGGATAATGAGGAATATTGATATCTCTGCGGACCGCGATCCTGTACAGGGAGAATTCTCTCTGCGCCTTTTCCTCGGATATGATTTCCAGGCCGTCCTGGCTCATATAGACATGCTTCACAGCCTGTTCCATCCTGACCACATAGCCATCCTGCCAAAACGGCAGTCTGAGTGTGTGTCGATAGTTCCATTCGTCGATTGCCGGAACGGGAAAAATGGTACATTTCAGGCTGATGGGTTCCACATTCCACAGCGGGATCAGATCCAGACTGACCGGAATATCCCCTTCCCGGAAACGGATACTGCGTATAGGTGTCTGTGGCTGGAATGTCTCACAGAACACATCCCCGAATCTGTCCACATAGGGCAGATGAGGGCTCCTCCAGTAAACGCCGTTATCATAAAAGACATTCTGTAACTCTTCGATTTTTTTCTGAAAACGCCTGCAGGGACGGAGACTGGCAGTGATCTCAAATGTTCCATCCTCTGTCTCCACCACCATTTCCTGGCCCGAAGCAAACAGTTCCTCCATCCTGCTCTGGGAACACTGGCAAAAGACAGTGGCGATCCTGCCCTCCACCGGCTCTTCTTCCGGCAACATGGGAAACAGGAAGTCATTGACAATCGATGCATCCCCTGCCGGCGCCACTGCTCCATACAGGTAAAAGCGCTCTGACACATCTTTTAATTCCCGGCGAAGGTTCTCTTCCAGTTCCTGCAGGGCGTCCCGGTTATATCGGATAATCTCCTGAAACGCCTTGCTGATATCTCTGTATGCGGAACGCTCCACACCGCTGCTGAGAGCCTTCAGCCGTTCATAGATAAAACTCTCATCCATCCGTATCCCCTCCGGACTCCGCCGCCTGTTCCCCGGCCTGCAGCTTCTTCAGCCCCGCCACCATGGCTTCCATCTGCGCAGCCGTTTTATCATCGCCGTATTCTCTGCAAAGCGCGGCAAGTTTCCCATAAGACTCTATGGCCGATGCAAAATCCTGATTTGCCGTATCCCGAAGTGCCGTTTCCAGAATCGGTGTCATGGCCTGCTCCAGTGCCACCCGCCCGATCTGATCCAGCGGGCTTCCCGCTTCCTGCGCTTGCGGCACTGGCTCCTCTGCCTGTACCTGCGGCTCCACAGGCTCTGCCCCCGGCACAGGCGGCAGGGAAGGCTCTGTCTCGTCTGCCGGCGTCTCCTGTCCCAGGGAAGCAATGATATTCCCGATCTCTTCCGCGCTTTCCTCATCTTCCAGCGCAAGATATGCTTCCTGCACCTTTGTATACAATTCCAGTGCCGTCTCCGTATCGCCCGCCAGAACAGCCTCAAATGCCGCGGCCTCGTCCGCGTCAATATCCTCCTGCGAGAGATCTCCCGCTGCTCTGGCCTGCTTTTGCAGAGAAAGAATGATCTGCGTCGTCTCCTCGGCCTTTTCATTCTCCTCCATCTCTATGTAAGCATCCCGTATTTTCGTATATGCTTCCAGCGCCGCTTCAAAATCGCCTGCTAAAATAGCATCCAGGGCCGCCTGTTTATCCGCATCTATAATCACTTCGTCTCTGGCCCGCGCCCGTTCATCCTTCGCTTCCTGCGCCGCCTGCCCCTGCACCCGCAGCCTGGCAAGCTGAGCCTCCTTCAGCCATTCCGGATCATCCACAATCCGCAGCATGGCTTCCGCCTTCGCATACAGGGCACCGGCCGTAGCCAGATCACCCTCTGCTTCCTTCATGGCACCGCTCTGCATATAAGTATCAATTTCCATACCTGTGCTGACCAGCTTCTGCTTTTGCTCGATCAGGCTGATTAACGGAGCCAGTTCCCCATATTTTTTTGCCAGTTGCAATGCTTTTATATATTCTGCTCTGGCTGTTGTATAATCCCTTGCTTCATATGCCGAAACCGCCTGATCCAATATGGTGCTGATATTGATCTTTTCGGAATAAAGCTGCTCTTTTTCCAGGCGCTCCGCATTTTTATCCAGCTTTTTGCTCTCCTGCGCAGCTTTTTCATACTCCTGCCTTGCCAGCAGACAATTCAGATCGGACATATAGGTATCGCCCGTATCTTCATATACCGCCATTGTACTGCGTACTTCCTGCTGCTTACGCTGCCTGATCCGATACCATATGATTACGATGGTCGTCACAATAGCCAGAATCAGCACAATCACCAGGGTCCAGATCAATACCTTCTTTTTGAAAGCCTTATTTTCTTTGTAAGTCTTTTTAATATCCACGGCGGCGATACAACAGCAGGGAATGGAATCCACACTGCCGCGCAGATACAATTCCTGCAGATCACCCATAAACTCATCCACCGACTGGATGGATTCATACGCGTCCAGTATCTCCACCCGGTTTACCCGGCCCCAGAGTCCTTCCGTCGCGGCCAGAAGCAAGTCACCATCCTCCAGCCGTATCTTGCCGGATACGGTAATGCCCGCCCTGCCGCCCAGATAATGATACAAGTTTCCCGTCTCCTGCTTGGGTCCGGTTCCCTTTTCCGCCGTCTGTCCCTGGACCTGCATCGTCTGGTATACTGTATGGGTAATGCTCTGGTGGTAAATCCCGGCATTGCGCAGTGCAAACAACATCACATTGCCACAGACACCATACCGGAATCTCGTATAATCCGAAACCAGCAGCAGAATACCCGCTTTCAGCCGGATACGTATACTTTGCCTGGTCAGGCATTTATGTGCCTTTTTGATACACGCCCGTATCCTTCCCGCCGACAATCCCGGTTTTTGTACAAATGCCTCAATGGCCGCATCTACGGCCAGCTTTGCACTCTCCTGCCCGCCGTCTCCGTCATACCCTTCCGCCACTGCCATACAATAATAACGGTCCATCTCCACAAAGCCGTAATAGGTCCCGTTCTGGCCGCCCAGTCCTGCTTCCGATACAAATGTAGTCACGAACTGGCTGTTTAATTTTCTCATATGGCTCCCTCATCTATATAAACGGCAAATCATTGCTGTCCACGTTCCTTACGCGGTGATGCCGTTTATCTGCTTTACTGGCAATCTTTCATCGCCACATGTATATCTCGCAAATCACGCCACGATTACAGCCAGGGCGCTTCGCTGATCCTTCAGATTTCTGCGATTTACCGCTTCAATCATATTTTGTGCTTTTTTGTATGGATGCCCGCTCCCTGAAAGCAGCTTTTCCACATCAATCTCTGATAACGCCTGCCAGATACCCGGACTGCAAAGCAGCGTCAGACGCCCCCGCTTCTCGATCTGCCCGGCCCCGTCCTCTGTTATGGTCAGATGTCTGCCGTCATAATGTACCAAAGACAGTTCGCCCACACTGCGATATATCAGACCCCCACCTGAGAAACAGGCTGCCAGCACTGACATGCGCGGCATACGCCCCTTATACAGCCGCTCATGCAGCAACGTCGCCGCACGGGCAAACTGCCGTTCCAGTTCCCTTTCCGCATCCTCCATGGATGCCATCCCCTTCGCAATGCTCTCACATGTCAGGATAGCTCCATAAGCCCCTGTTACACTGTCAATGGTGCCATCCGCCAGCACTGCCAGAAAACCGTCCCGCAACTGTTTTGTCATAAAATAGGTATTCTGATATACATAACTGCCTATCGTCTGGGCATTGCCATACCGTCTATTCATCTTCCTCTTCCCACTCGAAATTAGCACCACACAGCGGAATGAACAGCAGCTTGCTCTTTCCCAGTTCAATCTGATCAAACGCCTCCAACTGTGTGGGCGCATAGACCGCTTCCCCGTTCAGATAAACCAGCCCCTGCGCATCGCCCGGCAGCAGAAATGTGCTTCTCTTTTTCGCATCATAAGAAACAATGGCATGGTTCTTATAGGAAATATTGTTATCTCCCAATATCCGAATATCCATCTCCGGACTCCTGCCGATAAAATTTTTTTCCGCGATCATCCGGTAATCCTTGCCTTTGGACGGTCCTTCGATACAAACCAGCCATCCCACCACGGGATGCATCACTTCCAACTCTTCCAGATAGGTGGTATCCCTAAGGACACCGTCCACATCTTCCCCCTTTTTTCTGGCTATGTTGACAGCCGTGCTGCAGTAGGGACAGATGGTTCCATACCGCTTCTCGCTGAATAAATGTCCGTTTTCACATCTGATCAAACCCATGATAAGCTCCTGTCAGGTATCTTTTGTATCAGGTCATTGCCAAACACCCCTCTTACAACAGGATTGTGTAAGGCCGGTTTCACAATGATCTGATCTTTTATTGCAATACAATCTTTTCGTACGAAATATATATCATATCGCCCCGCTGAATCCGGTAAGGTATCCCCTTGCGCAATCGATACACCACATCCCCATCCTTCTGCCGCAGTCCCACCATGCCGTTTTCCGCCCTGGCACATACATACCAGTACGATCCATAACGCACAAGAGCCGCATGTTCTTCCTCAATGGAAGCTGCATATGCGGAATCGGAGAAGTCAATATTTACCATCCTCGCGGGCGTAGATTTCCCAATCAATAATTCTTTCTGTTTTCCCAACTCATACGTATCCCTTATCCCGCCCTGGCCATCCATGACCGATACCCGGATACGCACCCTTTTCTTTATGTATTCCGATATATGGATACAGGTAAGCCAGATCACAATCCCCCATAAAGCAATCGTGGAAATCACCAGGAAAAGATAAAGTGTACTCTGGTCTGCCATATGGCCCTCCCGCCTCTGACGGCTGATCCGCCACAGCGGATCTGCACTCTATGTAAATCATACGTTACTTCAGGAGAGAATCCATAAAACCCGATTCTCTCCTGTGTTTGAACAATAAACTTATAAAACCTTATGAAAAATGCCCTGCTATGTGAAATTTGGCTGTTGTTGATTATTCTACGGTTATATCTGCCAGCCGGTCTTTCTTCTGTCTTACCACCAGAGTGAATCTCTTCTCCTGGTCAGCATTTTCTTCCTTGTAGGAAACCGGAAAAGCGTGGCTGAATTTATATTTGGTCGTTACGTCATTATGTGTGTAGGAAACTTCCACCGCCTTGTAGCAGTCCGCACTGTTGGACGCTACCAGAGACCACTCCAGCATCTTCTTGGACTCATCTCCGAGAATCTTCTTCTCGGAATCCATATTGATCACACCCTCAATCACCAGTGTGCAATAGATGTCTGCGGAACGTGCATAGGAACGTTCATCAATGGCAGAGGTAAACTGCACATTGGAGATACCTTCTGTGATCTCTGCGATATCTGCGATTTTAAGGCTGTTCGCCTGTACTGTTAAAGCCATATGTATCCCTTCTTTCTCATATTTGGTTCCAAATCCCACACGCAGGGCATGCAGTTTTCATCTGCTGCCTGCCACGCTGTTATTCATTCTCCATGATATTAATGGAAAAGCTCTCGGACACACCTTTGGACTCGATCCGGATATCGCAAAGCCCGTCTGCAATATTTTCCAGTGCCACGCTCTCACCTTCCCGTATGATGGAATTGTCCCAGGTGCCAAACTTCATCCACTCGCTGATCTGCCCACTGGGGGCAAAATATGCACGGATGCTGCGCTCGTCTTTGTTGCGCAGCTGCGCTGCCATCATACGCTCTATGTAAGTACGTCTGGTCGTCTGGAATACACTTCGATATGTCCTGCGGTCCATGTGCATACTTCTGGCACTCATAACTGTCACACCACTGACGGACTTACCGTCCACTGTATAATTGTCCGAAGAAAAGACAAAACCAAACTTATTCTGGTCGATTTCTTCTTTTACATCATTCGTAAAGCCAGAAATCTCTTTGGCAAACACAATGGGCAGCCGCAGAGCGTTCTCATCTTCTTCCAGGTCAAAACGCACACCCGGAAAATCCGGATATACTTTTTTGAGGTATGTTTTCAGGTAATTGGGACACTGGCATGCTGCTACAATGCCCGCTGCCACAAACTCCGCCCCGATATAGACACCCTTCATCCAGAATTTCACATCGTTTTCCATACCTTTGGGAAATTCCACGCTGCCCGTTTCATTGAGCCGTGCGCCTCTGGACGTCACCACCCTGGATTTGTCTTCCGGCACCACTGTCATATTGGGGAAGCAGGCGATGGCATACTCATCATATACACTGCCGGAAATCTCTTCCGCTTTTTCCATATAAGCAGAAGCGCCATCCGTCGCCATCCTGGAAAATGTGCTTTCCTCTCCGGTCTCAAAACCAAAGAAAGTCTGTATCTTATATTTCTTAATCCCGTTTAACAGATTCTGCAAAGTATCCATGGAAGAGAAAAATACCGGATCATCCTCGTCGTATTCCCCTGCATACCCCCATTTTTCCGCAAAATCCACCGTCATTTCCGTCGTATAGTCATCCAGCGGTGTCTCTCTTTGCAGTTCGATCCTGGGCACGATGCCAAACCAGATCGTGTCGGCATAATCGGTCTTATTGTTGACAGTCTCCAGATACAGCCGCAGCTTATCCATATTCTGGGATTCCACCAGTTCCTCGATAGGCAGGTTCGTTACCAGCAGAGCCGGTGCCATGCCTTTGATCTTGGGAGAATATGCGTCGAAAAACGCCTTAACACCCAGAATCCGTTCAAATACCGGCTTCGCCACTTTGATAAAATCTTTCTGCCAGGTATTGTAAAGCGCACTGTAATTGTTAAACAGTTCCACCTTTTTCCCGGTCTCCATCACAGCCAGTTTGGAAGACATCTTATTGGTAAACGCGGAAACCACCAGTTCCTGCATCAGCGAAGAAACCTTATCCATTCCGGTCTCCTGCTCTTCTTTAAAGCCCACTGCCGCCCGGCGCCGCTGTTCGATCAGGTTATAGCGTTCCTCTATCTCGGAGACCAGAAGCTGCGTCGCCTGATCGTCAACTTCCAGAAGCGGAATATCCTCACCGGGCTTGAAGGTGATGGTTTTCATCTCACCTTCCCCGTCAAAATAGGGAAGCGCCGGAGCCGGTGTGCCGCCGCCCGCTTTCCCTGCCGCCTCTATGGCCACCAGATTCTCACGGATCGTTCCGATCATCAATGCGATCTGGGTGGGAAACTCACTGTAAAAGTTCTCTGTCTCGTTGATCTTTTTGGAAAGCATCTTCAGACGCTTTAATTTCGCCGGAGAATCGCTTTCCAGCTTCATGCTCTCCTTGGCCAGATAATTGACATCCTTATTCAGACGCTTCATATCATTAAGCGTCTTCTGCGGAGACAGCATTTCCAGCATTGACTCATAATTAAAAGTCACATTCGGCTTATTGGAACTGCGTTTTTCATCAATCAGCCGTATAAATGTTTTCAGGAAATTGTTATTGCGGTCGATCACGATCTCTTTTACAAACTGGGCCGGAATCCCCATGGGACGCTCCAGTGTATACACCATACGTTTGCTGTCCGCATCAAAATAACTGTAGATCGTGGGTGCGAATTTTCTCAGGAACTCGTCAAAACTGTGCACCAGCAGATGACTGTGAATCTCTTTGATCTTTTCGTCCGTGAGACTCTTGTCGGTAGTCTCGATTCCCGCCATCAGATTGATCAGATCCAGACATTCCGGATTGATGACGTCAAAGAGTACGGTTCGGTTGGTTTGATTGATAATTTTCATTGGTCTGTTCCTCGCTCCTTTGGAGTCTGTCTGTGATATCCGGCAGACAAGAAACATTTTTCCGCCTGTCTTGTTCAAATTGTATCATTTGTAATAATATCAGTCAATAATTATTACCAATATTTACTAAGATTTGTCAGATGCCCTCGGATAATAGGACTTAAATTAGTCCAAAAATAACAATTTTTATTCCTGGAAATTTAGTAAAAAAAATCCTGCCATGCAGGATTCAGACTGTCAAAAAAGGGGGCTGTCGGTTAATAGATAGACCAAAACAGGGGCAGGTTTGACTCATGAAA
>CANPIC010000011.1 GCA_947574055.1 uncultured bacterium
GTCTCCACATGCACAGCCCCAGAAAACAAATCCACGGTCGTCACCCGCTCTGCTGCATAACCATTCTCCAGAAATAGTTCCAGGTCTCTGGCCAGGCTGGTCGGTTTGCAGGAGATGTACAGAATCCCGCTCACACCATAGGCAAGGATCTTTTTCAGTGCCTTGGGATGGAGACCGTCCCGGGGCGGATCGAGGATGATAAAATCCGGCCTGTCCTCTATCTCATCCAGCACCTGCAATACGTCTCCGGCTATGAACTCACAGTTTTTCAGGCCATTGCTCTCCGCATTTTTTCTGGCAGCTTCCACCGCCTCCTCTACGATTTCCACACCGATCACCTTTTTCGCCACACCGGCCATGATCTGGGCAATGGTTCCGGTACCACTGTAGAGATCAAACAGGACAGGCTCTGCTGCCCCTGCCACGCTGGCCCGGAATTCGCCGATAAAGTCGCGGGCTGTCTCATACAGCACCTCCGCGCCTCTGCTATTGGTCTGGAAAAAAGAAAAAGGAGAGATCTTAAATTTCAGTCCCAGAAGTTCCTCATAGAAATAATCCTGGCCGTATAATATGACAGTTTCGTCATTTTTTACCGTATCTGATACAGAATCGTTTTTTGTATGCAGGATTCCCCGGATCGTCCCCTCCAGCGGAAGGGAAAGCAGCATATCACACAGAGGTCGCAGATCATGTTCTTCCTGGGTAGTCGTAACTAAAATAACCAGCAGTTCTTTCGTATGGTATCCCTTCCTGATGATCAGGTGTCGCAGGTAGCCGGTATGGCGCAGCCGATGATAGAAAGATATTCCCCCTGCCCGGAACCAGGCAAGCACGGCTTGCAGGATGCTGCGATAGTCTCCGTCTACGATCTGACATTCCGAAACCGTTACAATATCATAAAAGCTGCCCTTTTTATGCAGCCCCAGTTCCAGCGGCCCGTCTTTCACCCCGTCTCCAAAGGAAAATTCCATCTTATTGCGATAGCCATAGACAGCGGGATTGGCGTGCACCGGGTCCCAGCGATATTCTTTTTGCTGTTTTTCCAGTACCGGCACAAGCAGCGCCTTTACCTGCTCTTCTTTGAGTGCAAGCTGCGCCTCATAGGGCAGCGTCTGATAGCTGCAGCCCCCACACTGCCCGAAATGAGGACACGGACTGGCCGTTTCGTTGTCTGCCGGTTCCAGCACTTCCAACAGCCGCCCCTGCCCCCGCCCGTTCCTTACTTTCTGTACCACAAAGGCAACCCGCTGCCCCGGCAGTCCGCCCTTTACGACACAGATACTGCCATCCCCGCAGCGCACCGTCGCCTTATTGGGAAATTTTACTTCCGTTATGATTCCTTCCGCTCTCTCACCTTTTTTCATACCAACCTCGTCTGATAACGGCTCTCTCATTGCCATCGCCGTCTATTTGTTTTCTTGTTTACAAGCACAGTGACCCATGATGGTTTCGCTCTTTACATAGCCCCGCCCCGCACGCGCATCACATTTGTCGGCCATTTTTCATCGCCATCTATAATATTATGAGAAAGTAAAATTACAGTCAATAGAAACCTTTCCCTTCCGACAATACCGCGCCAAAATGGCCCTTTTCTCTGCCCATGCCATATCTGTATCACAGCACCATCTGATTGATCTGCGCTAAACGCCAAAAGGACACCGCTCTTCCCGATGTCCTTTTGTCTGTCGCAAACTGCCTCTTCAGATTCGGCAGTCTGCTTATCTGGAGGATTTTATTTTTTTACTTAAATCGTATGGGCTCCACCTCCTCACTGAGCGGTTTCATAGCGTATTCCGGAAGAGCATCCAACAGATCCTCCAGGCAGATTCCCGTATTGTACACCACGTCATGCGCCAGCATCACGACTTTCTCCCGTCCCAGAGTGGTCTGCACGCCGCTTGCCACCAGTTCTTCCGGCTCTCTGCTGCCTACCGCGTCATCCAGACTCGCATTCCAGTCAAAATAAATGTACCCCCTTTCCGTCATCTCCTGTATGATGGCATCGTTTATCTTTTTATTGTAATGATTCACGCTGCCGCCCGGGAAGCGGAAAAGTTTCGCTTCCACACCTGTTACTTCATATATGGTCTGATATGCGGTCTCGAAATCCTCGATAAAACTGTCCACACTCCGATAGACATTCTCATAATCATGATTGTCACAGTGGATTCCTATGGTATGCCCCTCGGCTACGATCCGCTTTGCCATCTCCGGGTGTTTGCGTACATTCTCTCCCACCAGGAAAAAGGTCGCTTTGATGCCTCGCTCTTTCAGAATGTCCAGCACCCTGGCCGTGTTTTCCTCCGTAGGGCCGTCGTCAAAGGTCAGATACATAGTCTTAGGATGAAAGTAATACACAATCCCCTGCACAATGCCCGCCGCGATCTGCTCCTGATACTCCTCCGTAAGCAGCAGTTCCCGCTCTTCTTTGTTGCTGAGAAAGCCGGTCTCTATGAGACAGGAAGGCATCTTTGTGCTGCCTGTCACATGAAAGTCCGCATCTCCCCGCAGTTCCCGCTGTTCTATCCCAAGACTTTTGGCTGTCTGCTGTCCGATCAGCAGTGCCAGACGCTTATTATCCCGCATGGTATCTTCGCCCGCGTACCAGACTTCCATACCCTTTACCGTTGCTACCTCCGAGTCATTTTGATGAATACTCACATAAATATCCGCCTGCAGGGCATTCGCCAGCTTTACCCGGTTCTCTTTTGTGATATAGGTATCCCTTTCCCGTGCCATGATTACGCTGTATCCCATCTCTTCCAGCTTTGTCTGCACCTTTTTTGCAATGGCCAGATTGATGGTTTTCTCCTGAACATCGCCGCTTACACAGCCTGCATCTGCGCCTCCGTGCCCGGCATCCAGAAAGATGACCGGCACGCCATTCTTCTTGACCTCTATCTGGGCGGGCGCCGGCTCTCCTGCTTCTGCCTCCCCGAATATATCATCCAGAGACAGTGTGGACAGCTGGAAGCCGTTCAGTATCACAGTACTTTCCTCTCCTGCAATTTCCTTTTCCGGCGCCGCAAATACATGGTCCAGCGGCAATTTATGTAACAGAAATCCGGTGGAGCAGGCCATGCAGACGGCCAGCGCAGTGACCGTAATCCGCTTAACGACTCTGATGATTTTCTTTTTCCTCCGGTTTTTATGACAATATTGGCTGAAATAATCTTCTCTTTTGTTCATTCTATGATTCCCCTTTGCTATACCATGTGCTTTATGCACCCTTGTATTCCTGTCCTGTTTCACCAGCGCCGCAGATAGAAGGAAACTACGCCTCATATCCTTTAAAACCGCCTGCGAAGACAAAAATGCAGCGCCTGTGTCATGTTCTGCTTTAAGAATACACAGGCGCTGCATCAAAATATCATCATTTTTGCATCAAAGTCACATCATTTTTGCATCATTTTTGCATCATCGGGAAATCTTCAGGAAAAGCTCATTGATCCCCTCATAAAAACCTACGGTGACAATCGTCCTTTCCTCCCCCATACCCGGGAATACATATTTTTTATAATATGGCGTTGTCTCCAGCAAAGGATTGTCCGATTCATAGGCGGACGGACTGCCAAGCCCCATATAGGCACTCCAGGCATCTATGACCGCGTCCGCGTCGATCTCCTCCCAGAGCAGAGGGGTGCGGATATAAAATTCATAGATCTTCCCGTCCTCCGCATCAATATACGCGTCAATCAGCCGATTGCCCTTATCCGCATTTTCCCTGCTGTCGGAAAGGCTCAGCTTCCAGACCGCGATATTATTTCTGGGCTCCAGTATATCAATGGCAGAATACAGGGTAGCGTCATAGAGTTCCTGCTCCACTTCCCGTATTTCTCTGGGCAAAATCCCCGCTTCTTTCAAAAAAGCCAGCGCATTGTTGCAGGTCTCATAGATCTGCTCGTCCGTAATCTCCTCCCCCGAAGGATTTCTGTAATTCATCACAAAGGCATAAGAGCCTTCCGGCTCCTGATAGGTCGTCCCCGCTCCTTGTGTACGGGTTATGGCATTGCTCTCACTCTCCGGAAGTGCCTGGCTGTTAAGACACATGGAAAGTATGTACAGCTTTTCATTGGCATTTAACCGATAGCGGTATCCGGCGCCGGCGCCTTCCACTGTCTCTGTATGGATCCTGTTTAAAATGCTTTTGTCCTGATACTTTGCCAGTGCCTCCGGTCCCCAGATGGAGAGCAGCACGGAAAATCCGGCAAAAAGAACCAGGGCCGATGCTTTCAGTCCAAACTTCATGTTTCCGCCGCCTTTCTCTCAGGTTCCCGCCCGCCTCCCGGCAGCAGGAAGCTAAAGCAGGACCCCTTTCCCTGCTCACTCTCAATCACCAGTTCACTGTTATGAATCTTCAAAATCTCCGCGCAAAGGGCCAGCCCCAGCCCGGCCCCGTTCTTACTCCGCGCACGGGATTTATCCACCATATAAAAGGCTTTTGTGATCTTGCGCAGTTCCGCTTCCGGAATACCGATCCCATGGTCACGCACCGCGAACCGGTATCCGTCCTCAGCCGCCTGGCCGCTCACCTCGATACGGCTGCCCGGTTCCGAAGATTTACAGGCATTGTCGATCAGGTTGACCAGCACCGTCTTGATCAGATTCACTTCCGCTCTCACCATACTATCTTCATACTGAAAGACAAATATCATATCCCGGCTGCCCGTAAACATACCATCCAGATATTCGAAGATACCCGCGGCGGAAAAGTCCGTCAGTTCCGGCCTGTTCTTGCCCGCCACAATAATATCCAGAAGCCGCAAAGACATGGCCTCCAGCCGCTTGCCTTCGGTATAGATATAGTTGGCGGACATAAAACTCTTTTCCTCATTCAGCTTGTGCGAGCGCAGCATATCCGCATAGCCGATGATGGCCGTCAGCGGCGTCTTCAGTTCATGTGCAAAAGCACCCATAAATTCCTCTCTGGCTTCGATCTCCTCCTGCAGCCTGGCAATGTTTCGTTTCAGCGCCTTGGCCATCCTGTTGAAATCACGGGTGAGCTGCCCCAGTTCGTCCCGGCTGATCTGTCTGGCGCGGTAAGAATAATCCCCGGCTGCCATCCGCTTCGTGGCTCTGGTCAGCAGGCGCACCGGCTTGGTCAGCAGGGAAGAAATAAAATGCATGATTACCGTCCCCACCAGCAGCATAATCAGTGTCACCCGCCGATAGAGGGAAAAGCCCATCGAACGCTCCGAAAATACTTCCGAGACATCCCGCATTGTCTCCAGATAAAAAATCCTTCCCAGCGCATTGACAGTAACCCCCGTATGGATATAATATTTTTCCCCGACGGAAATCACCCGGTGAGCCTTGACGGTCTTACCGATCTGCTCCAGCAGCGTCAGATCTGTTTCGAAACCGTCACTGACATAGAGTATCCTTCTCTCCTCATCGGAAATACGCAGAAGTCTTCTGCCGTTCTGCCTGCCTGTCTCCAGGTTGGAAGCGATCTCCTCCACTGTGCTGTCAGGCAGCACACTGTATTTGGACGGTACACTGAGCGCCGCCGTCTCAAAGGCAAAGCTGAGAATATTACTCTCATCCAGCGCCTGTCCCACTTCCCGCTCCAGAGAAGTCTCAAAGACATAATTCACCAGATAGAAGCCGCTGAATCCGAGCGCCAGCGCCATCATAATGATCATCCACAACAGAATTTTCAGGGAAAATTTCATTCTGACACCTCTAAGCGATAGCCGACCTTATAAACCGCTACCAGACTCCGTTCCCATCCCAGCTTGCGCCGCAGCCGCTGCACATGCAGATCAAGCGTCCGGCTGTCACCGAAATACTCCTCTTCCCATACCTTCTCATACAGAGTCTCCCGAAACAGCGCCACATTTTTATTTTTGATAAACAGGACCAACAGCCCGAATTCCTTATTGGTCAGCACCACCGGTTTCCCGGCCTTCATGACCCTGCGGGCATCCACATCCACCGTCACGTCGCCGGCCGTCAGCTTCTGTTCCGCTTTGTTATAGCGGCGCAGTACGGCTTCCACCCTTGCCACCAGTTCCACCACATCAAACGGTTTCACCAGATAGTCATCGGCCCCCAGTTTCAGTCCCTTCACCCGGTCTTTTACCTCATGCTTTGCCGTGATAAAAATTACCGGTATTTCCAGCGGCCTTATGTATTCCATAATATCAAATCCGCTGGCACCCGGCAGCATGATATCCAGCAGGATCAAGTCAAAGGACTCCGTTTCAATCCGCTCCAGTGCTTCCAGTCCGTCCTGCACGGCGCTGCACTGATACCCCGCAGATGACAGATTGAGGTCGATCAGATCACAGATCGGCTTCTCATCATCCACAATCAATATTTTAATCATCTTTCTCCGCCTTCCATCCCCAGTAAGCTCTGGCCCGCTCTATCAGTAGTTCCATCGTATCGTCATCTCCGCACCGATAGCGGCTCTTCACCGTCACATCCGCCGAAAATCCGCCGGTCCTCTGATAGTAAATGGAATAATCCGGCTCTACCACGATCTCCCCGTGATCATTTTCATAACTGTATTTCGCCAGTATCACGATATCCTTCAGCCCGTCCCCGTCGATATCCTTACAGTTGATCCCCTTTAATGCATACAGGTTGTCATAATTGCCCATAGGCTGCAGACTGGATATGATATCCCCCTGTTCATTGACCAGATAGACCATAAAGATATCAAAACTGGCCACATGATACACCCCCGGTACCAGCTTCAGCTTCCCCAGCTTGCCAAAGGTTCTGGTATAATACTGCTCCGTAATGATCCGCATCCCCCTGGACTGCAGTTCCTCCAGCGTGGAAGCCGTATACAAAAACTCAGTCGAATAGCCGTCTCTGACAAACGCCGTGATCAGTTCCGTATTTTTATTCATGCCAAAGCGATTGATCTTGTCCGCGATGCGATAATCCCGGTAAAATCCGTTCCCCTCCTCGTTCTGAAACAACACATCCCCCACCCGGTAAGGCTTTCCCGCATAATCGCCGTCCACATTTACACAAGTCGTCAGCAGCACAATATCCATCCGGCCATCCCGGTTGAGATCTTCAAAAACAATGGCCGCGATCCCCCGTCCCGGCTGCTTCATCACCCCCACGACACGATTATTTGCCTCCAGCTGATCAGTGCGATAGACAATCTGTCCTTCTTCATCCGCAAAAAACAAAAGCAGACGGCCATACGCACGGTCAAACGCCGGTATCATGGCTACCTCCCCATAAGCCTTCATCTCTATGGGAAAGATCTGCTCTTCTACAATCTCAAAGCCACTGCTGCCAATATCCTGACGCACCTGCGCTGCAGAAAGCCGTGCCTGATACTCCCGGTACTGTGCCAGCGTCTTTGACGCATCGCCCGCTTTTTCTCCGTCTGCCTGCACCTGCGCCGCAAAAAGCAGCCAGAAAAGAAGCAGCATCGCCGGCAGCGGCCAGCCCCTCCCTGCTGCGGGGCATTTTTGCATATTCTTCAAAAAATCTCTCATCATCATATCCTTGATTCACTTCCCGGCATCCTCCTGCATTGATTTGTCTTGCCAAACACCATCGTTTCCCGTTTCCCAAAAGCCGCATCTTTACACATGCCCTTATGCCCTTCCCCATTTTTACGAATATTCCTCCAGGATACGCTGCACTGCCGGCAGATAGGAGCGCCCGAACAGATTCAGGTGATTGAGCAGATGGTAAAGATGATACATGTCGCGGCGGCGCTCATATCCCGGCTGCAGGGGCGCCGCTTCCTCATATGCATGATAAAACCGGGGCGGAAATCCGCCGAACAGTTCTGTCATCGCCAGATCCGCCTCCGCATGACCGACATAAACAGCCGGGTCGATCAGCCATGCCTTGCCATCGTTTCCGGTTATCACATTCCCTGCCCACAGATCACCGTGTAGCAGGGATGGTCTCTCCGGCTCCACCAGTATATCCCCGATATGATCCAGCAGGCCGATGGCCTTTTTTTTCTCTGCTGTGCTAAAACAGCCCGCCGCCGCTTCTATCTGCGGCGCCAGCCGGCAGTCACGGAAAAAAGTGATCCAGCTTTTATGCGGCGTATTACACTGGGGCCCCGCACCGATATAATTATCCTGCCAAAAGCCATACCCGCCCCCGGGCACAAAAGCAGCCGTTTCCGCCCGGTGCATGGCGGCAAGCTGACAGGCAAAGGTCTCAAAATAACGGGCAATCCGTTCCTTTGCCGTCACAAATTCCAGTAGCAGGCAGGCATATCCGCCAGGCTCTCCGTCCTGCGTTCTGCCGAGAATCCGGGGCGTGGCGATGGCTCCTGTGCGGGCAATCGCTGCCAGCCCCTCCGATTCTGCCGCAAAAAACGGGGCATTCTCCCGCTTATTCGCCTTCATAAAGATATGTGTCCCATCATCCAGTGTCAGATCCAGGGCTTTATTGCTATCACCGCCTGCCATACCTTTGGCCTGTACGATCTTTACCGCTCTTCCCAAAACCTCCGAGAGCGTTTCCTCCACCGGGGCGACACGAAAAGAAAATGCAACACCCATAGATCGCCCCTTTACAGTATAATGGTTTCCAGATCATCCGGAATATAGAGGTTGCCGTGGAAATATAGCTTTCCTTCTTCTCCGTACATTTGTTTTCTGTTTTCCAGATTGTCATCCTCCGTGTGGTAGAGGATCAGATTTTTCACGCCACACTGCTGTGCCAGTTCACAGGCATCTTTGACCGTGGAGTGATGTTTTTTATAGGGCTGATACGTCTCTCTCTGCGAATAGAGGCAAAACGCTTCATGCAGCAGCCATTTGCTGTTTTCCACATAAGCCCGCTCACAGGGATTATAAGGTTCATCCCCGCAGCAGGTGAGTTTTTCCCCGTCGTCCAGTTCCATACTGAAGCCAAACTGCTGCGCTTTCGTTGACTGAATATCAAAAAATGTAACTTTGCGCCCATTGATCTCCCGGGATTCCCCGTCGCACACCGTGACCAGATGTACCCGGCTGTCGAGAAACTTTGTCTGCTCTTTTTGCAGCAGCTTTTCCGCCATATCCCGCAAAAGAGCAATGACTGCCGCATGGCCGTAAATGTTTACTTCCCCTTCACAGCGTCCCTTTGCCATCCCCTGACAGATGATGCGGATGACCCAGATAATGCCCAGCAGATGATCCACATGCTTGTGCGTGACAAAGATCTCTTTGATTCCCGCCGGATCATACCCGGCATGCTCCAGCTGGCGCAGTATCGTATTTCCGCCGCCCCCGTCCACCATAAAATATTTGCCGCCATCATCAATGATAAAACAAGTATTGTAACACGCCGTTACCACTGCATTTCCGGTTCCCAGCATTGTAATTTTCATCTGTGCCTCCTCTGCCATTTGTATCATATCCTCCTTCTATGTTTTCTGTGCTTTACTCCTGCTGCCACAGCCCCTTTATAAAAATGTCTTCTCAAAGGCGCTGATACACTTCCTGTCGGCCGAACGGTCAAGTACGGCAAAGACGATTGCCTCAAAGGTATGCGGAAAATATGCCGACAGCAATTCTTCCCACCATTTTGCCACCTTCTGCGGATCATTGCGGAACACGCCGCAGCCATAGGCGCCAAGCACCAGATACCGGCACCCCTGTTTTGCAAAAATAGCCAGCGCCAGCAGCATCCGCCGACGCATGACCCGCTGCGCCTCTATGATATCTTCGCCTTTCATTATCACCTGTCCCATATTGACCGCCGGAAGTGTCAGAACAGAGGCCGTCACCGGTTCTTCCAGCAGATCGAAACGGCCGTCGCGGAAAAAGACCACCTCGGGAGAATAGATCGCATGATCCGTATACATCATCGTCCCGCAGGCACGATTTTGATGATAATATTCTTCATGCGCAAGCAAAGTTTTGTAGAGGCAGCCGGATGCCGCCAGACTTTCCTCCTGCGCCATGGCCCCATTGATAAAACCGCCGCCCGGATTTTTGGCACTGGCAAAATTGAGCACCGCCGGTGCTTTCCCTGCCGCGCAAAGTTCCAAAATGGCATCTACGGTTCCGCAGTTTTTTACGGTGCAGTACCCTGCAATCCCCGGCAACTCACCGGCTGCCTTCCGCTTCGCCGCGCCCGCACAGTCCTGCGCCGCCCCCATTTCATAACCGGCCAGCAGTTCACATCCTTCCTGCGGGGTCACTAATAGGCTGTACTCCACCGAATACGCCTGCTTTTGTGCAATCTCCACCTTCCTGCCCCCGATTTCATAATATCCCCGCTCCATGATCTCCAGCGTCTGACGGGCAATCCCTCTCCTTTTCATATCCCCTGCTCCCTGTTCCCAACCATACATATGAGTATCCGACAGGCGCCACTTTCCCCCGGCGCCGACAACATGATCCTTTTTCTGTCCCTCTCTTTCCAGCATTGGTCAGAAAATTTACTTTTAGCGTAGCATTTTTTAGCACATATTGCAACCATATCACGACACGACAAGCCTTTTCCCACCATTACAAACAGCCGGAACAGACCAAAAACAGCCGGCAAAACCTTTGGGGATGTGGTATCCCGGGTTCTGACGGTTGTTTTGGGGTCTGTTCCGGCGTAGTAGAATCAAAACATAAGGATCTGTTACAGCTGCACGATCTTCACTTCCGGTATCAGGCGCTCCAGATCTTCTTTGCTGCAGATCTCGGTTCCCGGATACTGCAGGGAACCGGCGGCGGCAGCCATACCATAGGCAAACATCTCCTCCATAGGCAGGCCGCGGTTGATCGCCAGGCAAAATCCGGCCACCATCGAATCTCCGGCCCCCTGAATCCCGCGGATATTGACCGGTACTGCCTTTGCATACAGCAGTTTTTCCCGGTTCAGCAGATACGCACCTTCCTGTCCGAGGGAGATACACACATATTTGACACCTGTCTCCACGATCTCTGCGGCTTTTCTGAGAATGGCGTCTCTGTCTGTGGGATCAATTCCATAGGTATCACAAAATTCACTTACATTGGGCTTCATCAGATAAGGCACTGCATTGACCCCCTGCCTGAGCAGGTGGCCCGTAGCGTCCAAAATGGTTTTGACGCCTCTGCGGTTGGCCATACGGATGATCTTTTCATAGATATCAGGCAGTACACCTTCCGGCACGCTGCCGTCGAGCACGATGATATTGGTCTGCTCCATCCAGTTCTCTATCTTTTCCATCAGGCGTTCCTGTTCCTCGCTGCCAACGCAGCCCCCGTTTTCATTAAATTCGGTCATCACGCCATATTCATTTTCAAAGATTTTGACGTTGGTACGGATACCGCCTTCCACCATCACGAAGTCATGGCGCACTCCCTGATCGTCCAGCGCCTTTTCCACGATCCTGGCATCTGCCGAATAATTAAACCCCAGGCAGAGTGTCAGTTCATGGAAATGTGTCAGCGCAATGCTGACATTGATCCCTTTCCCGGAAATATTGTTCTGCACCCGCTTCAGGCGATGGGTCTTTCCCCGTTTTATGCTCTCCACATTGATGGTCTTGTCGATGCAGGGATTCATTGTGACTGTGATCACTCTGGACTCATATTTCTCCCATCTGCTGAAGTACTCTCCCACCCAGTCCGACATGGCCCGGAAAATGATCCATACCGATGTGGCACCCGCATCCTGACAACCCACGGCCTTCTCTCCGAAATACTTGGCCCGGCCAAAGCGTGCTTTGACATTTTTGGTATATTCCACACCCACGGCGGCGGCAGTGGCAGCACTTTTCATGCCCTCACAAAATCCCACCCGCTCCGCCACACTCTTTTCCAGCGCAATCACGGCGGGTTCCAGGGCATCCACCATTGTCTTGTCACCGATCTGCGCCCCGCCGCGCTTCTTGATCGCGTTCAGGGAATACCGGAAGATCTCCGCAAAATCCTGCAGATCCATAGTCAGGCTGGCAGGTCTTTTTACCGTCCCCGAAATGAACATTGTGCCAAACAGTACACCGGAGGCGCCGCCCATCGTGTCGATCAGTACATTGCCCACAGCGACCAGCACCTCTTCCGTGCTCTGAAATTTCATCCGCGAAACTTCCTGTCGCACTTCCTTAAAACCGGTGGTCATGCCTTTGCCGTGGTCGCCGTCTCCGATCACACTGTCGATCTCTGTCAGCAGTGTTTCGTTTTTGATCACCTCTTCCGCCACATGCAGGATCATCTGTTTCAGTTCTTCTATCGTCATATGGTTTTTCATACGAAGTCCCCTTATCGTCTCAGTTCTGCCAGCATTTGATCATCGGCGAACAGGCCGGCATATCATAAAGCCGCTTCAGTTCTTCATCCAGCCTGAGAATACTGATCGAGCAGCCGCCCGATAACGGCTGAAACAGCCGGTCCATAACGATGTGATGAATCTGGACCGACTGGGAAGACAGGATATCCACCACTTTACGGCTGATGATACACTGCTCCATAATACTTGTCATGCCATAGGCATTGATCATCACCACCACCTCATCCAGAGAAGTGAGTTTTGCCTCCCGCAGCAGATAAGACATCATCGTCTCCACGATTTCGTCCGCGCTCCGGTTCTGTTCCACAAGGACGCCGTTCTCTCCGTTGAAGCCCTTGCCATACTCCACCTGGCCCTCTTCCATCCGGTGCACCAGTTCCCCGCTGCCCGGAATATAACCCGAACTGACGGTGACACCGAAAGTAGTCACCCGTTCGTTGGCTTTTTGTGCCACCCGCGCAGTCTCAGCCAGGGAATAGCCCGCCTCCGACGCCGCACCGGCTATCTTGATCACAAAAGCCACGCCGGCCTGTCCCCGACGCTCTTCCTTGCGCTCGCCCATCAGACCGGAAATATCATCGGAAACCTTGATACAACGGGTTTCGATATTTTCCAGCTGTGCCAGTTCTCCCGCCAGTTCAAAGTTCAGCACATCCCCTGCATGGTTGCCACAGATATAGAGCGCCCCTTTCTTTACAGGCAGGGCCTGTGTGACATTGACGATATAACGGGCAGGCGGCGCGGTAAATACCGCGCCGGCCACCGTACCGTCAGCCAGGCCGTCTCCGACAAAGCCCATGCTCCATGGCTCGTTGCCCGCTCCTCCGCCTGTGATGACAGAAACCTTATCCTGACAGTTCTGTCTGATAAATCCGTTCAGTCTCTGATTCTTCCCCTTCACTTTTACAAAACGGCCCGGATATACCCGCAGATAGCCATTGACCATCTCTTCCACCGCCGTTTCCGCATGGTTTATAAATCCTCTCAATCCCTTTCCTCCATCACCGCACAGACAGACTACCGACAGCCCTGTTATTCCCCTTCATTTTCTGCAATGATTTTCTGTATCGTCTCTCTGGAAATCTTCCCTTCCATGGGACCGAACGCCATCATATTCAGGGCGCCCGCCGCCGCTCCTTCTTTTGCAGCCTGTTCCAGTGATTTTCCTTCCGCCAGTGCAGAGATAAAGGCACCGTCATAGCTGTCTCCCGCACCGGTGGCATCCACCGGCTGTACCGGATATACACCCATCTCCAGGCAGCCACCGTCTCTGGTATAGACGGTAGAGCCTTTGGAACCCCGTTTCAGTACCAGCAGCTCCAGACCCGGATTTTGAAAGCAGGTCTGCACCGCCGTCTCTATGTCTTTCTCCCCGGTGATGGTCAGCAGTTCCTCGATCCCCGGCATAAAGATATTGGTCTCTTCAAATACTTCCCGGATGATCTGAAATTCTTCCGGCCGCCGGATCAGTTCCAGGCGGATGTTGGGATCAAAGGATATTTTGGCGCCTGCTTTTTTCATGCGGTGCAGCATCCGTACAATGGCCTGCGCAAATTCCGGTTTGGCGGAAAGGGAACAGCCCATGATGTGAAAATATTTTGCCCCTTCCAATGCCTCATCGGTGGGTTCTCCCACGCTGACAGCTGCGGAATTGCCCATATGAAAGAGGAATTTTCTGTCGCCGTTGGCAAAATAGGTGACAAATGCCACACCGGTGGGCAGATCATTGTTTTCTTTCACATAGGTGCAGTCCACACCATCGTGCCGGAGGCGCTTTAAGATCGCCTGCCCGAAATCATCTGCTCCCACACCGCCGATCACGCCTGTGGAATGTCCCAGTCTGGCCGCCGTACTGATAAAGATGCCCGGTGCGCCGCTGGGGAAAGGGCCTCTGAAAAGGTCCGCCTGATCCAGGGGTACATCTTCCTTATCCCGCATCACTTCGCAAAGAAGATCCCCCATCGTCCATATCTCAGCCATACTCTTTCTCCTCTAATATTTTTGCAAAAATTCCACAATTTCATGATTGGGGCCTTCGATGCAGATGTATCTCACCCCATTTTCCCAGAAAGGCAGTGTCGTCGGACCTTCTGCGATATGAAACTGCTGCTCCCTCGCCTGCTCTGTTACCGCCTCAATGTCGTTTACCGCCAGAGCAATGTGGTCGATTGCGCCTCTCGCCTGTGCACAGTCTTCTTTTTCGTAAGTCTCGATCAGGATATCTGCGCAGGAAAAGAACCGTACCAGTCCGCCGTTATTGGTGGTTTCATAAATGTTCTGAAACCCCAGCGCTTCATAAAACTGTTTCGTCGCCTCCATATCCTGTGTGGGAATCCCCACATGTTGATAGCCTGTTACAAAATCTGTCAGTGCCATACTCTCCTCCTCTACAGTTCAAACCAGTCAAATTCTTTTTTGTTTGCGGCGCAGGAAAGATCCAGATAGCCATATTGCCCGTCCTTGTATACCACATAAACATTTTTGATCCCCTGATCAGCGGCCTGTACCGCATATTTGGCAAAACCCGCCGCGTGGATACGTTCCCGCGCGGTCGGCACACCGCCTCTTTGCTGATAGCCCAGCAGGTTGCATTTCAGGTTGACGTGCAGTTTTTCCCGTACATATTCCGCAGCTTCCAGCATCTGGTAGCAGCCTTCGGCAAAGGTAATGAGCACATAATCTCTCTGGGGATCGGCCAGGACTTCTTCCACCTTTTTACAGATTTCCTCGTTGGTCATGGGTTTTTCCACCAGTACGCTGCAGTCTGCCATGCCCATCAGCACAGAACTGTGAGTCAGATAGCCGTCCCAGGCACCCAGAGTCTCCACAAAGAATACCCGGCCCGGCAAAGACAATGCCGTATCCGATATGTCATCTATATAGTTGACCTGTTTATTCAGCGCCGTATCAAATCCCAGTGTGTAATCACTGCCATAGATGTTGTTGTCAATGGTGCCGGGAATACCTACCACATTGAGTCCGCTGTCTGCCTCATGGAGGGCCAGAGCTCCTTTGAAGGAGCCGTCCCCGCCGATGACAATCAGGGTGTCAATGTGATTGTTCCTCAGATTTTCCGCCAGTTTTTCCCGGATGCCTGCTTCTTTGAGTTCCGGGAGCCGTCCTGTCCGCAGAACGGTCCCGCCCAGTTTATACCAGCCCTGTACATCACTGACTTCCAGCTTGCTGTAGTCATTGTCCCGGATGCCCAGAAATCCCCGTCTGTAACCGTATACCGTATGCCCTTTTTCCGATGCATATTTTACGATCTGCGCCAGGCAGGGGTTCATGCCCGGGGAGTCTCCGCCGCTGGTGATCACCGCAATATTCATAGGTTTCCTCCTATCGGCCGCTCAGGCTTTTCCGGCACTGCCGAAGATATCAATCTTGCCGGCTACAATCTGAGCGCAGACATCTTTTACAGGACCCACGTATTTGCGGGGATCAAATTCCGATTCCGGATTTTTTGCTGCCATTTCACGGATCGTTGCCGCATAAGCCGCTTTCAGCTCTGTACCCACGTTGATCTTGCTCATCCCCATCTGTACACATTTTTTGAAATCTTCTACCGGAACGCCGGAACCACCGTGCAGTACAAGCGGGCAGTCCGTGATCTTCAGTATTTTTTCCAGTCTCTCAAAATCCAGCTTGGGTTCGCTCTTGTAGAAACCATGCACGGTGCCGATTGCCACTGCCAGTGCGTCGATGCCTGTCTCTTCTACGTATCTGGGAACATCATCCGGATCGGTAAAGGTAGCGGAAGCATCTTCCACAACGATATGTTCCTCTTTGCCGCCTACTTTGCCCAGTTCGGCTTCCACGGAGCAGCCATACTCTTTTGCAAACTCTACAATAGCCTTGGATTCCGCGATATTGGTTTCATAATCCTTGGCGGAAGCATCCACCATCACGGAGGTAAATCCGCATTTGATCGCTTCTTTGATCAGATCATAGTCGGTGGCATGATCCAGATGAAGGCATACGGGAATGTCCACCGACTCAGCCATGCCCTTTACCATACCTGCAGTCTGACGCAGTCCTATGTATTTGATGGCGCCCATGCTGGCCATCATGATAACCGGCGAATTTTTGGAAACAGCCCCCTGGATGATACCCTGTGCATCTTCGTATCCATTGAAATTAAATCCGCCCACTGCATAGTGTTCTTTTCTTGTATTTGCCAGTATCTCTTTTAAAGTAACCAGTGCCATAATTTTTCTCTCCTTATTATGCTTGTGTCAGTTTGTTGGTGCGCCTGCAAAAAATACCGCAGGCTTAACGATTTATGCTTTTGTTTTTTCTTTCAGCATCCAGTACGCGCCATAAAGAACCACTCTGTCATTCATAACCGAATATCTGATCGTGTCCTTATCCACCGGTACCAGACATCTTTCCTGCAGTACGCGCAGCATCTCCTGTTCAAAAAATTTCCGCGCTTTTGTGATGCCGCCGCCCAGGACAATAGCCTGCGGATTTAGCAGATTTAAGAGGTTGCTGATGCCAACGCTCAGATAATGCCCTTCCGTCCGGTAACACTCCAGTGCATAGGCATCTCCCCGCTCTGCGGCCTCCGTGAGGATTCTTCCTTCCACTTTTTCCGGATCATAGTCAATGGAAGCAAGCACTTCATTTTTCACGCCTCTGGCTATATCTTCCCGCACCCGGCGGCTGACAGCCGTACCGGAAGCGTATAGTTCAAAACAGCCTCTGGAACCGCAGGGACATTCCAGTCCATTGGGATCAATGCTCATATGCCCCACTTCTCCTGCCGCATCGTTACTGCCCCGGTAAATCTGTCCATCCAGAATGATACCGCCGCCGCAGCCGGTGCTGACGGTCATGTAAAGGATGTTTTTCAGGCCCTTTGCCACGCCGCATCTCACCTCTGCCAGCGCCCCCAGATTGCCGTCGTTTTCCAGAAAGACCGGTTTCCCAAAGTCCTCCTGCAGCCGTTTTACGATCGGGAAATCATGCCAGCCCATCAGCGGTGCATGGACGATAATGCCTTCCTCCGCTTTCAGGGGGCCGGGGCTGCCCACACCGATACCCAGTACATCTTCCATATTGACCGAAAAATGTTCTATGATATGCTCCAGTACGCCTTTTGTATTCTGGTAAACCGCTTCCTCTCCCTTAAACGTCTGCGATTTTACCACATGGAAATAATCGTCCACCGGCTCTCCGTCCTGTGTAAAGAGTGCCCCTGTTGTCTTTGTCCCGCCGATGTCCATAATCAGAAAATATTTTTTCATAAGTATGCAGCTATCCTTTTTTTAATTTCTTCCACGTTTCTGTGCCATATCCAGAACAACCGCCAGAATGATGATGCAGCCGATAACCACGTTCTGCCAGTAAGAGTAAATCTGCAGCAAGTCCATACCGGTCTTGATTACGGCGATAACCGCACAGCCGAACATGGCCCTTGCCACGGAACCGCTGCCGCCGGAAAGGCTGGTGCCCCCCAGTACGGTGGAAGCGATGGCGAACATTTCATAGGTATCGCCTGCGTTCGGCTGACCGTTCTGCAGTTTGGAAGCGATACAGATACCGCAAAGACCCGCTGTGACACCGCAGAGAGTATGACTGAGCATCGTCACTCTGCGCACATTGATTCCACTCAGATGGGCTACGTTGCGGTTACTGCCTACGGCAAAAACATGACGTCCAAATACAGTCCTGGAAAGCAGCACATGCATAAATACAACAACAATCACGGTAAAGATCACGACCACGGGAACAGCGCCGTTCGGCATGGACTCCGTGGGCAGGATACGTTTTGCGCCCAGATAGGAGAAGCTGTCAGGAAGCCCATAGACCGGCTGTCCGCCTGTGATGATAAATGCCACACCACGCAGGGCCGTCATCGTTGACAGGGTACAGATCATGGGGATTACATCAAAATAGGCAATCAGCACACCATTGATGGCGCCGCAGACAGCGCCTACCAATATACCTGTCACAACCAGCAGCAGGATCGCAAAAGGCGCGCCCATGTTGGGAAATTTCAGGCCGGCATAGGATGCGATGATGCCTGCCACACCTGCCACAGATCCTACGGAAATGTCAATGCCTCCAAGGATGATAACGTAAGTCAGGCCCGATGCCAGAAGGGCATTGGTACACATCTGGGATAAAATATTGCTCACATTTCTGGAGCTGAAAAATGTATTGCTTGCGGTGCCGAATCCGATACAGAGCAGGATCAGCACTACCACCACGATATTTTCACTTACTAAACTTTTCACTTTTGCTTTATTCATCTCATCAACCTTCCTATCTGATCAACTGGCGTCACTTGTTATGCTGGCGAGGCCGATCAATGTCTGTTCATTGATCTCCTCTGCGGTCACTTCGCCACTGATCCGGCCTTCCCTCATAACGATAACCCTGTCTGCCACGCCGATGATTTCCGGCATTTCAGACGATATCATAATGATCGTACCTCCGTTTTCCACGAATTCATTCATCAGTGCATAAAACTCCGATCTGGCATTGACGTCAATTCCTCTGGTGGGCTCATCCAATATCAGAATATTGGAATCCGCAGCCAGCCATTTCCCCAGGATGACTTTCTGTTGGTTGCCGCCGGAAAGTGTTTTCAGTATGGTGTACATATTCGGCGCCTTAACTCTCAGTTTTTCCATGTAGAGATTGGCCATTTCTTTTTCCCATGCCCGGTTGACAAAACCCAGTGCTTTTTTATGCGCCGGCAGACTGGGCAGGGACGTGTTCTCCACGATATTCTTTTCCAGCAAAAGTCCGGTCCTGCGCCTGTCCTCGGTTACAAAACCGATGTTGTGAGCGATGGCTTCTCTGGGATTGGAGAGCTGTACTTCCTGTCCCTCCAGATAGATCTTGCCGGCATCCAGTCTGGCAGCACCGAAGATGGCCTCCATAACCTCTGTACGCCCGGCTCCCACCAGTCCGGAAAATCCGAGTATTTCTCCCGCATAAGCGGTAAAAGAAATATTCTCAAAAACGCCTTTCCTGCAAAGACCCTCCACACGGAGCATCTCTTTGCCCTGCGTATGTTTGTGCTTGTTGTAGTAGTCGCCCATCTCCCGGCCTACCATGCTGGAAACGATCTGCTTCTCGGTCACATCGGCTACCATCATCGTATCCACTTTGCAGCCGTCACGCAAAACTGTGACACGCTCACAGATTTCTGTCAGTTCTTTCAGCCTGTGCGTTATGTAAATAATGGAGACATTCTTTTCCTTAAGAATCCGTACCTGTTCAAAGAGTGCATCAATCTCATGTTCTGACAGGGATGAGGTAGGTTCATCCATGACAACGATTTTCGCATTCTGGGAAATCACTTTTGCAATCTCGATCATCTGCTGCTGCGCCGCATTCAGATATCCCGCGATCTCTGTGGCTTTTAATTTCACTTTCATGAAATCCAGGATATCCTGTGTCTCTTTATTCATCCTGGCTGAGTCAAGCAGTCCGTTTTTCTTTCGCTTCTCTCTGCCAAGCCATACGTTCTGGGCCACTGTCAGGTCTTTTGCAATACTCAGTTCCTGATGGATCACTGCAATACCGGCGTCGATAGCCTGGCCCGGCGCGGTAAAGTGCATTTCTTTCCCCTCATAAAATATCTGTCCGGAGGTGGGTATGTACACGCCGGAGATGATCTTGATCAGTGTGGACTTACCCGCACCGTTCTCGCCTACCAGGGTATGTACCTCGCCCGGATAAAAGTCAATGGACACATCCGTCAGCGCCTTGACGCCCGGAAATTCCTTGCTTATATTTTTCACCTGTAAAATCGGTTCCATAATCAATCCCCCAATGCCCCTGCGTAGATACAGGGAAAGCCATACAGGCTGCTGTCGGCCTGTATGGCTTCCTGTTCCTGAAGCTGTTTCGGGCTTTTCTTCTTATTATAACTACGAATCGTTATTCAGCAGCATTCTCTTTCGTAATTATGTAAGGCTCAATAAAGATCTGGGCTTCGGTAACAGAGCCGGTAGTCATGTAGTTGATCATCTCGTCTACGATGGTAGAACCGATCACCTTAGGATTCTGAGAAATCTCAGATACCCAATATTTACCGTTCTCTTCGCTCAGGATTGCTTCTTTTGCTTCCGGGTTGCCGTCAAATCCGATGATCATGCAGTCAGAACCAGCAGCTTTGATGGATGCCATAGCGCCTGTTGCAGCCGGATCGCCTACGCAGAATACTGCTTTTACTTCCGGATTGGTTGTCAGGATATTTTCCATAATCTTCTGTGCTTCGTTTGCATCACCCTTGTAATCATAGCCGGAGAGTACCTTTCTGTCTGCGCTCTTGAGTGCATCAAGGGCACCATTCTCTCTGTCAAGGCAGGAAGATGCGGTAGGATAGCCGATGATTGCCACGGTGTCGCCATCTGCGGTAAGACGGATCAGTTCCTGGCCGCCCAGTTCGCCGCCCTTGTAGTTATCTGTTCCGACGAAGCAGTTGATCGCATCGGATTCAGAGGTACAGTCAAATGTGAACATTGCCACGCCGTCTGCATCTGCATTTTCAATAGCGGGCTTTACGCCTGCTGCATCATTGCAGGCAAGTGCGATGGCATTGCAGCCGTCTGCAGTCAGTGTCTCAACCTTCTGGGTTGCAATAACCGGGTCAAGACTTGCATCCAGTACAGAGTAGGAGCCGATTCCTTTGGCTTCGCACTCTTCTTCGATACCCTGCTGAATCAGCTGATAAAAGGTATGCTCAAAAGAACCTACGACAAAACCAAATTTCATATCTGCCACATCAGCTGCTCCTTCTGCCGGCGCTGCTGCATCTGCCTCTGCCGCCTCGGTCTCAGCCGGCGCTGCTGCATCTGCTGCTTCGCTTTCTGCCGGAGCACTTTCCGGAGCGGGAGCTGCTGCCTGCTGCTGTCCTCCGCACCCTGTCAGCATCGTCAATACCATTGACATACATACGATTGCGCTTACAAGTTTCTTTTTCATCTTTTCCTCCTATAATTGTTATTTTTTACAAAACGAACGTCACGTCAGAATTTTCATTTACTTCCTTTTATTTCCAATTCTTTCATTTATTTTCGTTTTGTTGACTTTATGATATTTCTTTTTATTTCAAATGTCAATGGTTTTTCGACAAGTCACTCTCACTTTGTATATAATATTATAATTTTCACCTTAAATTTGTACATGTTGCACAAACTTATATTTTTGCCATATTTTGGAAGTGTTTTTCAGGCAGAGATACTAAAATAATTTGAAAGCAAAAAAAGGACCGGCAAATAATTCCCAGTCCTCTCATCAGACATATAACGACAATTTTCAGCAAAATAGAACCAAAATCAGTTCATATTGTTCGTCATCTTTCATTTATGAGCAAAAATCTGCTTATATGTCAGACAAGTTTATGTCTGCTTTCTATTTTTCTTTTCAAATATTTTCCTTTTTCTCTTTGTTTTGGAAACAATATGTACTATGCTGAATGTCAGATGTGCTATAAGAATGACAGAGTTTATCTCTCTGCAGCCCAGGTTTGTGTCAGTGATCGGGGATCTACCACCCCCCCCCGGATTTTTTCCTGACCTGCCAGGCTGCAGGTCAAATTTGTTTTTTCCGTAAGGATATCATCAATACACAGTCACGCCCAGATTGCGGATCTTGGCAATGATCTCTTCATCTGCCTGGGAATCCGTAATCAGACAGTCTATCTCATTCATATCAGCTACTTTAAATAATAATATCTTTCCGAATTTGGAAGAATCGGCCAGCAGATATTGCTCTCTGCTGTTCTGCATCATATTGCGCTTTACTTCGGCCTCCAGTACATTGGGCGTCGTAACGCCTCTCGCCAGACTGACCCCATTACTCCCCATAAAGCATTTGTCCGCATTGATCGAATTTAAAATATTGATCGTATAAGGCCCCACACAGGACAAAATCTTCTTGCGGTACTGTCCACCGGTAAACACCACTTCATACTCGGAATTCTCCCGAAATACATCGGCTATATTAAATGCATTGGTAATAATCGTCAGTCCATATATCTTTCGTTCCACAATCAGCCGGGCCAGCTCCTGCGTGGTAGATCCTGCATCTATGATAAGAGAATTGCCTTCTTCGACAAACTGGATCGCCTTTTCCGCAATCTCCCGCTTACGCTCCATATTGACAAATTCTTTTTCGTCCTCCCCCTCTTCCTTCTGGACAAGGCCTGTGCTGACCGCACCGCCATAAGTTCTTTTGATCTCCCCGCTTTTACTCAGTTCATTCAGATCTTTGCGGATCGTAACCGCCGATACGCCAAAAACTTCCGACAACTCCGCAACCGTGATCTGCGGCTTCTTTGTAATATACTCCAGGATTTTCTGCTTTCTTTCGTTGTAGAACAAAGACTCCTTCCTCCCTTCTCTTTTTCTTTCATGTTAATCCTATTTGCTTTTTGTTGTCAAATTGTTTTTGGAAATCTGCTCCAAAAAACAAGAGGCTGCAAAACAGCGCCAAAAAAGCAGGATCGAATTACGGCAATCCAACCCTGCTTTCCGTTACTATCGTTGCTCTTTTATTTGTAACGGTCCATATTGACGGCCCCGCCTTCTTGCGCTATTGTACTTTCAAAATATCCAGCGCCTTATACGCCTCCACTTTTTCGGCCACCTGCTCCCAGGTAAGGCCGGCGCAGAGCAGATGATAATCCCCCCAAATACGGGACAGCTCGGCTTCGATCTGGGGTACCTTCTCCAGCGGCCCGGCGCCGGTGCGGACATAGTAATCGGGCAGCAGCGTACAACTCACTATGCTATGCTGTGCTTCCGGCGGCGCCTCTCCCTGACTGATCGCCCCCAGAAAGTTCACATGGTTATCCAGATACTCATCAAGTTCCAGTAAGACACCCAACATGCTGTTTAAATCAAATACCTGAAAGGGAGCGCCCCCGTCAACCGCGATTTCACCACCCGCATAATAGTTCTCGGAATCACTCAGTTCATAGAGTTGGCTGCAGGTATCCAGCAACCGGCTAATTTCCTCCTGAGAAATGGGTTCCCGGAAAGATTTCAGCATGGTATCCACAGCCCAGCCCAGCGTGCCAAGTACCCCGCACCCGGGAAGACGGCCCAGACGTTCTCCCAGACTGACCAGCCTTGCAAAAGAAAAAAGTCCCCAGATCCGGACTTGGATATCTCCCAGTTCCTCCGCCTTTTGTTCCACTTCAAAAGGGATATTGTTGTGAAGCATCACGGCTTCCTCCAATGTGCCGATGCGCTCAGAACAATCGTCTGTCAGCGCCTCCCCCACCGCTTCGTACACCTCATCCCTAGCACTGTAAACGGTGTCTGCCCGGTGCAGCCACAGCGCGGCGCTGTTGAGATCTTCCTGCTCCATAGCCGCCACACCCATATCATAATAGGCTCTTGCCAGACCGGCCCAGTCACCTTTTTTCTGACATGCGTCAACACGTTCTTGCGGGCTCCGCCCGCCCTTTTTTCCAAATAAATCAAACATAGCTTTCCCCTCCTGCCTCTGTATGGAAACCGCAATGTGGTATTGCTTCCATTATAATACCGCCTGCTCTGCCAGTCAACCGACGGCCACTTCCTGCACGACAATCCCTCTGCTCACACCATTACCGTTTTTCTCAGTCCTGTACCTTCCCCGCAATCTTTTTCCAGTTCCAGTAACCGTAAACGGCGTTACAGAGATTGACTGCTTTCATAATGATAATCAGTACTGCGGAGCTGTCACCGGATACAAATACCATGATCCACATCACGATCGACAGCGCATTGACGATCACCCACATCAGCCACTGCTCCGAATAGCGCAGCAGATACAGCATACTTGCGATCACCGATACAACCGTGGTCAGGGAATCCATCAGTGCAAAGTTTCCCCCCATCCAGGCCAGTATCTGTGCATAGGCAAATGTGCCCGCCACTGTCAGCACAATCGTTCCCAGTGCAAAGCCGGCAGTCATAGTGCGGAATTTCACCTCACCGCTCTGCGACTGGTTTTTCCGCCACATGATGATCGCCGCCGCGCTCACCGGGATAGAATAGAGCAGATTGTACATGATCTCTCCATACAGCGGAATACTGAAACAGTTAATCGCGTAGAGCAGACTGTTAAGAATGGCAAAGTACAGGCCCGCAATCTTGCCCTTTGCTCCCAGCACCAGATTCAGACTGCTGGACAGTGTCAGCACCAGCATAAACAGATCCTCCCGGTTGATCGCCCAGGCCACTGTCTGAAAAACCAGCACAAATACCAGCCATACCCGCTCCCATCTGCTCCAGTCTTTAAAAAACTCCTTTATCCTGTTCATCCCGTTCTCCCATCCTTTTTTCGAATTGTTCTTTGTCCATCGTCGGTCCCTGTATCCTGACAATCTCAGCCGCAACACGATTGGCAAACCGTATGGCCCGCTCCACATCATATCCCCTGCAAAGCCCTCCGATCACGGCCCCCAGATGACTGTCTCCTGCGCCGATGGTATCTGCCACCTCTGTCGCTATGGAAGGGATCGTATGATATGTACTGCCATCATAAAAAAGGGCCCCCTTCGCGCCAAGGGTCACGATCACCAGATTTCCCGTCTTTTCATACAGCCGGCGCGCCGCTGCCTGCGGGTCTGACTCTCCCGTCTCCTCCGCGGCCTCTTTTTCATTCAGATGCAGGACGGGATGGCATGCATATATGGTATTTTTAACCTCCGGTGCGATCTGTCCGATCACCGGCCCGGGTGCAAAAAAAAGCAACTGCTCCGTAAGGCTTCCCAGCCACTGTGCCATCTCATGACCACTTTCGCCGCATAGCTGATATCCCGCCACGTAGACTTTATCATACGCCGTCAGATCCATTCCACGAAACCATGCTCTGCGAAAAGTGCTCTCAATACCCGGCGACGTGATAAATGTCCGCTCTCCGCCTGCTTCCACCAGATCCAGACACCACCCATTGTCCTGGCTTTCGTCCCGGATCAGGATCTGATACCCGCAGCGCTTTAGCTGCCCGGCAATGATCTCTGCATATGGCCCCTTGCCGATGGGTACGCACAGGTCATGGGCACAGCCCATATTCCGCAGCGTCCCCGCCACATTATAGGCACAGCCGCCTATCAGGGTACCGGACTCCCTGCACAACACGTCCTCGCCCGTTTTGGGCAGTGCATCCAGCTTCATCCGTATTTCAAACATGGCCGAACCGATCACCAGTGTTTTCATCTCGCGTTTCCTTTCTCTCTTATCTTACCGGTACGCTGTTCTCCCAGAGCCCTCTTACCACACCGGCCCGGGCTATGATATGCGTAAAGCATCCGCTATGCAGTGCGCCCCGCAATGCCCGCACACTGGTATTGGCCGAGCAGACCCCAACCACATACCTGCTTTTCTTCAAAAGTTCCCAGGGAATCTGAATGGCAAAATCCTGCGTCGAACGGATAATCCCGCCCGCTTCATTATAATAATAAGCCAGCAGTCTCCCACAGGCGCGTTGTTCCTGCAACCGGTTTCCATAACGGGCCACAGAGGCAAAATCAGGGGTTGACGGATAATTACTGATATTGACCAGCGCCGTATCCATCCGTTCCCACTCCTGAGAGATCTGCTCGTACAGCTCCGTGGAACAGAGCACCTGCTTCTCTTCCAGGCTCTCCGGCAGGGCCGGCAGATAAAGGAAATGCGGCTCCGCGCCCAGATACTGCGCCAGGAGACGCACATTTTCATTGGAATGATAATTGCGGATCGGGAACCCGGCATTGCCTACCAACGGACAGATATCCGCTACCCTGCTGCCCGTGCGGGGATTTTCCTCCAGCCATGTCAAAAGCTGCCCGACAAAATACCCCCATCCCACACCGAGACAACTGGTCTGCAATTCCTCCAAAAGCTCTGCCGCCCCCTGCGACAGCCGGCGGTTCGTCAGCCGGTCATCTCCGCCATCCTCCAGGATACGCCCGCCCTGCAGCGAAAACTCCCTGCAAAGCCTTCCCAGCAGCCCCGCTGCCCCGCTGCCCGGTTCATGAACCGTAATCTCCACCACCCCAAACGCCCGGGCTTCAGACAGCATACGACTGACCATGGGCCGGGATATGCCCAGTTCTCTGGCAATATCGCTCTGTTTCTGATTTTCCAGATAATAACGCCGGGCCACATAAGCCAGACGCTGTTGTTTCTTATCAGTCAGTTCCATACTGTGCTTCCTTTCTCTGTCACCTGCCGACACAGAGAGTTCCCCGGTATAAACATCGCGCCGCGATCGCCGTTCATGCCTCCGGCAATACTTTTCTGAAAAACAATTCCATGGGCTGGTCAAACGGCGTATGATCAAATACCAGTCCGCCACAATCGACATACCCCAGTTGCCGGTATAAATGTTGTGCTTGTTCATCAGCGCGTGTCGAAATCAAAGTCATCTGATAACCCTGACATTTCATTTCCTTCTCCCAGCCGATGATTGCCTGTTTCGCCAGTCCTCTCCCGCGATACTCCTCTCTGATAAACAGAAAATTCAAAAAGGGAAGCGTATCCCACAAAATACAATGTGCCATTGTTCCGATCCGCTGGTTTGCCTCCCATATCACATATCCTGCTTTTGCAGCGACTCGATTGCCATACCCGATATCATCAACATGCCGGTCAATGTTCCTGACAAATTCTTTGTCATCCTCTGTTACGACTTTGATTTCCACATCTTCTCTCCCTGTCTCCCGCCAGGGCATCTCTGATCCGATGCCCGTACCTGCGGCCTGCAGATCCGGTAAAGGCACAGCGCCGCAATCGCCAGAAAAATGATACTGTTAACCGGCAGCCCCGTGATTGCGCCCACTGCCGGATAATAGGTGGTCGTAAATACACAGATATTTGCCATGCTGTGCATAAATACTGCAATCCGGAAATTTCCTGTCTGTTCATAACAATATGCCAGCAAAAATCCCATCAGCATCCCGTACAGTGCCTGTACCAGATTGCCATGATATACACCAAAAAGGGCGGCTGCCGCGATCTGCGCTGTCAGCACGGAAAAATAGCGTTTCAGCCGGTTATAAATCATCCCCCGAAACAGGATCTCTTCCGCCAGGGGAGAGATCAGTCCATATAAGACAAGCCCCGGCAAAAACGCAATCTGATACTGCATCTTCTCTGTCTCATAATAGCCCACGGACATGGCTGCAATACGCAGGAGGCCGAAAATAATATTGATTCCCAGCGCTGCCGCCGCTGCCAGAATCCCCATCGTCGGATAAGAAGCCTCCGTGCGCGGCTGCCACTTCGTCTGTTCCTTGCGCAAAAGGGGGAGGAGTACCCCCATACCTGCCAGCATGGAACAGGCTTTGGCCAGGCTTGCCAGGCCCACACTGTTATCCCGCATCCAGTCAAATCCCAGCTTCTCAGAAAGCGCCAGACGCAGCAGTGTCACGATTACGATATAACACGCATTGCTGCCAAGATAATATAGAACAAACGGCATCATAATATCCCATGTTTTCATCAATCGTCCGGAAAAAGTCCCGTCGCCGAAGCTGCCCTCTGTTCCCTTCCCCTGCTTCTGCGCGCCGGCTTGTGCTTCCGCGCGCCGCTCCTTTACACCGCCCACCCCGGGCAGGGCTCTGCCATGGATGCGTTTTTTTTGCTGCGGTTCCTTTCCCAGGAGAAACGCTTCCAGCCGTGGTACCGACCTGGCGATAAAATCCGCACCGGCCGCTTCCAGCTCCCCTTTGCCCGCATAACCAAAAGACACGCCTACCGTTGTCAGACCATATTCTTTTCCGCCATAAATATCATATTTACGGTCGCCGACCATGGCACCCGCTTCCTTCTGTCTCCCGGCTGCTTTCCCGCTCTGTTTCTCCAGCCGGCGCAGTGCCTCTTCCACCACTTCTTCTTTTGTCCCGAGGCTGCCATCCATCCCGCTGCCCACTACCACATCGAAATACGCTGCCAGCTTAAAATGCTCCAGAATCTGTATCACAAACTTTTCCGGTTTGCTGGAAGCCACAGCCAGTTTCATGCCCGCTTCTTTCAGATGGGCCAGCATTTCCGGAATACCCGGATATACTTTATTTTCATAAATACCCACGGGCGCAAACCGTTTGCGATAATCCGCCACGGCCATATCAGCCTGCTCCTGCGTCATATCATAAAAATCCATAAAACTGTCATGCAGCGGCGGCCCGATAAAGGGTTCCAGCCTGTCGAGACTGGGTTCCCGTATTCCCTGCTGACGCAGGGCAAACTGCACACTTTTGGTAATTCCTTCTTTCGGGTCTGTCAGTGTCCCGTCCAGATCAAAAAGTACATATGCAAACATATCCCATTCCTTTGCCTTATCTCTCTACAGATTCCATGCAGGCCACCGCGCATCCCATAAGCTGCCAAAATGCCCGCAGCGACCTGCTTTATTAAGAACTCTACCATAAACCACAAAGGCTTGCAATCTTTCCCGAAACTTTTCCCGCAGGATTCCTTCCCAGACACATAAGCAGCCGCAAAAGCGGATGGAAAATCATCATCCCTTATGGTATAATCACAGCATGACAGAATCGATCCTTTTTCCTGTCATCATCACAGGTGATATCCTGCCCATACGATACTACTAAGGAGGTACGAAACATGATTACTTTGGATGCACCGGTCTGGCAAACTCTCAGTTCCGCAGGAAACGATGCGGATAAATGGCTTCGTTGTCTGCTTGCGGGCGAAGGAGATTTGCATGAAAACATACAAATACTGGCGGAAGATATCAGCCATCAGCTCAGCTATTACAGTGCTACCGCTTATGTCCTCCCCCACCTGGCAGCCTTCTGCCACGGACTGTCCCCAAAAGACAAGGTATTTTTGATTGCGCAGATGGGCGCCGCCATCGCTGCCGAAGCCGACTGTCCCCTGTCCCCGGGCACGGAACCCTTCCTTGAATTTGAAGAAGGTCTGGCAGGGCTTTGCCGGGAAACACAGCACCTGCTTACCGATCCGGCTCTTCCCCGGCTGCTGGGCAATGATCCTGACCTCGGACAACAGTTTGCCCTGGCTGCCCTGGCCATTTTGGGAAACCGCAAACATGCATTGGCCATGTATTTTATGTCCGGTTCCTGCTGGGAAGAAGTTGCCATCGCCTGCAGCTGCGGCTGGAATGATGAAACCTATTGTTTTTCGGATGAGCCGACTCACCTGAAGCCGGCCGAAATAGACACCTGGGACGGAAATTCCCTCACAGATGAAGCGGTCTGGTTTCACGGTCTGCTGGCCCTGGCCGAAGAGGAAGATATCAGTCCCATCCTGCCTTATGTGTACGGAGACTGCGTTTGTCCTGCCTGTGGCAGACAGGAGCCATTCTGGAACTTCTTTGACCGTTTTTATGAAGAATACTGAAACCACTACGGGGCTTGCCGGGAGATCCCGGCAAGCCCCGCCGTTTTTTTGTTGGCAAGCAAAGGAGTGTGTGACAACAGATGAGTATTGACCTGAATTTCTGGAATTATAAAAAAGATAACGATTCTGATCATGCCGCTGTCTATCAGGCAGCCTGCTGTAATCAGCAAGTACTTGAAGAATTGGAACTTCTGCCGACGGAAGATATTCTGAAAGAAGTTTCCGCCGCCTTTCATGACTGGACCATGCTTGATCCTCTCCACTATGAAAGCAAAAAGGCGCAGGGATCTTTTCAGATCCAGGCCACTTCTCAGGCTGTCCGTTTTGACTGTTATTCGATGGAGCAGACAGATATGAAGCGTTTTTCCTCCCTGATGGCAAAGTTTTCATGTCCCCTGTATGACCCGCAGCAGGGGGTTCGCTTTGATAAAATGGATGTTTTTCTGATAGATGAAGCGGGGGCATATCAAACGCAGGCAGTGGAAGAGCTCACCCGTCTGCTCCCGCGTCTGGAAATGGCAGTGCATGTCGTAAACTGGGACGACTATACTTCTCTCTCCCAGGCATCCCGGCATATCAAATACGATGCTGGCATTCATCGGGCAAAAAGCCTGACAAAAGTAACCTCATTCATGCGTTTTGGAAATGCCTGGGCCAATCGTCCCTGCCAGTGTAAGACAGCTTCTGGCAGAACTATTGCAAAAATCCATCCAAAGAGTCGTGCAAGATTTCTTTGACCGGACATATTATGCATGATATCTGCCCCCTTCCGGCCTGCCGCCCGGTCTTGTGCCGCCATCTCATGACAGGGCCAGGGGCCGCGCTGTCATGCTTTTTCCGCTGTCAGTTCTCCGTCCCTTACGTTGATGCAAATGGTGTCACCACTGCCCACGGCGTCCGAGAGGATCAGTTTCGCCGACAGGGTTTCCACATGTTTCTGGATGAACCGTTTCAGCGGCCTTGCCCCATAAACCGGATCATAGGCATGATCCACGATAAAGGTCTCCGCCTGCGGCGAAAGGGTAACGGTTAGTTCTCTGTCGCCAAGACGCCGGTTCAGATCAGCCATAATCAGGTGGATGATACCGCCGATATGCTCTTTTGTCAGGGGCCTGAACAGTACCGTCTCATCCAGCCGATTGAGAAATTCGGGCCGGAAAGAAGCATGCAGTTCATCCATGACATGTTTCTGCGCCTCTTCCCTGATCTCCCCGTCTGCGCCGATACCTTCGAGCAGATAAGGTGCGCCGATATTGGATGTCATAATCAGTATGGTATTCTTAAAGTCCACCGTCCGCCCCTGAGAATCTGTGATGCGCCCGTCATCCAATACCTGCAGCAGTACATTAAAGACATCCGGATGTGCCTTCTCGATCTCATCAAAGAGAACCACGGAATAAGGTTTTCTCCTGACTGCTTCGGTCAACTGTCCGCCCTCTTCATATCCCACATATCCGGGAGGTGCTCCGATCAGCCTGGAGACGGAATATTTCTCCATATATTCACTCATATCAATACGCACCATATTATTCTCGTCATCAAACAGAGCCGCCGCCAGCGCCTTGGCCAGTTCTGTTTTTCCCACACCGGTAGGACCCAGGAAGAGAAAAGAGCCGATCGGTTTACCCGGGTCCTTAATTCCTGCTTTGGAACGGATAATGGCCTCTGTCACCTTCGTCACACCTTCGCCTTGTCCCACCACTCTTTTATGCAATTCCTCGTCCAGGTGCAGTGTCTTATTGCGTTCGCTCTCGGTCAGCTTAGCCACCGGTATCCCTGTCCAGCGGGAAATGATTCTGGCTATTTCCTCCTCGGATACGTTTTCATGGACAAGGGAAAGATCCTGCTTCTTGATCGCTTCCTCTTCGATCTCCAACTGCTTTTTCAATGCCGGCAGTCTGCCATAACTCAGTTCCGCCGCTTTTTCCAGATTGCCTTCCCGCTGGGCTATCTGAATCTGGCCATTGAGGTCCTCAATCTCTTCCCGCAGTGCGGACAGCTTTTCGATGGATGCCTTTTCATTGTCCCACTGCGCCTTGCGGTTCTGAAATTCGGCCTTCTGCTCTGCCAGTTCTTTTTGCAGGGTTTCCAGACGCTCTTTGCTCAGTCTGTCGTCTTCTTTTTTCAGCGCCGCTTCTTCAATCTCCATCTGCATTACCCTGCGCTGCAGTTCATCCAGCTCCGTGGGCATGGAATCAAGCTCTGTCTTGATCAGCGCACAGGCTTCATCCACCAGATCAATGGCCTTATCCGGCAAAAACCGGTCAGAGATATAGCGGCTTGAGAGCATGGCCGCACTGACCAGCGCCCCGTCCAGAATCTTCACTCCGTGATACACTTCATACCGGTCTTTCAGCCCCCGCAGGATAGAGATGGTGTCTTCCACTGTCGGTTCCGCTACCATGACAGGCTGGAAACGACGCTCCAGAGCCGCGTCTTTTTCAATATATTGTCGGTATTCATCCAGTGTGGTGGCACCGATACAGTGCAGTTCGCCTCTTGCCAGCATCGGCTTTAGCATATTACCGGCATCCAGCGCGCCATCGGTCTTGCCCGCGCCCACAATCGTATGCAGTTCATCAATAAAGAGGATAATCTGACCATCGCTGTTTTTGACATCTTCCAGCACGGCTTTCAGCCGTTCCTCAAATTCGCCCCGGTACTTGGCCCCTGCCACAAGAGCCCCCATATCCAGCGCAAATATCTTCTTATCTTTCAGTCCCTGCGGGACATCACCCCGGACGATACGTTGCGCCAGGCCTTCCACCACCGCTGTCTTGCCCACGCCCGGTTCCCCGATCAGCACCGGATTATTCTTTGTCTTGCGGGACAGGATACGGATCACATTGCGGATCTCATTGTCTCTGCCGATAACCGGGTCCAGCTTCTGTAACCGGGCCCGCTGTACCAGATCCTGCCCGTATTTTTCCAGGGTATCGTATGTGGCTTCCGGATTGTCACTGGTCACACGCTGATTGCCCCGCACCGTGGAAAGGGCCTGCAGGAAACGTTCCCTGGTAATGCCGTATTCCTGCCAGATCGCCCTGATCTCTCTGCTGGGATACTTTAACATTGTCAGGAACAGATGCTCGACCGACACATACTCGTCTCCCATCTGCCTGGCTTCCTCTTCGGCACTGATCAGTGCCTTGTTCAGATCCTTTCCCATATAAACCTGGCCGCCCTGCACCTTGACCCGCTTCTCCAGTGCCTGCCTGCTGCGGTTTACGAAGTGCTCCGTATTGATCTCCATCTTTTCGATCAGTTTTAAGATCAGACTGTCCGCTATCGTAAGAAGGCTGTAAAGAAGATGCTCCTGCTCGATTTCCTGATTGCCGTATTCATAGGCAAGTTTCTCACAGCGCTCCACTGCTTCCAGAGACTTTTGTGTAAATTTTGAGATATTCATAATCAGGCCTCCTATTCCAGTTCCGCAGGGTGTCTCCGGTGCCCCCTAATCGGACAGTAATCCGCCCGCTTTCGCTTCCGTCTTCCTGTCCCGGCACCTTCCGCCTCCCTGCTGTTTCCAGTTCCGCAGGGTGTCTCCGGTGCCCCCTAATCGGACAGTAATCCGCCCGCTTTCGCTTCCGTCTTCCTGTCCCGGCACCTTCCGCCTCCCTGCTGTTTCCAGTTCCGCAGGGCGCCTCCGGTGCCTCCTAATCGGACAGTAATCCGCTCGCTTTCGCTTCCGTCTTCCTGTCCCGGCACCTTTCGTCTCCCTGCGTTGTTTGTTCTATTTTTTATATAACAATATCTTCACAGTGCCACTATAGCACTTATTGTTAGCACTGTCAATAGTTGAGTGCTAATATTGTATGGACTGGCATTTCTTCAAAGTAAGAGTACGATCAGGCAAGGCCCCCACTCTAGTGTGCTGACACATTTACTTTCAGATAAATGTATCAGCACACTAGATGGGAAACAATATAATATTGCCAAATCAAGGTATTGCAACTATTATACATCGGATTGCAGGAAAAATATGCGTTTTGGTTTTCCCATATTCTGTAATGGCAATAGTTACCCTCAGTGGACAAGGGTACCTTAATAAAAATAAGACAAAAAATAGGAGGCGCTGTCAAAACGCCTCTAAGCCTCTTTCTTGGTAATGCAAACCGCTTATCCTGTTTTATCTTTATCACATATGAAGGTTTTCATATATCTTCTTTGCGCTGTCGGCCACCGCTCTTTTCAGGGAAAGCGGCTCGATGATCTCCACCTCTGTCCCAAATGACAGCACAAAACCGATCAGCCACTCATCTTCCGGCATGGATGCGCGGACAATCAGATCTCCATCTTGCTGTTGCTGTATCTGTGCCTGGTCAAATTCATCATAAACACGGTATGCCATATGCCGCGGAAAGCGAAGAACTACTTGCCGGCATGTCTGCCCCATCCCTTCCCCCACTTCCTCCAGCGCGGGAGCCGGCCGGTTAGAAAAGCGCTCCGGCAAAAGTTCCAGATCCATAATGCGGGTCAGCTTGAAAATACGATAGTCCTGCTTCCATGTACAATATGCCTTTACATACCAGGCCATTGACTTATATGCCATCTTCAGTGGCTGAATCATCCTCTCACTGCTTTCCCCGCAGGAATTTGCATATCTGATTTTGACATAGTTCCGATGTATGACCGCCGATTTCAGCAGTTCGAATTTTTGATTGTCAGTCCCGCTATTACCCCATCTGGAAAAATCCACTTCCAGCCAGTCTGCCGAGCTGAGCTGAAATACCGCAGAAAGTTTCTGCAATATCCGGCTGTTATTCCCACGCTGCGCTGCGTTGATGCTCTGTAAGGCAGTCAGTATTTCCCGTTTCTCCTCTTCGGACAATACAGCCCTGTCCAGAACAAATCCCTTCATCAGACGGATGCCCCCGCCCCTGCCAGACTCCGTATAAACGGGAACACCGGCTCCGCTCAGAGCATCTATATCTCTGTAAATCGTTCTTACCGAGACTTCAAATGTTTCTGCCAGTTCCGGTGCGGTAACCTGCCCTTTGTCTAACAGATAATACAAAATCTGGAACAATCTGCTTTCCTGCATTGCCCTGCCTCCCCTGCCTGTCTATCAGATAATCCGGCGCCTGCTCCATCTCCCCGTCAGATACCATAAGAAAGAAAGGATGAAATTGGCGGTCCAGCCCATGGGAACAGCATACCAGACTGCCTCCACACCCCAGATACCCGCAAAACGAAAAGAGATAAACACCCTGATCCCCAGATTCACCAGATTGGCCAGCGTAAAGACAAACACATCACCGGCCCCCTTCAGAACGCCGTCCGTAATCGCTTTCATACCGATCATTACAAAAAAGAAGCGCATAAAAAGCAAATAGGCATCGCCGGTGGCAAAAGCTGCTGCTCCGTTATGCTCCCCCAGAAAGGACGAAATGATCTGCCCATGAAATACGCTCAGGATCGCCAGAATCAGCACACCAAATCCCAGTACAATGCCATAGGCTGTCCGATACCCCTTTTTTACCCTTGCCGCATCCCCCGCTCCCAGATTCTGCGCGGTAAAAGTCGATACCGCATTGCCGGTGGCAATCATGGGTACGATACAGATGGATTCAATGCGGATACCCGATGTATATCCCGCCAGCACCGAAGAGCCAAACCCATTCACCACCGACTGTACCAACAGCATGCCAATGGAAACAATCGACTGCTGCACCATGGAGGGAATGGCGATCTTTACCATACTGCCCAGCATGCGGATACTATAGCGGTGCGTTTCCTCCTCTTTGGCAGCAGAGCCATATCCCTCTCCCCGCAGCGTTCTCAGCAGCAGCAGAAAGGAAATCACGGCAGAGAGTCCCTGGGCCATCACTGTCGCCACGGCCACGCCGGCTACTCCCATCCCCAGAGTCAGTACCATAAACAGATCCAGAAATACGTTCAGCAGAGAAGAAAAGATAAGCAGATATAACGGTGTCCTGGAATTTCCCAGCGCGTTAAATACCGAGGATAATACGTTATACATAAACAGAAACGGCAGGCCGACAAAATAAATGCGCAGGTACAGCACCGCATCCGCCAGGATGTTCTCCGGCGTGTGAAGCCCTGTCAGGATAGGTCTGCACATGACAAAACCAAATATCCCCAGCACAATGCTCACAGCCGCAAAGCTAAGCAGCGCGGTAAAAATGGAAGTCTTCATTCTGTCATATTCTTTTGCCCCCAGATACTGGGATGTGATCACCGAGGCCCCGATTCCCCCGCCGATGGCAATCATAATAAATACGGTTGTGAGGGAATACGATGCCCCGACCGCCGCCAGTGCATCTTCGCCCACACACTGCCCCACGATCACCGAATCGACCATGTTGTAGAACTGCTGAAACAGATTCCCCAGTATCATGGGCAGTGCAAAGAAAAACAGAGACTTCCCGGGCGCATCCCGCAGCATATCGTACTGTTTCATCTCTTCCTCCTTCCGAGCACCACTGCTCTTTCCATTGCTGTTGATTATTATACCCGTTTACCAAAAAAACGGCAAGGATTTCACACCTTGCCGCCTGGAGCGTGTTCTAACATGCATTCCCGCCAGTTTCAAACACACCCTGGTAAAACTATATTGTAAATGAAAAGAAGTACGTCCCAAAACCGTTGCAGGTATCACAGCCACAAAAGACCGGCATCTCTAAGCTGCTCCTGCAAAGCCCTTTTATGATTTCTCGTACAGTTCGATAATCGCCCCGTCTTTCCAGACAAATGCAAGCCGGGCTCCGCTGCCGGAAGCCATAGGTCCGCAGATCACACTGTCCGCGTCTTCTATGTATCTCTCAAGATTATCCACTTGATAGGCAACATGCGGATTTCGATGCAATACTTCCGGAAAAGGTGTCCCCTCTTCAAATTTCAGATATTCGATTTTAAAATCATAGTCATCCACATTGCTGACCCAGAACTTAGCGTCCTCATGATACGTCATGCCGGGTTTTTTGTTGGTTATCGGGATACCGATATGCATATATTCTGCAGCCATAAACAATAGCCTCCTGTTCTGCTCAAATGATTATTTTCTGGTATAATAAGGGGTATGACATGGTGCGTTCCAGAGACGCAGAAGTTCATCGTCCATACGCGCCATAAACATCTGGAATCCCGCCTGTTCCTGTACAGTCAACAGCTCACCTACATAATTTGCCACCACCTCTATATTTTGCTCCTTCAGGATCTCTTCGCAGCGGCGATAAATAATAAGCTGCTCCATCAATGTGGTCGCACCGGAACCGTTGATGATCAGCATCACTTTCTCACCGGACACAATGCCGATATCCTTGATCAGGGCATTGACCATGATCTCCGCTGTTTCATCCGCAGATTTCATAGGCTGGCGTCCGCCGCCTCCCTCACCGTGCTGCCCCATGCCGATCTCCATATCATCCTCTCCCAGATCGGCCAGTGCTGCTCCCGTAGACGGATGGGTGGCACCCCGCACTGCTACAGCCAAAGTGGCCATATGATCGGCAAAACGCTGTGTCACTTCTGCCACTTCTTCCAGGCTCCTTCCTTCCGCCGCAGCGGCACCTGCTATCTTATAAGTAGGGATACACCCTACCAGCCCCCGGCGGTCGTCCGCATTTTCCCGCGGCGCATTGGAAACATCCTCCTGGGTCACGATCTTGACCACATGAAGTCCCTGCTTCTTACACTGTTTCATCGTCAGATTACCGGTCAGCATATCCCCCGCGTGATTGAGCACGATATACAGCACGCCTTTTCCTTTATCGGCCAGCTTGATCGCATCCACACACGCCTGCGGCCCCGGCGCTGCAAAGACATCTCCCACCACCGAGATATCCACCATGCCTTCTCCCACGAAACCGGAGATTGCCGGCTCATGCCCCGATCCTCCCTGGGTGACAATCGTAACGCGGTCGGCATGTTCCAGTGCTCTGTTAATGATCATATTGTCCTCTCCCCGGTACACAATCTCTTTGTGCGCCATGGCCAGACCGTCCAGAGCCTCGCTCGTCAGATTTTCGGGATTGTTCATAAACTTCTTCATTTTCATAGGTTTATACCTCCTTGTCCTGCCTGTGGCAGATACCATCAGCCAGCCCTCTGATAAAAAGCGCCGCCGAAACGGCTCCCGCATCAGGGGTGCCAATGGTCTGTTCTTTGTAGCTGCGGGCACGCCCGTATTTGGCCACAAACCCTTCGCTGGCACGCGCCCCCGCCTCTGCGGCCTGCGCCGCTGCCTCCAGTATCCTCTCCACACTGCCTTCCGCTGTCTGTGCTGCCTTTGCCGCCGGAATCAGGGCATCCATCATCGTTTTATCACCTACCCCCGCCGTAGTGATATCTCCCATTTCCTCCAGCATACCGGCAAACATCCTGCGCAGGCTGTCTTCATTCAGTTCGTTCTCTTCTTCGGCAAGCCCGACTCCCAGTCCACTGATCAGTGTCCCATACAATGGCCCCGCCGAACCGCCTTTTACCTCCATCGCTGCCGTCCCCAACTCATCAAGAAACACGCGGATCGGACACCCATCCCATCCGGACACCCGCTCCCTGATCAGACGGGCGATCTTATGCATGGTAATGCCATGGTCGCCGTCGCCAAAACGGGAATCAATCTCACTGAGCCGGTCTGCATTTTCCTCCAATAGCCTGGCGGCTTCCACAAGCATCCCGGCCACTGCCTTACGGTCTAAAGTCATGATATGTCCCTCCCTGCGCTGCACTGTCATGAAAGCAGCCAATCTCTGCCTGTTTCCAATCATGTTATATAAGTAACATTAATTATACCGGAATAGTTACAAATGTCAATACAAAGGATTCTACTTATACAAAATTTTTTTCAAAATCTACTGATTTTCGGATTATTTGCACAAAAAATAACCGTTTCGCCTTTCCTGTCCAGGCGAAACGGTTACATATGTAACTATTTAATCATTTCTGGTATCTCTTTCCCTATATCTCAAACTGATCCATCAGTTTCACCATCGCTGCCACCTGAGACTTCTGCTCTTCACTGACAGCCGCCGTTTCTTCCGATGTCGCCGAATTATTGTCCACGACAGAAGAAACCTGTACGATGCTGTCGTTCATATCGTGCATCTGCGCAGCATCCTTTTTCAGTATCTGTACGATCTGTTCCATCTTCTCTGTCGCAGCCCTGGCATCCGTCATCACAGAATTCATATTGGATGCCGTCTCATCCGCAATCGCCGTTCCTTTGTCCATAACCGAAACTGTAGTTTCGATCAGTTCTGTCGTCCGGCCCGCTGCCTTGGCAGACTCGTTGGCCAGATTCTTAACCTGCTCCGCCACAACCGCGAACCCTCTTCCCGCTTCACCGGCTCTCGCCGCCTCAATGGCTGCATTGAGCGACAGCAGGTTGGTCTGCGAAGCAATGTCTTCTATGGTTTCTATAATCGTACCGATCTGTTCCGAGCACCTGCTGATCTCCTTGATGGCATCCTTTAGTTCCTCCATCTTCTTATTCCCCTTTGCCAGTGCCTCACCGGCCTTAGAGGCGATCCTTGCAGACTCTTCCGCTTCCAGGGCATTGTGCTCCATGCTCTTTGTCATATCTTCAAAAGCAAACATCAGATCCGATACCTGGGTAGCCTGGGCGGTACATCCCTGCGCCAGATCTTCCGCCGCGCAGGCAAGCTGCTCCGAACCGGTATCAATCTGTCCCGTCGCGCTGCGGATTGTCGTCAATGTCTCCCGCATCTTCTCCCCGATCTTGATGAAGGAATCTTTGATGGATACAAATTCACCCACATACTCCTGCTCGATCTGTATCCTGTAATTGCCATTTCCCATCTCTTCCAGCACTTTTGTGATCTCTTCCACCATCGCCAGGATATTCTGTTTCATGAAAGCGATGGCGCTTACCATTCTGCCCACTTCGCTCTCGTCTGCTTCCAACTCCAGTTCAGTGTGAAAATTACCGCTGGCCAGTACCGCCATCTGCTCTGATACTTTCTCAATGGGGCGCAGCAACTCTCTGTCCGCAAAGCGGATCGTCTTGATAAACTGCACGACTACATAAACATAAGAAGCGGCAAATAAAATTTCAAATGCCAGTTGCAAAAGCATGAGAATTTCCTGATTTGTGTCTTTTCTGTTCACAATCGTCAGAATCGTCTCGTCTGTCAGCTGATTGATCCGGCTCACCGTATCTCCATATTCCTGACTGAACACGCATGCCTGGGCAGACTCCAGATCCCCGGCATTTACATGGGAAATGGCCTCTTCCTCCAGCGGCACCAGCCCTTCCGACATCGCTGCGATCTGATTCAGACTCGCCCACTCTGCATCTGTAAGGCCGCATTTCTGTAACGCCTCAATCGCATGTTCCCGGTTTTTATCCTGATTCAGTTCCTTCATATAAGCATCGTAATACTCTGCTTCTCCGGTCTCGGCATAAGATTGTATCTCATATGTCAATGTTTTGGAACCGACCCGGTAACGATTTAATGCCGTTGTCGTATCCAGCTGCGTGCTGTGCACATGTGACATCGCCGCATTAAATGCGATAAATCCGATCAGCAGCGCCGCGCCCAGCCCAACCGACACAAATGCCTGCCGCACCAGCCGCCGGAGCAGCGCAGCCTGACTCTTTCTTCCCCGTACTCCGCCTTCTCTTTTTTCCATAGTTTTTCTCCTGAATTGGCAAAATTTTTGTTACTTTTATACTATTATACTTCACAAAAGCGCAGGACGCAATGCCTGATGTGGATATGTTATCCGCCTTCCAATTTTTTCCGCCAATCCGCCATAAACCCCGGCGACACTTTCGCTGCCCTCCCGGCCCTATGGCTCCTGTGCGCCGATTGCCCGGCGCAATTTACTCTTGATCCTCTGCAGCGCATTATCCGTGGATTTGCCGTCCCGGCCCAGTACTCTCGCGATCTGGGCATACCCCATGCCGGTCAGGTACAGATCCAGCACCTGCTTTTCAAAGCCGCTCAGTTCTTTTTCGATAATTTTTTCCAGCAGTTCCAGATTCTCGCGGTCGATCCATTCTTCCTCCGGACTTTTATCCGTAAAGGAACTGAGTACATTGACCAGTTCGGTCTCTTCCCCGCCGTTTTCTCCCTTTTCTGTCACATCGCTGTAGAGAGAAATATAAGAGTTCAGGGGGGTATGCTTCTTGCGCCGGGAAGCCTGGACTGCCGTATACATCTGCCGGGATACACAAAGATCGGCAAATGTCAGGAAACTGGCATCCCGGCCCATATCATAATCCCGCAGTGCCTTAAACAGGCCGATCATCCCTTCCTGGATCAGATCTTCACTGTCCGCTCCCAGTATATACATGGACTTGGCCTTACTTCGCACCAGATTCTTATATTTATTCATCAGAAAATCTGTGATCCGGCTCTCGCCGTCCCGCAGACGCTCGATCAGTTCCTCGTCACTGATTTCCGTATACTCTTTTTCCATGCCTGTACCTGTTTGCCCGTTCAGCGTCTCTGCCGCACGATCTCAAATGCCAGCACCCCTGCTGCCACAGAAGCATTGAGAGAATCAATGTCCCCTTTCATGGGAATCGACGCCGCCAGATCACATTTTTCCCGGATCAGTCTCCCTACCCCTTCTCCTTCATTGCCGATCACCAGCCCGATCGGACCTCGCAGATCCAGATCGTACATCACCGTCCCCTTCATATCCCCACAGACAAACCAGAGTCCCTCTTTTTTGAGATCTTCTATCGTTCTGGCCAGATTTGTCACCCTGGCTACCGGCGTATGGTACACTGCACCGGCCGATGTCCTTGCTACTGTGGCAGTCAGGCCCACCGCTCTGTTTCTGGGTATGATCACTCCATGGGCGCCGGCCAGATTGGCCGTACGGATGATCGCGCCCAGATTATGCGGATCTTCAATATCATCCAGCAGAAACAAAAATGGCGGCTCACCTTTCTCTTTGGCCGCCCTCAGCATGTCCTCCACCTGCGCATAGGCGCATGCCGCGCCGCAGGCGATCACCCCCTGGTGTTTTCCCGTCCTCGACAGCTGATCCAGACGCTCCCGGCTCACATATTTCACCGGTGTGTTTCTCTTTTGCGCTTCACGCTTTATAGTCATCACCGGACCATCGTGACAGCCGTCCAGCAGATACAGCCTGTCTATTGTCTGTCCGCCCCGGTATGCTTCCAGTACCGCATTGCGGCCCTCTATGGTAAATGATTCAAATTCCATCTGCTATTTCCTCTTTTCCCTGCCGGCGTAAGAGTCCCGTCTGATCCAGTCCCAGCCGCATCAGTTCCAGGATTCTGTCAAATCGGTCAGACAGATACAGGTAACCGATCAGGGCTTCCAGCCCTGTAGCCTTGCGATACTCTTCCAGGGAGGCATTTTTCGCTACTGTATGGGACTTGGCATTGCGCCCCCGCCGATACACGGCCGCCTCTTCCTCTGTCAGGCTTTCCTGCAGCGCCTCGATCACCGACGCCTGCGCGCCTGCATTCACGTACCGCACCGCGCCCCGGTGAAGCAGATTGGCCGCCTTATTGCCCTCCTCCACCACGATCGTACGGATGATCAGGTCATACACCGCATCGCCCATATAAGCAAGTGCCAGGGGCGAATAACTCCTGACATCAGGACTGCCGCATCCAAAGACATGCCGCACCTTCTCCAGCATACTTATGCCCGTTTCCATTTTACGCCTTCTCTTGTATCTTCCAGCACGATGCCCATTTCCAGCAGTTTGGCCCGGATGGCATCTGCCTGTGCAAAATCTCTGGCCTTTCTCGCTGCCTGCCTTGCCTCGATCAGTGCCTCGACCTCCTGATCCAGTATTTCTTCCTTTTTGTCCACGATCAGGCCAAGTATGTCTGTCAGCGTGCGGATCCGTTCCAGAAGCCCGTCTAAAAACGGTGCGGAACTCTGCGGTGAAACGTGGGTATTGGTAAATTTCACCAGTTCAAAAACGGCCGCCACCGCATCCGCCGTATTAAAATCGTCTTCCATGGCTTCTTCAAATTTAGCCCGGTATCCGTCCGCTTCCTGCAAAAGCTGTGCTTCCCCTTCCTGCAGGGCTGTTTCTTTGGTATTCCCTGAGAGAAATTTCAGGTTTTCCACGCTTGTCACGATCCGTTCCAGACCATTGCCCGCCGCCTCCATCAGCTCCGCGCTGAAATTAAGCGGACTTCTGTAATGGGCGGAAAGCATGAAAAAGCGCAGCACCTGCAGATCATATTTTTCGGAAATATCCCGCACGGTAAAGAAATTGCCCAGAGACTTTGACATCTTTTTGTTATCAATATTCAGAAAGCCGTTATGCATCCAATATCTGGCAAAGGTATGCCCATTGGCCGCCTCGGACTGGGCGATTTCATTTTCATGATGGGGAAAAACCAGATCTTCTCCGCCTGCATGAATATCAATCTCCTCTCCCAGATATTTGCGACTCATAACGGAACATTCGATATGCCACCCCGGACGTCCCTGACACCACGCGGACTCCCAGTATGGCTCTCCTTCTTTCTTTGGCTTCCACAGCACAAAATCCAGCGCATCCTCCTTTTGGTCCTCGCCGGACACCAGCAGGGAACGGCCACCGCTGCGCAGATCATCCAGATTCTTATGTGACAGTTTCCCATATCCCTGGAAACTTCTGGTGCGGAAATACACGGTCCCGTCCTCCGCCACATAGGCATGTTCCTTCTCCAGCAGCGTATGGATCATCTCCAGCATCCCGCCAATCTCCTCTGTCGCCAGCGGATGGTGCGTGGCCGGACGGACGTTCATGGCCGCCATGTCTTTTTTACATTCCTCAATATAACGGCGCGAAATAACCGACGCTTCCACGCCCTCTTCCACCGCCTTTTTTATAATCTTGTCATCCACATCCGTAAAATTGGATACAAAGTTCACTTCATAGCCTTTATACTCCATATAGCGGCGCACCGTGTCAAAGACAATCATCGGACGCGCGTTGCCGATGTGTATCAGATTATAGACTGTGGGCCCGCATACATACATCCGTACCTTGCCCGGCTCGATGGGCACAAACTCTTCCTTTTTTCCGGAAAGGGTATTATAAATCTTCATCTCCGATCTCCTATCTGTTCTCTCTTTTTTCCGCCTTCTCCTGATCCAGTTCTCTGCGCAGCTGCCTGATCTGATTCTCCGTCTCCAGCAGACGGCTGATCAGGACGCTGTTGGCCTCCTGCAGATTCTGGATATCTTCCCGCACCGGGTCAGGCAGATTGTCATGATCCATGGTTTCCCTCGGACAGACCGTATTGTGCCGCTTCACCACCCGGCCCGGCACACCCACCACGGTGGAATTGGGCGGCACCGCTTTCAGTACCACACTGCCCGCACCGATCTTGGAATTGGCGCCGATGGTAAAAGAACCAAGTATCTTAGCCCCCGCGCTGATCATCACATTATCCTCGATGGTAGGATGGCGTTTGCCATGCTCCTTGCCCGTCCCGCCCAGCGTCACACCCTGATAAAGGGTCACATTGTTGCCGATGATCGTTGTCTCTCCGATGATGACACCATTGCCGTGATCAATAAAAAAACCGTCTCCGATCTCCGCACCCGGATGGATCTCGATCCCCGTCCGGCGCACACCCCGCTGGGATATCCATCTGGCCAGAAAATAATGGCCGCCCTGATACAGCCTGTGTGCAATTCGATAATGCAGCATCACCCGGAAACTGGGGTATAAAAACACTTCCATGGAAGAATGAATCGCCGGATCTCTCTCCCTGATAACACGAATCTCCTCACGAACCCGCTTGATAAATCCCATACTGCCCTCTCCCCCAAATGAAACAAATGCATCCTTTATCAATCATATGCGTTATACAATTTCGTTGATACAAAGCCGGGTCAGAGGCTCGATCTGCCGGAGTCTCTCAAAAAAATCAGGTTCCGCGGCGCAGGCCCGTTTTGCCTGTTGCTTCCCGCTCCCGCAGAGAGCCTCACCGCCATCCTCCATAAAAAAACAGGTTCGGCAGTCTGCCCGGCCGAACACAAATTCCGTCAATGCACCGATCTCTATACGGGCCTCAGCCCGCTCCTCCTCATCCGACACAGTTATTGTACTTTCTTTTTTCCCCACTGTCCAGAGAAAAGTAGCATTGTGTTCGCAGATGAGAGCATCCTGCAGCCGGAAACAGAGCGTTATCTCCTCTGCCCGCGCGCTGCCTCTAAGGCGCAGCAGCGAAAGCATACTGCAGACATTTGTGATCCTGCCCATAAGAATGGGACGCACCTTCTGCGAGATATGAAGCAGCCCTTTGCCTGTCAGATCCTCTCTGACCATCGCCTCCTGAATCTCTTCCACCCCGCCTTCTTTGGCATACAGATAAAAACCGGCGATTTCACCCGCTTCTTTCCACAGATACACATCCCCGTTCATAGCCCTGGATTCTTTCTGCTGCCTTTTATAATAAGCGCCATCCCGGCGCAAAAAGAGCTGAAAACGCCGCTCCAGCTCCTGATTGGCAAAAGCCGCCAGCTGCTCCGCCTCTCCCTCTTCCATCGCACGCACCCTTATTTTCCGGTCCGGGGCATCCTCTCCGCCGCCCCGGGCCGCCGGATCATCACTCCGCCCGCTTATCTCCTGCCTCTCTCTGCGTGAGACACAAAAAGCCGGCCTGTCATAAATATAACGGAACTGATACGGTGTATAGATGGCCGGATCTGCCGGCATGAGAAAGGTAAAAGGCTGCCGCCCCCTGTGCAGATCCATAAGCGCCGCCCGCAGCAAACGGCCCATATAGCCCCGGCGGCGGTATGCCTGCCCCGTGCCCACACCCACGATATAGGAAAGAGAAACGTCCCGAAACCGCTCCCCATCTCTGCCCGGCGCATACACGGCCCCTGTATAGGGCGTCAGAAAAAGCATGGAACGCAGTGCGCCATCCTCTTTTAATCCATATCCAATGTTATGCCCCATCTTTTCTTCATAATAATAATCCGTAAACTGGTCCGAATCTTCATAAAAGATTTCTGACCACATCTTCTTTGTTAAAAGCGCTTCCTGCCTTGTCAGCCTCTCCACTGTCTCCATCTTCTGCCCCTGCCTCACTCCCCGGCAACGTCCGCATCTGCCGCATCCGCTGTCTGTCCGCCGGCCCGGCAGGCACAGCTCCCGCAGCCTTCCTGTCCGCTGCCTTCTTGCTTCGGGCAGCCTTTTTGCGTCACCTCAATATCATAAAAATGAGAAGGACTGCTCAGAAGACATACAGCCTGACAGGCGATACCTTCTCCTGCTCCCGTAAAGCCAAGACCCTCCTCCGTGGTTGCCTTCACACTGACCTGCTCCTGCGAAAGACCCAGCGTCCTGGCGATATTGCTCCGCATGGTGTCAATATATGGGCGCATTTTCGGCGCCTGTGCAATGATCGTGGCGTCAATATTTTCAATAAAAAAGCAGTTATCCTCCAGCAGTTCCCCTACTTTTGCAAGCAGCGTCAGACTCGAAATCCCCAGATACTGCTGCTGCGTGTCCGGAAAATGCTTCCCGATATCCCCCAGGGCTGCCGCCCCTAACAGGGCATCCATAATGGCATGCAGCAGTACATCCGCATCGGAGTGGCCCAGAAGCCCCTTTTCGCAGGGGATTTCCACCCCACCCATAATCAGCTTCCTGCCTTCTGTGAGCCTGTGTACATCATATCCTGTTCCGATCCGCATAATATCCCCTTTCTTTTCCTTCTGATCATCATAACATGTAAGACCTTTTTTCGTGTCCATCGTATTATACACAATAGTATTTGTCAACGTATGGGAAGATATTAGCATATCATTGGCATATGAATGTGATTATGGTATTCTAATTTCACAAAGGGTATTATGGCTGACAGTAACCTTGTCCCCGGCGCAAGGTGAAAGGAGGATGCTATGGAACTGACAAATGAACAGCGTAAATATCTCGGTCTGGAACCGATCGAAGCAACTTGGGAGCGTGTTGAAATTCCAAGTAATAGTGTAAAACCGGAACTGTCAACAGGTAAAAATATTTTGTTTTTTGATGGCGATGTTCTCAGAAAGGTTATCTGGTTACATAATAACGGACATTTTCTTGAAAATTCGTATCGACTTCGCACCCAGGACAACCGGACAATGATTGCACCACTCACGCAAAGAGGCAAACCAAAACGCCTCAATGGTGTCAATATACAGCGTTGCACCCCTTATGGTACGTATTTCGACTATAACGGCGGCATTTTTATAGCCAATTACACCACGCAGCAGACCTACTACTCTTCGGCCTTTGCAGGTGTTCCATTTATGAAGCAGGAAGAACTTGCATCATTTCTTGCCAGGTGGATGAGCGAGACCACCGATGAGGATTTAGAGGAAGTCCAGGCATTTGCTCATTCGAAACGCCGTCGTTGCAAATATAAAGAAGGGGATTTCTTCCGCTTTAAATATGACCGCAGAAATTACGGCTATGGACGGATTTTATTAGACGTCAGAAAATTTATAAAGGATGGCGGGAAGTTCTGGAATATTCTCGCAGGAAAGGCACTCTGTGTTTCGGTCTATCATATCATTACCGAAAATCCAAACGTGGAGATACAAAAGCTGCAGGCACTGCCAAGCTGTCCGTCCACATATATGATGGATAATCGGTTTTTTTATGGGGAGTATGAGGTGATCGGAAACCAACCTGTGCCTGAAAATGCTGACTATCCGATTATGTATGGGCGTTCTATCAGTGCGCTTGATCCAGATAAAATCTGTTTTTGCCGTGGCAGAGAATATCGGGAAATTCCCTTTGAAAGCAACAAACTTTTCTCCACAAATTTCATAAACAATGGCATAAATTTTTCGCTTAACATCAATAAAACACTTGTCGAGCAATGTATCATCGCAGGTACAAACGAACCGTTCTGGAAAGTCAATCGTGATAAAGATTTGCGCAATCCCGCCTTTGCAAAAGAATTAGCCTTTGTTTTAAAAGAGATGGGGGTCACAGTTGGTCTGCCAAACTGTGACCCAGCCTGACAAATCGGCCGCCGGAGACGATAGCCGCGCTGCCAGAGCCTGATACGGGCTCTTATGCTGTCTCCGTCGGCGCCTGATCCAAAAGCTAATCCAGCCGCTCCAGATTATCTTGCATTTTTGCCAGAATGATCTCCCTGTTTTCCGGTGTCAGCTGTCCGTCCGCAACCGCTTCGTCAAGGACCTGTATCGTCCTCTCCATGTCTCTCCTGTAAAGCTGCGCCGTAAGCGGAATCCCCGCACTTTCATATTCCAGTTCCGGTGCCATGACACTGATGGGATTGAATGAATAACCCATAGAATAACCATTCTCCTGCCACTTTTTTTCAAAGGCAGGTTTATAAATGACAAATTCCCCTTTCCCCTGATCCGCTTTCAGTTTTTCCAGGGCCTCTTCCATCGGGCGGATACCGGAACCGGTACCGTCGTCGCCGTCTGCATATTTTCTGGCCTGTTCCACCACTGCCTCATATTCCTCCACAGTATAGATCTGGAAAATACCGCCCAGCGTAGGGTCTTCCACATAACTCGCCGTCTTCTGCCCTGCCGGTATCGCGGCATCATTTACCGTCGCAGTCCTGGAATCACCGGAAAGTTGTGTCCTCGTCGTCTCATTGGCCGCCTGGGCGAAAGCCTCTTTCCCCTGCGCCGCCGCATCCCCGCTGTCTTCTGACGGTGTCATGGCATACACGACCGCCGCACTGGAAAGCACCATCACCGATAAAATAACTCCTGTTATTGTAATTCTCTTTTTTATCATAATATTTCTGATCCTCTCTTCCATAAAATTTCCCATAAAATGAGACGCCAGCAAATTACACGACACTCTGGCCGCTGCCCATTCCAGTAATACATTGGCATACACCGCCCGCAGGCCGCTGCCCATCCTGCGCAGGACCATACTGTCACAGGCCAGTTCGATATCCCGGTTTGCCAGAACATACATCGTCCATACAGCCGGATTAAACCAGTGACAGACAAGCACTGCTGCCAGCATCATCTTACGTACACTGTCAAAACGCCTGATATGCGCCATTTCATGTTCCAGTACCCAGCAAAGGCCTGCTCCATCCTGCCAATCCCTTACCGCCGGCAGTAAAATAATCGGCCGAAAAAAGCCAAAGGTCATGGGAGACTCGATTCTGTCAGAAATGCGGATCTGTACATGCCGCCCGGGAAAGCAATATTCATAGCGTTCCCTGTCCGGTATCTCCTCTGCCGGTAATGACAGATGCCGTATCCTGTTACAGTAAAGGCAGGTGCCTGCAAAATAAAGCGTCAGCAGCGCCGCACCGGCCAGCCACAGAAAGGACAGCACCGCCGCGCCTTTGCCATCCCCGCCCCCGGCCATATACAGACCGGCAGCCTCACCCGGGAAAAAAACGTCTGCTGCCATTGCCGGCAGCGCCGCACCGGCCAGGTTATCTGTCACCTGCAGGGGCCATATATCCTGCAGTATGCCGGTCACACAGTTCGCGACCGGCAAAAAGAGATTGACCGGAATCATCAGTTTACAGCCTATTGTAAACCAGAGCACACCCCTGACGCTTCCCGGCATCCTCTTTCCGCAAAACTTTCTGATCAGAATAGCCGGCAGAATCAGACAAGAGGCCGACAGGCTCCTTATCAATACATCCACTGCACTCACTCCATTTCATCTATCATCTGTTTCAGATGTGCAATCTCTTCTTTTGACATCTTTTTCTCTGAAAGCAGGGCGGAAAAAAGGAGCGGAACGGAGCCGCCAAATACCCGGTTTACAAACTCTTCGGTATCATTTCTCCTTGCCTGCTCCCGGGAAATAAGAGCATGGCACATAAAGCCCGGTTCCCGCCGCTCGACCCATCCTTTGCGGATACATTTTTTGATCACAGTATAGGTCGTATTTTTATTCCAGCCGGTTTTTTCAGATAAGATCCTGGCAACTTCCCTCGCGGTGATCCCGTCCTCTTCCCATATCACTTCCATCACTTCGCGTTCCGAATCAAATAACTTTTCTTCCATCTGTCGTTCCTGCCTTTCAGATATCCCTGACGGTTTGCATCGTCCAAACTGCCCTGGCATTGTCTCTTTCTTCTTTCACTGCTATTTTTTATCTTACCGCAGTTTCTCCAGATTGTCATGCATCTTTGCCAGGATGGCCTCTTTTTGTGCCTCGGTCAGCATCCCTTTTGCCAGCGCATCGTCCAGCGTTCTTGTCACCGTTTCGATCTCCTTCTCATAATTTTCCGCCGTCAGTTTATCGGGCACCTGCCTGTACTCCCGCTGGGGATCCATGACGACAGTGGGATTAAACGAGGAGGTATACCAGATTCCGTCCTGTTCATACGTTTCTTCAAACGCCGGTTTCCAGATCACAAACTCCCCCTTCCCGCCATCCGCTTTCAGTTTTTCCAGATCCTCTTCCATCATTTTTACGACATGGCCGTCACCGTCCGCGTATTTTCTGATGTTGTCAATGACGGCTTCGTATTCTTCCGGTGTATAGAGTGCGAAGATACCGCCCAGCGTAGGGTCCTCCTCCCCATCCGCCCACCCGGCGGCTGCCTCTGCTGCCATATCCGCTTGTTTCTCTCCCGCCGGGTCACTGCCTGTTGGGTCCGCTTCCGTCCCGTCAGCACTTTCCTCATGCGCCGCTCCGCCGGCTTCTTCCTCTCTGGCAGCTGCCACTCCTGCAGCCGGTAACGCTGCCATCTCCGTTTCCTCAGGCAGGCCCGCATCTGCGCTCTTTGTCCCACAGGCAGTCAGGAGCCCTGTAATCACGGCAAGCGCCAGAAGTACTCCTGTCCTCTTTTTGTACTTTCTTTTCATAATCCGCTTCTTCCTTTCCGTATTTTTGAAGTTCTGCCTTCACAGCCAGACTGCGGCCAAACGATCTCACCGGCAGCTTCTTTTCCACTGGCTGCACCCGTGTGCACACGTTTTATCATATTTATACTACTGCGATAGTCTATCTGTATTTAGACTATCATAGTAGTCTGCCCTTGTCAACTCTTTTCAGGTTCGCCATTTAGTCATGCATGTGTTTGTCGTGACATGCCAAAACTATGCATGACAAAACCTCTTCTCAGGTGTATAATGAGAAAAAAATAAAGAGGGGGGATAGGATTTGGACAGAAATATCGGAATCAGCGGAATGGAAGACTTACTGGAGCATCTTCCAAAAGAAAAACAGAACTGGTTTTGTTTCGGACATATCCTGAAATTTGAGTGTAAAGAATTATTTGACTATGAAAACTGGGGCAATTACTACAACGCCGAACTGCTCTTATCAGATGACTCGGAAGTTTACAAAATACGGCTCCTGCTCAAACACATCAGCGGGCAGATTTCCATCTGTATCGCCAGAGATATCACCGGACTCACGATCCGCAATATGGAGAATCGCGATCCTGAACCCGGGCACCGCTTCCGTGTATACGATTTCGAAGAAGATACCATCTCCATTTATTGTGAAGCCATCGAAGTATCGCTTTTGTAACAGGGAGCATGGGCCCTGTCTTTGCCGCACGGCGTTACTGGGAAGCGGTAAGCCGCAGATTCCGGTGATCTGTGATTTCTGAATCTGCGGCTGCTTTTGCCTGATGCCGCGCCGCTTCCGGCTCTTTTCTGATTTTTTCCGGGCTTACTGTTCCAGTTCGCGGAGCAGATTTACCATTTCAATGGCACCGCTGGCACATTCTGCGCCCTTATTTCCGGCTTTGGTTCCCGCACGCTCGATAGCCTGCTCAATATTTTCCGTTGTCAGCACCCCAAACATCACCGGCACACCTGTTTCCAGAGAGACGTGCGCCACGCCTTTTGACACCTCATTACACACATAATCATAATGGGAAGTCGCCCCTCTGATCACGGCTCCCAGGCAGATCACGGCATCATACTTGCCGCTTTGCGCCATTTTGCGGGCTATCAGCGGAATCTCAAAAGCGCCCGGCACCCAGGCAGTCACGATATCGTCCTCTGCCACTTCATGTCTGCGCAGCACATCCACTGCGCCTCCCACCAGTCTGGAAGTGATAAATTCGTTAAACCTTGCTGCCACGATTCCCACTTTCATTCCTTTTGCAGTCAGTTTACCCTCTACTGTTCTCATCTTTGTCATATCCTCCTTCTTCTTGTCATCCGGTCAATATCCTTGCGGGTACCTCTTTTTTCTTTATCCCGCATCATAATCCACCATATGTCCCATTTTAAGCTGCTTTGTCCGCAGATAAAAGCGGTTATAACGGCCTGCCTCGATCTGGATGGGTACCCGCTCTGTTATCTTCATGCCATAATCGGAAAGTTCATAGATCTTATCCGGATTGTTTGTCAAAAGACGCAAAGACCGGGCTCCCAGGTCCCGCAGAATCTGCGCACCTATAAAGTATTCCCGCTCATCCCCGGCAAATCCCAGCGCCAGATTCGCTTCCAGCGTATCCAGTCCCTGATCCTGCAGGGCATAGGCTTTGAGCTTGTTCACCAGCCCGATGCCGCGGCCCTCCTGGCGCATATAAAGCAGGACGCCGCGGCCCTGGGCTTCGATCTGTCTCATGGCAGCTTCCAGCTGCTGCCCACAGTCACACCGGGCCGAACCAAAGGCATCTCCGGTGAGACATTCCGAATGTACCCGGCAAAGCAGTTCCGTCCCATCGCCGATGTCCCCTTTTACGAGCGCCACATGGTGCTCGCCGTTTAGTCTGTTCACATAGGCATAGGCAGTAAATTCACCATATCTGGTAGGGAGTTTGGTGACGGCTTCTCTGCTTACCAGATTTTCCCTGCGTTTGCGGTACTCCTGCAGGTCTTTGATGGTGATGCAGACAAGCCCATGCTTTTGCGCCAGCTGCAGCAGCTGCGGTGTGCGCATCATCGTTCCGTCCTCTTCCATGATTTCACAACATAAACCACATTCCTTCAGCCCTGCCAGACGCAGCAGATCCACCGTGGCTTCTGTATGCCCTGCGCGCTCCAGCACACCCCATCTGCGGGCACGCAGCGGAAAGCAGTGTCCCGGCCGCCTGAAGTCTTCCGGCCGCACATCATCCCTGACACAGGCCATAGCCGTCATACTCCGCTCCTGCGCCGAAATGCCGGTCGTCGTCTCCTTATAGTCAATGGAAACGGTAAATGCCGTTTCATGATTATCACCATTTTCCGGTGTCATGGGCGGCAGCATCAGCTTATTGCAGTATGCTCCGCTCATCGGCATACAGATCAGCCCCCGCCCATGGACAGCCATAAAATTCACATTCGCACAGTCCGCAAACTGCGCCGCACAGATGAAATCACCTTCATTTTCCCTGTCTTTATCATCTGTCACCATAATGATATGGCCCTTTTTCAATTCCTCCAAAGCCTGCTCTATACTTCCGAATCCTTCCATTTTTGCTCTCCTTATTCTTTATGATTACAGCGGATACTTGCGAAACGATCCTGCGTTCTGGCCGTTACGTCCGGGCCAGAGATACCGATCACAAAAACCCGTTTTGCGCAAGAAAATCTTCCGTGATACGGCTCTTTTGGCCTGCTCCGCCCAGCAGTTTTTCCACATATTTTGCGATACAGTCATTCTCCAGATTGACCACATCCCCCCGCTTTCTCTCTGTCAGCGTCGTATTGCTTCTTGTATGGGGAATGGCTGATATGAGAAACGCATCTTTTTTCACCCCGGCAACCGTCAGACTGATACCATCTACGGCGACAGAACCTTTTTCAACAACATAGCGCATCACAGCCGGCGGAGCGGCAATCTCATACCAGCGGGCATTTTCATCCTCACGGATGCTTCTGACCGTCCCCGTGCCGTCTATATGACCGGTAACGATATGACCGCCGAAACGACCGCCGGCCGCCATCGCCCGCTCCAGATTGACTCTGGTTCCTACACAAAACAAAGACACATTGCTGCGGTCAAAGGTCTCGTGCATCACATCCACCGTGAAGCAATCCGTCGTAAAAGCTGTCACAGTCAGACAGATCCCGTTTACGGCAATGCTCTCTCCGACCGCCGCATCTGCCAGCACCTTCTCTGCACCGATGGTCAGACTCCCGGAGACTCTTCCTCTGCGTATCTGCCGGATCACGCCCACTTCCTCTACAATCCCTGTAAACATCCGCTCTCACTTCCCTTCTGCCGTCCGGCATCGCCCGGCGCCTCCCGGGCAGGTATCTTCCATCACACTCTCGATCAGGATATCCTGTCCGTAATGACGTATATTCGTTATTTTCATGGCCGTCGCCTGATCGGGAAAGGTGACACCGGCGCCTCCTATGGGCCCTCTGCTCTCCTCGCCGCCAAACAGCTTAGGTGCAAGATAGCAATGAAGTTCCTGTACGATCTGTGCTTCCAGTGCAGAGCCATTCAGCCTGCTGCCCCCTTCCAGATAAATGCTGTCGATCCCTTCTTCCCCCAGCCGCTTGATCGCCGCCGCCAGATCCACCCGGCCATCCTTCTCTGGCAGTTCCAGTATCCGGCAGCCCTTTTTCTCATACGCTTCCCACCTGGAATGATCCCGACAGCATGTCAGAAACCAGGTGGGTATCTCCCCGGCGCTCTCTGCCACCCGCGCCCTGACAGAAGTGCGCAGGCCTGTATCGCAGATCAGCCGTACCGGCTGCCGCCCTCCCGGCAGGCGACAGTTTAGCATGGGATCATCCGCTTCTATCGTACCGGCCCCTGTCATAATCGCCATATGCCTGCCGCGGTCCTCATGCACCCGCACCCGGGCCGGTTCACCGGTAATCCATCTGGAATGTCCCACCCGCGTGGCTGTCCTGCCATCCATCGTCATGGCATATTTCATCGTCACATAAGGAGTCTTTGTCCGGATATAATGAAAAAAGATCCGGTTGATTTCCCTGCACTGCTGCGCCAGCACATCTTCCGTCACCGTAATACCCGCTTCCCGGAGTATCCTCACTCCTTTACCCGCCACCAACGGATTGGGGTCAGGTGCGCCCACCACCACCCGGCTTATTTTATGCTCCAGAATTGCCTCCGTACAGGGTGGTGTCTTTCCATAGTGGCAGCAGGGCTCCAGTGTAACATAAAGCGTCGCCCCTTCGGCACACGCTCCCAGCCCCGCCAGCGCGGCACGTTCCGCGTGGGGGCCGCCGAAGCGTTCGTGCCAGCCCTCTCCGATGACAGTCCCCTCTTTTACCACCACCGCACCCACCAGTGGATTGGGATTCACCTTACCCGCCCCACGTGCCGCAAGCCTGAGTGCCCGCTGCATAAAAAAACTGTCTGTTGTCTCTGACATATCCTCTCTCCTTATCCATGCCATCCATAAGAGTCCTGCTTTTTATGATAGGATATCCCGCGTGTGACAGTCTTACACATGCGGGCCGGCACATAAAAAAATGACCCTGAAGCCATTCTTCAAGGTCATCTGCTTTCGAAATATCACCTGTCGTAAACGCACCCTGTTTTGTGGAACCAAAACCGCATATCACACCCCTGACAGATATGTCCTGTCAGAACCACACGTTTCTCTCAGGCAAAAAAACTCTGAAATGTCACCATTTCAGAGTCTGTTCATCCTATACCTATGGCAGCATCTGTTCTGACGCTGCCGCTATCTTCTTCCATCCAGACTTTACTGTCGGCTTCGGAATTGCACCGAATCATGCCTTACGGCTCGTGGGCTGTACCACCGGTTGGGAAATAAACCCGACCCTGAAGATATCTCTATTTAATTATCGCCGGCATCACCATGCAGACCATACATATAACTGTCTCAAACTATTGCCGGCTCTGCAGCCTCTGCGATCTATACACGCAGGTCGATATTGCCGCCCACATAAGGATTGACGGAAAGCTCCATCCCTGCGGTATCAATCATCTCTGCCATCTCAGCGCCCTGCTCTCTGGCCAGATCCAGAGATTTACCAAGCAGCGCCGTCCCCACATCTCCCAGTGTCTTTGTCTGCGAAAGCGCCATCGACAATGCCGGAATATCCATAACAACCCCTCCTTTGGCTTTTTATGCCATTCATTCATCTTATCAGTCATAGAATAGCACAATTCTGCAAAGATTGCAACGGGTATGGTATATAATTTCATGACAATCATCGTCACGTCTCAGCCGCCGCTGTATGTTCATTCAGATCGGCCAATCCCCCTGCAAATCACTGCTTACTCGCAGGGATACCGCATCCCCCACTGCTCTCGTATCTCATCCATCAGTTTCATCACGCGCAGGGTCTCCGCATGCGGCATCTCCTCACACTCAATGGCGCCCCTCTCAATGGCTTTCATACAGGCGATCACTTCATATTCATACCCATTGATCTGCTCCGGCACAGTATAACGCGCGGTCATCTCCCTGTTTAAGTCAAACACACGTATCTCCTCGCAGTTATTGATATTCTGCACTTCAAGATAGCCTTTGTCCCCGTTGATCACGCCCTGCCTGTCCGTCTGTGCCAGCATATTGCTGTGCAGTACCGCCATCTGTCCTCCTGCAAACGTGAGCGTGATACTGTTCATAAAATCCACCCCTTCCGCAGACATGACTGCTGTGGAAGTCACTTTTTCCACTGCTCCGGAAAAGACCATCAGGGCAAAATTAATAGGATATACACCCAGATCAAGCAGGGCGCCTCCGGCCAGTTCCGGTCTGCGCATACGTTCCACCTCCGTGAGGACATAACCCAGATTGGCAGTCAGAGAGGTAACCTTCCCAATCACACCGCTCTCCACCAGATCAAGGATCATCTTCCGGCTCGGCATATATCTGGTCCAGATCGCTTCCGCCAAAAGCAGATTTTTTTCCTTTGCCAGATCCATCAATTCCTGCGCCTGTCCTGCATTTACCGTAAATGCCTTTTCCAGCAGCACATGTTTCCCATGCAAAAGACACATCTTGGCATGTTCATAATGGTGCGAATGGGGAGAAGCCACATAGACAAGTTCCACTGCCGGGTCCTGTAGCATTTCCTCATAGGAACCATAGGCCTTTTCAAATCCCCACCTGTCCGCATATGCTTTGGCACGTTCATACTCCCTGGATGCCGCCGCATACTTTCTCACACCGCCGATTCCTGATACTGCCTTTGCCATGGTATTGGCAATAGAGCCTGTTGCCAGAACAGCAAAATTCATTCCCCTTCCTCCTCTTCGTCCTCAAAACGCCCCGTTTTCTTTTCCGCTTCTTTCATATTATGCAGATACCGGCGCAGGGCACATAATATACAGATACTGATCACGGAGACAAAGTCATCCAGTGGTGTGGTCGTTCCCACAATCATATGCCTTGCCACCAGAAAGATCAGGATTTCTATGACATTGTCCGCATTGGGCCGGCAAAGCATCTGCAAAAACTCAAGGCCGATCACCAGCATCAATATCAGTTCCAGATAATGATTGAAACTGGAAGGCTCTGCCAGAAGATTCTGAAAAATATTTTCTTTCATCACCAGGCCATAGGCAAAAAACAAAATGCCTGCCAGCACAAGTCCTGCTGCCCCCAGTTCCAGTCCCTCGCTGATCCTCTGTATGATCCGTTTTATCCTTTCCATTCACACCTCCTGTTACGCCTGAAACTTACCGATAAATTCCCTAACCCGCTCATCCGGATTGCCGAAGAGCTCCTGCGGCGTCCCCTGCTGGCGGATCACGCCGTCTTCCATAAAGATGATCCGGTCAGATAATTCTCTGGCAAACTGCATTTCGTGCGTGACAATGATCATCGTCATATGCTCCCGGGCCAGTTCTCTGATTACCTTCAGTACTTCACCTGTCAGTTCCGGGTCCAGCGCGGAAGTCGGTTCATCAAAAAAGAGAATCCGCGGCTGCAGAGCAAGCGCTCTGGCAATGGACACCCGCTGCTGTTGTCCGCCGGAAAGCTGATGGGGATACGCATCCTTTTTATCCGCCAGCCCCAGTTGTCCCAGCAGCTTTTCCGCCCGCAATCTGGCCTCTGCCTTCGGTACGTGATCCACATTTACCGGTGCGTCCATGACATTTTTCAGGACACTGAAATGGGGAAACAGATGGAAACTCTGAAATACCAGGCCATAGCTTTTGCGGATCCGTTTCAGTTCGGACTTGGGTGCATAGACGCATGTCCCGTTTTCTTCCCATGCCGCCCGCTCCCCCAGATAGGAGAGGCTGCCGCCATCCATTCGCTCCAGCATCGTGGCGCAGCGCAGCAGTGTGGACTTGCCTGAACCCGAAGGGCCGATGATAGACACCACTTCCCCCTCTTCCACCGAAAGAGAAATATCTTTCAGCACCTGCAGATTGTCAAAGGTCTTTTTTAAATGTTCGATCTCCAGATATTTCATCGCTCCTCCTACCTGTAATAACTCATCTTCTTTTCCAGATATTCCATAAAAGCGGCTACGGCCAGATTAAAGAGATAATAAAATACCCCCGCCGCCATCAGAGGAAGGATCGTCGTCTCTTTGGCCGCGATCTGCTTGGCCGCCGTGAACATCTCCACCACCGCCAGCACAAACGCCAGAGAGGTGTCCTTTACCAGTGTGATCGTCTCATTGGTGACAGAGGGCAGAATCCGCTTCACCACCTGCGGCAGAATGATCCGGAAAAAAGTCTGGGTCCGGTTGTATCCCAGCACCTGTGCCGCCTCATATTGCCCCACCGGCATAGACTCGATACCACCCCGGTATATCTCCGCAAAGTATGCGGCATAATTCAGGGCAAATGCCAGAATCACCGCCGTAAACCGATAAGCGGCGGAAATCTTGATTCCAAATACATAATATGGTGAAAAATAGACCACAATCAGTTGCAGCATCAAAGGTGTGCCCCGCATCACCGAGATATATATTTTCGACAGTGTCCGCAGCAGAAAATGCCCCGACATCCTGCCAAAGCAGATCACCAGCCCCAGCGGCAGGGAAAACAGTAACGTCAGAAAAAATATCTCTGCCGTCACCACCATCCCTTCCCCTAATTGTGCAACCATCATTCCAAAATCCATAATACCCTCCGAAAACAGAAATCCCACTGCCCCATACGATCAAATAAGGGATGCAAGTTTCCTTCACATCCCTTATTCCCGCTGCTCTCTCCTGCCTCTCTGATCAGACAGGCAAAACCATCATTCTACTTATCATTGCCAAGGCAGATCATGGAAGCATCAATGCCATACTGCTCTGCCACCTTTGCTACTGTGCCTTCCGCATACAATTCCAGCAGAGAATTTTCCACTGTATCTTTCAGGGCATCATTTCCTTTGAGAAAACCGATGCCATACTGCTCCGTGGACAGAGGCTCTTCCAGCATCACATAGCCGTCACCCCTGGACGCGATCTGATAAGAAGCCACACCGATATCAATGGCCAGCGCTTCGATCGCACCTGCTTCCAGATCCATAAACGCGGTGTTATAATCGGCATATTCCACAAGATCGGCAAACGATGCCGCCAGATCCAGATTTTCCTGATTCTCTTCGTCGGTCAGTGCCGCCAGTGCGGACGAATCTTTCTGCACACCCACTACCTTGCCGGCCAGATCCGCTTTGGAAGCAACGCCTGCTTCGGCAGGCACTACAAACACTTGACTGTTGTCAATATAAGGCATGCTCCATGTATAGGCATCCTCCCGGCCATTCATCGTAAAACCGTTCCAGATACAGTCAATGGCTCCGGAAGACAATTCCATATCCTTTGCATCCCAGTCAATGGGCTGCGCCACAAACTCCCAGCCGTTTTTCTCACAGACAGCCCGGGCCAGATCCAGGTCAAAGCCCACATATTCTCCCGAATCATCCTTATACCCATACGGCGGGAATTCCGCATCAAACCCTACCGTAAAGGTTGTCCGGTCTCCTTCTTCCTCAGCCCCCGCTGCTTCTGTCTGCGCCGTTTCAGGTGCAGCCGCATCCGCCGCAGCAGAAGTCTCCGCCGTATCTGCCCCGCGCTCTGCAGGTGCCTCTCCTCCTGTCTGACCGCAACCGGCCAGCAGCGCTGCCGTAAGCGACAGCATCCCCATCAGTGCCATACATTTTTTCATAATTTCCTCCAATCCGTGCCTTTTTCAGCACATACAGGCAGTCAGGAAAAGAATCGGCAGATTTTTCCCTCTTTCCTGCATAAAATTCCGGCAGCAGAACAGCCAGACTGCCCTGCCACAAATTCCACAGCCCTTCCTGCTTATCAGGAAAAACCGGGAACATTCACTTTTGTATACTACCACGATAAAGTGCCCCTGTCAAGAAGAAGCAACTCGTGCGCGCATAGTTATCCTTTTCTGTACGCCTCTATCTCTTGGCCGATCAGTGTATAATCCCGTTCAAACAGCTCCTGGCAGATCTGGCGCTGCAGGATTTCCTGCGGGACACGTTCCAGAATCTTATCCTGTACAAACCGTTTGCTCTTCTCCCGATATCGGGGCATCGCATTTCTCTGCTGAATATGGACCAGTTCGGGACGCCAGAGGAGACTGAGTTTTCTCCGCATATTCACATGGGGACTTGAATCTGGCCTTCGCAGCAAATAAAAATCCGCCTGCCCCTCCACCTCTTCCACGGTGATGACTCCCCACCAATCCGGTACATGCTCTTTCACATGCAGCGCATGCCTCGTACCTACAACCGCAAAAGTAAAGTCAAAATACCGGTCATAATCCTGTACCTGTCGCTTTAACCGCGCGTAGGTATCCGCATCGCTTTTGATCTCTATGCCGCATAGAGCATCCTCTGTCACCATGACGGCATCCGCCCGGGAACGTCCGATTGTCTTTTCTTCCAAAATTCTGATTTTTCCATATGTATCTTCCAGAAAGTCAAATAACGGCTCTCTGATATCACGATCGTGCAGCATTGCTTCCCTGCTATCCTTTGCTTTTTTTGATTTGTTCTGTTTCAGGCACACTCTTTTTCGCAGACTGCTGCCCGTAAAACAGTTTCCGCAGACTGCAGATATCTCTGGGCAAGTCCTCTCGCTCCGGCAGATCATGAAGGGTTCTCACCCATGCATAATATTCATTGGCAAGGGGCGTGGTCAGGGCAGATGTCCTTCTGATATATCCTCTGCGAATGGCTTCCTGAGACACACCCCGCATAAACTTCCAGAAGCTGTAATACCGCAGTTTGAGTTTTGTCATAAAACCCGCACTGTCCTCAATGACAAATCCCTCAATCCTGCGTCCCTGATACTCGTAATCTTCTTCCAGCACTTCCTCATACCAGTCAAAAAAGTCCTGCCAGTTTGCAATTTCATAGGCCTTTTCCTTGGGCTGCAGACCGAACCTGTGCGCCGTATGACACATCTCCTCATACCCATATCTGATACACGCCATGCTGTTATGAATGATATCCAGCAGATACAAGCCGCTTTGCGGGTATTCGATAATATGCGGATCATGTTCCATATCAACACACTCAAACACAAACGTAACATCCTGCTCTTTGAGATATGCCTTTAATCCTGCGAGCTGCTCCGGGGAGATGCTGCCATACAGCATCTCTTTCAGCCAGCCCGCATACGGCCCGGTGGTAGTGGACTTGCTGGCTATCAGAAGATCATCCTCATATTGATGGTAGCTGACAATTCCCAGAAATCCGTTTTCCTTAATATAAGCGGTAACAGGAAACTGCAGCCTGTGCTGAAGCATATCAAATTTTGTCTCCGCCCGTTCGTTGATATTAAAAAATTTATCATATGCTCTGGCCGCCACTTTATAGGTAGCCGTATCAATATACAATCCTCTGGCCCTGGTAGTCTGCGCATCCCACACTTTGTCATAAAACGCCTGATCCGAATAATTAAAAGAAGAAATACAGCCAAACTTCTTTTCCAGCACATACCGGTTCTTTCTCAGTGCCGCCACCACCTCTTCCACGGATTCCTCCCCGCCGGCAGGTGCTGCCGGGATCTCCGGCGCCTTAAAAACAGTGTTGGGGACTTCCACCACATGGATACCATCCGCGTCCACCTGGACACAACGAAGACACCCGCCATACTCCACCTGTCCCTCCAGATTATAAACCCTGTCATTGACCTGGACGGGAAGCTGTTTTGTATTCCGGTGTCCGTGGATCTGATAATAATTGTCCGGTGTATTGTCAAAAAATGCATCCGCTACCTTTTCAAAATCATTGTACTCTCCCACACCCCTGATCATCTGCTCCGTTGTCACAAAGGACAGATTATCCGGAACGGTACTCAGCCCTGCATGCGTGACCAGAAAGACCCTGTCTCCATAGCTGTAATAAGCACACTGGCCAAACTTACGGTATAACTGTCGCACCTCCTTCTTGCTCAGACGCGCGTTTTCCAGTGCCCCTTTGGTCACAGTTTCAAACTCCATCGAACGTCCCACAGCATCATTGGCCCACAGCCACAGCCATCTTTCATGATTCCCTTCCAGCATCAACACATTTTTCCGGTTCATGACAGAGAGCAGAAACTTCACAACCTCTGCATTTTCCAGGCCTCTGTCGATATAATCTCCCACAAATATGTACATCTCATCATCTTTGATACCACCGTTATCTGACAGATACTGCTGCAGAGCCGTATGACAGCCATGAATATCTCCGATGTGATGAATCCTTTTATAGCACGACATATCAAACCGCTGCAGCCAGATGCTGTCCAGTTCATCAGGCCTGATCACTTTGATGCCGGATGGGACTTTCTGCGTGGCAAACCTGGCATACATCCGTTCGATCACTTCATCTGATACCCGCTTTAGCACCTCCCGCTCCGCGTTTCTGCGCTTTACTTCCTCCATGGGAATATCGGTGAAATCAACGCAGTAAATCCTGTAACGATATGTACTGCATAACTCTTTATAACGGTTCATCTCCGCCGTCTTGGAATTGGTGGCATCTATGACCGTAAAATCTCCCCGCTGCATCCTGATCTCCAAAATGGAAAACAGTGTCTTCCAGACAACCTTATCATTGCTCTGGCTGATGCTCTCCGTGCCGTCCACCCCCAGCACCGGGCTCTGGCAGAGCAGCCTGATATCATCCGCTGACAGAGTATACCTCTTTAAGCCGTTTTGTTCGATCCATGTGCTCTTCCCACACCCTGCACTGCCGCGCAGCAAAAGTAAAATTCTCATACGCCATCTCCCCTCTGTCAAATCCGGCCGTATCAGCACTTCCGGTTTTCATGCTCATAAGAACTAAGTAGTAATATTGTAATCGTTCCTGCGTAAAAAAGCAACCGCGTCAGTCCCCGCTTATGCCTGCAGCCCGGTGGGCGACCTGAATGGTCTACCTCTGCCTCAAAGCCATGACCCTGTCAGAACTTTTTCAGTTTCTGGCCCTCATACATGTTATGTTCACCATTTGTTCACTCATGCGTTTGTCAAAATAACATACAATAACATCTTGACTCTTAAAATAAAAAACGATAATATTTACTATTATGAACAAATATGTTATTTTCTGGAAAAGGGGGATTTTAATATGTACAGGATGAAACCGGAATACTGCACAGGTGTGGATTTTATTGACAAGGAGCATACCCGTCTGTTTGAACTGGCTGATGAAACTTATGAGTTGCTGCATGACAGCTTCTTAGAATACAAAACCGATCGTATCATCAGTCTGGTGTCCGAACTGATCGACTACACCCGTACACATTTTACGCATGAGGAAGCGTATCAGAAAAGTATTGCATATCCTTACATAGCAGAGCACGCCGCGCAGCATCGCCAGTTCGAAGACAGCCTGGCAGAAATCGACCTTGATTCTCTCTCCGACGACTTCGAAGCACAGAATGAAACGATCGAGAACATCCTGGAATTTCTGATTAACTGGCTGATCAATCATATCATGAAAGTAGATATGCTGTTGGTAGGAAAATAACCACAAACAAAAAAGAGAGGAAATCACCTGTCAAAACAGATGGTTTCCTCTCTTTTTAACCGTCCCATAACAGAGCCCTGTCAGGAAGCTATAATGATCGCATCAAATCCCGCCGCCTTCAGTTGTGCCTGAAGTTTCTCTGCATTTTCTTTGACCAAAAACGCCCCTCGCTGCTCTACGACTTGTACGCGGTATAGCATCTTGCTGTTTCCAACCGGCGTTTCCTCCCCAGGGGCAACAGTCTCCTGCGCTCCGGTCTTTCCAGGCTCTGAGACTGCTGCTTTTCCGGTTATTCCCTGTACAATGGCCGTTGCCATTTTCTGACAGTGATACAGCTGCGCATCGTCTCTGTCATCGACAAAGCAACATTCAATCAGCATCGCCGGCGCTTTCGTCTTTCTCAGTACATATAAACTCGTATTGTATTTTACACCACGGTTCCTGAATCCAAGTTCTGCAATCGCCTCACATACCCGTTGCGCATATGTCTTTGCCTCACTGGCAGACTGGTAAACAAAGACCTCTGTTCCTGACGTTTTGCCATTGCCTGCCGTATCTTTGGCGCCGGCATTGAAATGAATGGATACATCTAACTCTACGGTATGTGCATTGCAGGCTGTCACAATCCTGTTCAAAATATCTGCCTGGCTTGTCCCTGACTCACACGTACAGTCATATACTGTATGACCAAGCTGGCGCAACTGACTGATGACCTCATCTTTTACACGCCGCGCTTCCGTGGATTCCCGGATAAATCCGACTGCCCCACACGCGGTTTTACCATCCGGATTATGCCCTGCATGTACATTAATCCTCATATTTTATTTCCCTCACCTTCTGTTTCCTGCATCAGCACATCAATGGCTCTCGTAATCACCGCCGGAACGGGAATCCCCATCAATCCGGCATTTTCGATGACACTGATTGTTTCATTTGCAATAAAAGCAATTACCACGGCATCTCTGATAAAATTTGCCCCCATGACCAGATCCAGGCGACAGGCCACCAGCACGACAAGCAGTGTTACGCCCTTTTTCAGAAGCCCTTTCCAACCGATTCCACTTTCCAGGGCACCATTTTGTGTTTTTTTACTGCTGTGAAATACCCCGGCAACAATCAGCCCCGTTACATAATCAATGCCCATAAAAATAATCAGTGTAACAAGAGCAGCATCCCAGCCGCCAAACAAAGAAGCCATCCAGCTTCCGATCATCCCGACAAGTGTTAGTATTTTCAGTTTCATACATTCCTTCCTTTCCTCAAATATAAAAACCCCTACACAGACCCTGTCCAAGGCCCGTATAAGAGTTTCCCTTTTGCTACTATGCTGCATTACATTCTGTTATCTCAGTTCATATGTATCCCCTCCTCTCGGATCTGCTCCGGACATCCTTTCCCTGATCCATCCTCCTTTCAAATGTTTCATAACAGATCATTATAAGACATGACTCCATAGTTACCATCTGGTCAAAATACCTGATTTACAATTATCCGGCCCCAGCGAAAAACTGTCGTAGTGGTATGATTTAGTTGGTGAGATATATAGTAATATGGATGCGTTAAAAACTGCAATGCAAAACAAAATGAGCCTTGACAGTTCTTCGATGGCGTTAAATTCTTTTAACGGCAGACAAAATTGGGGCAGAATTGATAAGATAGGAAGAATGGCAATGTTGTTCGTCCAGGGACGTACAGATAAGGTTTTTAGCGACAATATCTCGTATATAATATCAGATAATATCGCGAGAGATTTTATGCCGTTATCTACTCAGGTTTTTACAGTTCCAAGGGGGAATTGGGAAAATGGGACTACCAATATGCTAGAATTGGTCTTTTCTAATAATCAATTAAAGGTTTCACCATTATATGGAGATATACCCGCAGGAGGATATATTTGTTTTACTATTACTTATATAACACAGATATAATTATATGATCAGGTACACCGTCTCGTTGATCCACCAGCCGGTAATTTAACTGTGTCCACTATAACTCGAGTTAAAGTTTAATATGGATGCGTTAAAAAAACTGTAGCTGATGGCAAAAAATCCGTCGCCAATGCCATCAGCGCTAAAGGTGTCAGTACAGCGGCGGATGCAAGTTTTGCAGTAATAGCGACCAATATTGGTAAAATTGTAACAGAATCATCGATATCGCTTTATCTGTCCAACGGGGCAATTGGCAGACTACATATATTACAGGTAATGGTGGAGCACAAATTACATCACTGGGGTAAAATCAGAAAAATGTAATACCCGATGTCGCAGGTGGTGCGCTGAGAGTTGATGTTAGAATATAAATAGTACAAGCCAAAATGAGAAATTCCAAATACGCATA
>CANPIC010000012.1 GCA_947574055.1 uncultured bacterium
CGGTGATGATTACCATTCCGGAGCCCTGGGCCAATAACTGCACCATGAGCCAGAAAAAACAGGATTTCTATCAGTATTATGCGACCATGATGGAGCCCTGGGACGGACCGGCTTCGATCGTCTTTTCCGATGGGGATATGGTGGGTGCGGTGCTGGACCGCAATGGCCTGCGCCCTTCCCGCTATTATATCACGGACGATGACCAGCTGATCCTGTCTTCCGAAGTAGGGGTACTGGACATTGCGCCGGCCAGAATCGTCAAAAAGGAGCGTCTCCATCCGGGGAAAATGTTGTTGGTGGATACTGTGCAGGGGCGGATCATAGATGACGATAGCCTGAAAGAAGCCTATGCTTCCAGACAGCCCTACGGCGAATGGCTGGACAGCAATATGATCACGCTCAAAAGTCTGAAAATCCCCAACAGGCGGGTGCCGGTGTTTACTCAGGAGGAGCGGCAGAGGATGCAGAAAGCCTTTGGCTATACTTATGATGAACTGAGGACCGGCATCCTGCCCATGGCACTGCAGGGCGGGGAGGCTATTGCAGCCATGGGTGTGGATACGCCGCTTCCGGTTCTGAGCCGGACATACCATCCCCTGTTTCACTATTTCAAACAGTTATTTGCGCAGGTGACCAATCCGCCTATCGACGCCATCCGTGAAGAGGTGGTTACCTCCACCACCGTCTATATTGGCCGGGAAGGCAATGTGCTGGAAGAGACAGCGAAAAACTGCAATATTCTCAAAGTAAACAATCCTATTTTGACCAATACCGATTTGCTGAAAATCAAGTATATGAAGGCAGAAGGGTTTCTGGTGGAAGAAGTGCCGATTCTGTACTATAAAAACACAAGTCTGGAGCGGGCCATAGAGCGTCTGTTTGTGGAAGTGGACCGGGCATACAGAGACGGTGCCAATATCATCATTCTCAGTGACCGGGGCGTGGACGAAAATCATGTGGCCATACCGTCTCTGCTGGCTGTCTCGGCTCTTAATGAATATCTGGTGCGGACAAAAAAGCGGACAAGCATAGCACTGATTCTGGAATCCGGTGAACCGAGAGAAGTCCATGATTTTGCTACCTTGCTGGGGTATGGTGCCTGCGCCGTCAATCCGTATCTGGCGCTGGAATCCATCTACGAATTGATTGAGAGTGGGATGCTGGAGAAGGATTACTATGCGGCAGTCGAGGATTATACCCATGCGGTACTCCATGGGATTGTGAAAATCGCCTCCAAAATGGGGATTTCCACCATCCAGTCCTATAAGGGTTCGCAGATTTTTGAGGCCATCGGTATCAGCATGGATGTGATCAATAAATATTTTACCAATACGGTGAGCCGGGTGGGCGGCATCTCCCTGAAAGATATCGAGAGACAGCAGGATACGCTACATTCCGGTGCATTTGACCCGCTGGGGCTGGAAACGGATCTCACCCTCGACAGTCCCGGCAGTCATAAGATGCGCAGCGGCGGTGAAGAACATCTGTACAATCCGGCCACCATCCATCTCCTGCAGGAATCTACGAAGCAGGGGGATTATGAACTGTTCAAACAGTACACGACGCTGGTAAATGCAGAAGACTGTGTGAGAAATCTCCGGGGGCTGCTGGATTTTCGCTATGCGAAAAAGCCCATTCCCATCGAAGAAGTGGAGAGTGTGGATAAAATCGTCACCCGTTTTAAGACCGGTGCCATGTCCTATGGTTCCATCTCCCAGGAAGCCCATGAGACGCTGGCGATTGCCATGAACCGGCTCTGCGGCAAGTCCAATTCCGGAGAAGGCGGCGAGGATGTGGAGCGGCTGCGTCCGGGAGCGGACGGCATCGACCGCTGTTCGGCCATCAAGCAGGTGGCCAGCGGACGGTTTGGCGTGACCAGCCGCTATCTGGTCAGCGCCAAAGAGATTCAGATCAAGATGGCACAAGGGGCAAAACCGGGCGAAGGCGGCCATCTGCCCGGCGGCAAGGTCTATCCATGGATCGCCAGAACGAGACATTCCACGCCGGGGGTGGGCCTGATCTCTCCGCCGCCGCACCATGATATCTATTCCATTGAAGATCTGGCACAGCTTATTTATGACCTTAAAAATGCCAACAGGGATGCCCGCATCTCCGTGAAACTGGTGTCCGAGGCCGGTGTGGGCACCGTGGCGGCCGGCGTGGCCAAGGCAGGGGCACAGGTGATCCTGGTATCGGGCTATGACGGCGGCACGGGTGCGGCGCCCCGCAGTTCTATCCACAATGCAGGCCTGCCCTGGGAATTGGGGCTGGCGGAAACGCATCAGACGCTGATTATGAACGGCCTGCGGGGCAAAGTCCGCATTGAGACGGACGGCAAGCTGATGAGTGGCCGGGATGTAGTCATTGCCGCCATGCTGGGTGCGGAGGAGTTTGGCTTTGCCACAGCGCCTCTTGTGGCCATGGGTTGCATGATGATGCGTGTCTGCAACCTGGACACCTGTCCTGTGGGGGTGGCCACCCAGAATCCTGCGCTGCGGAGGAATTTCCGGGGCAAACCGGAATATGTCATGAATTTTATGCGCTTTGTGGCACAGGAAATGCGAGAATATATGGCCAGACTGGGCATCCGCAGCGTGGATGAGCTGGTGGGGCGCACAGATCTGCTGATGCGCAGAGAACAGACAGGGCAGCAGGGATACAACCTTGATCTGCACAATATACTGGAAAATCCCTACGCGGGCGGGCCGGAAAAAGCGATTTTCGATCCGAAACAGGTCTATGATTTTGCACTGGAAAAGACACTGGATGAAAAGGTACTGCTGCGTCGTCTGGGAAAAGCGCTGGATACAGGAGAAAAGTGCACGCTGGAAGTGGAGGTGGGCAATACGGACCGGGCTTTTGGCACGATCCTGGGCTCTGAGATAACCAGGCGCTTTGGCGATACGCTGGCGGAGGATACCTGTCATATCATCTGCCGGGGCGCAGGCGGTCAGAGTTTTGGTGCCTTTATTCCCAGAGGCGTTACACTGGATCTGCGCGGAGACAGCAATGATTACTTTGGCAAAGGTCTGTCCGGGGGGAAACTGGTTATTGCGCCTCCTGCGGGCAGCCGGTTTCAAGAGGATCAAAATATTATCATCGGTAATGTGGCACTCTATGGTGCTACCAGCGGCAAGGCATTTATCTGCGGCGTGGCCGGAGAGCGGTTTGCCGTGCGTAATTCCGGCGCCGTGGCAGTGGTGGAAGGCGTGGGCGACCATGGCTGTGAATATATGACCGGCGGCCGGGTGGCGGTACTGGGAAAGACAGGCAAAAACTTTGCGGCGGGCATGAGCGGCGGCATCGCCTATGTGCTGGACGAGGATAACGACCTGTATACACGGATCAATAAGGAGATGGTATCTTCCTCCGAGATCACATCCAAGTATGATGTACTGGAATTAAAGGAAATGATCCGGGAACATGTGGCCTGTACCGGCTCCGCAAAAGGCAGACAGATACTTGACAATTTCGGGGAATATCTGCCCGGATTTAAGAAGATCATTCCGTATGATTATGACAGAATGTTAAAAACCATTGTACAGATGGAAGAAAAAGGGCTCTCAGCAGAGCAGGCCCAGATCGAAGCATTTTATGTGAATATGAAAAAGTAGGAAGGGAAGAGCAATGGGAAAACCAACAGGATTTATGGAATATGCACGGCAGACTTCGAAGGCGGAGCCGCCAAAGACGCGGATAAAGCATTTTAATGAGTTCCATCTGCATCTTCCGGAAAAAGAGCAGCAGCTCCAGGGGGCACGCTGTATGGAGTGCGGTGTACCCTTTTGCCAGTCCGGCATGATGCTGGGCGGTATGACCAGCGGCTGCCCACTGCACAATCTGGTGCCGGAATGGAACGATCTGGTCTATATGGGGAACTGGGAACAGGCGTATAACCGCCTGAAAAAGACCAACAATTTTCCGGAATTCACATCCAGAGTCTGTCCGGCTCTCTGTGAGCATGCCTGTACCTGTGGGCTGCACGGTGATCCGGTGGCCACGAAAGAAAATGAATATGCGATCATTGCGCATGCCTTTGAGCAGGGCTATGTCGTGGCCCATCCGCCCAGAGTGAGAACGGGCAAGAAGGTAGCCATAGTCGGCAGTGGTCCCTCCGGCCTGGCCACGGCAGATCAGCTCAATAAAAGGGGTCACAGTGTGACGGTATATGAGCGTGCCGACAGACCGGGTGGCCTGTTGATGTACGGCATTCCCAATATGAAACTGGGAAAGGAGATCGTGGAGCGCAGAATCAGACTTATGGAAGAAGAGGGCGTTACCTTTGTGACCGGAGTGAATGTGGGCAAGGATGTCAAGGCGGAGAAACTGCTGCAGGACTTTGACCGGATCGTGCTGGCCTGCGGTGCTTCAAAGCCCCGCGAGATCAAAGCGCCGGGCCGGGAAGCGGAAGGCATACATTTTGCGGTGGATTTCCTGGCCGCCAATACAAAAAGCCTGCTGGACTCCGGCCTGTCAGATGATGGCTACGTAAGTGCCAGAGGAAAAAATGTGGTGATCATTGGCGGCGGGGATACGGGAAACGACTGTGTGGGCACCTGTATCCGCCATGGCTGTAAGTCCGTGACGCAGATCGAAATGATGCCCAAGGCGCCCGACTGCCGGGCGCAGGACAATCCCTGGCCCCAGTGGCCCAAGGTGTGCAAGACCGATTATGGGCAGGAGGAGGCCATCGCTCTTTTCGGCCATGATCCCCGTATCTATGAATCGACGGTAAAGGAGTTTAGCAAGGATAAGGACGGGAAACTGACCGGAGTCAGAATCGTCAGGCTGTCCTTGGAAAAGGAGGAGAATGGCCGGATGGCCATGAAGGAAATACCGGGCAGCGAGCAGGTACTACAAGCGCAGCTTGCGCTGATTGCAGCCGGCTTTGTGGGCAGTGAGAAATATGTGGCGGATGCCTTTGGCGCGGCTCTGGATGAGAAAGGCCGGATCAAAACCGGGGCCGGCAGTTACCGCACCAGTGTGGAACGTGTCTTTGCCACAGGCGATATGCGCCGCGGCCAGTCACTGGTCGTATGGGCCATCCGCGAAGGACGGGAGGCTGCCAGAGAGGTGGACGAAAGCCTGATGGGATATGCGGGCCCGGGCGTGCAGTGAATGAGAAGGAGCAGAGGTTTGAAAAAAACGGGCGAAAGCCCTGCGGCTGCAGCAAAAGCCGCAGGGCTTTTTCGGACCTGAGTGATGTTTTTCTGCCTCAGGGGGAAGATGCGAGCCAATGCCGGTTTTCCTCACTTTGCCCCCAGGCATCAAGGGCCAGTTCATAAGTATCATTGACCTTGTACCGGATAGCTGTTAATGCTTCCTTTAACTCGCCCTGTCCGCATTGCAAGGCGGATAGTTCGGATTCGATTGCGGCCAGCCGATTGTTCATGGGCTGAAATTTCTCATCCAATTTCCGGTCAAATATTTCATTCAATTTCTGATCCAATTTCTGATCGAATTTCTCGTCAAATTTCTGGTCAAACTTTTCGTCAAACTTCTGATCGAATTTTAGATCAAATTTTTGATCCAATTTCTCATCAAATGTTTTATCTATCAGATCTGCTATGGCCTGTAGATCTTCTTTGGTCAATGTCATACTGTCACACTCCTTTTTACGATCATTGAGTTACTGTCATTGAGAATCGCAAGTGCGCCGATGTGCGCATTGTCATTGCCTGATAATCGGCAGGGAAAGTCTGTGCATCAGGGGCACAGGCTTGTCAGAATTGTTAAAAAAGCATACCATAGCCGGGCGGTCATGTCAATAAAAGGATCAGAAATTGACATGATAAAGGCGTACATATCCGGCCACGCACCGGACTACAGGCAAAAGTGTCCGTAAGCGCTGTGGCAACAGAGAATGGCAGGCGTGTAACCAACCTGTTTATTAACTGCGCTGCGTGGCGGGAAAGTACGATTGTCTTATTGTTTTCCTTTTTCCTCCAATGCCTTTAACACCGCGATGGCCAGTCTGATATCCGAATCTTCGGCGCGGATCGAATATTCCAAAAGCGTCTTCACACTTTCCCGGCCGGCGGCGCTTTGTACCAGGCATAGCATATCCGTATCCCAGGAAGTCTCCTGCATATTTCCGGAAAGCAGATAACTCAGCGGGACATGGAAATAGTCTGCAATTTTCTGCAGCTTGTCCTGTTTCGGGGTGGAGCGGCCGCGTTTCCAGTCGCTTAATGTGGCGGTAGCGATGCCGGTGGCCTTTGACACCTGATAAGACGTGACGCCGGCTTGTGTCAAAAGCTGTTCGTAAATTTCATACATAGTACAAGCTCCTTATTTTCTTTTGTAAATTTGCATCACAAAAAACTTGACTACATAAGAAATGCGTGATAATATCAAACACAAGGATAAGAAATGCGTAATCCGATATCATGAAGCAGCCAAGTGTTTGCAATGTGATTGTTATAATGTCGCGATTACAATATATCACATTTGCGAAATGCTTCCAACCGGAAAATCATGGCAGGGAAAGTCGCCGGAGCAAAAGGGATTGTCTGTTGCTGACGACTTTCCCGGGGCGGTGGTATACTTGCTGCCTCTGTAGCAGATTTTCAGGGTTGTCTGCAGGCGGGCCGTCAGCGTGACGGCGTGTGACAAAGGAAAAAATCAATGAAAAGAGAGCGTTGACAGGTGATGGACGAAGAACGGGAGAGAGAAAAAGAGACGTACATAAGGAACGACGCCGGGGACTGTACGCAGTTGTATGTACAGCTGGCGGCTCCACAGGCAAATGGGGCAGAGATCGATCTGCTGGAGATCGGAGCAAATATGGCAAAGAAAAAGCGGCTGTACCGGTATATGGCCGTTATCGCGTTATGTGCAGGTATTGTGGCCGGGCTGCTCTGGTGCGCACTGGGGTATATCACGGGGACAGGTGCTTATGCAGAAGCGATGATAGCCCTGCAATACGAAGGGATTGAAGAAGGCCTTGACCCGAACGGAGAGGCCCTGGATATCAATATGATCAAGTCACCGGTAGTGATCCGCGCAGCTTTGGACAGTCTGGGCGATACGTCCATGGATGTGGAAAAAGTCCGGGAAAATATTGTCATAGAAGGGGTGATCCCGGAAGATGCGGTAGAGCGGATTACAGCCATAGAGCGTATGGCTGAGAAAGACGCCTCCAATTATGAGCGGATATTGGATGTGTCTTATTTTTCTTCGCAGTATGTAGTCAGGCTGCATCGCGGTTTGGATCTTACTTCCTCTGAGGCCAGGGAACTGCTTAATGCCATACTGGAGAGTTACAGGGACTGGTTTATGGACACTTATGCGGATGCGTCGGTGCCGGATCTGACAGTGGAACAGGAGTATGGCAGTTATGACTATGCACAGGCAGTGGATATCATGCAGGCGCAGATTGATATTTTGTCAGACTTTGTAGCGGAGCGTTGTAAGGAAGCGCCGGATTTCCGTTCCGCAAAGACGGGCTTGTCTTATGGAAATATTCAGGAGTCGCTGCGGATCATAGAAGAGATTGAGATGGCGGATCTGTCATCTTATATCGAAGGCAGCGGTGTGACAAGGGACAGGGAGCGGCTGATCGAATATTATGGCTACCGGATCAGGAAATACAGTGCAGATCTGCTCGCCCGGCAGACCAGCCTCGGCTTGTTGCAGGGAACGATAGATGCCTATGAAAAAGACCCGCTGGTCATTGTCAGTGGACAGGAGAATATGCGGACAGTGGGAAAAGCAGATGAATATTATGCGACACTGATCGAACAGAAACTGGAACTTTCGCAAGAGATCGCCAGAAACAGTGCACGACTGGAAGAGACAAGGCAGCTGCTGGAAGCAGCGGTGCAAAAAGAAAACAAGAATACACAGGCCGAATATGATACAGCGGATCAGATGCGGCAGAGGGCGGCGGAGTCGATCATCAGGTGGAATGATCTGATCAGGGAGACCGATCAGGATTATCGGTCACTGACCTATTCCAATGCCGTAAAGACGGTGGTTCCGGCCCGTTATCAGGCGGTGGAAGGGATGCTGAAGAAACTTCTGATCTGCATGGCCGGTGCGGTGGCACTTGTTATTGTATGCTGGTGTCTGGACGGGCTGCGGATGGAACTTAGACAGGGAAAGAAGCGGCAAAAAGCGGCGCAGGGCAGGGTAAAAAATGAAGCTGCACAGAAAGAAAGGTAAAGGACGGGGATGGAAACAAAAGCTACTTTTTATCCAAAGACGATGGATTTTCCAAAAGAGGATTTATTGTATGACAGGAAGTCGTTTGCCTTTCGCTTTCTGAAAAGGAGTTTTGATGTAGCAGCGGCTTCTCTGGGCCTGGTAGTGCTGTCCCCTGTTTTTCTGGCCACTGCGATAGCGATTAAGGCGGATGATCAGGGGCCGGTATTCTTTTCTCAGATGCGGGCGGGGAAAGACGGCAAAGATTTCAAATTTTATAAGTTTCGCAGCATGTGCACGGATGCGGAGGCATTATTTGAAAAAATGCAGGCACAGAATGAACAGACGGGCAATGCCTTTAAGATCAAAGACGACCCGCGTATTACCAGGGTGGGGAAATTCATTCGCAAATACAGCATTGATGAACTGCCACAGCTTGTGAATGTGATCAGAGGGGATATGAGTATCGTAGGACCCCGGCCCATCCTGTCACATCAGATGGCAAAGTGCAGCAGTTATGAAAAACAGCGTCTGCTTGTCAGACCGGGACTCACCTGTATCTGGCAGATATCAGGCCGTGCGGATATCAAATGGGAGCAGTGGGTGGAACTGGATCTGCAATACATACGGGAAATGAGCCTTTTCAATGATTTAAAGATTATAGCAAAGACCGTGCCGGTGGTGCTCAAAGGGGACGGCGGGTACTGAGTCGCGGCGGCGAGACCGCCATACAAAGGACAGGATCATGAAGATAAAAGAGGCAGTAAAAAAGGGATATCTGTCGGCAAACGGACAGAGGCTGTTTCGATGGGTGCCGGATAAATGGCTGATTTTTGCTCTGTATACGGCAGCCACGGGGAAATTGCCGCACTTGCATCATCCGCTCACATTTAATGAAAAGATACAGTGGATGAAACTATATGATCACAATCCGCTTTATACGATGATTGCGGATAAATATGCGGTACGGCAGTATGTAAAAGAGAAAGTGGGAGAAAAATATCTGGTCCCGCTGCTTGGAAAATGGGACAGCCCACTGGAGATAGACTTCCGCGGACTGCCGCAGCAGTTTGTTCTGAAGTGTAATCACGATTCAGGCGGTGTGGTAATATGCGACGATCGAGATCGCTTCGATCGGGAAGCTGCAATCAAAAAACTGCAATACCATTATCGGCACAATCAGTATTATGTCAGCAGGGAATGGGCCTACAAGGATATCAGGAAATGTGTGACAGGCGAAAAATATTTGATTGATCAAAAAGTGAAAGAACTGCGGGACTATAAGTTTTTCTGTTTTGGGGGCGTGCCTCAGATCATACAGGTAGATTTTGGAAGGCAGCACATCCATAAACGCAATCTGTATACACCTGACTGGCAGTTTCTGGATTTTACCATCAAATGTCCCAATGATCGCAAGGCTGCTATTGAGAAACCGGAAAATCTGGATGAGATGCTGGAAGTTGCGGCCAAACTGTCCCGTGGGTTTTTGCAGGTCAGAGTGGATCTGTATTCGGTTAACGGGGAGACCTATTTTGGAGAGATGACCCTGTATCATGGCGGGGGGATTGAGCCATTTAGTTCGCAGGAATATGCCGTTAAGATGGGGAACTGGATTGATTTGAGTAAGGCATATGGAATACAGAATACGTGAGAGAGAGCATGAGTGAAGTATATATAGAATACAGGCAAGGCAGTATTTATCCGCAGACAGGATGGAATCCATCCAGGCCATATCCGGAATATCCTTTTGGGGATCACAATATACAGAAAGAACCGAATGATGCTTATGATATGATTCGTTCTCTGTTTCAGATGATGGGACTGGATCGGGATAATTTTGGAAAGAAATGCTGGAATCCGCTGGGCGCATATATCAGCCCCGGTGATCTTGTATTGATCAAACCAAATTTTGTCATGCATTGCAATGAAAACAGGAAGCGCAGAGAAAATTCGATGGCATGTCTTGTCACACATCCCTCGTGTCTGCGGGCAGTTTGTGATTACTGTCTGATTGCGTTGCAGGGGAAGGGAGAAGTCGTCATAGCCGATGCACCAATGCAGGACTGTAATCTGCAGGTTTTGTTTGAGCAGATTCATTTTACGGAATTGCTTGCATTTTATCACAGACACAAAAAACCGGTATCCTTTGTGGATCTGCGTAAATATCAGTCCGAATTTAACAGGAATAAGGTAATTGTAAACAGGATTTACCAGACGGGCAAAGCAGTGGATGTTGATATGGGTTCGCTGTCCATGCACGAAAGGCGCAGCGGAGCCAGAACGTATCAGGTGGATAATTATGCTTTAGCCCAGACAGAGCAGTACCACAGCGAACACAGACATATCTATTCGCTCAATCGGATCGTTTTACAGGCAGATGTAGTCATTAATTTCTGCAAGCCAAAGTCGCACAGGCTGGCAGGTTTTACTGCCGCAATGAAAAATATGGTGGGGATTATCTATGACAAGGCATCTCTACCACATTATACGGTGGGCTCGCTAGAAGAAGGCGGGGATGCGTATCTTCATCCCAGTAAAATAAAGAGGATAATCAGCAGTATTTTGGAACAGAAGATAAAGCATGAAAACCAGCATCAGATTTTCAGAGCTACCATTGACAGATATTTGTATGCGGTATTGCTGCTTTTTGAAAGACGGTTTGGAAAAGATCCATACATAAAGGGAATATGGGCTGGAAATGACACGATCTGGCGTACGGTTGTTGATTTGAACCATATCATAAGGTTTGCCGATCAGGAGGGGACACTGCAGGGTGATACGCAGCGCAGAGTACTGAATTTCGCAGATATGATCATTGCAGGAGAGCACAATGGCCCATGTCAGCCGGAAGCAAAAAGTCTGGGAATCCTGATGGCAAGTGAAAGTGCCGTTGCCATGGATATGACGTTTTGTAAGATGGCCGGATTTAAGGAAGAGAAAATACCTATGATAAAAGCATTGAGGGAGCACAGGCCGGATTATCTCATGCCCGGGCAGGATAAAAAGATAATGATATACGCAAACAAAAAGGAATATCAGGGTGATCTGAAGTCAATCAAGTTTCCGCAAAAGTGGCATTTCAGACCACATGACTCATGGAAGTCAGTCTGATGATGAGACGCATGAAGAAAAAAATATTATTGATAGGGAACTGTTATTATGTGATCTTTCGTTTTCGAAAGGAATTGATCAGAAGATGTGTCGATGAAGGGTTTGAGGTCTGGACAGCCTTTCCGAATGGCTCACACGGGGAAAAGGAACTGGGCAGTGATACGGCGGAGCGTATGGGATGTCATTTTGCTGAAATCAAGATGAGACGGAGAAGTTTTCATCCCGGTGGTGAGTTACAGGTATATCTGGCATTAAAGAAACTGATCGAGCAGATCAGGCCGGATCTGATTCTTACTTTTACAATAAAACCCAATCTGTACGGCGGTATGCTGGCCCGTAAATGTAAGATCCCTTATCTGATGAATATCACAGGACTGGGGTCAGCGCTGGGGAAAAACGGCCTTTTGCCGCGGCTTCTGCGGAGTCTGACAATACGCAATATGGAGCATGCTTCCTGTGTATTTTTTCAGAATATACATGACAGAAATTATTTTCTGCGCCATGGCTATACGGGCAGAAATGTGCAAATGCTGCCGGGCTCCGGCGTCAATCTTGAAGAATATAAACGGCTTCCCTATCCGGATGATTCGCTGATACGCTTTTTGTATATTGCCAGGGTGATGAGAGAAAAAGGGATTGAAGAATTTCTGGAACTGGCAAAATATTATGCAGACAGAGAAGACGTGGAATTTCATATTTGTGGAGATTGTGAAGAAGATTATCTGAATATTCTCAAAAAAATGCAACAGGAAAAAATCATCGTATACCATGGGCAGGTTTCAGAGGTCAAAAAATATATGGCAATGGCACATTGTGTTGTATTGCCGACTTTTTACCATGAAGGTGTGCCGAATACTCTGCTGGAAGCCATGGCGTGCGCCCGTCCGGTGATAACAACGGATCATCCGGGATGCCGGGAGACAGTTGAGGACGGGGCATCCGGGTATTTGTGTAAGATACAGGACAGTGCACAGCTGATTCATAAAGTGGAACAGTTTTTATCGCTCTCAGGTGAAAGAAAAGAAAGCATGGGACTTAACGGACGAAGAAAGGCGGAGCAGGAATTTGACAGAACTATAGTGGTGTCTGCCTATATGAAGGGGATCAAGAATCTGATATCGAAATAAAAATGGCGGAGAGAGTGTTTATGAAAGTTCTTATCGTGGCGGGCTATCAAACAATGAACTACGGATCTGTACTGCAGACATTTGCTACGGTGAAAATGCTTGAAAAATTGGAGACAGAATCTGAAATATTGAATCTGGATCAGTTGTGGCCTGTAATTAAGAAAAGGAAAATCCGCTTTTATCTGCTGAGTGGTGATCTGTTGTTTTTTATAAAGAGCAAGGGCAGATGGTGTGCAAGTTTACTCTGGGGAAAAATAGATCAAGACTATGGCACTCAATTTCAGAACCGCAGACAAAAGTTCGCGGCCTTTCTTCGAGACAGGATACCCTTGACAACCACAGTAAAAAACTGGCAGGAAGCGACTGCGCTTTGCCGGGATTACGATGCCGTAATGCTGGGAAGTGATCAGTTGTGGCTGCCTTCAAGCGTGGTAACAGACACTTACACCCTTGGATTTGCAAAAGACATGACTACGATTGCCTTTGCTACAAGTTTCGGGATCGGAAATATCAGAAAAAAGTACAGACAGTCATATGCCACCATGTTTACACATCTGGATTTTATAAGTCTGCGTGAGCGCAGCGGAGCAGAGATCGTCAAAGAAATCTGCGGAAAAGAATGTGATGTTGTGGCAGATCCGGTTATGATGCTGAGCAAAGCGGAATGGGAACAGGCGATTCCCTACCGGGAGGTGGAACATGGGAAAAAATATATATTCTGCTATTTGCTGGGGAGAAACAGATGGCAGAGGGAGGCCATCCGTACATTTGCAGATAAAAAAGGCTATCCGGTGATTGCGCTGATCCATTTGGATGAATACATAACCTATGATGAAGAGTATTTTGATCAGACATTTGTCGACCTCTCACCGGAAGACTTTCTGAATTATATCAGGAATGCGGAATTTATTGTTACGGATTCGTATCATGGAACAGTGTTCTCATTGCTGGAGAATAAGGAATTTGCCGTATTGAAACGGTTTTCGGATCACAGCAGTGTCTCAACCAATACGAGAATCTCCCATATATTATCAACTTTTGCGTTAACAGACAGATTGGTATCGGCAAAGAGTGATCTGGATCTGCTGGAGCAGAAAATTTGTTATCCGAGCGTAAATGAAAGGATAGAAAAGGTGAGAAGATTTTCTTTTCGTTTTCTGGAAAAGGCATTGAGAAATGAAGATTGTTGATAAAAAAGATTGTTGTGGGTGTGGTGCATGTGTCAATGCCTGTCCTTCTCACAGCCTGACCATGGCAGAGGATGAGGAAGGTTTTCTCTATCCAGAGACGGATGACAGTACGTGTACAGAATGTGGGCTGTGCGGAAAATGTTGTCCGGTACTTCATGCAAAAGCTGATATACCGTTTGCACAGGATGGATATCTGGCAAGGATTAAGGATTTGCAGATCCGAAAAGAAAGTACATCGGGTGGTGTTTTTACTGCGATTGCCCAATCCGTAATCAGAGCGGGTGGTATTGTCTATGGCGCGGCCTATGACCAGGACTTTCGAGTGTGTCACAGTGCTGCTTTGACGGATCAGGAACTGTATCGGTTCAGAGGCAGTAAATATGTGCAGAGCGATACCAAAGAGACCTTTCGCGAAGTAAAGGAATACTTAAGGGATGGAAAACTGGTCTGCTATAGTGGTACACCCTGCCAGATTGAAGGGCTAAAGAGATATTTGAAAGAGGAACCTGCGCATTTAATCACTGTGGATTTTGTCTGTCATGGGGTCCCTTCTCCGCTGATCTGGAGAAAGTATCTGGAGATGCAGATGGAAAAGTATCCGGATAGCCATATCACAGATATTTTATTTCGCAATAAGGGAAAGTTTGGATATCAATATTCGGTCATGACAATTAAGAGTGGAAGAAAAGAATTGTATGCCCGTGGTACAGAAACAGATCCTATGTTACGGGCATTTTTTTCTGATATATGTGACCGTCCTTCCTGCTATGCCTGTAAGTTTAAAAAGCGATATCGCATGAGCGATATTACCATATGGGACTGTTTTGATGTGAGAAAATTCCAGGTACCGTGGGATGATCATACGGGAGCCAGTCAGATGCTTGTGCATACAGACAAAGGAAGAACTGTATTTCGTTCCATAGAAGAGAGGGTGGAATCTGTGTTCATAGAACCGGACAGACTGACAGAAGATACCTGGCCGATGTTTGAATCCGTAAAAGCAAAGAGTGTCAGAGAGGATTTTTTCCGGGATGCAGCCAGTATGTGCGGCTTCGAACTGTTTCATAAGTACTACCCACAAAACCTGAGCGTAAAAATGGCACGTTGTGGACGGGTGATATGTTATAAAACCGGTATCTATGGGTTTGTAAGAAGAATGTATCATCGGTATTTTAAACAGAGAAAGTAAACGATGGGAAAAGCAGCTGTTATGGGTAGATCTGGTTGGATTGTAACGAAACGGACATTATATGGTATCTGGCCTTTTTTAATATGGACGGCCAAGTTTATGCGTTATGGTATATTCAGGCAGAATCTGGTTGATATGGGAATTGGGCATGCCTTTTTAAGTGCTATGAAAAATGAGCATGTGAAGTTTAGTTTTCTTAATATGGATCATAACATTTCTGCTGATGTATCCGGAAATCTTGTTTATATTTATCAGAAACTTAATTTTTTAAGGTTAGATTCCTATATTGCATTTGAAATTTTTATCACTGTAATCGGTAATCTGCTGCTGTTTTTTATGATCAGAAACAGGAAGAAACAGCTGGATTGTCTTACTTTTATACTATTGTCGGTAATGATATTAGCTGTAAATATTTATGCCTTCTGTCTGTCCAAAGAACCACTGCAGTTATTATTTTTTATTTTCATGAGTTATATCATCAGGAAATATGCAGAACATTCTTTTACCTGTATTTTCTTACTTGTTTTGCTCATTATGTTGTACTCATTTTTGTTTCGTACCTACTATATGTTGATGATACCTTTTGCCGGTTTATCACTTTTATTATATCAATTTTATGCCAAAAACCAGAAAAAGTTTCTGCTGATGCTATTGTTTTTAACCGGGGCTGGCATATTATACGCCACTTGCCTGTCGGCAGCCGGTCTTGTAGACAAAAGGATATATGAGGAACTGATCCGCGTGAGAATAAGAATGGTTCCATCCAATACAAGACTTGTTCCGTTATTCAGTTCCAATAATCTGCTGACCCAGACCATGAATTATGTATCAGCTCTTGTGAGGCTCCTGTTTCCGCTGGAACTGATCCGACTCGGTTTTAAATATCTGATTTATGTTTTTGTACAGTTGGTTATCACTTATTTTATATTGCATTCTTTCTGTAAAATAAAAGAACTGGGCAAGGAAGCCCAATATTCGCTCACGATTGTACTTGCATTTATTTTGATGTCCGCAGTACATGAAATTGAATATGGTTCATGGATCAGACATGAATCTGTTTTGCTTCCTGTTTTGTTACAGATTGATTCGAAGAAAAATTGCTGGCAAGCTCTGATCACAGGATAAGGAGAAATGGAAGATATGAACGCAGCGTGTATGTTTACGATTATTGTACCTGTTTATAATGTGAAAAAATATCTTTGTCAATGTATCGAAAGTGTTCTGCGACAGAGATATACGGACTATGAATTGCTGTTGATAGATGACGGATCGACAGACGGGAGCGGGATCACGTGCGATGAATACGCAGCAAAGGATGCGCGGGTAAAAGTGATACACAAGGAAAATGGCGGCGCTGCATCGGCGCGCAACGAGGGTCTTACAAACGCAAAGGGAACATGGATTGTTTTTCTGGACGGAGATGATTATTATGCTTCCGATCGTTTTTTGTTGGATATCTGCAAGGTCATCAGGAAGGAACCGGCAGAAGTTATCTGTTATGGAGTTGTGGAAGTGTATGAGCGGGGAGGCCCGCCCGCGATAAGAAGAGATACCGGCAAACTTGATTTTGGCAATACAACTGATGAAGATGAGAAACTGGCAAAAATGATTTCGGGTGAAATACTTAGCGGCGCGGCATGGCAATATGCAATAAAACATTCATTTGTGGCAGCGCATAAACTGCTGTTTGATGAATCGTTTAAGGAGACAAACGAAGATACAGAATGGGTTTTTCGCGTTTTCCTGGAGTCACCGAAACTTGCAAAAATGGAGCAATCTATGTATTTTTACCGGGTCCGTAGTAATTCTGCCTGTACAAAAGCCAGGGAAACCGGTTTCTGGAAAAACCGCTATCAGATGATAGGTAAGACTTTGGATCAGATCAGGACTCAAAATTGTACCGAGAGAAGAAAAGAACTCCTTTACCAGCGCCTTGCGTATGAGTACTATGTGCTACTGGGCCAGGTTAACGATGAACCGGACCGTATGGTGCGCAGAGAACTGATCCGGAATGTCAGGAAATACAAAGGGTTATGTTCCTGGGGGGGGTAAAAAAAACTGCCTATGCGGTTTGCTGATTAAACTGACAGGTTTTTATCTGAGTACAAAAATCTTGCATCTGTATGCAGGATATCGAAGAAAACATAGGATGTTATGTTAAAGAGGCCCCGAGACTCTGCATACAGACAGAAATTTTTACAGGTGCAGGGATTTCATGCAAAAGGATGGGTCTGGAGGCAGCAGAGTTATATTTTGCGTAAAAATAAAGTAAGAGCTGACAAACTGAATATTGAAAAATCAATCGGAAAGAATATGTTGTTTAATTTTTTGAAGGTTTTCTCATCGACGATTTTTCCGATGGCCACCTTTACTTATTCCGCCAGGATATTGGGAGTGGCAGCAGTGGGTGAAGTGAGTTTTGTGCGTTGTGTTATTTCATGGTTTTGTGTGGCTGCCATGTTGGGAGTAGGCTATTATGGCAGACGCGAGGCCGCCCGGCTGCGGGATGACAAAATTGCGTTAAGCCGGTTTGTCCATGAAATGTTGTTTATCAATGCGGGGGCAGTCCTGCTTTCTTATGTGGTGCTGTTATTACTGCTTTGTACAATCGAACGCTTTTGGCAATGCAGAGAACTGTTACTGATTCACAGTGTCCTGATAGTCCTGATGGGGATGGGAATGGAATGGTTATATCAGGCCCTGGAAGAGTATCAGTATATTGCGGTCAGGACGGTCCTGTTTCAGGTTATCTCTTTGCTGTTGATGTTACTTCTGGTTAAAGATGCGGATGATGTGGCTGCTTATGCGGTGATTCTAGTCATTGCCTCCTCCGGTTCTTACCTGCTTAATTTTCTCAACTGCAGAAACTATATCAGCTTTTCCTGGTATGGACAGTATGAATTCAGGAAGCATCTGCGGCCGGTATTTACTTTGCTTGCGCTTGCACTGTCCGCCCAGTTTTACACGGTCCTGGATTCGGTTATGCTGGGCTTTTTTAAGGGAAATATCTCTGTCGGCATATATACAGCGGCTTCCAAAACAGTCGGCATGACAAGTGCACTGATCAATGCGCTGACAGCAGTCATGATACCCAGGCTGTCTTATTATATGGGAAAAAGTAAATTGCGGGAAGTGAAAATGCTTATGAATCAGTCCATTCACTTTATGTTTATGTTTGCCATTCCGGCTATGCTGGGCCTGTTTGTGCTGAGCGATGAGATTATTTTGCTGTTCAGTGGCAATGGATTTGGCGGGGCAGAAATCACCATGCGCTGGCTGATACCTGTTGTTGTTGCTTCGTCCTTTAGCTATGTGGCCGGCGAACAGTTGGTATCACTGGGCAGGGAACAGATGGTTTTGCTGGCAGGTGTGGCCGGGGCAGTGACAAATGTGATATGTAACGCCATCCTGATTACGGGATTTGCCCATCATGGAGCTGCAGTGGCTTCTGTTTTGGCCGAATCTGTGGTTGCTCTGGTATCATTTTTTCATATAAAAGATTTTATAGATAAAAAATCTGTTATAAGGATCTGTGGCCAATTCCTGGTTGCATCTTTGCCGATTATCCTGATCAGGATGTTTATAAAAGCAACGGGTTTCTATTATATATGGCAGGTATTGTTTACGATTGTTTTATCCGGAATCTTATATTTTTCCTGCCTGCTTTTGATGAAAAATGAGTGTGCCCGGATCACGGTACAAACAGTCCGGGATGGGCTGCAGAAATTTTTAAAAAAGAGATGGATACAGAAAAGAACAAAACAGTGAGAGATAACAGGAGAGAAAGCAAGTACTGATGAACCGAAAAAAAGCATTTGTCTATGACCGTCTTTGTACCGGTGAGCGCATCAAAAGCAGACGCAGAGAACTGGGCATTTCACGAGATCAGGTAGCAGCGATGTTGCAGCTGTCGCAAAAGTACTATGCTGATATCGAGCGGGGAAGCTGCGGCATGTCATTGGAGACGGCGGTCAGCATTGCCGCGCATCTGGAAGTGACAAGCGCAAAATGGCTGTGAAGCTGTTGAAGACTTATCTGATGGAGTGATGACTACGGAACGACAGGATACGGAGACCGGAAACGGAGAGAAAGGCAAAAAAAAGCATACCCGTATGTTGCATGCCTGCATGGCAATACTGGCAATCATGCTGCTTTTGCTTGCCGGATTTTATCTGCTTCGCAGCAGAGGCAGGGCACAGCTGGAGCGGGATATGGTGGGCAGTGCATCAGGTATGCAGAGGAAAAGACATCACACCTCCGAACTGGATCTGGAACTTGATATGACAAGCCGTGCAGGCGTGGTCTCAGACATGGGTACAGATGCGGAGATGGCCTGCGCAGGGGCAACAGAGCATGCGCAGGCAAAAGAGGGCCGGGTCTTTTATCAGGGCAGAGCCTATGACTATAATCAGGATATCATGACTTTCCTTGTCATGGGGATCGACCAGCGTAGTGAGACGGTGCAGGAACAGACGCAAGGCTACGACGGGGGTTCGGCGGATGCGATTTTTCTGGTAGTGCTGAACCCGCATATCAAAAAAGTGAAGATTATTGCCATAGACAGAAATACCATGGCAGACGTGGATATTTATGACTATTACGGAACATATCTGGAGACTGTACAGACGCAGATCTGTGTACAGCACGGCTATGGAGACGGTACGGTTAAAAGTGCACAGTACATGGAAAAAGCGGTTTCCAATTTTATGTATGGTTTGCCTATTCATGGCTATTGTGCCATCAATATGAGTGCCATCGAGAAGATAAATGATGCCGTGGGCGGTGTCGATGTGGTTGTTCTGGACGACCTGACGAAATGGGACTGGCGTCTGGAAAAAGGAAAGACAGTCCATCTAAATGGCAGACGGGCTTTTGTGTATCTGCAGAGACGGGATACGGGGATATTTGGCAGTGCGGAAGGCCGGCTGGAGAGGCAGAAGCAGTATCTGGAGGCATTTCTTGCAAAAGCCAAAGCACAGTTTAAAGAAGATCCCACTTTGCCCGTCACGATGTTTCAGGAACTGGGACCTTATATGACTACAGATCTGAATCTGGAAAAAGTGATCTATCTGGCGGATCTGGCAGCCGGTTTTGATTTTGCCGGTGCGGATATTACAAAGATCGCGGGAGAAAACGTGATGGGAGAAAGGTATGAGGAGTTCTATGTGGACGAGACTGCCATGTATGAACTGATTTTGGATACCTTTTATGAAGAAGTAAACGGAAACAGGTATTGACCCCGTAAGGGTTGATATAGAAACCACATGTAATCATGGAAGGAGGAAATTACCATGAAAAAGTATTTGGCAATGGCGGCTGCATTTGTGCTTGCGGCTTCTATGTCTTTGTCTGCCTTTGCGGCAGAAAGCGCAGGCGCGGGGCCGGGCAACAGCAGCGGCACGAGCAGTCCCAGTGCTTCCGGCAGTTCCAACAATGCAGGCAGTTCAAGCAGTTCCAAAAAATCCAGCAGCCGTAAATCCAGTGGTGGAAGCAGCTCCGGCAGTGCTTCTTCCGTAGGCAAGAGTAGTTCCGGTGCGGCTTCCGCACAGGCAGCTGCAAATGCGGCAGTGACGGCAGTCTATCGCCCGGCACAGACCGTGATCACAGCTTCCGGACAGGCAGTGGCATCCACTGTCAGCGTAGCGGCAGCACCGGCTGAGACAAAGGCAGCATTTACATCGGTAGCCCAGGTTTTCGGAGTTGCAGTAACGGATACCTTTGTATTTAGTGCAACAGGGGTTGAGCCGACGCAGCCTGTTCTGACAGCGCTTGCACCTGGCAGTGTACCGGCAGGCAGTGCACTGCTTGTTGTGGATGCACTTGGCAATCTGACGGTCGTTGTACCCGTTGTGCTTCCGGACGGAACCGTGACAGCGACGATTCCGGCAATGTGTCAGGTAGCTGTTGTAGCCGTACCTGCAGTACCGGCAGCCTGAGAGGAAAACACAGATCCCAAAAACAAGATCAGTAACTGAATTTTTTTACATGTAAAAAATTATGGTGTGGTTTCAAAAGAAAGATTCCCCGGCACTTTTTGTACCGGGGATTTTCCTGATTTATCTTCTTTTCCACAGGCAGATAAAAAAGAAATGACAAAGTCTGTCACAGCATATATAATCAGAATGGATTGTCCGGGAACAGCCATCACAGGGCCTTGTTCCTGCATCGCTCAGGCAAAAGAGTAACATGCAAACAAAAAAGGAGTGCTTCAGGATGAAACGTTTTCAAATTGCCACGATTATGACAGCATGGGTGTCTGCGCTGTTTTTCTCATTCGTCATACCGGTGAGGGCGGCGGAGACTCCGCCGGGGGAAAGTGCATCGGCGCAGGAGAATCTGCCCGTCTATACGGTCCGTTTTTCCGGACCGGGGCTTATCGTATATGCAGATCCGGCCCTGCCACAGGCTCCCACTGCGGTGCTGCCGGATCAGACGCAGGTTCAGATCATAGAAGGTCCCATGGATACTCTGGCCAGGATAAGGGTATGCGGCACGGAAGTGGAAGGGTATGTGGATATGAGATTTCTCAAACGCGCGGATGCCATTGTGGAAGACTATGATTTATATACCTATGAAGAGATGGAGGAAGATATCCGGCAGCTGCAGGCCAGATATCCGGGACTGCTGCGGTCGGAGGTGACCGGTACATCGGCTGACGGACGGAATCTGTATATGCTGACCATGGGCGCAGAGAACGCACTGCATCATATTCTGGTACACGCCGGGATCCATGCCCGGGAATACATCAATCCATTGCTTGTAATGGAACAGCTGGAACAGTGCCTGGATTATTATGACCGCGGGCAGTTTCTTGGTATGCGTTATCGCGACCTGTTTGCCGATACGGCAGTGCATATCGTACCGATGGTCAATCCGGACGGTATTGCCATCAGCCAGTTTGGAGAAGCCGCGCTGCGTTCGCCGGAACTAGTCCAGATGGTGCGGGCCTGCTATGCCTACGATGTTGCCGCCGGACGGACAAAATATCCGTATGAGGTCTATCTCACCAGATGGAAGGCCAATGCCCGGGGCGTGGATCTGAACAAGAATTTTCCCTTTGGATTTGCCGTCAATGTAAGGGCCACGCAGCCGTCTTATGCAGGCTATTGTGGTCTGCTGCCGTTTTCGGAGCCGGAAGCGGCATCTCTGGGGGCCGTTACGCTCAGGTATCAGCCGTCGGTAATCATCAACTATCACTCCATGGGAGAAGTGGCATACTGGGATACATCCGAGAGCCGGTATACGGAGATCAACAGAGGCTTTTCCGCTTATATGCTCTCCCTGGTACCTTACAGAAGAATGGGCAGTTCGGGCGCCACCGGCAGTTATCTTGATTGGATATACAGCGGTGATACGCCGGTCCGCTCCATCACATTTGAGACGGGCAATGTGGAGTGCCCGCTTCCCATCGGTCAGTACCCGAAAATCTGGGTTCAACATGGCAGTGTACTACAGTCTGCAGCATGGTATGCGTATACCGGACTGTAAACGGCTGCGGTGTGCAGACAGGTCCGCAGGCCTGTCTGTATGCCTTTCAATGGTATGTTTCTCTGGCATAAAAATTGTTTTTTCGAATTGACTTTCCCTATGGAATCTTTTATAATATTGCTGATTGTTTCCCAAATTATTACTTTTTATGCAGGAGGCTTTTTTTTATGTCACAAAATAAGAGAAACAAAGAGACTGTTTCGGCCGACAGTCTCAGCAGGAAAATCATTTCCAAACTGGTCGTTATTGTAGCAGTTCTGTTCTTTCTGATTGTTTCTATTTCGGGAGTTATCTCCATGCGTTCTCTGGAAGAGATAACGGATGATAAGCTGATTTCGATTGCTTATGAAAATGCGTCTCTGATTGAAAATTCCATTGAAAATGCATACGGGAAAGCCGTGGGATTTGCCTGCTCGCTGAAGAATATTTCGGCTCTGCCGCCGGAACAGCAGCGACAGGCCATTGATCATGCGCTGGAGGGCGTTTTGCTTGGAGATGAAAACTTCACAACAGTCTTTGCCTATTTCGAGCAAAATGCCATTGCCGATGCCAACGGGCAGCCTTACAGTGTCCATGGAAAAGAGATTGCATATGAAGCGGTGGCCTATCTGAATGAAGACGGGACGGGCGTCACCTTCGAGAAACATGAAGATGCATTTGACAATTTTGACAAAGAGTATTACAAAACCATCAAATCTTCCGGTGAAGTCTATGTGATGGAACCGTATGTCTACCAGCTCCGGGGACAGGATATCATGATGATCAGTATCATAGCGCCGGTCTATGATGCAGAGGGCGGATTCCTCGGTGTGGCGGGCTGTGACGTGGCATTGGCCGATATGCAGACACAGCAGTATGCCAGTGCGGGATATCGTTCCACCCATATGGTGGCCCTTGCGGAAGACGGAACTGTGCTTTTGGATACTGCGGATGCTTCCACAGTGGGAAAAGTCGCCTCTGAGGCCGGTTATGAGACCATTTTGGCCGATGCGGAAGAACTGAAGCAAATGGATGAGGGTGAATACATAAACAGCATTTCCATAGTGGATAACAAGGTTCCCAATCATGCCACCGGCAGGCGGGGAATTGCTATTACAGTGCCACTGAAACTGAGCAGTGGCAATTACTGGACACTGTATCTGGCCATAGACAGAAGCGAATTTAACCTGACACTGATCAAGGATACGGTGAAACTGATCATAGCGGTCGTTTTGTTTGGCATTATACTTTTGTATATGATCTATCGTATCATAGAGACTTACCTGGCTCCGGTACAGGAGATCTTACATGGTGCGTCCCGGCTGGAAGCCGGCAATCTGAAAATAAATGTGGCAGTCAATACGGAGGATGAACTGGGGCATATGGCAAAGGCCCTCAATCATATCAGTACTACCATAAACAATTATGTAGATGATATTTCACGGCAGTTATCCCAGATGGCGGAAAATGATATGGATGTGGAAATCCATCAGCAGTATATCGGAGATTTTATTCCCATTCAGACATCTATCGAAAAGATAGCCGACTCCCTGAACAATACGCTGCGACAGATCATTCTTTCCGCGGATGATGTGGCTTCTGGCTCTGTCAGTGTCTCCGATGGTGCCAGGGCGCTTTCTGAGGGAGCTGCGGAGCAGGCGCAGGCGGTTGAAGAATTGGCGGCAGCCATCGAGAATCTCTCGACAGATGTAACAGCCAATGCGGAAGACGCCGGTAAGATGAGTCGCAATGCAGCTGATGTGAGTGAACGGATTGAAAAGAGCAACGAGGAGATGGATAAGCTGATCCGTGCCATGTCCGAGATCAGGGAATCTTCTGCCGGGATCGAAGAGATCATCCGTACGATTGAAGACATTGCGGATCAGACCAATCTGCTGTCTCTGAATGCCTCTATTGAGGCGGCCCGGGCCGGCGAGGCAGGGCGGGGATTTGCCGTTGTGGCCAATGAGATCCGTGATCTGGCGGCTAAAAGTTCTGAGTCTGTCAGTCAGACGACGACGTTGATTGAGCGTTCCCTGGCGGCAGTGCAAAACGGGGTGCTGATTGCGGATGAGACGGCCCGTTCGCTGGATGCCGTGGTAGAGGGGGCAAAAGAAATAGCCGGTTCTGTCAATAAGATCAGTGATGCCTCCCAGAACCAGAAAAAGATTTTGGAAGAAGTGACAAAGAGCGTCGATCAGATAGAAGGCGTGGTACAGGACAATATCTCGGCGGCGCAGGAGAGTGCGCAGACAAGCGAGGAATTATCCAGACAGTCAAAGCGACTGCATGAACTGGTAAACCGCTTCCATCTGAAAGAAGTATCATCTTAAACAGAAGATAATAGAAGATAACAGATCCGGGCTGAGACTGCAGCATGCAGTTTCAGCCCGGATTTTTGCGAAAATATGGCACGGCGCCATTTCTTTTTGCCTGATAATCTGCTATAATATGATACGGTTAACTCATATGGACTGAAAGGGGTGGGGAGATGCAGTTTGTAAAGAGTGACGACCTCAAAGTGGGGATGCGGCTGGCGCGGCCTATCTATAACCGCAATGGTGTCCTTTTATATGAGAGAAATTCCAAACTGACCGGACAGGGAATCATGAGTATCAAGGCGTTTGGACTGATCGGGATCTTTATTCTGGAACCGGCGGAACCTGTACCACCGATGACGAAGGATGATATTGAATTTGAGCGTTTCCAGATGATGCAGGTATTCAGCATCGAGGAGGAGATGAAACGGATGTGGCAGAGCCACAAGGCCGGAAAGATTGAAACGATTGTCAGCAATATTACCAGAAGTTATGGAAACCTGGATCACAAAATCAACTTTATACAAGGCCTTCGCAGCCGGGAGGATTACCTGTATAAACATTCGTTGAATGTAGCCATGCTCTGTGCCATGCTCAGCCACACGCTGAAAGTAAAAGCAGAGCATCAGTATTCCGTTATCCGTGCGGCGGTGCTGCATGATATCGGACAACTGAAACTGCCCCGGGAACTGATCGGTAAATATGAGCTGGATGAAGAGGAGAAAAAGATTCTGGATGCGAAGCAGTCGGAGGGTTTCCGGATACTGGATCAGGTCTTTGTGGGGGATCCGTCGGTAAAGCGGATCTGCGCCCAGTGCTATCACTATATCAGGGAGTTTCAGGACGGTCGCAGGCCGGAGGGGAAGATAGCGCCGCAGGCCAGGATCATGATTGTGGCACAGACCTTTGACCAGATGACTGCCATGCAGTTTGGGCAGAGCCCTGCCTCGGAGGTGATGGCGATCAAACATCTGCTGCAGCATCCCGAGATCTATGATAAGAGCGTAGTGCGGGCACTGATCCATTCCATTCACATCCTGGCACCCGGCACAAGTGTGGAGTTAAGCAACAAGGAGAAGGCACTGGTTATCAGTCTCAATGCGGACAATATCCTGCGGCCCGTTCTGCTGAACTTCCGGGACAATGCAATCATAGACCTGAGCCTTCCCGGAAATCGTGACATAGAGATTGTGGATATTATGAAGACGATGGATAACCGTCATGTGATGGATACGGAGGCGCTGAAGAGACAGGGTTTTCAGGTGGAAGAACCGGAATATGTGGAAGTGCCAAATGCTTAACAGGCAACGGGATAGCAGAAGCGGCCACAAAGCGGCCGCTTCTTATAAGGAGGGCAGTCCGGTCTGCCTAAGGGGTGAGGGCGGTTTTTTTCACCCGGGCGAGGGCAGATTTTACCGGCGGGAGCGAAAGCAGGAGGATGGTAGCCAGTGCTTCGGCATAGATATAAATACCATTGTATACAAGGGAATAGGACAGGACACTCCAGCCTTCCCAGGCATAAGTGCTAAAGAAGAGCCAGCCTGAGAGTACAGCGAACAGATATCTGCCGCTGACGCCTGCCAGATAACCTTTGACCAGTCCGTGCCTGCTATTGGTAAAGAGGCCGGAAAGGCCCAGTGCACCGAAGGCCAGCAGATAATCGACGATAAGCTGCGCCGGGAAGAGGATATAAGGGTCAATCAAGATCTGCAATACCCCATAGGCGATACCGGTCATCAGTCCGGCGCCCAGACCGAACCAGTAGCCGGGCAGGCAGACGACCAGCATGGAAAACACAGTGATAGAACCACCGCTGGGAAAGCGAAAGAGTTTCAGGTGGGAGAGCACGGTCCCCAGTGCTATGGCTACCGCACAGAAGGCGAGCTGGCGCACTGACAGCCTGCGGCTTTTCCTGCCGGCGAGAAGCATGGCTGCCAGCAGCAGAATAAGGATCAGACCAGCCAGCAGGATATTGCCGGGGACTGTGGGGACATAAGTGAGTTCGCCCCATTCATTGGTAACAGTTTCGTAGAACATAAAAAAATCCTCCTTTGCATTACAACAAAAAGAGGGGCTGCTGAAAAGAGCATGAACGCATGCTCCGCTTCCTTACGCCGGTATTATCCGGTTCAAGTAATGAGGGTTTAAAACGGCTGTCCGCCGTTTCGTCTCAGCATAATGCACCCCTAGCGTGTAATATATGTAATTGTATCCGGAACCGTTTGTGCCTGGTTCCCTGTTTACTATACATGACCGGAGACAGGAAGTCAAGAGAGGATAAGGGAAGTTTGAGACGAACCATCCCGGCCTTGCACCGGGCTGCGGGCATAAGCGGTTCTAGGTGCTGCGGCTACAGATATTGGCAGATATGCAACCGGCCTTTATGCACCATCCGGGCGCAGGACGGCCTTTTCCGGACATCCCTGTCCGGAAATTGCGGGCAGAGGCGCAGCAGCAAGAACCGCTAATACCCTCCGCAAGGTGCAAGGCCGGGATGGTTCGTCTCTGCCGGAAGCCTTTGTAACACAGGCTTTATCAGCTTTTGCCAAACCACATTTCTGAAAGATTAGCAGTTTATGGATGCGTTTGTCGTATGGAGAAGATAGGAGGTCAGGCGAATGATACCAAAAGATGCGGGTATTTTACTTGGTTTTATCAATATGAAGCTGCGTGATTTTTATTCTGATCTGGAGCAGTTATGCGAAGATCTGGATGTCACGCAGGAAGAGATTACGGAGAAACTGGCGCAGATCGGCTGCCATTATGACAGGGAAAGAAATCAGTTTATCTGAGGAAGCGGATATGGAGTATACACATGTTTTCCATACGTTTGAACCGGTGTATGATGCGTCTTCCCAGGTGCTGATCCTGGGTTCTTTTCCGTCTGTGCGTTCCAGAGAAGAAGGGTTTTATTATGGCCATCCCAGAAACCGCTTCTGGAAGGTGACGGCAGGGATCTGCCGGGAGTCTGTTCCGGTTACGATTCCGGAAAAGAGGGATTTTCTGTTGAGAAATCATATTGCGGTATGGGATGTGATTGCTGAGTGTGAGATTTTGGGCTCTTCTGACAGCTCCATTCGTAAGGTGAGAGAAAATGACATGAGCGTCATATTAGAAAAAGCCGCTGTCCGGGAAATTTTCGCCAATGGTGAGACGGCGTACAGGTTGTTTTTAAAATATTGCAGGAAAGAGGACCAGCCCCCGGTGCGGCGTCTGCCGTCTACGAGTCCGGCCAATGCCGCCTGGAATCTGCAGAGACTTCTGGCAGCATGGGGAGAGGCGATTTTTCCGGAAGGAGCAGGGCGGTGAAAAGGTTGTATTTTGCGCGCAGGGATGTGACGGGCACTTTGCTGGATGCGATTCTCGCCAGAGAGACGGTGGGACAAAGGACATATGGATTGTGTGGCGGCAGGGGAGCATGCGGCAAATGCCGGGTCCGTTTTCTGAGCGGTGCGCCGCTGCCGTCCGCCGCTGACAGGAGATTTTTTACACCCGATGAGCTGCGAGCCGGTTTCCGGCTTGCCTGCACGGCTAGACCGGCGGCCGACTGTGAAGTAGAGATCTGTTTCACAAAGGGGCCGGAGCAGGAGATACTGACCGTGAGTGAAACGGGTATGATTAACAGGGCGGGAGAAGGGGAGCCAGGGACTGGCGTAAGCCGGTTTTGTGCGGTAGATCTGGGAACAACGACGGTCGTGATGCAGCTGGTAGATAAAATAACGGGAGATATTTTATATACGTATGCCTTTGAGAATCCGCAGCGTATGTATGGTACGGATGTGCTGAGCAGGCTCTCGGCTGCTGCGGACGGGAAAGGAGAGCTGCTGCGGACAGTGGTTATGGACGGCCTGGAAAAGGGGCTGGCGGAAATGGAACGAAGGGCGGACTTTGGGGAAATCGTTATTTCCGGCAATACGGCCATGGGACATTTATTGCTGGGTTATCCGACAGAGTCGCTGGGGAGAGCGCCATTTGTGCCTTATGATATCAAGTGCAGACAGTTTTTACTCGCCGGGCATCCTGCCGTACTCTTGCCGGGAATATCCGCTTTTGTGGGCGCCGATATCGTATCGGGTATCTATGCCTGTGAAATGGCAGAGCAGGAAGACCTTTGCCTCTTTCTCGATCTGGGAACAAACGGGGAGATGGCGCTGGGAAACCGCGAAGGCATATTATGTACGGCAACAGCTACCGGCTCTGCCTTTGAGGGTATCGTCTCTGCCCGGATGACGGGAACGGATATTACGGCGCTGGCCTATGCCATGTTGCAGGACGGGGTCATGGATGAGACCGGGCTGTTGCAGGAACCGTGGTTTACAGAAGGATACCGGGCAGGTGCAGAGCAGGGGATTTTGATCAGCCAGCAGGATATCCGCGAGTTACAGATGGCTAAGGCGGCGGTGTGCGCCGGTGTCTCCATCCTGCTTGACCAGACAGACGGTTGGGGGCGGCTGTCACGGGTCTTTCTGGCCGGTGGATTCGGTTATTATCTGGATGTGGAGAAGGCGGCAGGCATTGGTCTGATACCGGCGGTACTGGAAAAGCGATGTAAGGCTGTGGGCAATACGTCCCTGGCCGGTGCGATTTGCTATGGTCGGCGCGGGCAGGGGATGTGTGCGGGGGAGACAGGCAGATCCCGCTTACGGGAGGAGGCGCTGGAGCATATTGTCCGGATCAGCACCTCCCTGAATCTGGCAAAGCAGCCACAATTTGCAGAACGGTATGTGGAGGCCATGCGATTTGGCCGTATGTAAGGAGCAGAGGCATGATATTTGGCAAAAGAAAAAAGCCTGCGCCGCGGGAGTATGACAAAGAGCAGTGGAGACCGGTACTCAAATGCAGCATCTGCAACGGAGAACAGGTGGCCGGTTTTCAGAATATCCACACCGGCGCCTTTCGGGAAGAGATGCTGATTCGAAACGGGGAAGACCTTGCCTCTTTCCGGGCCCGGTACGGAATCACAACGATGGAGAAGATTTATTAAGAAGGAGATTAGAATGGAAACATGGTATTATGAAGTGGTGAGCATCGACGGAGATTACGCGAATCTCAGAAGAATTGACGTGGTAAGTGATGATCTTAAGCTGGTGGCCAGGGCTTTGCTTCCGGCGGAGATCAGGGAAGGCAGCAGACTCAAGTATGAATGGATGCAGTACGAACTGACGGATTAGATGTCTATGGAAGATATGGAAAAAGAGGAAAAATATCCGTGAAATTCCGTTGACAAATGAAAGGAAATCAGGTATGATACTAAAGGTGCCAATGCCGTACTAGTACGGCAGAGCGGGACAGGCTGCTATAGCACAGTCGGTAGTGCGCAACATTGGTAGTGTTGAGGTCACCAGTTCGATTCTGGTTAGCAGCTCTGAAAGAGTTGAAATAAAGGCTTTTCGAGGCGTGATGCTTCGAAAAGCCTTTATTTGCGTGAAAGGGCATCGGGGCCTGTAAGGCCCCGGGAGTTACCCCATATCCGGATCTGCTTAGCGTTTTTTCCAGTGCTGTTCATAGTCCTGCAGCGATTCCAGTGCTTCGCGGCTTTGCGGGATCAGAATCAGCATATTGAATATGGTCATCAGACCGATACCGATATCGCCCAGATCCCAGACAAAGGTATACGCGGCCAGTCCACCGACGAAGAGCATAATTAGGGCCAGTATTTTATACAATGTCTGAGAAAGCCAGTTGTCTCCAAAGAGGTAAGATACATTGGAGCGGGCATAGAAAAGGATGCCGATAAAGGTCGAAAAACTGAACAGCCAGAGGGTTGCAGCGATAAAGATCACACCAAAAGAGCCCAGATGATATTGCATGGCAGTCTGGAGCAGTTCCATCCCTCCCAGGCCCTGCAGCAGATCCGCCGGTGCCAGAAGCATGATCATGGCAGTGCAGCTACAGATGACGATGGTATCAATAAAGACACCAAAAGCCTGCAGCAGGCCGGATTTGGCCGGATGATCTGTGTCTGCGGCAGCGGCGGCGCAGGGCGCGGAACCGGAGCCGGCTTCATTGGAAAAGAGGCCGCGTTTTACACCGTTCATCAGTACGGCGCCGAATCCGCCGGCTACGGCCTGCCGCAGTCCGAAGGCTTCCGCAAAGATCTGGCGGAATACGGCGGGCAGGGCAGGAAGGTTGCGCAGGATAATAAAGATGGTGATGGCAAAGTAACAGCCGGCCATAATCGGCACCAGTACATCAAGCACCTTTACCGTAGCATGTTTGCGCAGGACGATGACTGCCGCCAGAATGACCAGGACGACGGTGGTGTAAAGGGGCGGGATATGGAAGGCGTTATAAAAAGAAGACGAAACGGAGTTGCTGATAACCTGGCTGATGCCGCACCAGCAGATAAGGCCGGAGATGGCGAAAAGGATGGCGATGATGCTGCGGCCCCTGGGGGCTTTTTTTCCGGCTTTCACAAAATGGTGGATATAATAGGCGGGACCACCGCGGTAACCGCCATAGAGCGGGTCTTTTTCTTTATGGAGCTGTGCCAGAGTCGCCTCGGCAAAGGCGGTCGAGGAGCCGATCAGCGCCGTGATCCACATCCAGAATACCGCGCCGGCGCCGCCGGCGGAAATAGCGGCCACCACACCGACCAGATTGCCCATCCCCACCCTGGTGGCAGTGGATACAATCAGTGCCTGCAGGCCGGAAATGGCATGATGCTCGGATCGGCTTCGCTTTTCGGCAGTGACACGAAGCATTTCCGGAAAGAGCCGGACGGGCAGAAAACGGGTGCGCAGCGTGAAAAAAAGCCCTGCCGGGATCAGTATGAGCACCAGAAGGGAAAGACCGGCGCTCTGGCCGCCCGGCAGGGGGATTGTGATCAGATCGCCCCAGAGTAATTGATAGAACCAGGATATGATCGGCATATACATTTCTCCTTTTGTAAAATTTGATGGAGGCAGGAAACGTGCATTTTTCTGCCGGCCGGTGATTGGCAGCAATGACAGGGCATCGTATCTTGCCTGTATTACAATAACAGTATACAATAGGTATCAGCATAAGTAAAATTGATAGTATTGATAAGAATGATCGAAAAAGCAGATGTAAGATCGGGAGAGTAAAATGGAACTGAAAAATCTCACAACCTTTATTCAGGCGGCGGAGCTGGGCAGTTTTACGGGGGCTGCCAGAGCGCTGGGATATTCCCAGTCTACCGTGTCTTTTCAGATCAGGCAGTTGGAAGAAGAACTGCAGACGCAGCTCTTTGAGCGGATCAATCATACCGTGGCGCTGACAGAAAACGGACGGCATATCCTGGCCATCGCCCATGAAATGCTGCGTCTGCGCCAGGAGATGGAGGCAGGAAACGGGACCATGCAGCCCATCAGGGGGCATGTGCGGATTGCCATGGCAGATTCTCTCTGTGTCCGGCTTCTGGACAGAACTTTTGTTACCTTTCGCAGCAACTATCCGGGGATCACCCTGAAGGTCGTTACCGGAGATACCACAGAGATGTTCCGGCTGCTCAATCACAATGAAGTTGATCTGGTTTTTACGCTGGACAATCATATTTATGACCGGGCCTATGTCACTGCGGGAGAGAAAAAAATCGGCATGCATTTTGTTGCGCCTGCCGCCTGGGATCTGGCTGCCCGCCAGTCCCTGTCCGTGCGGGAATTGCTGGAGGCCCCTTTTCTTCTGACGGAAAAAGGCATGAGCTATCGGCGTCTGCTAGAAGAACGCCTGGCGGCTCTTTCGCTGGAAGTGACACCGGTGCTGGAACTGGGCAATGTGGAACTGCTGTGCCGCCTGGTGGCGCAGGGAGCGGGGATCTCTTTCTTGCCGGATTATGCGACGAATCCATATGTGCGGGAAGGAAAGATACGCCGCCTGTGTGTGACAGATTTTGAGATCGAGGTATGGGAGCAGCTCCTTTATCACAGGGACAAGTGGGTGACACCGCAGATGCAGGCGGTGATCGAGAGTTGCCTGCGCAATTTACAGTAGCAGGGCAGGCGGCATCATGCTATAATGAAACACACGAAAAGAGGCATAAAAGGCAGGGCAGGGCGGGAAGGTCAGGCAATGCAGAAAGAGGACAGGAGAGAGGAGGGAGAAGATTGGATATGGGTATGGAGCATTATGCATATGTGTCTCCTCTGCGGCACAAAAATGCCTGCCTGAAAACAACTTTTGGCATCACGGTACTTGTTTGCGGGCTGGCGATGGACAGCATAGCGGTTTCGTTGTGGATTACGGTTTCCATGATGGGGATTTCCGTTATCTGGGGAAAGGTGAGGCTGTATGATTATATCCGTTTTCTGGCGATGCCGTTGTTTTTTATCCTATTTGGCGGAGGCGCTCTTTTCTTTGCCACAGAGGATATGCGGCTGGTTCTGCTTGTTACGCTGCGGGCTGTGGGGGCGGTCAGTGCGTTTTATTTTCTGACACTGTCCACACCGGTGGGGGAGCTTATGGCAGTGCTGCGAAAATGTCACGTCCCTCCGGTACTGATCGGGCTGATGTATCTGCTGTATCGTGATATCTTTGTCCTGACGGGGGTCTGGCAGTCGATGTTTACTGCCGCGCAGTCCAGACTGGGGTATGCCGATTACAGAACGTCACTGCGGACTTTTGGAGGGATTGGAAGCAATCTGCTGCTTTTGTCATGGAAGCGGGCCGATGATTGCTATCATGCCATGGAGGCGAGGGGATATGAGGGCACCATTTGTTTTCTGGAACGAAGACAGAGCTGCCGCTGGTATGATGTCCTGGCGGCAGCCGGTTACATAGCTGTGATGGCAGCGATAAGGAGGTTTTGCGGATGAAAGAAGACGCGCTCCTTTGTCTGCGTGATGTGAGTTTTTCCTATCATACCGGACGGCAGGTGCTGACACATGTGGATCTTACGATTCGGGCAGGCGAGAGGATTGCGGTACTAGGGCCCAATGGGGCAGGCAAATCTACATTGTTTTTACTGATGAATGGAGTCCTTCGGCCCTCCCGGGGAAGCATTTATTACAAAGGGAGGCGGATGGATCAGAAAAATAGCAATGAACTGCGCCGCAGCGTAGGGATTATTTTTCAGGATGCCGACAGCCAGATCATAGCGCCGAGCGTGCGGGAAGAGATCTCATTTGGCCCCATGAATCTGAAACTTTCCAGTGCAGTGGTGGAGGAGCGGGTGGCGCATGCGATCGCTTCCGTAAATCTGCAGGGGTTTGAGGAGCGGCCACCCCATTATCTCAGCGGCGGCGAGAAAAAAAGAGTCAGCATTGCAGATATCATAGCCATGAAGCCGGATGTGTTTTTGTTTGACGAACCGATGGCGTGTCTTGACCCGGCGCATGCCAGGCGGGTGGAAACCTTACTGGAAGATCTGAGCGGCCAGGGAAAGACGCTGTTAGTCAGTACTCATGACGTGGATTTTGCCTATCGCTGGGCCCAGAGAATCCTGATTGTGCAAGAGGGTTCTCTGAAGGCGGACGGGACACCGCCTGCCGTGTTTGCGCAGGAAGCGCTGTGCAGAGACGCCAATCTGAGCTGCCCTGTCCTCCTGCGGATCGAAAAGATGCTGGAAAGCAGGGATCTGCTGCGGGCAAAGGGGAGAAACCCAAGGACGGTAGAGGAACTGGAACTGCTTTTGAAGCAGGGAAACGATTGTGTCAGTCCGGCAGGACCGGCGCAAGGATGAAGAAAGAAACATAACATACGATTGTGAAGAGGTGCCTGTGTTCTCCGCAGGATAACAGGGAAAAGGGTGAGAATCCCTTACGGTCCCGCCGCTGTATGAGTGGAGCAGCCTTATCTATTGCCACTGGGAAACCGGGAAGGCGTAAGGCATGCGCAGATACTTAAGTCAGAAGACCTGCCCTTCACCACAGAGGGATCCGGTTACGAGCGATGAGCGGATCCGGGAGACAGAACCGGGAGCAGATACCGGTTTTATGTCTTGTGACAGAAAGGAGAGACTATGAACAGGAAAGAAAGAAAACTGGTGGCAACAGTATTTATAACATGCGTTATGTTTGGCGTTTCACCGCGGGTCAATGCCATGCATATTATGGAAGGGTATCTTCCGGCGGGATATTGCATAGCCTGGGGGATACTTTGTATTCCCTTTTTGCTGGCCGGCTTTTTGCAGATCAGAAAACGCCTACGGGATGATGGCAGATCCATTACCTTGCTGGCTATGTCCGGCGCTTTTATCTTTGTCATCTCTTCCCTTAAAATACCATCTGTTACGGGAAGCTGTTCCCATATGACAGGAACCGGGCTGGGGGCCATTTTGTTTGGCCCCTGCATGACCGGTATTCTGGGCTGCATCGTACTGCTCTTTCAGGCAGTGTTGCTGGCCCATGGGGGCCTGACCACTTTGGGAGCCAATGCCTTTTCCATGGCCATAGCAGGTCCTGCTCTGACATGGCTGCTCTATCTGTTTTGTAAGAAATGCCGGATTCGTAAGCGGGTGTCTGTCTTTTTGGCCGCTGCTTTGGGCGATTTGTTTACGTATTGTGTTACCAGTATACAGCTGGCGGTGGCTTTTCCTTCTCCGCAGGGGGGTGTGGCAGTATCCCTTATGAAGTTTCTGGGAGTCTTTGCCCCGACCCAGTTTCCGCTTGCCATATTGGAAGGGGTGCTGACTGTGCTGATCGTGATCGGACTGGAAGTATATGCCAGGCCGGAACTGCAGGCACTGGAAGCAGAGAAGGGAGAGGCGTCATGAATAAGAATAAAAAGACAGTGCTGGCGCTGCTGTTTCTGGTGCTTGTGATCATTGCAGGTCCGGTGGCCGGCCGCAGGGATGCCCGCTTTGGTGGTTCTGACGATGCAGGCAGCGTGATGGTGGAAGAGATCACCGGCGTGTACAAGCCATGGTTTACGCCGCTCCCGGAGATTATGCTGGGCGGTGAGGTGCCGGGGGAGCTGGAGAGCCTGCTGTTTTGTGTCCAGACCGGTCTTGGTGTGGGGATCCTTGCTTTTTGCATGGGCAGGATGGTAGAGAGAAGGAAGTGGACGGAGCAGGAAAAGAAAGAGAAGGAATGAGTGAGTGGCAAAAGACAGGCAATGCCGGACGGATGCAAAAAAAGAGATGACGGGTAAGGGCCGCATCTCTTTTTGCCTGTCAGTTTCTTTTATTGGATCGGGGAATAACCATAAGCATTTGCCAGTGCGTCGATCGGTTTTCCCTCTTTGCACATAGGGCACTGGTCGGGAGCGCTCATCTTATAATCCGCGAGATCCGCCATGGTAAAGAGCGCGTTAATCGGGATGCCATGTATCTTGTTCACTGCACTGAAAATGGCGGAAATACCGCTGATGGTGCCGCCATAGTACACGACCGTATCAATGACGCGGTTCATGGTATTACCGGTAGTAGCAGCGGCCATGAGCAAAAGTACATGTTTGTCCCTGATCATACGCTTATAGTTTTCGCGGAACATGATCTGTCCGGCACTGTTGATCTCAGGGGTGGTAATGTAAATGGTCTTGTGTGCATTCATGGAAAGAACACCGACCTTTGTCAGAAATTCAGACAGATAGGCGCCGATCACCTCACAGCCTTCTGTACAGACAATGGTATCCACGACCGTGCTGGCCACATAAGCCTCGGCCATGGCTCTGGCTACCTCCAGCGCTTCACTCTGTCGTGATTTCAGCAATGTCATATCCAGATAATAGTTGACATGGGAACTAGGTGTTACAAAATGTCCCGGGATGGTCCGCAATACGATGTTGGGATGCCTTTTGGAGTATATTTTTTTGATTTCCTGCATAAAAATCCCTCTCCTTCCTGTTTGCCTGCCTTAAAGTAATTTGGGAATCACTCGGCTCTGGCGAGTGACTGCTATTATTATACTATTTATTGGACAAAATTGCTATAAAAATTTTATTTTGACAAAAATATTTGTATAGTTTGGCCGATGCGGCGGCGCCCTTTTCCCTCGTTTTCTTCTTTTGTTTCCCCCTGCTCTTACACGCTTCATACATTGACTTACTCTTTCCGGTAAGGTATACTTTATGCTGTCGGACACTTATTTATTATGAAAAAATGACTATCGCACGAAAGGTACAGGGTGAAGGAATGAAGAAACTGGAACAGCTCTATGAGGGAAAAGCAAAAAAGGTATTTAAGACAGAAGATCCGGATGTACTGATTGTAGATTACAAGGATGATGCCACTGCATTTAACGGTGAGAAAAAAGGGACCATCGTGGGCAAGGGCGTGATCAACAACCGTATGACAAATCACGTATTCAGACTGTTGGAAGAGAAGGGTGTGCCGACGCATCTGATTGAGGAGCTCAGCGACAGGGAGACAGCTGTGAAGAAGGTGGAGATCGTACCGCTGGAGGTTATTATCCGGAATGTGGCGGCGGGCAGTTTTTCAAAACGTCTGGGAGTTGCGGAAGGCACACCTTTCAAAGAGCCGACCGTAGAATTCAGTTATAAAAACGATGAACTGGGAGATCCGTTGATTAACTCTTATTTTGCCGTGGCGCTTGGTCTGGCAACATGGGAAGAGATTGAGACGATCAAAAAATATGCATTTCAGGTAAATGACGTACTGAAGGAGTATTTCCTGCAGGCAGATATCAAACTGATTGATTTTAAGATTGAATTTGGGCGATATCACGGGCAGATTATCCTTGCAGACGAGACTTCACCGGACACATGCCGTCTCTGGGATGTGCATACTAATGAAAAACTGGATAAAGACAGATTCCGCCGGGATCTGGGCAATGTTGAGGAAGCGTATAACGAAGTATTCAAACGTCTGGGGTTATAAACGGCAATGGCAGAAAGAGTGAATCTAATGACGGAAGAGACGGACAAACTGCGGGAAGAATGTGGTGTGTTCGGTATGTATGATTTTGACGGCGGTGATGTGGCTTCTTCTATTTATTATGGATTGTATGCGCTTCAGCACAGAGGGCAGGAAAGCTGTGGCATTGCAGTCAGCGATACGGACGGCCCCAATAAGATTCTGAATTTCCGCGATATGGGACTTCTGAATGAATCCTTCACTCCGGAAACCCTGGCAGGGCTGAAAGGAGATATCGGGGTAGGGCATGTCCGCTATTCCACGGCGGGCAGTTCTGTACGGGAAAATGCCCAGCCCCTGGTGCTGAATTATGTGAAAGGTACGTTGGGGCTTGCACATAACGGCAATCTGATCAATGCGCCGGAACTGCGCCGGGAACTGGAATATACGGGTGCCATTTTTCAGACAACCATTGATTCCGAGGTGATTGCCTATCATATCGCCAGGGAACGGCTGAATTCCAAATCGGTGGAAGAGGCGGTAGGCCGGGCGATGAAGAAGATCAAAGGTGCCTATTCCCTGATCGTTATGTCGCCGAGGAAACTGATCGGGGCCAGAGATCCGTTTGGCTTTCGTCCGCTATGTATTGGCAGACGCGACAATGCCTATGTGCTGGCATCGGAAACCTGTGCCCTGGATACGATTGGCGCCAGATTTGTCAGAGATGTGGAGCCGGGAGAGATCGTGACCATTTCCCCGGAAAAAGGAATCGAATCTGACAGAAGCCTTTGTATCCCCGAGGAACAACATGCCCGCTGCGTTTTTGAATATATTTATTTTGCAAGACCTGACAGCTACCTGGACGGGTTCAGTGTCTATAATTCCAGGATGTTGGCCGGCAAGTTCCTGGCCATAGATTCTCCGGTGGACGCCGATCTGGTGGTGGGGGTACCGGAATCGGGGAATTATGCTGCCATGGGTTATGCCATGCAGTCGGGAATCCCGTACGGACAGGCCTTTGTCAAAAATTCCTATGTGGGCCGCACCTTTATCAAACCGGGTCAAAAGAGCCGGGAGAGCAGTGTGCAGGTCAAGCTGAATCCGCTGCGGGAAGTGGTGGCCGGCAAACGGATTATTATGATAGATGATTCTATCGTACGGGGGACTACATCGGACAGGATCGTGAAGATGCTGCGGGATGCCGGAGCCAGAGAGGTGCATATGCGTGTGGGAGCACCGCCGTTTCTCTGGCCCTGCTATTTTGGCACGGATATTCCGGCCAGAGAGCAGCTGATCGCCCATAACAAAACGGTGGAAGAAATCAGTGAGATCATCGGTACGGATTCTCTGGCGTATCTTCGTCTGGAGCGTCTGCCGGAGATTGCCAATGGCCTGGGCATCTGCCAGGGATGTTTCACAGGTGTCTATCCGCTGGATCCGCCGGGTGAGGATATCAGAGGAGAGTTTGAGCGGTAAGCGCAGGACGCTGTACGCAGTCAGGGAAAAGGAGGATTTCATGAGTACGGACAGATACAACAGCCCTCTTTCCGAGCGGTATGCGAGCAAAGAGATGCAGTATATATTTTCACCGGATATGAAGTTTAAAACATGGCGCAGGCTCTGGATCGCGCTGGCAGAAACGGAAAAAGAGCTGGGACTGCCCATTACGCAGGAGCAGATCGACGAACTGAAAGCGCATGCGGAAGAGATTAATTATGATGTGGCGAGGGCCAGGGAAAGAGAAGTGCGCCATGATGTGATGAGTCATGTGTACGCCTATGGTGTCCAGTGCCCGGCCGCGAAAGGAATCATTCATTTAGGTGCTACATCCTGTTATGTAGGGGATAATACAGATATTATTATCATGAGGGAGGCTCTTCTACTGATCAAAAAGAAGCTGGTCAACGTGATCAGTGAACTGGCAGCTTTTGCCTCCCAATATAAGGCGCTGCCCACACTGGCCTTTACGCACTTCCAGCCGGCTCAGCCCACGACAGTGGGAAAGCGTGCCGCGTTGTGGCTGCAGGAATTTTGTCTGGATCTGGAAGATGTGGATTATGTGCTGGGAGGCCTGAAACTGCTCGGCTCCAAAGGCACCACCGGCACGCAGGCATCATTTCTGGAACTGTTTGACGGCGATCAGGATACCGTGGACCGGATTGATCCCATGATTGCAGAGAAGATGGGATTCTCCCGGTGTTATCCGGTATCGGGCCAGACCTATTCCAGAAAGGTGGATACAAGAGTGGCCAATGTACTGGCGGGCATTGCGGCCAGTGCGCATAAAATGAGTAACGATATCCGTCTCTTGCAGCATCTCAAAGAGGTGGAGGAGCCTTTTGAAAAGAATCAGATCGGTTCTTCGGCCATGGCATATAAACGCAATCCCATGCGCAGTGAACGGATCGCCTCCCTGAGCCGCTATGTAATGATTGACGCGCTTAATCCGGCTATTACTTCCGCCACACAGTGGTTTGAGCGGACCCTGGATGATTCGGCCAATAAACGCCTTTCGATACCGGAAGGTTTTCTGGCTGCAGATGGTATTTTAGATCTGTGTCTGAATGTGGTGGACGGACTGGTGGTATATCCCAAGGTAATCGAAAAGCGGCTGCGCAGCGAACTGCCTTTTATGGCGACGGAAAATATCATGATGGATGCAGTGAAAGCGGGCGGGGACAGGCAGGAATTGCATGAAAAGATCCGGACACTGTCCATGCAGGCGGGCAGAAGGGTGAAAGAAGAAGGCGGAGAGAATAATCTGCTGGAACTGATCGCAGCAGATCCGGACTTCCCCATGACACTGGAAGAACTGCAAAAGACGATGGAGCCTTCCCGCTATGTGGGGCGGGCCAGAGAGCAGGTAGAGGCTTTTTTGAAAGAAGTGATTGATCCGATCCTGGAAGAAAACCGGCAGCTGCTGGGAATGAAGGCACAGATCGGAGTATAGCAGGGAAAAATGATCTTTATAAGCGGGTATCTGCCAGATGCTTCGTACAGGCGGCGGATACCCGGGTTATTTTGCAAGTAGTTGTCAGCAGCCAGGAGAACATCTGTCATTCCTGTTTACGGATATCATTTTGAAGGCGTTGTGACAACATATCCTTCATCATATCCGAGTTGCATTTCTCGATAAGGGCCTGGAAGTCCTCTATCGCTTCCGGCGAAAAAGTGCTTTCTATACAATGCAAAAATGACCATTCTATTCCGGCCATGTGATCGGTGGGGCAGCACCTGATCAGAATTTCCGCCTCTTCCTTTGTAACCGGTCGGGTGATAGAATCTACCGCGTCTTGATATGCATCCCAAAAAGCAAGCGTTTCATCAGAAGGAAATCCTTCTTCTCCGGGAAACGTCACATCTTCAAAGCCCTCCGGCGGTGCGCCCAATTCTTTTATCTTTAAGACAGCTTCCTGCATCGTACATGCCTCTGTTCATTCAAATTCTCGTTTGCTATTTTTGACCATACCTGCGATTTCCTGTTTCGGCGCGCCGCTGTGACAGCGGCAGATATTTCATTTTTTGATGAATTGCCAACTGGACAAACGGGAAGTTGTATTACTCCTCATGAAGATACTCATATAAAAACTTTCCAAAAGTATCCGCAACTGGTGCTGCTTTGCTATAATCATCATTTACTTCTACAACAGGACATTCCCCATTGTTCCTTTTTTCTGTATCCAGACAAATTAAAGTATCATTCCAAAAGCCTATTATGACCAACTTTTCAGGCAACCCCTGCCTGCGTTCCATTTGTGTGGCTATCACAACATCATCATCTTCCTGATTTGTGATACCAAAGATAATTTCTCCGCCAACATCACCACCGCCAAAATCAGTTAAAAAAGCCTTGTAGCTTTCAGGAAAAATAACAGATAGCGTGTCCATTACATTTTCTATTTCATATTCAGAAACACCGCCAACAAATTCGGTAGCATCCATATCCATAATTTCTTTTGCTTTTTTGTAATACTTCATAATACCCCCCATAAAGTGCCGCTTGTATTTGCAGTGGCTGTAGTTGACAGTACATGTAGTTGTCTCCGTCATTGCTTTGTTTATGCAAGCAGTTCTTTTCTCAGTTCTTCACAGATTGCGGCCATCTCCAGCATGCCCTCTGCGGATTCCATTTCACTTAAATCGTAAGCAAGTGGCGCGGATACAAAAGCAAGGAGCGCTTTATTTATTCGCTTCAGTTCACCGGCGGTGGCTGTGATCCGGATTTCGCTGGTGGCCTCTTCGTCGAAATTATCGGACAATTCAGACAGATCGACTGTTCCGTTTACCTTACATTCCAGTAACATAGCAGCAAGATCGGTGATCAGATCAATGGCATAATGAATCTCCATCTCCCAGCCTTCGGAATCGGTGAAAATCAGGGGAATCTCGGGATGACGGAAATCGTCCTGCAGCTTATCCAATCCAAAATCGGCAAATATCTCTTCCACGGAAAATTCTTCTTTTTGCTTTCCAGCCAGATATTCCACAAGCGTCAGGCTGTCGTCGGTAGTGCCAATATAGTGATTCCAGTATTTCTCTGTTATGTACATTTACTTCCTCCTGCCGGTGTCTATGCCGGTACAATCTGCTGAACAATGAAAGAATGAATCAGTATCCTGATGATAGAGATTATATCATAGCCATGAGCCTGATTTCATTAACTTTTCTTTAATTTTGCCGTCGGGGTAAAGAATGAGAGCAGCAAAAACGATTGCCCAAGCAGGCGAGAGAACTATTAAAGGTTCTTTTTAATCTGATACAGGCTTAAAATCAGCCCACCAGATCAGAGGCGGCGGTATTTGTCAAGGGAGATGATTTTGCCGTGTTTTCCAGCTGTGACTTTCGCAGTTTGATACTTAGGATTTCCAGAAGTTCTTCCTGATCCCGGGGAGAGAGTTGCTGAAAGCCCTGAAGGAGTGTCCGGGCAGCGGTATTTTCAATGCCGGAAAAGCATGGATTCTCCGAGTGAGGAGAAAGTCCGGTCAGCATCCAGTCAACCGAACATTGAAGTATGTTTGAAAGGTGAACAAGTGTAGAGGCCGACGGAAGGCGGTTTCCGTTTTCGATATCACTGAGATTACCGGAGGAAATCCCGGTGGCAGCTTTGATATCGAGCTGAGTCAGCCCCAGTTCCTTTCTTCTTTTTCTGATTCTTTTGCCGATGGCCTGTCCATTCAGATCCATATCCGCCTCCTGCTGCCGTTTTCCGGTGATTGGATAAAAGAGATTGACATTCTCCTTTTAAGGAGATATACTGTACTTAGAAAGAGTTATGCATGATGGATCCGGATCGGAAACCACGGTCATAACTTTGTTATCATATCAGATTCTCGGGAATATCACAAGAGCCGGAACTCTCCGGCAAAGCAGGAACGTCGCCCGGTTCAGGGCAGAAGTAAGAAGGTAGTTTACTGGGGGAGCGGGTGCAGTATACAAGGTATCACCGGGATATGCAGCACCTGCCAGTTTACAAAGAGAAGGCCGGCCGCCTTATATGGCTGTCATATCCCATGCAGATCGGTATGCCGCAGATAATTCTAAAACGAACTATTTGTTGTCAATATTTCAAATCTGGTGTATGATATGCTACATGACGTAAATCATAAAGCATATAAGGAGATGGACATATGGCAGATGTGCAAAAAGCGGGCCTGTTTGAGAGTATGCCCGTGCCACAGGCGGTGGCAAGGCTGGCTGTTCCCACAATCATCAGTTCTCTGGTGATGATTATTTACAATATGGCGGATACGTATTTTGTAGGGATGTTGAATGATCCGGTGCAGAATGCGGCGGTGGCACTGGCCGGGCCGGTGCTGCTGGCGTTTAATGCAATTAATAATCTGTTTGGCGTCGGGAGTTCGAGCATGATGAGCCGGGCGCTGGGGCGTAAAGACTATGACACAGTATACAGAAGCAGTGCGTTCGGGTTTTATTCCGCACTGCTTTGTGGTATTGTGTTTTCTCTGTTATGTACAGTGTTTCAGGCGCCTTTGCTGGTTATGCTGGGGGCGGATACGCAGACGGCGGCTGTCACGGCCGGTTATATGAAATGGACAGTGAGTTTCGGTGCGGCGCCGGCTATCCTTAATGTGGTGCTGGCCTATCTGGTGCGCTCGGAGGGCAATTCTTTTCATGCCAGTGTGGGGACGATGAGCGGTTGTCTGCTGAATATTGTGCTCGATCCTGTCTTTATCCTTCCCCAGGGGCTTGCGATGGGGGCGGCCGGTGCAGCACTGGCGACGTTTCTTTCTAACTGTGTGGCCTGTCTGTATTTCTTTGTGTTGTTATTGATCAGGAGAAAACAGACTTTTATCAGTCTGAGTCCCCGCCGGCTGCAGCTGCGCAGGGAGGTGGTACTGGGCGTGTGTGCGGTGGGCGTTCCGGCATCCATTCAGAATCTTCTGAATGTGACAGGGATGACGATTCTGAACAATTTTACTTCCGCATTTGGCGCGGATGCCATAGCAGCGATGGGTATCACGCAGAAGATTTATATGATACCCATGTATGTGGCACTGGGACTTTCGCAGGGGATCATGCCGCTGATCAGTTACAATTATTCCTGTAAGAATTATAAGAGAATGAAGGATACCCTGTTTTTTACGATGAAAATCACGCTGATTTTTATGGCTGTGGTGACGGTACTCTTTTATCTGGGCGCGGGTGTTCTGACAGGGGCTTTTATGAAGGATGTACAGGTGGTGGCATATGGGACAAGGTTTATGCGGGGATTTTGCCTGGGGCTTATTTTTTTATGTGTGGACTTTATCGCAGTCGGTGTGTTCCAGGCGACCGGAAAAGGGAAAGAGGCATTGCTGTTTGCCATTATGCGCAAAATCGTGCTGGAAATCCCGGCTCTCTATGTGCTGAACTGGCTGTTTCCGCTATATGGACTGGCTTATGCGCAGTTTGTTGCGGAAGTGGTACTGGCGGTTGCTGCTGTCTGGGTATTGACACGCATGTTCAGGAAACTGACAAAACAATAAGCACGCTGAAGTGATCTAACAGGGGAGACTTTTCATGTCTCCCCTGTTGTTTTGCCATTTGCCTGCCTTTTTGCACTGCTCGTTCTTGCGCAGACTTGCAGATTGTTCTATAATTGAGTAAAAGAAGAGGAAGGAGTGGGGGATTTGGAAGTGAATGATCTGGAAAGCCCTGAGGTATTCAGAAAGTCGGCTACGGCCACCGATGATGCGCGTGATGCAGGGCTGCAAACACCGGATGATATCGTACGTTATGATAACATACGTTATGGCGAAGATGACAAATGGAACCTTCTTGATGTGTATCATTTAAAAGGAGTAGGGGCTCCGCAGCCTGCCATTGTCAGTATACACGGAGGCGGATGGGTCTACGGGGATAAGGAACGTTATCAGTTTTATTGTATGAATCTGGCCCAGAGAGGCTTTACTGTGGTAAACTTTACCTATCGTCTGGCACCGGAACATATTTTTCCGGCGGCGCTGGAGGATGTGAATCGTGTGTTTGTGTGGATCGCGGAACACGCAGAGGAATATTGCATTGATAAAGAGCGTTTGTTTGTGGTGGGAGATTCCGCGGGAGGACAGCTGGCGAGTCAGTATCTGGCACTCCTGACAGATGAGACATACAGAAAACTGTTCGCATTTACCGTACCTGATAAACAGGTTAGGGTACGGGGCGCCGGGCTGAACTGTGGTGTATATGATACGAAACAGGATATTCTGGACAATGAAAATGGACTCCTGCAATATTATCTTGCCTGTAAAGCAGAGGAATATCTGGAAGAGATGGATACGATCTCTCATATAACTGATCAGTTTCCCCCTTCCTTTATCATGACCTGCTGCCATGACTTTTTACGGCATCATGGAGAGCCCATGTACCGGCTGCTGCTGGAAAAGGGCGTAAAATGCTGTTACCGCCTGTATGGCAGCGAAGATCGCCCGGAGATCGGCCACGTCTTTCATCTGGACATACGGCTTCCGGAAGCGAAACTGTGCAATGACGAGGAATGTGACTTTTTCAAAGAGATACTGGAGCAGGAAATGTGAAACTAAAAACAGCATCGAACGCAGCAGCCCCGGGAGTGGAGAACGCGGGCTGAGAAGAGAGATGCGGCACTGGAATAGGAGAACAAAAAATGGCAACATTACCAACACCAACACCTCACAATGCGGCCAGGCCGGGAGATATCGCCAAGACGGTTTTGATGCCGGGCGATCCGCTGCGGGCTAAATATATTGCAGAGACCTATCTGGAAGATGTGGTATGTTTTAGCACGGTACGCAATATGCTGGGTTATACAGGGACATATAAAGGGAAGCGGATTTCCGTGATGGGCAGCGGTATGGGGATCCCTTCGATCGGGATTTATTCTTATGAATTGTATCATTTTTATGATGTGGAAAGTATCATACGCATCGGTTCCGCCGGAGGATATGCGGATGATCTGCAGGTGATGGATATTGTGATCGGTATGGGGGCATGTACCAATTCGAATTATGTCCACCAGTTTGATTTACCGGGACTTTTTGCTCCCATAGCAGATTATGAACTGATGCAGCGGGCAGTTGATGTGGCAAAAGCCCAGGGAAAAAAGGTGAGAGTGGGTAATATTCTTTCGTCTGATACTTTTTATTGCGACGATCCCACAGAAAAGGACAGATGGAAAAAGATGGGGGTACTGGCGGTAGAGATGGAAGCTGCCGCTCTGTATATGAATGCGGCGCGGGCCGGGAAAAAGGCGCTGTGTATCCTGACCATATCGGATCATCTGTATAAAGAGGAAGAACTGACAGCGGAGCAGCGCCAGACAGGTTTTGGCAGTATGATGGAAATTGCTCTTGCGCTGTAATTACTGATTTGTTATACTGAGGTGATACACAGGTACATTTTGCAACAATGGGGAATGAAATATGTGGAAAAGATTGAAAGAATTCATTCTGAGGGATGTAGTGGATGAAAATGAAATAAAGATGTATGCTGTTATCCTCAGAATGACTCTTTCAGTCATGTTACTCTACTATGGTATTACACTGGGAAATGCTGTGGTGATGGCCCGTCTGGCTGAAGGAGTGGGAGCTGCCAGTGGTATTGCTTTGTGTATCTGGTTGTTCTGGCTGACCTATCATAACAGGACACGGCTGGCAGTTTCGCTTTTTAATCTCTCGTTTATGTTCCTGATGCTGGCCCATGCCCACATGTTCGGCACACAAACCTCTGTGTTCCACTTTGTCTACATACAGATCGTACTGCTATATGTGCTTGATTATCTGTCGCTGAAGTGGAAAGTAATCTGGGCGGTTATGGCGGTCTTTTTCCGCATGGTTGTGTATGAGTATGTCAGCAATACGGATACCATGTACAGGATCACCGAGGGGGAATGTGTACTCTGGCAGGGGGTGCATCTTTTCACAGCCAGTACCTTGCTGGTATTCATAGTCACTGCTGCCACCCAGGATTTCAGGGAAATGCAGGATAAACTTGTCACCTATAACAGAAAACTCAAAAACATCGCCAGCGTGGACCCGCTGACGGGGCTGAGAAACCGGCGCAGCGCTATGGAATATCTGCAGGAAGAGGTGGAACGGTATAGCGGCGGGGAATTTTCGGCGCTGACCATTGCCATCGGTGATATTGATTTTTTCAAACGGATTAATGATACATATGGACATAATTATGGAGATCTGGTATTAAAGACACTGGCTGATCTGTTCAAACATTTCATGAAAGGAAAAGGCCGGGCAGCCCGGTGGGGTGGAGAGGAGTTTCTGTTTATCTTCCATAATATAAACGGGGATGATGCGGTGGAAATGCTGGCAGAACTCAGGCGGACCATCCGTCATACGGATTTCAGGCTGGGAGCAGATGTGGTCAGGCTGACCATGACTTTTGGCGTTTCGGAATATGATCTGCGTAAAGCGGCGGAAGAAACGATTGATGATGCGGATCAGAAGCTGTACCGGGGGAAGAAAAGCGGGAGAGATCGTATCATATATTAAAAATGCAGGCAGTAAAAAAAGAACCTACATGACGGGATAGGTTCTTTTTTGTTATATTTTTATCTTGAACGATCACTACTTATGCCATTTTGTTATAAGCCAGGTTCAAACGGGAAATCTTCCTGGAAGCAGTATTTTTGTGATATACCCCTTTGCTTGTCGCTTTGTCAATTTTGGAAGCGGCCTGAAGCAGAGCAGCTTTTGCAGCCTCTTTGTCGTTCGCAGCGATTGCAGCATATACTCTCTTGACGGATGTCTTTACGCCGGATTTAATGGCTTTGTTACGCTCCATCCTGGTACGGTTCACAAGAATTCTCTTTTTAGCGGATTTGATGTTTGCCAAAGTCTACACCTCCCTTGTGTGGTATTGTAAGTTTCAGAAGATGTTTCATTAAAGCCGGACACGGACGTTCTAATGTAAACATGCGAATATATTATATGAAAATCAGCGGGTTATGTCAATACATATTTTTAAGGTTTCTGTAGAAAATAGGTAACAGTTCAGCCTGCCGATACTTGTTGAGAAGGGGCGGTGTAGCGGGCGGCATCCCTGGCAGGGCTTATGAACTGTTATGTCAGGCGATGAATAAAATAGAGAAAGTACAGCGCGAGCTGAGAAAGAAACAGGGAGTGTCAGATGAGTTGTTTTCAGGTTAGAACGGATTTGGCATTAGAAGCGAGAGAGAGCATCGGAAAAGCGGAAGAAGAACTCCGGGGGATCACTGTGGAGGAGTACGACAGAGAAGAGATTCAGGTGCATATCACAAGAGTGGTAATCTCTTCCAAAAACGGTGCCAGGGCCATGAATAAACCTATGGGAAATTATATCACACTGGAAGCACCTGCCATGCAGGAAGCGGATGAGGACTATCACCGGGAGATTTCCCGGGAACTGGCAAACCAGATCAGAAGTATATTGCCGGGATCGGACAGTGAACAGTCGATATTGGTGGTGGGACTGGGTAACAGGGATGTGACGGCAGATGCGCTTGGGCCCGGGGTGGTAGATAATCTTTTTGTCACCAGGCATATTGTCAAAGAGTATGGGAAAGCGGCCTACAATAAAGAGCGCATGAATATGGTCAGTGGTATCGTGCCGGGGGTGATGGCGGCCACCGGGATGGAAGCGGCAGAGATCGTGAAAGGGGTGGTGGAACAGACCGGACCGGATCTGATCATTGTTGTCGACGCCCTGGCTGCCAGAAGTACCAAGCGTCTGAATCGCACGATCCAGGTGACGGATACGGGCATCCAGCCGGGATCCGGGGTGGGAAATCACAGAAATGCCCTCACAAAGGAGAATCTGGGTGTACCGGTTCTGGCAGTGGGGGTGCCTACAGTAGTCGATGCGGCCACGATTGTGGGAGATGCGATCGAGAAGATAAAAAAGGAGGCTGCGCAGCCGGGGCAGTTTATCGGAACCGACAGCATACGCTCTATGCCGGAACTGAATAATATGTATGTGACAGGAAAAAATATTGATGAGATTATCAAACGTCTGAGCTTTACCATTTCGGAAGCATTAAACATGGCTCTTGAGTTATAAATGAATTTCTTCCCGCATATACTTGTCTATGCGGATAATCAGATTGGAAAACAGTATAAAAACAGGCAGAAGGAAAGGGAAATGGCTCTGGTGCCTGGCCGGCCTTGTGCTGGCCGGAGGAATGATGCACGGGCGGCGGGACATGGGAGAAGACGCTTTCCGGCTGCAGGATGAGATGATGGGAGAAGTACAGGAAAAGGCGTACCAGACGTGCCTTCCTGTATTTTCTTTTTTAGAGGAAGAGACACGCAGGGAGAAAGATGCCGTATCCCCGGCTGCGCTGTTTACCGGTTTTCTGCCCCTGTATGAATATATGGAGTTTCACTATATCACACCGGTGCAGGCGGAGAGCGGCGGCACTGTGGAACAGATTATCGAGGGAAGAGCATCCCATGAAAAGGATGAGGAAGCGCTGGAGTCGGATGAAGAACTGATGGAGGCCATGCGAGAGGAGAATGAAAAGGCAGAACAGGGGAAGGAAGAGGCTTCCGCCGATGAGAGCGGTGTCTTTCAGGAGGCGCAAAAGTCTGTTACCATTGACAGAAAGGCACTGGAAGATTTTGACCGGCTGGCTGCGGATTTTTATGCGGTGGACAGTACCACATATATTGGCAGGGACCAGCTCGACATTAACAAACTCACGGCCTGGGATATGACACTACAGCAAAAAGATCCTTCCAAACCACAGATCCTGATTTATCATACACATTCCCAGGAAGGATTTGTGGATTCCGTACCGGGAGATGACATGACGACGATTATGGGAGCCGGGGAAAAGCTGGCTCAGGTACTGCGGGAGAAGTATGGGTATCATGTGATTCACCATCTGGGAAAATATGATGTGGAAAGCAGGGATTATGCCTATTCCAATTCGGCGCCGGCGCTGGAGCAGCTTTTGGCCGAAAATCCGGATATTGAAGTGATCATTGATCTGCACAGGGACGAGGTGGCCGCGGACAGGAAGCTGGTGATGGATCTGAACGGAAGGCCTACGGCAAGATTTATGTTTTTTAATGGTCTGTCCCGTACCAATAAGACGGGAGAGATTGACTATTTGCAAAATCCCAATCTGAATGAGAACCTGGCTTTTTCTTTTCAGATGCAGATGGCAAGCAATGAGTATTATCCCGGAATCACAAGAAAAATTTATCTGAAAGGGTATCGTTACAATATGCATTATCGAGGCAAGTCGCTGCTGATTGAACTGGGTGCCCAGACCAACACCGTCGAAGAGATTATGAATGCGATTGATCCGCTGGCCCATATCCTGTCTGTCGTACTGAGCGGTGAAGAAAGCGGAGAGCAGGAGGAAGCGGCAGAGTGACAGGTCAGCACGTTGTCTGGCCTGTCATCGCCCTATTGCCGTGCTGCTCTCATTCTTCAAAGGCAAGGTTGCATTAGCGCCGATTAACTGGTATAATTTTCCGGACAAAGTAGGGATACCGGGCGGCGGCACCGGGTCGGAAAAAGGATGGAATGGAAATGACAGAGATGACATATATGGACCGGAGCAGAATCCGCAATTTCTGCATCATTGCGCATATTGACCATGGAAAATCCACATTGGCAGACCGGATCATTGAAAAGACCGGGCTGTTGACGGAGCGGGAGATGCAGGCGCAGGTACTTGACAATATGGAACTGGAACGTGAGCGGGGAATTACCATCAAATCACAGGCGGTGCGTATTGTATACAGGGCGCGGGACGACAAAGAATATATTCTGAATCTGATTGACACGCCGGGACATGTGGATTTTAATTATGAGGTCAGCCGGAGTCTGGCCGCCTGTGACGGGGCAGTGCTGGTGGTGGATGCGGCGCAGGGGATTGAGGCGCAGACGCTGGCCAATGTTTATCTGGCGCTGGATCATGACCTGGATGTGTTCCCGGTTATCAATAAGATTGACCTGCCCAGTGCTCGGCCCGAATGGGTCAAAGAGGAGATCGAAGATGTGATCGGGCTGGAAGCGCAGGATGCGCCGCTGATTTCGGCCAAAAACGGGATTGGGATTGAGGAAGTGCTGGAGCAGATCGTGACGAAGATTCCCGCGCCTCAGGGAGATCCGCAGGCGCCCTTGTCGGCGCTGATCTTTGATTCCCTGTATGACTCTTATAAAGGTGTGATCATTTTCTGCCGGATTATGGACGGCACAGTCAGACGGGGCAGCAATATTTTGATGATGGCTACCCAGGCGCGGGCAGAAGTGGTGGAAGTGGGGTATTTTGGCGCGGGGCAGTTTATTCCCTGTGAGGAATTGAGTGCAGGGATGGTTGGCTATATCACCGCTTCGATCAAAAATGTAAAAGATACCATGGTGGGTGATACCGTGACGGATGCGGACGGGCCGTGTGCGCAGCCTCTGCCGGGCTATAAAGAAGTGACTCCCATGGTATACTGCGGCATGTATCCGGCGGATGGTGCCAAGTATCCGGATCTGCGGGATGCACTGGAGAAGCTGCAGCTAAACGATGCGTCGCTGCGGTATGAGGCGGAGACTTCCATCGCGCTGGGGTTTGGTTTTCGCTGCGGTTTTCTGGGACTGCTTCACCTGGAAATCATACAGGAGCGTCTGGAGCGGGAATATAATCTGGATCTGGTAACAACGGCGCCCAGCGTAATTTATAAAGTATATAAGACAAACGGCGAAGTGCTGGAACTGACCAATCCGTCCAATCTGCCGGAGCCGACAGAGATTGATTACATGGAAGAACCCATTGTCAGTGCAGAGATCATGGTGACCAAGGATTTTGTGGGATCAATTATGGAGCTCTGCCAGGAACGGCGGGGACGCTATATCAGCATGGAATATATGGAGGAGACCAGAGCGCTTCTGAAATATGAACTGCCGCTGAACGAGATCATCTATGACTTCTTTGATGCACTGAAATCACGCTCCAGAGGGTATGCGTCTTTTGATTATGAACTCAAAGGGTATGAACGGTCGGAGATGGTGAAACTGGACATTCTGATCAATAAAGAAGAAGTGGATGCGCTTTCCTTTATCGTCCACAGTGCCAGTGCCTATGAACGGGGCAGGAAAATGTGTGAAAAGCTGAAAGAGGAGATTCCCAGACATCTCTTTGAGATTCCCATTCAGGCGGCGGTAGGGGGAAAGATCATTGCCAGAGAGACAGTGAAGGCTATGCGCAAAGATGTGCTGGCCAAGTGCTATGGCGGTGATATCACCCGTAAGAAAAAACTGCTGGAAAAGCAGAAGGAAGGAAAGAAGCGCATGCGTCAGATTGGCAGTGTGGAGATACCGCAGAAGGCTTTTATGAGTGTGCTGAAACTGGATGACAAATGATTTGTTCTAATACAGATGCGCAGCCGGCGCCTGTAGATTTTGCATCATGGGCAAAAGAGGAAGGAAGACAAGCCATGGAAAAAAAGCTGGGTATTTATATGCATATTCCGTTCTGTGCGCGGAAGTGTCTGTACTGTGATTTTCTGTCCATGCCTGCGCCGCGTCCGCTGCAGGCGGCCTATGTGCGGGCACTGCGCAACGAGATGGAGAGCCAGGCGTCATTTTATAGAGGATACAGGGCAGAGACGGTGTTTCTCGGGGGAGGGACACCGTCTCTTCTTTCTGCTGCAGAGATCAGGGCTCTTTTTTCCTGTCTGCATGACTGTTACCGGATTGCCGGGGATGCGGAGATTACCATGGAAATGAATCCGGGGACCGTGACCGGGGAGATGCTGGCCGCCTGCCAGAGTGCCGGTGTGAACCGGATCAGCCTGGGGCTGCAGTCCGCGCAGGATGAGGAACTGCGCAGACTGGGCAGGATACACACCTGGGAGATGTTTTTGCAAAGCTATCGTCTGTGCAGGGCATATGGCTTTGACAATATCAATATCGACCTGATGAGCGCACTGCCGGGGCAGACGCTTGCCTCCTGGCGGGACACACTGGAAAAGACGACAGCTCTCACACCGGAACATATTTCGGCTTATAGCCTTATCCTTGAAGAGGGGACTCCTTTTTACGAAACCTATGGCGGGGAGAGCACGCCGGCCGGCTCTTATGAAAGGGAAAATACGGAACGGGCAGGGGATGCTTTGCCGGATGAAGATACGGAGCGGGATATGGATGACCTGACCAAACGGTTTCTGGCAGAGAGGGGATATGCACGGTATGAGATTTCCAATTATGCCAGAAAGGGAAAAAAATGCCGCCATAACTGCATCTACTGGACAAGGGGCGAGTATGTGGGCTTTGGTCTGGGAGCGGCTTCTCTGGTGGCAGAGAAGCGGTGGTCCAACAAAAGAGAGATGCAGGCATATCTGCACAGGTGGGAAAACCCGGATGGCGGACAGGGCAGGGAGGAGAGCGGACAGCGGTTATCACGGAAAGAGCAAATGGAGGAAACCATGTATCTGGGCCTGCGGATGACGCAGGGCGTATCACTTGTGGATTTCAGGCGTACCTTCGGCTGTGAGATGGAAGAGATATATGGGGAAGTACTGAAGCGGTATACTGCCATGGGGCTGCTGCGGTGCGCAGATGGCAGGGTCAGCCTGACGGACAGAGGGATTGAGGTGAGCAATTATGTGCTGGCGGATTTTCTTTTGTAATATGCTTTGGCATCCGGCCACCGGGCCGGCAGTGCGGCGCGATCCTGGGGCTGTGATGATATCAAATATGTAGGCCCCTGAGGCGGGTGGAAAGGCACTTTAAACGCGAGTTGCTCATAGAATGTTAGTAAATTGATTTTGGGGGCTCCTTTTGAAAACCTTTCAGCAACCTTTATCCGCGGAGGAAGAAGCCTGCTGCATCGCCGATATGCAGGAGGAAGGCAGTGAGAGAGCCAGGGAGGCCAGAGCGCTGCTGATAGAACGAAACCTGCGTCTGGTGGCCCATATTGCCAAAAAATATCAAAATCTGGATGAAGATATGGAAGACCTGATCTCCATAGGGACCATAGGGCTGATCAAGGCAGTCAATACCTTTGATGCGGCAAAAAAGATACGGCTTTCCAGCTATGCCAGCAAATGTATTGAAAACGAACTGCTGATGATGATCCGGGGGAGGAAGAAGAAATCAAAAGAGGTTTCCCTGTATGAACCCATCGGGACGGACAAAGAAGGCAATGAGATCAGTCTGCTGGATATTATCGAAAACGAACAGACTGATATTCTGGAAAGTATGGAACTGAAACGAAATACCAAAAAACTGGGTGAACTTTTGTATACAAAACTGGACGACAGAGAACGGGAGATTATTTGTATGCGATATGGAATTCTCATGTCCGGGAAGACGGGAGCCGGAGAGAGGCTTCCTGTCCTGATCGGCTGTGGTGATGAAGCGACACAGCGCGAGATCGGGACCCTGTTGGGAATATCGAGGAGTTATGTGTCAAGAATCGAAAAGCGGGCATTGCAAAAGCTGCGGGCGGGGATGGAAAGCACGGCGTAGGCAGGAAACGTCAAATACGAGGATATGATATAGGGATAGAGCCGGTGGGACCGCTTGGGGACATATCTGCTTTATCCCTATTCTTTGTACCTTGTTTATGACGAAACTATAAGCGGAGGAAACGGTGCCTGTACAGGGAATTGCCTGCAGTGCCGGATGCTGCTCAGATACGATAGCAGAAAAGCAGAGTAAAAGTGTTATTTTGACGATGCTGCAAAAGGCTGCCAGATATTTCAACTGGTTTTTTTGTGTGATTTTACGCTTGAGGGTTGTGTTTTACTGTTTTTTTTTGTATAATCTGAATATTACTCTAGAAAGCATTTTCCTGTCTGCGGCAAATCGGAACCACAGGCTGTTTTTTGGACGGGAAAAGACCGAGAATGCACCGGAGGGCATTATGAAAATGAAAAAAGCAATAAGCAAATCACTGTTGACATTTATTCTGAACGGGGTTTCCATACTGACCCTGTTATTTATGGTATATTCGCTGATCGCTTTCGGCGGAGCCAGAACGCGGCTAAATAAGGCCAGTGAAGAACGGTTTGAACTGACTTACAATGCCAATCGTTTTATGAATGGTTCGGCATATCTGACCAATGAAGTGCGGGCGTTTGCGGCGACGGGGCTGCAGGAGCATTATGACAATTACTGGAATGAAGTCAACACCCTGAAAAATCGTGATCAGGGCGTAGCGGCCATGCAGGAGATCGGTATCACATCACAGGAGCAGGAAATGATTGATGAGATGGCGGCGATTTCCAATAATCTGGTTCCTCTTGAAGAGGAAGCGATGGAGCAGGTGAAGGCAGGGGATCAGGAGGCAGCGGTGTCCTATGTGTACGGACCGGAATATGCCGCAGCCATCAGTCAGATATCCGCACTGAAGGAGCAGTTCCTGGACACACTGGATGCGCGCACGGCTGAGCAGGTAAAGGAATTACAGCAGCAGGCAATCGAGATCGAGACGATGATGTTTATCGCCCTGGTTGTGGTAGGTATCGTACTGATTCTGAATATGGTCATTGTCAGATGGCAGATACTGCGTCCGGTGATCAAAGTCAGAGATCAGATGAGAGAGATTGCAAGAGGAAACCTTTCAGCGCAATTTACGATGCAGTCCGATACTTCTGAGATTGGTATGCTGGTGGAGTCCATCCATGAGACAAAGCATGAACTGAAGCGATATATCGAAGATATCAACACGCAGCTGTCACAGATGGCGGAAGGTAATATGAATCTGGCTATCGGCAATGATTACATAGGAGAGTTTCGTCCCATTCAGAATGCGATGCATCAGATACTGAACAGTCTGAATGATGCCCTTTTGGGAATCAATCGTACTGCGGCCCAGGTATCCGGTGAATCCGAACGTATGGCGGGCAATGCGGAGATGCTTTCGCATGGTACTGTGGAACAGGCATCGGCTGTGGAACAGCTTTCTTCGAGTATTCAGGAAATTTCACAGCAGGTTAACAAAACTTCGCAAGAGGCAGATAAGGCCCATGAATCTTCCAATGGTGCCATGGGGGCGCTGATGATCTGCCATGAAAAAATGGAAGCGCTGACGGCGGCCATAGAGGATATTTCCAAATCATCCCGTCAGATTGGCGGCATTATTAAGACAATAGAAGATATTTCGTTTCAGACCAATCTGCTGGCTCTTAACGCGGCCGTGGAGGCGGCCCGTGCCGGGGAGGCCGGAAAGGGCTTTGCTGTCGTGGCAGACGAAGTGCAGAGTCTTGCAAACAAGAGTTCCGAGTCGGCGCAGGATATTACAGAGCTGATAGAAAATTCGATCAGACAGGTACAGTATGGCACGTCCCTTTCCGCAGATACGACAGAGGCTCTCAAGGCAGTGGTAGCCGGCGGGCAGCAGTCTACCGAAATCATAGAGCGGATTGCGGAATCAGCCACGCAGCAGGCGCAGTCTCTGAAGCAACTGACACAGGGGATGGAGCAGATCAACGAAGTGGTACAGACCAATGCCGCTACTTCACAGGAACTGGCTTCTTCAGCAAGGGAACTGGAAAATGAAGCCGGAGAACTGAAAGATGCTGTGCAGAGATTTCGGCTGCGGAGATAAAACCGGATTCAAATAAGAGAAGGTGTTCCCGGGCTAGAGGGGAGCACCTTTTGTCTGTGGATACCAAAGAAGAGGAGTTGGATTATGGAATGGTATGACAGTTTGAGCAAAGAAGTGTCCTATGCGCTGCGCCATGCACCCTGGGAGTATCAGCTGGATATGGATGAAGAGGGCTGGGTGGCTGTTGATCAGCTGTTAGAGGGCTTGCGGAAAAAGGGGAAATGGACACACCTCTCAGTGTCGGATCTGCAACTGATGATGGAGCGAACGAAAAAGAAAAGATTTGAACTGCAGGCAGGAAAGATAAGGGCATTTTATGGACATTCTATACCGATGAAAATCGAGAAACAAGCCGCTGTACCGCCGGATCTTTTGTATCATGGCACTGCCAGAAGATTTCTGGAATCTATTTGGGAGCGGGGCCTTTTGCCAGGGGAGAGGCAGTATGTCCATCTGTCTCAGGATGTGGAAACTGCCAGGGCCGTGGGAAAGCGTCATGATGCCAAGCCGTGTATTCTGGTTATAGATGCCAAGCGGGCATGGGAAGAGGGGGTGAAATTTTACCCCGGGAACGAAGATGTGTGGCTGACGGACTATGTGGCAGGCAGGTATATAAAGGGGAAGGAGGAAAAGTGAAACGAAAAAGAATCTAGATTTTGACAAGCTGACAGACAGACGGGGAACGCACAGTCTGAAATGGGATGTGGAAGCACATGAACTGCCGATGTGGGTGGCAGATATGGATTTTCCTGCGCCGCAGGAAATACGGGAAGCACTGGTCAGGCAGGCGGAGCAGGGGATATACGGATATAATATTGTACCAAAAGAGTGGTATCAGGCCTATATGGAATGGTGGGAAAGGCGTCACCATTTTGCCATCAAACAAGACTGGCTGCTGTTCAGTCATGGTGTAATGCCTGTCATCTCGGCGGCGATACGACAGCTGACCAGGCCGGGGGAACGTGTACTGGTACAGACACCTGTCTATAACGGATTCTTTTCTGTGATCCGGGGAAATGACAGAGAGGTGCTGCAGGTGCCTCTGATCCGTGAGGGTGCAGAATACCGGGTTGATTTTGCGGCGCTGGAGGCAAAGCTGGCAGAACCGGAGACGACGATGATGCTCCTTTGCAATCCTCATAATCCTGCCGGCAGGATATGGGAGCGGGAGACGCTGCAAAGGATTGGTGAACTCTGTGAGCGGTATCATGTCGAAGTACTGGCGGATGAGATTCATTGTGATCTGACAGATCCGGGATGGGAATATATTCCCTATGCTTCTGTATCCGAGCAGTGTCAGAAAAGCATAACCTGCATCGCACCGACAAAGGCCTTTAATCTGGCAGGAATCCAGACGGCAGCGGTGGTAATACCTGATGCGGAACTGCGAAAGCGCATGGAACGGATATTGCGGACGGATGAGGCAGGAGAACCTAATACATTTGCGCTGGAAGCAGCGGTTACGGCATATACCAGAGGAGAATTCTGGCTGGATTCTCTGAGGGAGTATATTTTTGAAAACAAATGCCAGGCAGAGCGTTTTCTGTTAACGGAGATTCCGGAGATCAAGCTGATGGCAGGCAGGGCGACTTATCTTCTGTGGCTGGACTGCGGGGCGCTGACGGCTCATGCAGGAGAATTTGCCCGCTTTCTGCGGGCGCGGACAGGCCTTTGGCTCTCCGATGGCAGCCTGTTCGGCGAGGCGGGGGAGTCCTTTCTGAGAATGAATATCGCCTGTCCGCGCAGCCGGCTGGAAGACGGCCTGCGGCGGCTGGCGGAAGGTGTCAGGGCCTGGAAAGCGCATAAAAACCTGTGAAAGTCCAAAGAAGCGGAATGGTCACGAAACCGCGGGACTCAGTAGCCCAGTTTTTGAAGTAAGGCAGTACAGCCTTCTACGATATCATCATAGGTTTCTTCGAAGTTTCCGGTATACCATGGGTCGGCGATATCATCGCCGGCCCTCTCTGTATAATCCAGTAGAAGGGACAGCTTACCGTCTCTGTCGGCTCCGGTGATCCGTTCCATGTTACGCAGGTTCCAGTGGTCCATACCAATCAGATAATCGTAGTCTTCATAATCCTTCCGTGTCATCTGACGGGCATATTTCCCGGCTGTGCTGATACCTTCCCGGGCAAGGCGGCTACGCGTGCCATGATGTACCGGATTGCCGATTTCTTCGGTGCTGGTGGCAGCGGAAGCAATGAAAAAATCACCGGCAACGCCGGCCTTCTGCACCATGTCTTTCATAACGAACTCTGCCATGGGGGAACGACAGATATTGCCATGGCACACGAAAAGTATTTTTATCATAGTTTTCAAACTCCTTAATATGCCGTGAAATGCCCTGTTTTGCAAGAGATTTTGGGCGTTTTGTAAAATGCTCCAAAATGTGTGAATATGGCAAATCAGAGCATATTTTAGCAAGTTGCGACTACCTGTTAGTAGTAAAATTAGTAGTAAAACAAATTTTCCTACTACTAACGATTTTCTTTAATTTATTCAAATTAAACATATTTCCTAACTATAATTTCGAAGCAGATTCTTTATTATCAACACGAGCATCTACCACAATAGTCTTTATTTTAACTCCATAAGCTTTTTCGGTATCATTTGCAATGTCTTGAATATTATCTACTCTCTTAATATCTTTATCAGTAAATGCCACCACTAAGAAAATACCTAATTTGCATGAATCAATTTTCATGTACTGTGGTAATTGTTTTTTCAAACCATTCCAAAATTTACTATTTTTTGCCAACTTTGCTTCTAGCAAAACCCGGTTTTTATATCCACTACTAAATCTAAAATCTACAGGTCCCATACCCTGATTTACTTCTCTTGTAAAATCAATATTATTAGCTCTACAATGTTCATCAAGAATTCCCTTGAATAATAATTGTACATCTTCCTCACTCCGTGCAGTAGTCCTTGTTTCATTCCATAAAAGTTTATATCCAGACCTTATTTCAACAAATTCTTTATAATATTGTGCAAACTCAAACACCTTTTTATAAAATTCCGTATCATCCGTCACATCACCAAACAAAAATTTATTATTTGCAGCAATTCCTTTTGAAAGTTCATACCACACATATCTAAGTGTTCTCTTCATTAATTCTCCAAATGTATTTGCTTCACGTTTTTCGACTATATCTATATATTCTTTTACTAAATCATAATGTTCTATTGCTATTTCAGAAATCTTTGCTTTGTCCAAATTTTTGTCTATCTCATAATTAAAATCATTTCTCAATCGTTCTGCTAAATCTATCGTATTTGCAAAATCTTCACTATTAATCTCTGGTAACATATTCAGAAAATCTTTAGGAATTAAAATAACTGGAGAATTACCTTTATATGGATTAACGGGCAACAAATATTCACCATCACACCATCTCATATATTCATAATCAAAATATGCATTCTGCACCCTCTTTTTATCCATTGGAATTCCATGCAAATTGCATATTCTTTGTGTATATGTAATAAATCTTCCTTTTAATAAATTTGATGTCATGTCACTTAAACGATCCGGGCCAATTCCTTCACAAAATATTCCCAGTTCTTCAAAATGTGAAATATGGGTAACCCCTTTGGCAATAATGTCATTAATATTGCTCGCTAGAGATTTCGCCCATAATGGTCCTGTTCCAGAACCTCTTCTAGTCTTTGAATAACCAAGACATATTGCATTTACTTCTGGAAACATAAGCATGCTTTCTGCCTTTTTGTAACTCAAGTTATTTTTGCTTCCTCCTGCATGTGCAATAAGTTCAAAAGCTTTTTGAAAAAAGAACATCATTTCAGAATAACTATCCTTAAATAACTCATCTTTTGACTTGAATACCGCAAACGGATCTATAAACAGCAATGTATCCTGTGATAATATTGGATTAAACCATTCTTCATCTCCTACACACTGAAAATTATAATGTTCAGAAAATAACATATCCTCATTCCTTTCAGTCAAATTATCTGCTACTTTAATGATTACATAAACCCAGAACTACGTTTTATGATTTCTCGTCATATAAATTCAATTCTAATTGTATTGGTTCTCCCATAGCCTTCCTAAATAATTTATCAAACTCATCCCATGTATCAGATGCTTTCATCAATGCAATTGTTTGTTGCAACTGGTGGTCCAATGTCGGAAGGCCTGTATCTTCTGTTAAAAACTGATGATATCTTGTACTTCTATTTCCGCCTTTTGTTTTTGGAGTCTTTTGTTTTAATTCATCAAGAACTCCTGGTGGCAGATAATTATATATATATTCATTCGTCAATTTCCCAGCATATTGTGGTTTTGCTTTTCCCCTGTATGTCCACCCCTTTAATCTAAACATTTGCTTATAAAACTCATCTGGAAAACGCTTTGCCCAAGGTAATAGTTCCTGACTAACATATTTTTCTAAAATAAGTTGCAATTCGTTTCTATCACGTTCATCCTGATACCCTGTCACTTCATCAATAACTGCTACTAATCCCACCTTAGCAAATGCAGTCATAATAATATACATACGTTCGGCCGTTCTTTTTTGAACCTCTGTTTTTAATACTCCATCATGCAATGCATCAACATATGCTTTACACAAATCCACAAATAACGAAGCTTCAAATGGTTGAAATTGAACTCCTCTTGTTGTCAAATAAATAGGTAGCTTATTGCGATTTGCATTGTTGATCCATTCTTCCAACCCTTCACTTAAATATGGAGATATCCACATACTATTTAAATTACGTGCCAACGCTTGGCTCCCATTTCCCTTAATGCCCATACCTCTAGCTGCACCACGCAAAGATAGAACTCTTTCTTTATTATCCATGACATAACACTCAATCTTAATATCATTTTCCTCATCAATTACCCATGTTCCACTATGGGTTGCTTTTGGTGTATTATTCATACCCCCTACCACCTTTCTTACATTTATATATAGGACCTCTATTCACTTTCCATTCGGGTCCTATATATAGGATATACTTTAGTGCGCAATTTTGCAACTATTTTTTTATATGTAAAAGCGCTCCAGTCGAAGCCAGAGCACCATCACTTCTCTATATCAAATCACCTTAAATATTTTCTGCAATACCGCTTTCGCATCATTTTTCTTTTCTATCTCTGCCTGCGCCTTTTGAAATTCCTCCATCCGCCTCAGCTCCTTCTCTGCATCATCCAATCCGATATGGGTGTACACATTCATCGTGACCGAAATATCCGAATGCCCCATGAGGTACTGTAAAGTCTTTGGATTCATCCCAGCTTTGGCTTGATTGCTGCAGTAAGTGTGGCGGCAGACATGCGGAGTGATGTTTGGCATCTGCACCCGGTAAATATCGTTGTACCTTCCGACCATGTGGTTGAACCTGTGCTGCCAGTGCATCGCCACCAACGGGTTTCCGTTATCATCGTAGAAAAGGAATCCCGTATAGCCGTCAATCACTTTTTCCATTTTCGGCGGCTCTCTGTCCTCGATAATAGCCCGAAACATATCTGCCACATCCTCGGTTATCGGTATTTTTCTCGTCCCGGCATCGGTCTTCGTGGTTTCAATAATGTACCTCATATCGGAAGTTCTTTGCAGCTGATGGTCTATGTTTACGATCCTGTTCTCAAGGTCGATGTCCTTAAGTGTCAGGCCGCAGAATTCCGAGATCCGCATTCCCGTGTGGAAAAGGATATAGACCACTTCGTAATATTTGCAGTACACCACATCATCATGCACAAACTTTAGGAATTTCCTCATCTGGTCTTTGGAAATCGCCTCCCTTGTGACAGAGTCGTTGACAATAACCCCGGCAAGCTGGAATCCAAATGGATTCTTTACCAAAACGTCATCATCCACTGCCATCTGAAAAGCGGGTCTGAGTACTCCCCGTATGGTATGGATGGAACTGTAACTTTTTCCACCTTCCTGCTGCAACTTGATAAGAAATATCTTTGCATCAGAGGTCTTCACACTCCGTATTTTCTGGCTGCCGAATTTTTCTTTTGCAAGCAATCTCTGGACGGTAACATATCCCTGTTTCGTGCTTTGCCTTACCCCGGTTTTGGTCTTAAGGTATCTGTCTACTAGCTCACATACCGTCATCTGCCCGTCAGAAACATTCATCAGCCTGTCCAGATCAGCATTGACCTGTTTCTCCAGTTCCCGCAAAGAAAGGCATGGTTTTTTGCCGGGAGGGAGTTTATCTGTCGGCTCCAGCTTCCAGCTGTACACAAAATGCGGTTTCCCATCAATGTGATATTTGTATTGGTATTTTCCGTCTGCCCTTATGCTCTCGCCCGGACGCAGCACCCTGCGCTTCGTGTCACGCCTTGTTTTTCCCCTGCCTGCATTCGCCATTTGCAAGTCCCTCCTTCACATCTGGATTCTTTAACAAATACTGCTCAAAAGCCAATCGGATGATAAGGACTCTTTTTTTATAATAAGCAATGAAGTCCTTACCGTCCGTTTTCTCTAAAAACACATGGAATTTCCTCCTGCTGAAGTTCCAGTACCGGATTGCTTCTTCCGGGTTTAAGACATCTTTTTCTCCTAAGTCGGGCTTTGCCATCTGATAACTCCTTTCCTTCCAAAAGCGGCGTATTTATCAAGTTTCTTGGGTTCACTGTATATTCCCTCTACTCCCCGGAAATAGCAACTACTTTTGGCAGATAAACGGAATTATATTTCTGAGGAATTTCGGATAAAATCTTCAAATTTCGGTCTGATGATTAGGAACCTGTTTCCGCTGTATACGGCAATGTTCCCAAGATTGTCCTCTGCGAGCCTTCTCATCTTCTTTGTGCCGATATTAAAGTAAAACGCCGCCTCTTTAACGGTGAGCAGATATTTATCCTTTAAAGATTCCTGCTTATTTTCTCCCTGTCCCATGCCTACAGGATTCATGTTTTCCACCTCGCTTCCCTGCGTAATGGAGGGGCGGTCAGAATCTCCGCACCTTTCCTTTAGGAAAACGGTGCTGCCCCTCCACGCACATTTTTTTGAATTCAAACAGGGTATTGACCCCCAATACAGATAAATCATATAAAACGGCCTAATACCTGTATATATCTGCTTTTAATAAAATCAAACAATTTTGGGAAATTACACATTTTGATCTGGATTTTTTATCTGGATAACCTTGACCGCATCCCTGCGGATTAATTTTCCGTCAAGGAATTTGAATGCCAGATATCCAACCTGCCCAAGCACTGCGAATCTCTCTATGAGCGTACGCACCGACACCGGCTTCCTGTCTATGATCCAGTAGTATGAAAAATCCCCAAAAGCAATCGGCTTTGCTCCCTCCGCAGCATCCGGCATATACTCCGAGATAATGACCTGCTTTCCTAAAATGGTATCGTCTGCATGATTCCAGAGATAATTGCCGTCAGCATCCTTTAATGTCCTGAGCATAAGCGCCGTACTGTCGTTCATCATCCAGACACCGTTTTTTCTATATTCTTTTTCCACACTGAAATATAGGGCAATCACATCATCATAAGTAATGCTTGCCGTTGTTACCCCCACCTCTGCACCGTTACTGTCATGAAGAATGCCTGTCGGCTCATCTTCCCCGGTTCCACTGATAAAGACATTGTCCTCCGCCCTGCCAAAGTTCTTTGCGAACCTGCCGATAAGGTATGATTCCAAACTGAAAGCTGCGTCACGGACAAAATCCTCATCCATCTTCACAAGAACAGCCAGTTTATGGCTTCCGATGGAATTCACATTAAAATCTTTCATTCCGTCATAAACAGGAAGTTCTCCATTCTCCGGGATGAACTGTGCCAAGTCCTTACAGTCCTTTGAAAAAATGCGGTAGCCGGACTTATAGGCTTTGATTTCGGTCGCTATATTCCTGAATACGCTTTCCTTCTCTGTTGCCTTCGCAATCTTCGCGGATGCGCCAGCAGGCAGTTCATAACTGCCTGTTGCACTAATACGTCCCTTTGCAAGCGCATCTTCATTTCCCTTTATGCCCCTTGCCACATTCCAAAACTGGATATCATATTCCGGCTGTGCCGTAATGTCCTTATAATTTACACCCATTCCAAACTCCTCCTATTCCCTGTTGCATGCCAGACAAGAATAAAGTCCAAGCTCGTTAAGTGAAATCTGCCTGCCGATCTGCTTCAAACTGGCACTGCACTTAGGGCATTTAATGCCGTAAGTAAGCGCCATCTCCTGCGTGTGATCATGTTTTGCATGAAGCCGATAAAACTTCCTCACCTTTCCTTCTTCATCCTTTGCCACCTCATCCGAAAGATAAAAATCACACATTCTCCGTGCATATTCCTCTGAATAATAACTGTTGGATGGCGTTAAAAGGTTACCTTTCGCCTGTCCGCGTAATGGATAAATCATAATAAACTCCTCCTTTTTTCTATCTATCTGCACCTGTCACAGGTGTACAGACCAAGTTTTGTTGTAGTGCTGTTTTTTGCAATCTTCATTAAGCCTCTGCCACACTGCGGGCAATGGATTCTCAGTTTATCACTTTCCCCCGTGCTTACAGGCTCCTTGGAGTAAAGCCTGAAATAGCCGTGTATCATTTCCTCTAAATACATAGAGCGTACTCCCTTAGGATCTGTGGTAAGGAACATAGGTACTTTCTCTGTTCCTTCCGAATTGGCATCTACCAATGGGTGGTATCGAATCTTCTGAATTTCCATAAGCTACACCTCCCTGCCGTCAAGGTCAGTAAATTTCCCCCTGCAGAAAGCCATAGCTTCATCAAATGTTCCAAACACCATGCAGGAAAATCCTGGATGGTCAACACTTTTTTAGACAACTTTTTTAAGGTTGTTTTCCCTGTACT